>CANQPI010000039.1 GCA_947625725.1 uncultured Clostridia bacterium | reverse complement strand
TTCTTTCGTCCGTAACTGTTTTTGGGACAAAGTTTAAGCAAATTTTCAGTTAACATAGGTATGATACCCCCCCCCCAGCGATTTGTCAACAATTTCAGTGAAAATTAAGAAAAAAAATTTGTGTTTACTTTTGAATTGCCGCTCGGGGCGGGGGATACAAAAAAGCCCCTCCTTGGAGTGCAAGGAGAGGCGGGCGGGGAGGGAGAATTACTTGCGCAGGGCGATATTTATCAATTTGTGCAGTTGGTCCGCCGCAAAAAGCGGCACGTTGAGTATCTTGCCGTCGTGGGACAAGTTGCGCATGGACAGCCGCACCGCCAAGGGCGTTTCGGGGTAGAAATCAAGGTAATTTTTGAGGCTGACGGAAGAAACGTTCTCGGAGGACTTGACCTCGACGGGAACGACGTCGTTATCGGACTGCACGACGAAATCTACCTCGTAGGGGGCTTGCGCCCAATAGTTTGGCTTGCCGTCAAACTGCCGAAGAATGCTTTGCAAAACAAAGTTCTCCGTGAGCGCGCCCTTGAACTCGCTGAACAGCCTGTTGCCCTCGGCAAACGCCGTGTGACTTAGCCGCGATTGCCGCCGCAACAAACCTACGTCGCCGTGGTAGATCTTGAAGCAATCCGTTTGCTCGTAGGCGGATAGCGGCAAGGCGGGCTTGGATATGCGAAAAACTTTGGTGACAAGGTCGGCGTCTACCAACCATTGCAAGGAGTCCTCGTACTCGCGCGCACGCGCACCGCCGCGCACAACGGAATAGAGAAATTTTTTGTTTTCTCTTGCCAACTGCGACGGAAGGGAGTTCCAGATTAGGTTGATTTTTTGCACATCGTGACGGCGCGACTCGTCGGCGTCGTCGTGGTGCTTGCCAAAGTCCTTTTGATACGCGCCGAGGATGCCGTCCAACGCGTTGTTTACCAAAGATACGTCCCTATCTGCCGTCCAGCGCAAAACCGCCTCAGGCATGCCGCCCGTAACAAAGTACATTTTGAGTTTTTCGCACAGGGGGTTGAAAAATGCGTCGGGGATAGGCTCTGCCGCGCCAAGACTGTTTAGGTAGCAAAAGAGGGTTTGGTCGCCGTTGGCTATCAAAAACTCCGAAAAGGTCATTGGACCGATGTCGAGAAAATCTACCTTGCCAACGGGGAAACCCTTTGAAAGCGCCAAGCCCAACAACGAACCCGCGCACGCAACGTAGTACTCGGGGGCGTTTTCGCAAAAATATTTGAGCGAATTGAGCGCACTGTTGCAACTTTGTATCTCGTCAAAGATGATGAGCGTGTCCGTATTGATACTTTGTCCGCTGGCAAAGGACAGGTTTTGCAAAATGCGACCGACGTCTTTGGTCGTTTCGAAAAATTGACGATATTCCTCCGACTCGTCAAAGTTGAAGTAGGCGACATTGGCAAATTCCTTGCCGAATTCTTTCAACGCCCACGTTTTGCCCACCTGCCGCGCGCCGCGCAATATCAACGGCTTGCGGTACTTGGATACACGCCATTTGCGTAGATCTTCCAAAATGAACCTTTTCACGATTTTACCTCCGCGTTGACAATATTATACTATCCCAAGTATCGGCAGTCAATGGGTTTTTCACACAATTTTGCGGAATTGTGTGATTTTTTTCACACAATTTGCCAAAATTACGTGATTTGCCCCCTCACGCGCACCAATATCGCAAAACAAAAGCCCCTCCTTGGCGGAGAGGCTGTTGATTGGCGTTACTGCAATACGCTCAGTAACTCATGGTGAGTTGGATAGTGACGCGACTTGTGCCGGAAGTGTAACTCAGACGGACTGTCGTAAGTTTGTCGCCGCTAAGGCTCAGTTCCAACGTCAGGTCGCTGGTGGGAGAGGTCAATGCGTCATCCTCTATGCTCAGTACGTCCTTGATGTTGTTTTGCTTTACCGTTGCGGTCAGTCCCGTTTCCGTCAGTTTGTAGCCCGCTTCAAAGTAACTTTCGTCCAATTTCAGAGTGGGAGTGCCGTTGACGGAAGTTACTTCCTCGCTGATGTCCGTTACCGTGTACGCCTCTGTCGCGGAACTGTCGTTGAGTTTCTTCTCCGTTCCCGTTACGCTGTACCCCGTTGTTGTCTTGGCGTACGTCTTGTCCCTCTCGTATTGAGTAAAGTTGCCGCTTGTTATTGTTATCTTTTGCTCTATGCTCTTGGCGGCGGTTATCTCGTTGTACTTCTGTTGCAATATCTCTATCGCTGTCAGTTTGTCCTCTACGCATGCCGCAAGCAACAATGCTACCATTAACAGCAATGCTATTACTACCAGATTCCGTTTCTTCATTACAGTTGTCCTCCTTTGCCTACTACATACAGCGCACTTAGCAATACATTGAGTGCGGATATTGTAAACAACCAATTGATGGGTGCGTCCGCCAATGCCTTGGCTGTTTCTATTACGCTGTCGTCTATTGCCGCGGCATTGTTCCAGGCGTCTACTATCGCTTGGTACTTGACTAGTTCGTCTGCTCCGAGTTCTTTCTCGTCCGCGTTGAGTTTGGAAAGTTCACTCTCTATGCCCTTCACTATTGCAAAGTGTTCGTCGCTCGAACTGAGAGTATCCGCCGTTACGTTACCTACCAATTCGTTCAAGGCTTGCAGTACTTCGTGCAGGTTCTGAGAGTATCCGTCGTCGCCCACTAACTCTACGTTGTACGTCTTGCTGCCTTGGTAGTTGGTATCTTGGATAGTTACCGTTACTTGATGGATACCTATCTGATCGAGAGTACTTGGATCTACCGTTGCGGTAACTTCGTCCTCGCCCACGTACACCATTGCCGTGAGATCATAAGCCTTTCCCGCGTACTTGTACAGTTCGGGATATTGTTCGTTGAAAGCATCTCCGTTGACTTGGAGAACAAACCATGCGTCGTTTTCTCCGTCAATCAGAGTGAGTTTGTCTACCGTGTAAGTTCCCGCTTTGCCTTGATGTTCGTCACTGCCCTGCCAACTGCCTACAAACGTTACGTTGTAGTTGGAGTTGGTGTAGGACGGTACTATCTTGTAACTGCCTGCGTCGGTCATGGTCGGTTTGGCAAGCACTACCTGCAACACGCTCGGGTCTTGGTTGTACGCCATGGTGCTGTCTTGCGCCAACTGCCACTTGGTCGATACGAAAGCGTAGTCGTGATCACGGTTGTACACGTCGTTTTGATCGAATACGTTCACCGTGACGTCACGCGCAGTCACCGTGTAGGTGCCTTGTTTGCCTATTACAATGTTGTAGTTTTCGGGTTGAACATCTCCCACCTTCGCCGTGATGTCGTAGGTGTTGACGACCTTGCTAACGGACGCGTCGCAATTAAGTGTGATGTAGTCCTTGACAAAGAGCGATTCTTTGTCCTTGTCGCAAATGCCGCTCGCTTCAAAGGTGAAATTGTCGTCGAACGGCTCGCCGTACTCGGACGACTTGTCATCCACCGTGACGGTTATTGTGGCTTTGTCTATGCCGAATTGAGTTTGAGCATTTCCGACAAAGTTGCCGCCGTTTGCTTGGACGGTGACGGTGACAGTGCCCACGTCACTGCGATTGCCTCTGTAACCGACGGTGTACTCGCCCTGTTGCAAAGTGAGCGATCCCGCTTTTACTTCCAACTCGGGGGTTTGTTCCGTTCCGTTGTAGATGTGCGTGCTTGTTACGCGAACGCTGTCTATCGTTGCCGCCTCGATTACCAACTTGCCGTCGCCGTTGACGGTAAAGTTGTAGTTGCCCGCTTTGTCGCCGCCGAACTCCGCAGTGACGTTGTAGTTGCCGACATTTGTGCCGCTGCCTTTGAGCGTGACGGTTATATCTTGCTCGTCGCCCGGCAACACGTCCGCAAACGAGTGCCGAAGTTGCGCGGCGTCGTGCGGGTTGCGGTCAAACGTTACGCGCTGTTCCTCAATGTTGAGGGTGGCGTTTTTCGCTGTGACGGTAAAGGTGAGTTTGTCTACCTTGCCGCTGAAATTGCCTGTGAAGTTGACCGTGAAGTTGACCGTGCCGACGTTGGTGCGGTCTGCGCCGTCGGCGTACTCTACCGTGTAGTCGCTTGCGGTAATTGTGTAGTTGGCAAGCGTAACCGTCAACTTGACTGTTTGATTTGTTCCGTTGTAAACGTAACTTTGCGGATCGGTAACGGTAACTTGCGCACCGCTTGCGTCCTTGGCGGTAATGGTAAAGGTCAATTGCTTGCTGCCCGTGTAGTTGCCCCGTCCGTTGACAGTTACCGTACCGCCACCGACAACGGTCGTGTTGCCGCCGTACGCAACGGTAAAGTCTTGCTCTTGTTCGAGCGAAATTTCGCCGAATTTTACTGTGGGTTGCGGGTGAATGGCGTTGCCCGTGTACTCGTAACTTGCGTTCACTCCGCCGAAAGTCAAGTCGTCTACGCTCTTGGCGGTCACTTCGAAGCCGTCTTTGAGCGTGAGCGAGGCTTTGTCGTAGGTGTAGTTGGACAGTTTGGTATTGTCGCCCTCGACAAGGGTCGCGACGATATCCGTTTTGCCCACGTCGGTGAGCGACGCTTCAAGCGTGAGCGTTACGCTCTCGCCCTGCGCCACGCCGAGTACTTTCCAATTGGTCGCCGCGCTGTCGGGGCGTTGCTGCTTGCCGCTGAACGTTGTGGTTTGCTTGTTGATTTGAACGGTGAGTTGCGCCGCTCTGATAGTCACCGTGCGCGTAACGCTGTATTCGTGATAACTTGCAAGGGTTATGCGCACAGTTACGGAATACTCTCCCACGTCCTTGGGGTCGCCCTCGAACGGTTCGCTCTTCAAGGTGTACTTGATCTCCGTAACGGCGTGTTCGGGTTGTCCGCTGACCGTAATGGGGTGTTCCTTGCCGTCATAGGGTACGTTGACGTCGGCAGAAACGGTTACTTCGCCGAACACTGCCTCCGTCACCGTGTAATCGGCTGTTTGCGATACGTCAATATCGTAGTTGGACAGTTTGCCCTTTACGGTTTGGTCCAGCACCACCACGATTTTGAGCGTGTCGCCCGCGTGCTTGGCGGACAATTCGCCGTCAAGTTTGAGCGTAATGCCGCCGCGAAGCGTTGCCTCGTCTTGGTTGTACATCGTTCCCTCGATATCGTAGTTGAGCGCAACTTGGTCCTCGCCCTCGGGCGACTGTGCGGCTTGCGGTTTGACTACCACCTTGGCTTGGGTGATTTGGAAAGAAAGCTGCTTGCTGCCGCTGAAATTGCCTTTGAAGTTGACCGTGAAATTGACCGTGCCGACGTTTACGCGATCGGACGCGCCGTAATCCACCGTGTAGTCGCTTGCGGTAATTGTGTAGTTGTCAAGCGTAACCGTCAAAGCGGCGGTTTGCGTTTGGCTGTTGTAGACGTAACTGCCCGTCACTTGGATCTGCGCCTCGGTTGCGTCTTTGACGGTGATACCGTACGTCAACGTTTTGCTGCCCGTGTAGTTGCCGTCCTTGGCGGTGACGGTAACAGTTACCGTGCCTACCGCAATGCAAGCCGCGCCGTCGCTGTCGCTGTTGTAAGTTACGGTAAAGTCTTGCTCCTTGACGAGAGGTATCTCGTTGAATTGCACCGTGGGCTCGGGCTTGATAGCCTTGCCTGTGTACACGTAACTCGCGTCCACTCCGCCGAACGTGAGGACGGAAATGTCCTTTTGCTTGATTTGGAACGTTCCCGTTGCGCTACCCGTAAAGTTGCCCGTGAACGTAACAGTAACCGTCGCCATGCCGGCATTGGTGTTGGACGTTGCCGCAAAGGTGTAGTCCTGCTCGTACACAAGAGTATCAAAGCCCGCGAGCGTAACTTGTACGTTGTCGCTATCCGGCGTTTGCGCGCTACCGCTATATGTGTACTCGCCGTTTACCGTTACTTGCGCGCTGTTGGCGTTTGCCGCAGTGATGTCGAACGTTTTGGAAGCGCTACCGATAAAGTTTTTGTCCTCTTTCATTGTGACAGTCACCGTCACTTTGCCCAATTTGGTGCAAGCGGCGTCGCCGCCGTTGTGGCTGTAACTCACGTCGTAGTCGCCTTTGGGAACAGTCAAGTTGCCCGTAGCGATCACGTCAAACTCCTCGGGCTTTTGCGGTTTGCCGCTATATTCGTAACTATCTTCAATCCCTTGCAATTGCGCGCTTGTTATATCCAGCGGATCGATAGTGAAATGCACTTCGAACTCGCCCGCGTAGTTTTTGTCTGCCGCGGTAACGGTGATCGTCGCTTGTCCGACATTGGTGTTGTCGCGGTAGTCAACGTTGTAGTGCGTGTCGAGAGTAAGTTCGCGTCCGTTGTAGGTCACTTTGATTTGGGGTTTTTGTTCCTTGCCGTTGTAGGTTACGTTGGCGATCTTGTCCACGTTGGCTGCGGTAAGTTGTGCCGCAGTCACATTGATTTTGAGTTGCTTGTCGAGTTTATCTGTCGAATAGTTTTCGCCGCTCACCCAAAATCCCTTGGCAAGGGTTACGGTCACGTCGTAGCCCGTACCGTTGACTTCCAAAATAGTGCCGTGGCTCAAACTGCCGTCCGCTGTTGCAAACAGGTCGTAGCCCGAACCAAACAACTTGTTGATGGCTGCTTTCAACTCGTCGTCCGTCAAATTGTCGCCCGTGTAGGTGATGTCGCCCCAACTAGCCGGCGCGTAGAGCAACTCGCGAGTTTCGCTGTGGCCGCAACCAAGTTCGGTGCATTGACGCGTGATCGTTGTGTGATGAGTATCCGCGTTGGGCAAAGTGTCTTTTTCTGCATTGTAAGTCCAATCCAACAGGTGACTGTCGCCGTGTTCCACTTTCCACGAGCCGCCATTAAGTTGTGCCGCGGGAGTAGTTTGCGTTGTAGTGTTGTGAGCCTCACTGCCATGAGCGCCTTTTGTTTGCTCTACTGCGAACTCAATGCCAGGCAAAGTCCACTCTTTTTCGCACTGCACCGCCGTGTAATTGCACCCCGCTTTCAAAGGAGCAATTGTATCGTGTACATTGTCCCAAACGTGCGCTTTGAGCGTGTAGCCGGTGTAACTACAACTGTAAACGGTAGCCGTGCCGTCAAACAACTCTTTATCTTGTAATTTTGCACCTGCGGCTATTTCGATACGCCCGGTGCTACCCGTTGTTTGAACCGTTCCCAAAAACTCCGCATTGTCTTCAATCACCAACGTGCCGTCCACAATCAGGCTGGCGTAAGTTTTGTAATTTGCATTTTTCAACTGTTCGAATGTCGGATATGAACGTTTTGCAACGCCGTTATCTGCAAAACTGTCGTATACGTGCAAACCCGCGCCGTTCTTTACGGTGAGAGTAGCCTCTGCCTTTACGTTAACAACAGATCCCGGCATAAGTTTGTAGGGATAAGCAATGTCGAAATTTCCACTCTGCAAGATCAATTCGAAATTGTAGGGAACGGAAAAATATACTTTGCTTGTGTTGATATCCAACGGGAATGACATATAACCCGCAGTTGCGCCACCCGTTATCGTAACCGTGGTTTTTCCGGCATCTTGGGCGTTATTTGTCGTACCCATTTCGGGACGAGAGTGAGAATCGTCGTAGTCGAAATGTGCCGACGAACTGTCTTTAAGAATAATAAGCGCAGTTTCTTCGTCGCCTTGGGCACCGTCATAGGTCACAAAGGGTTGATCGATAGTTGTCGTACTACTCCAAAAATACAGGCTGGCATGTCCGTACAAAGTACCGCCGTAGTTGATCGTGAAACCTCCCGAACACTGTATGTTGACCATAGAATACATTTTGAACGGAGTAACGCCGGCACTGAACATGGATTCGGTGTTAGTGCCGCCGTTGTAATCAAGTATCATAAACGGTTGCAAAAGTTTGCCACCATTGTTGACGGTTATGCTCCCTTCACCTATAACACGCCCCATAACGTCAAGCGTGCCACCCTGTTCAACAATGACCTGTCCGTCCAATTTGAGTTGATTGTACTTTCCGGAAGTATGTCCCTGCGCAGATTGGTCGGGGTGATGAAGCGTTGCGCCCAAATACAGACTTCCGCGAATTGTAAGTTTGGCATTGGAGGCAACGGTAATTTCCAAGTTTTTGTATTTTGCCTCCTGAGTCCAGGCAACGCGATTTATTGAATTTGTACCATCTCCCAGCGCATAATATTCGCCCTTGTCGTTTATCGGTAATATAAGCGAAACCCCTGTGCCTATTTCGGTATCATGATCTATGGAAATGCCTGTTTTCAGTACAATCACTTTATCGCCGTCGATTGCATTTTGCAAGGCGTCATCCAGCGTTTCGTAAAATTCGCCGTCTTTGCGTAGAGCAAATTTGTTTTGCGTATCAATTACAGCCGTTAATGAGAAATCGTTACTTGTAATCGCGCAAGTATATTCTTGCGACGTAGATACAAGTTCTTTCTTGCTGTTGACCCATCCATAAAATTGATTTCCGTCTTCTACGCTCGCCTTGAATGTCACGCGACTGCCGAGATCTATTTCGTTGCCACTTTGTATGGCTTGGTCGCCGCTCGTCGCGGTAATGCTACCGGCAGACGGATTGCTGACGGAGTAAGACAAATGTCCTTTACCCGAATAAAATCCGACGTTTCGAATCAATGTGTAATCAGGTGAAGCATTGCTAGTCCAAGGAGTGGAATACCCATAGTAATCAGTACTTCTGTAAAAACTTACATATATATCCGTAGATTGCTCTGCTGTGCCGACAGGTATGGAAACATGCGCCCAGCCGTCTTCGCGAATAGTAGTTGTTTTGCCACCTTCCCAACCATTTCCTTTGAACCAAAACATATTTCCGTTGTTAGAAACAGCCTTTGTAGACGTACTACTTGCGGCAATCAACCTTTCGATAGCTTCGGGATCAGACTTTATACTCCAATATTTCTCGCCGTTATCATCCTTTTCGGTGCTGTGGGCTCCTGTATACGCTTGCGAGATGGTATCAGTGATTGAGAGCGGTTGCTCACCCCATACAAGCCAGAAATTAGACCCGTACCCCATCAGAAAATCAAAGTCCAAAACACCTGCCCCTTGTACGGTAAATTTAAGACTAGAAACGGATTTACCGTAATATCCTAATATACCGGAGTTGCCTGCAATATACGCGACACCTTGATCGGTGGTATGATTTGCTGAAAATTGCCAAGGCACGTAAGGATCGTTCTCGACGGAAATATTTTCTGCATTGTCTACAAGCAAATCACTCAACGGATCGCTTTCGCCTATCACAAGTTTGAAACTAAATTCAGGTGAAGTAAAGAACCCGTCTACGTCGTATTTGACCGTTATGGTTGTATCTTGGGAAATATCATTGAGCAAAAAATAGTTGCGTCCCGCCTCGTTTTGAATTGAAAGTTCCTTGATGTTCTTCTCAACACCGTTAACAGTAACTGTATATTTTTCGTCAAAATCGGGATAGTCTTTCATCGTGACGGTTACATTATTGGTTATTCCATACGGCAAAGTTACGCTACCGTTGTTTTTGATGTCGTAACTGTTCACGTTGCTCCCCGAACGCACCATCAACGACACCTCATTCCTTGGTGCAAGTTCCTCAAATTTAGCGACGATCTTTCTTGTAGACGAACTTACTCCTTTGTTTGCAGTATATCCGTCTTCATTAAATGTAGCAACACAGCTGTACGGATCGGGCCATATTTGCTGTCCTTCTTCGGTAAAGAAACCGGCAAAACGCAATATAGCCGTTTTATCGGCATCTATTTGAGAATTTACTTCATTGAAAGTTGCTGAAAAGCCTATCTTTTGCCCCTTAATTACATCAAATGGGACATTAGGCTCGACTTTATACATATCGGCATATATCGTTCCGTATGTCGCGTCATAGTCTACTTGAATAGAGATTGTTTCGGTTGGGGTATCTAACCATTGAATATCTTTCAAGTAAAACATGTTTGTTTCACCACCGGCTTCGTTCATAGTACCGACAAAAGAAATCTCTACAATATGATATCCTTCGCCAAAAACGTGAAAGTACTCATTCGTCCACACCGGCGTTTCTAGCGTAGAATTATTTTTTTGAAAAGATAAAAAGTTTCCGCCACTACTGTAAAAATAATCATCTCCATCCAACGTTGCGTTAACTTCAAGCATATTATTATAACCGCTATCATATGCCCAACTATAAGCATAACTGCAATAGAGCCACTTCTCGCCTACAAATTCAAAGCGCAGTGTACCCTCCTTGCCCAACCAATTATCCAATTTATAGCCGTTAAATTGCTCGCTTTCTTCCTGCCAACCGTCATCAAACGTAACTTTGACATCGCCTTCGTTCCTAAAAAATCCTGCCGTATATTGGATCTCGGACAATGCAATAAACGTTAGCGTTGTTTCGCGCGATATGATATTTCCTGCGTCGTCTTTCCATCCGGTAAAATAACAGCCATCGTCGGCAATAGCGTTGATCGTAACGCTGTTGCCGTTGATGATTTGTTTAGAAACAGAACTTGCCGAAGCGCCGTCGTCAATCTGAACTTTTCCGCCGTCCTCTGCATTGAGTTTGATTTCCAAACTCTGCTCGGGTAATTTGTTTAGTCCTGTGATGTACAAATTGTCTTCTTCGCCTGTATCGGCTACTCTTTTGTAAGAAAATACAATTTCGTCACCGACATCGAGTTCTTCAAAAGATAGTTGAATATAATCGCTCATCGCGTCACCGTGACGGGCAACTATCGTGTTGGTAATGCCTTTTTGTTTGAGCGTAATGTACAAGTCACTCAAAGAAAATGCATACGCCTTTGAACCCGGTGTGTTGGCGTCTACACCCACCATTTTGTAGGCAAAAGTCAAAGAACCACCCCGCGTGATAGTCACAGTCAATTTTGTTGCACTCGTTGTATCACGTTTGTTTGTCCAAGTGTTATCATTGCGAGTGTAATCCCACGGGTGTGCATTGTCGTTTGTAAACGTGTACTCCGCCGTGTTACCGGGCAGCACACCGTCCTCGGCTTGCGCAAATTGCACTATCGCCGACATGCCCACTGCGCCAAGCGACAGTACAAGTACCGCGCACAGCACAATGAGCGTTATTCTCCATTGCTTTGCTTTTGTCATAGTTCCTCCTGTTTTTATTAGCATTTGAATTTTTTGCAAATTCTTTCGTCCGTAACTGTTTTTGGGACAAAGTTTAAGCAAATTTTCAGTTAACATAGGTATGATACCCCCCCCCCC
>CANQPI010000038.1 GCA_947625725.1 uncultured Clostridia bacterium | reverse complement strand
GTTCGGGTATTTCTCTCAATTAGTTGCTATTTAGCAAGTCGGTTACAAGTTCGAGTACAAACCCGCAATGCGGGGGATTCGGACCCGCGTGGTTCACGGGGACTCCCGAACCCGCCTTCCGCTCCGCAAAACTGTCGGAAAATTGCTAGTAATATTGAACGCAAGTTCGGGTATTTCTCTCAATCAGTCGCTAAAAGAACTATGAAATATACAACGCTGTTATTTGACGCAGACAACACGATCCTCGATTTCGACAAGTCCGAAGAGTACGCTCTCGGGCGGGCTTTTCGCGACATGGGGTTGGTTTTTTCGCAACAAACGCTTGCCGTCTACCGCAAAAAGAATATCGAGCAATGGCGTCTGTTCGAATTGGGCAAGCAGACCAAGGCGGAAGTGTTGGTCAACAGGTTTGTCCAAACGTTCAAGTTGTTGCAACTCCCGCTCGACCTTGCCAACCGCACGGGAGAACTCTACGAAAGTTATCTGATGCAAGGTTTTTACACCGTTCCCCATGCGAAAGAGGTCTTGACAAAATTGCAAAAGCATTGTCGGTTGTATCTTGTTTCCAATGGCGTTTTGGCAATACAAAACAGCCGTATGAAAGGCAGCGGAATGGACAAGTTTTTCCTCGCGCGATTTGTTTCGGAAGAAGTGGGCTTTCCCAAACCGCAAAAGCAGTACTTCGATTACTGTTTTGAGCATATCGGCAACGTAGACAGATCCCAAACGCTCATTGTGGGCGACAGCCTTACAAGCGACATTCAAGGCGGCGTGAACGCCCAAATAGATACCTGTTGGTACAACCCCGATCACGTTGCAAACGATTCGTCGCTTGTTCCCACCTATGAGATAGACGATTTGCGGCAAATTTTGAACATTGTCGCCGACTGAAATATATTTTTATTTATCAAATTTGTGCATAACATTTGTAAACATTCGACGGGAGAGAAACTTGTTTTCTCCTTTTTTTTTGCAAAAAAATCAACTTTGGGCGCGAAAAAACGTTTCTGATTGCGCCAACCTGCCGTATTTGTACCGTCTTGTAGTCAAAAATATAACATAATTGCAAATTTTTGGGGTAAAAATGCAACAAATTTTCATTTTGGTATTGACAAGACGGGACGGGGGGGGGGTATAATCAAATTCGCGGGAACGGCGGTGCATAACTATCTGTACCCCCGTCCCCGTAATACTCACCTTACAGGAGGAAATATGAAACAAAAAAGATTAGTTGCTTTGTTGCTTGTATTGGCAATGCTGTTTGCGGTAGTTACGGTAATTGCCGCTTGCGACAAGCACGAATGTAAACATGTATGCGAAACCTGCGGCAAATGCACGGACGCAACTTGTACAGACCCCGCATGCAAGGACAAATGCCCCGGACACGAAACCGCTCACGTCTGCGGTCACGTTTGTCCTACTTGCGGCAAATGCACGGATAATACTTGCACCGACCCTGTCTGCGCAGACAAGTGCCAAGGGCATGTGGCAGATGGTGAATTTACACCTATAACACAGCCCGTTGCAGGTCAATACTACATGGGTATGAAGTGCAGTGGCGACACATACTACTACCTCAAAGGTGGCATGAACGGTTACTACATGGCAACGTCCTCTAACAAAGAGGATGCAGTCATAGTTGACCTCATTGCCGACGGCGACGGTTGGTTGCTCAAACAGGGCAATCAATATATGGAAATTGAAAACAGCAACGGTCATATCAACGCTGTCTACAAAGCAACGCGTACTGCGGGCAAACATTGGTCTTGGGACGAAACGTACAACATCTTCACTTGGGAGAACGGAACTTACTTCTACGGCACTTATGGCTCATTCAACACGATAGGCGGCGGTAACTATGCCACTCACGCAGCCTCCAACTACAAGGCGCAACTCGGCACATTCGGCAATCAACAAGTGGTTCAACCCGATCCCGAGTCAGTTACGTTGAATAAGTCCGGCACTTTGTATCTTGCTCCTCAAAGCGGAAACTATATTCAACTCAACGCTACCGTGCAACCCGTCGCGGCTTCGCAAGACGTTGAATGGAGCAGTTCCAACGAGCAAGCCGCTACCGTACAAAACGGCAAAGTGACCTATGTTGGCGCAGGTCAGACTACCATTACCGCAACGGCAAAAGATACGGCGATCAAAACGGAAGTCACGATTGTCGTTACGGACAAAGGAAGCAGGGAACAGCCCCTCTCCGTGGTCGAGGCGATTGCGCTCATGGATACGGCGGGCGACGGTGTAACTCTTGGCGATTCAAACAACAAGTTCTATATCACGGGCAAGGTAGAAGAAGGTTCGATTTATTCACAAACTTGGACTGTCAATCTTCTTGGCACGGGTGACAAGAAGTTGCAGTGTTCGTTCGAACATGATAATTCCGTAGCAAAACTTGTGGGTTACGGAAATGGAAAATTGGATAATTGCACCCTTGTTCTCAAAGTTTCATTGAAAAAAGATAGTGGAACATATACGGTGGTAGATGCTTCTGTTGATAGTGGCACACTACCTGATGTTACCGCAATAGTGATTGACGAAACGGCAGAAGTCAAAATGCCGCTTCATGCAAAATTGGAAGTGAAAGAGATACTCCCCACAAATGCACGGCTTGACGGTACGGAACAATGGCATTCTTCCGACGAATCCAAAGCCACAGTAGACAACAACGGCGAAGTCACAGGTGTTGCGGCGGGCAACGTTCAAATTTGGGTAAGCGTTGGCGAGATTGAATCAAATAAGTGTAATGTCACGATTACGGCGCAGGAATCGAGTAGCAAATTCGTGTACGATTGGACGGGGAAATTGACAGCGGATACGGTGTGTGATAGTACTCTTTATGACTATGGCGGCGCTGAGGAAGGTCAAGATATGCTTGGCGACCTTAATAAGTGGACTCCTGGTCAAACTGAAATAAAATCTTGCATTTTGACGAACGGTAAATTCTCGAACACGGGCATGGGCTTCGGGCATATGCCTGGACGGTCAAAGAAGGACACGACTATCGCGCTTACAACCGAACATCAGATTAAGAAAATCACGTTCAAAATCATCCCCCTCGCGGAAGCCACTACTACGCAGATTTCCGTAAATGGCAAATCTTTCACGAAAGACAAGCCTGCGGACGCGGTTTACAATGGGAAATTAGACAGTGCCTTTGACGTGGAGATTACCCTTGATTCCGCTTCTACGTCGTTAAATATCGTGGCGAACGGCGACCCGAACACGAACAAGTTCGTTATCGTCGGAATGACTTTGGAATGGTAAAACCTACCTATTAACCAATTTGCTTTTCATTGTGTTTTTCTCCGACTGCGCGCATGAGGTTGGAAAAAACGCGCAAGGGGCTGTGCAAAACGC
>CANQPI010000037.1 GCA_947625725.1 uncultured Clostridia bacterium | reverse complement strand
GGGGACGCAAGAGAAGGGGGACCGTCGTCAGACGGTGGATGAGTTTCGACTGTCAAAGCCGACTAAATATTACAATCATTGCCTCTTGGGTTTATTTGAAAAAAAACAGTTTTTCGCAGAAGGGATTTGAGTTTTCGCTTGTGCGTTGTATCCACACGCCCTGCGCTCACTCAAATCCCTATTTGATTGAAGTTTTATTTACAAAAATAAGTTTATAACGATATTAGATGTTGTTCTTTGACGACTTGTGTAGTACTCATTGTTGAGGTGTGAGTTTGAAACATCTGTTTATTTGTTTTGTTTACTCCCCCCCCCTACGTTCATTATAGAACCTATTTTCCTGCCGTTAAGCCTGTATTTGTTGCGCGATCGCTTGCACCAGGCCGTTGCTTTCCATTTTGTATGCCTGCTCTATGCAGTGGAACACCGCCTCGCCGTTGGAACTTCCGTGTCCCTTTATGACCGTTTTCGCCGCGCCCAACAGCACCGCTCCGCCGTACTTGTTGTAGTCCATCAAGTCCTTTACTTCGTACAGTTTTTTCTTGACGAGCAACGCGCCTATTTTGGATTTGAAACTGCTCATCATTGCGTGTTTGAGCAACCGCATCAATTCGATACACGCGCCCTCGGTGGATTTGAGCAACACGTTGCCTGCAAATCCGTCGCATACCACCAAGTCGAACTCGCCGCTCAGCAGATCGCGGCTTTCCATATTGCCCGCAAAGTTGATCTCGGGGGTGTTTTTGAGCAACTGAAATGTTTCCTTGCGCAACATATCCCCCTTTTCCTCCTCGACGCCCACGTTGAGCAACGCGACGCGAGGGGACTCCACACCAAACGCTTTGTTAAGGTACAAACTGCCCATCAGTGCAAATTGTTGCAACCACTGCGGATCGCAGTCCACGTTGGCTCCGCTGTCGCAGATGGCAACTATCTTGCCCGGAACTACCGTCGGCAAAATGGGGCAGAAAGCGGGACGTTTGACGCCTTTGATCCGTCCCACGCGCAACACCGTGCCCGCCAACAACGCACCCGTCGAGCCTATCGTTACCAACGCCCGCGCTTCCGTATCGCCGCGCAACAGTTCAAACGCCTTGGACATACTGCTGTCCTTTTTGTTTTTGATGGCTTCCGTCGGCTTTTCGTTGCAGGAAATAACTTCCGAAGCATGCACGACGGAAAGTCTGTCGGTATCGTATTTGTATTGTGCAAGCAACGGAGTTATTTGCGCTTCGTCGCCTATCAACACTATGTGTATGTCTTGGAGCGTTTCGAGCGCGCGCACCGCCCCCTGCACGTTTACGTCGGGACTGTTGTCGCCGCCCATTGCGTCTACTACGATTTTGATCATGACCGTCCTCTCCACCGAAATTTTTTTGTCTTCAGACAAACAATTTTACCACATACGCGCCGTTACGTCAATACGTAGGCGAAATGTCGGACAAATTTCGTCAAACTTTTGCCGAAATGATTTGACATTCTTATCGCCGAATGATAATATAGGTTTAATAAAATTGCCCTTGTACGCAAATGGCGGAGCAATAAATAATTTTCTCGATCAGAGGCAAAAAAATGGTAATAGAAGAAGTAAAAACGCGTAAGCAACGCAAACAGTTTGTGGAATTTCCTTTGGAACTTTACAAGGGAAACAAGTACTTTGTCCCTCCTCTCTACGGCGACGAAATGAATGTGTTCAAGCCTTCGTATCACTATTACGAGCAGGCGGAAGCGGTGTACTATCTCGCGCTTCGCGACGGCAATGTAGTGGGGCGCATTTCGGGAATTTTGCAACGCGCCGCCAACGCCAAGTGGGGTCAAAAGCAGGTGCGCTTTACCCGTTTCGACGCGATAGACGATCAGGAAGTAGCCGACGCGCTGTTCAAAGCGGTAGAAGATTGGGGACGTTCCAAGGGTATGGAGGAGATCGTCGGACCGTTGGGCTTTTCCGATTTGGAACGCGAGGGTTTGTTGATAGAGGGTTTTGACCAACTGTGTACTTTCGAAGAACAGTACAACTATCCTTATTATCAAAAGTTGATAGAAAACTGCGGTTACGGCAAAGACGTGGATTGGTTGGAACATCAACTGCGCGCGCCCGAGGGCGGTTTCGATCCCAAATATCGCCGTATCGGCGAAATGATGCTCAAACGTTACAATTTGCATTTCGGCGAGGCGCGCAGCACCCGCCAATTCGTAAACAAGTACGCCGACGACATATTCAAGATCTGGGACGAATCCTACGCAAACATCTACGGCACGGTACCCTTTACCGAGCGCACCAAAAAGTCCATGATAGCGCAGTTCAAACTGCTGATAAACAAAAAGTACATTCGCGTGTTGTTTGACGAAAACAACAAAGTGGTGGCGTTCGGACTGCTGTTCCCCAACATCTCCGACGCGGTGCGCCCCAGCGGAGGCAGACTCACTTTGCCCTGTATTTGCCGATTGTTGCGCTCCATTCGTCACCCCAAGGTGCTGGATCTCGGCGTGATCGGCGTTGCCGACGAATACATAAATCACGGCATTACCGCCCCTATGCTTGTGTCTTTGGGCGACGTCTTGAACACGGGCAAGGTCGAACATGCCGAAACAAACCTCAATTTGGAACACAACATTCCCATTCAAAACGCCTGGAAGTACTTCGACGCCTTGCAAAACAAACGTCGCCGTTGTTTCATCAAGAGTTTGCAACCGCAAAATTCGCAACAGGACGAGCAATAGTCGCTTTGCAAATAACTTTGGACCGAACCGTTTGTGCGGTCCTTTGTTTTGCAATTTGACAAAAATCGCCAACGGAAAGATTACTATATCGTTTTGTTGATTTACCGTTGACATTCGGCGCGCTTTGTTGTATAAAATATAAGGATATATTTAAGTGTGTTTTAAGCAGACGAAATAGTTTATATCGAAAAACATTTATCGAAAACTATCGATTGCTTTGAATAACAAAATCAAAATACTCGCAAAAGAGGTTTTTATGAAAAAGACGATACTGATTTTATTGGCAGCGCTGTGCTTGGCTTGCGTGTTTACCATGTTGGCGGCATGCGACAACGATCACGAATTCGGCGATTGGATAGCGGAACAAGCCGCCACCTGCACCGAACCGGGCGTACAAGGGCACTATCATTGCGCGCACTGCAACAAGGATTTCGATCGCCAAGGCAACGAGTTGACCGACCTTGCGATAGCGAAATTGGGTCACGACCCCGTCGAAACGCAACCGCATGAGGCTACATGTACTCAACCCGGCTACACCGCGGGGACAATATGCGACCGTTGCGGCGAACTGATCACCGCGCAGAAAACGACCGACCCCTTGGGACATCAACCCGTGTTGGTGGAGGGCGTCGAGGTCACTTGCACGACGGACGGCACAACGGACTGTTTTGAGTGCGAACGTTGTCACAAGTTTTCCGCTACCGAAGATGGCGACTTTACAAGCGACAGCAAAGAGGACGTTCAGACGGTCGTCACCCACATCGGACACGTCTACGGCGAATGGATACCCGTGCGCGGCGCGACCTGCACCGAGGCAGGCGAGCAAAAACGTTTTTGCGACAACTGCGATCACGAGGACGTTGCGTCGATAGACAAGATCGCCCATGCGGGAATTCTCATCAGCGGCACGCCCGCAACTTGCACGGACAGCGGCGTAGCCGATTGCTATCAATGCTCCATGTGCAAAAAGTACTCTCAAACGGAAACGGGCGAGTATGCAATAGAACAACTTGCCGACGCGCAAACGACGTTGCCCGCCAAGGGTCACGACTACGAAAGCATGCAATGGCAAGTAGTGCAAGAACCAACCTGTCAGCAGTTCGGTCAGCGCGAACGTCAATGCGCCAACGGCTGCGGCGTTTCCCAAGTGGAAAACGTGGAAATGAAACAACACTCCTACGACAACAATTGGCAGGTAGTCAAAGCCGCCACATGCAAGCAACAGGGCGAGTCCAAACGCACCTGTACCACCTGCAAGGCGGAGTTGGGCGAACCCGCCACCGAAACGCGCATAGACCCCGTCAACGAAACTGCTCACACGCCGTTGGAGGTAAAGGGTACTCCCGCCACCTGCACGACGTCGGGAATGAGCGACGGGCAAATTTGTTCGGAATGCGGCGTTCAGTTGCAAGCGCAAAATTATATCGAGCCGTTGGGACACGACGAAACCACGCTTGTTTACACGCAGTCGCAGGACAACAAGTTCGAACATCATACCGTCAAGTGTTCTCGCGAGGGTTGCCTCGGCGAGGAACAACCCTGTCAAATCACCGTCACCGACGAGCGCAAAAATTGCGAAGAACAAGGCACTTCGACCAGAACGTGCGCGCTTTGCCACTACACCAAAACGGAAACGTTGCAACCCGGCACGCACACTTGGGACGAGGGACAGATCACCAAGCCCGCAACATGCGGCGCAGACGGCGAAATGACTTACACATGTCAACATTGCTCCGAAACGCGCAAGGGCGTTATCAACGTACGTCCCCCTCACCAAACGGACGGCGAGTGGAAAACTTCCGACGGAAATCACTATCACGAGTGTACCGAGTGTCACGCGCATCTCGACGAGGCAAGTCACGTCAAATTGGACGGTTGGCTCAGCGACGGCGACAACCATTGGCGTCAATGCGAAGTGTGTTTTGCTCGCCTCGACGTAGCCGAACATGGCAAGCAAACTTTGGACAAAGTGGAAGCGGGTTGCGAGCAGAACGGTTGGACGGAAGGCGTCAAATGCCCGACTTGCGATTACGTCGTCACCGCGCAGAAAGAAATACCCGCCAAACAGCACAGTTACGGTGCTTGGCAACAGGACGACGAGCGCGTGGGTCAGCACAAAGCCGTGTGCGACAATTGCGGCAACGTAACTTGGGCGGCGTGCGCCTACGACAGAACTACTCATGACGCCACCTGCACCGAAGCGGGATACATTTTGGACGTTTGCTCGGTGTGTCACGACGAAGTGCGGCAGGAAACGCAGGGCGCGTTGAATCACCAATACGGCAATTGGATACAAGCCGTCGCCGACGAAGGCTCTCCCGATCACATTCACGGACATTACCGCGATTGTCTGCGTTGCGGCGCGGAGGACGCGCGTCAGCAAGCGAGATGCGATCTTCAACTCGACAAAACGGTGGACGCCACCTGCACGACGGCAGGTTACAACTTGTACGTGTGCAAAGATTGCCAAGCCGAGCATGAAGAAGTTACGGACAACGCAACGGGACACACATTGGTCTACACGCAAAGATGGACAAGCGCAGTGTCGGGCAGGCACTACGCAACTTGCGGCAATTGCGACTATACCACAGACGAAACGGATTGCATTATCTTTGCGGAAACGGTCCAAGCCACCTGCGACCAAAATCGTTACACTTCCTACAAGTGTATCGTCTGCCAAAATAGCCGCAATATATCGGAAGCCGGCACGGCATTGGGTCACAACTACGGCAAATGGGAGTTTTGCGGAACAGAGGACAATCCTGAACACAAACGCGTATGCACTCGCGAAAATTGCCACGCCGAGGAAGTTAAGCCTTGCAATATGAAATCCACGGAAACATTGCCCACGTGCGAAGCGGCGGGCAGCATTTCCGAAGTGTGCCAAGATTGCTTTAACGGTTTTACCAAACAGGGCGAAGCGTCTTTCGGTCACAGTTGGACGGCATGGCGTCCGACCGACGACGGCAGCAGATGTTTCCAAAAATGCAACAATTGCGGTCAAGTTGAGGAACATGACCACGAATTCGAAACGCAATCCAAAACCGAACCCGACTGCGAACAGTTGGGCATGGAAGTGAAGCAGTGCAAATATTGCCAAAAGAGGACGGAAACCACTTGGGGCGAACTGACAAAGCACGAGTGGCAGTTGGAGTCTATGAATCCCGCAAGTCACAAGGCTCGTTGCGTCAAGTGTCAAAAGGAGTCGGAGGGGCAACACGATTGGGCGGACAGCAACCTGTGCGCGGTGTGCGGCTACGACGGCTTGGAGTACACGCTCAGCGGCGTTCACTGCATTGTCAAGAACGACAACAAAGTTTCCAACGCCAAACATATAATCATTGCGGAAAAACACAGAGAACTGTTGGAAAACGGTCAATACGACGTGAATGAGTACACCGTTACGGAAATAGGCGACGGAGCGTTTACAGGCAACACCCGTATAGAAACGTTGCAATTCCCATCCACGGTGCATACCATACGCTATCTGGCGTTTTCTTACTGCCGCAATTTGCGGAACGTAACCGTAACGGGCGAGAACCATCAATTGACGACGATAGGCGACTACGCCTTTAACGGGTGCGGCGCGCTTGTCACCTTTGACCCGCCCGAAACGCTCACTACGCTCGGCGACTACGCGTTTGCCGATTGTACGTCGCTGGTAAACATTCAAATCGGCGACAACCTTACGGAAATCGGCAGAGGCGCGTTTATGAACACAGGCTACGTCAACAACACAGAGCATTGGCAGGACGACATGCTGTACCTGGGTTTGCACCTCATTAAAGTGCGTCAAACCTTGCAAGACGACGGCACGTACACCAACATGAGCGTGACCGTTCGCGCGGGAACGCTGTCCATAGCCGCCGCGGCGTTTGCCGACTGCAAGACTATGACGCACGTGACGTTGCCCGCTTCCATAAAAATAGTGGACAAGGACGCTTTCCTCAACTGCGAATCGATACAGCAAGTGGAGTTTGAGGGCGACGTAAGACAGTGGTTCGAGATAGACTTCGAAAACGACTACGCAAGCCCGTTGCATTACGGCTTGACTTCGTTGCACATTGCAGGCGCGCACGATCAAATAACGATACCAGACGGCGTTCTGCGCATACCGGCAGGTACGTTCCGCGGCACGACGATCACGGAGATCGAGATCCCCGCAAGCGTGATATACATTGGCGAAGAAGCGTTTGAAAACTGCGCTCAACTCGCGACCGTCACCATCAAGGGCGACAAAGTTCGCTATATCGGCAAGGACGCTTTCAAGGGCAGCGCATACTACGACGATCCCGACAATTGGGACGAACGCGGCGTGCTGTACGTAGGCAAATATCTAATCGAGGCAAGAGAAACTCTCGACGGCGAATACACGGTGCGCGACAACACGGTGACGATCGCCAACGACGCTTTCAAAGATTGCAAAAACCTCAACAAAATAACCCTCAACCGCGAACTGCTGTTTGTGGGAGCGGGCGCGTTCGAGGGGTGCGACGGACTTCGAACGATAGTCTTTACCGAAACGGGTTACAATTGGTTCTGCACGGGCGTGATCGGACGTTCCATATCCGTTACCGACCAACGTTTCCAATACTACAAAATTTACACGGGCGCTTGGCGTCGTCAAGACCAAGCCGCTTGACAAAGA
>CANQPI010000036.1 GCA_947625725.1 uncultured Clostridia bacterium | reverse complement strand
CGAAGCGAAGCCTTTTTTCGAGCAATGCCCGAGGCACTATGTGAAGCCGTTTTGTGTGCAAGCACCCGAAGTGCTGTGCGAAGCCTTTTTGCGAGGGATATGCGAGCGCAGTTTCAAAAATGCCCCGACCTTATTCACACGGGCGCGAGGGTGTTGCCCGAAAAATAATCTGCAACGAAAACGCCACACAAGTGGGTTTTGTTCCCCTACTAAATGTGTGGCGTTTGAAGTGAAGCCTTTTTTCGGGCAATGCCCGAGCGCCTACGCAATTTTCGCCACAATCACCGTCATGTCGTCGGTGGGTTTGCCGTTGACGCGTTTGAGCGCCTTGGTCAGCAACGTTTCCGCTATGCTTTGAGGGACGTTGAGCGCAACCTCGGCAAAAGCGGACGCAAGCAAATTGGGGTCTTTGTAACAATCGGCGACCCCGTCGGAAACCAACACCACGGTATCGCCGCCGATAAGCGCCTTTTTGGTGACGGACGGAGTCATTTCTTCCAACACGCCGAGCGGCAGACTGCTTCCGTTGACGATTTCCACCTTGCCGTTGTTGCGAACCAAACCGGAACACGCGCCCAACTTGATGAAATCCGCCAGACCGTTGTACAGATCCAGCACCACCATGTCCACCGCGCAAAAAACTTCGTTTCCGCTGCCGACCAACAAACGGTTTACGCAGGACAAAATCGTGTCGTTGTCAAATCCCGCGCGGTAAAAACTTTCTACAAGACTAATGGACGTTGACGACATTTTTTCCGCGGCGGCGCCGCTGCCCATACCGTCGCACAACGCAATTATGCACTTGCCGTTGTCGGTGCGCGTTACGGAATGGGTATCTCCGGAAACGTCGTTGCCGTTTTTCGGCAGGGAACTGACCCCGAACGTCACCGTGTAGCGCGGTTTGACGGCGCACAACACATTTACCCAGGCGGGGCTATCGGTACGCTCCACCCTGTCAACGGCAACGGGCTGTTTGAGTACCGACGAAACGACTTTTTCGATAGTTTCGTTGTCAACGTCCTTGGCGGATATCGTCAACACCGCAGTGACGGTTTCGTTTTGCTGCGCAATTGCCGCGCCCGTGCAAAGAACGTTGTGAAACACCAACTTTTCGATCAGTTCCTGCTCGTGAGCGTGGTCGTATCCCGTGCGATTTTTCGTTTCGTTTGCCAATTGCATAAGCAAGTCGGATACGCCGCCCATCTGCTCGCCGAGCAGTATTTTGCCGCTATCGGCGGTTTCGGCGCGTTCCTTGTAACTGCGGTACACCTCTGCCTGCGCGTTGACCTCCGACAAAATAGAGGAAACTTTGTCGCACTTGACGGACAGCGTTTGCGGCACGTCCAATATGGTGACTTTGCCCCGCTTGACCGCGCATACTCCCAATTGCAACAGGTTTTGCTCCGTTTGAGTAAGTTCCTGCCGCCAACATCTGACGCGCCCGTCGCAATCGCGGCAAACGCTCTCCGAACACTGCTTGACAATGGCGCGCTCGGCATCCTCGGGAGCGACCGTACTGCCCGACATGGTAAAAAACGCCTGTTTCATCGACAGGAAAATATCCGACAAACGCAAAAGTCTGCGCGACACGGAGTCGCCCATGCGTTGCACGACGCTTTTGGACAAAAACTTTTCCGCGCTGACGGAGCAAAAGTCCCTGACATAGCGATATACCGAGGTGGGTATGACGACAAATATCAAAGCCGAAACAAAACACGGCGCAAACACAACCGCGTTGAACCCGCCGTGAGAATTGAGGAAATACCCCATCAAAACGTCCACCAACAGCACAGAAAGCGCACCCAGGTAGCGATTTACACGGCAAAGGGTCACTGCGACAAGCGACGCGACCACGCAGTAAACGCAACACTCGAAGCCTCCCGTTGCCAGAACGTTGCCTATGCCGACAAGCACCGACCCCGCCAAACTTACTTTGTCGCCGAAGCACACCGCGGCAAACAAAATGGCAAACGGCGCGACAAAATAGATGAGTTGCAACTGTCCGAAATTTATGCGCGACAAACAGTAACTGCACACTGCGACAAACAACCCGATACAGACCGTTTCGTCCAAGGCGGGGCGATAGTTGAGTCCGCGTACAAACGTCGCGCGAAAAGTGTAAATACACACGTATCCGAAAGCAATGCCTAGCGCGGCATACAAAAATTTGTCAAAAAGATTGAAATAATCGACAAAACCGTAAGCAATGTAAAACGCGTTGGCAACGACCAAATACAACAACAACGTCAATTTGCCTATTTTGCGCTTGGCAAAATGGTGGATCGCCACAAAAATCATAATCGTTGCCATTCGAACCGCCGCTTGCAACAAATTCATCCAACCGTACACCGCCGCGCTACCTAAATATATGACGGAAGCCACAATGGGATTTGCGGAATAGACCGCTCCCACAAACAATCCGAATGTAAGGTTGCCGTCAAACACTCCGCCCGAAGCCACCGCAAACGCGGCGTACGTTACGTAAAGCAAAACGGTTTTTGCAGTAAGTTTGCCCTTGATATTCATTTTGAGTTTCATCGCGACCATCTCCGAATATTTCTTAGGAAATGGTACATCGCGGTTGACAGGGGTATTTGTAAGAATATGCCTTTTTTTGATATTGTTTGTAGGTACACGCGCAAAAACGTAAATTCAAAAATATCAAACCGCACCGTTGACTTTGACAAAAATTTGAAACTACATGATCTTGCACAGCAAGCAAGCGGCGATCGCGCCCAAAATGTTGCAAAACAGCGCGATAGGTATCGCCCAACCCGTGCGCTTGACCTTTGTCCCCGCAAAGTAGACGGACGCCACGTAAAAAACCGTTTCGCTACTGCCCATGATAACGGACGCGCAACGCCCAACGTAACTGTCAACTCCGTACTGTTTGTACACGTCGGTGAGTATCGCCAGACTGCCGCTGCCGCTGAACGGGCGCAAAAGAGCCAACTGCACCACTTCGGACGGAACGCCCACAAGCGCAAAGGGCGGAGCGAGCAACTTTGTAACGTACGCGTCCAAACCGCTTGCGTGAAGCGCGTTGACCATGATAAAAATCGCCGCAAGATACGGAAAAACGGACAGACACAGGTTGACGGACTTTTTTGCGCCGAGTACAAAACTGTCGTAAACGTTGACGCGTTTTACCAATCCGACGACAAGTATCGCCACAAGCAACAGCGGTACGGCGTAACTCATTTTGCCCTGCCGTAAGCGCAAAATACCAACGCCACGCCCACAATCGAAGTGATGACGGTGGCAATGAGGTTGGGCAAAATTATATCCGACGGATTGACCGATCCCAAAGACGCGCGCAAACCTATCACCGTGGTGGGCAAAAGTTGTACCCCCGTGGCGTTGACGACAAAAAGCATTGCGCCCGTTCTGCTGAGCGTTTCCGCATGCTCCGTTTGCTTGATGGCGGCAATCGCCGAGGGAGTCGCCGCATTGCCCACTCCCAAAAGATTGGAAGCAAAGTTGAGGGATATGTACTGCTCGGCAACTTTGTCTATCTTGCCGTAAAGAAATTTGTTCAATTTGCTCAAACACTTTGCCAAGCCCTGAACAAGTCGGCAACGGTCCGCCACCTCGAACATTCCCATCCACAGACAGTAGATACCGCACAGACTCAAAGCGGTAGTAACCGCCTGCGAACAACTGTCCAGACACACGCCAAGCACGCCCTGCGGATCGACAAAGGTAAGCGCGGCGAGAGCCGTCGCCGTAATTATCGTCCAAAGAATATTCATTTGTCGCCACCGATAAGCATAGTTCTATTTTATTTGCGCCTAAATGCAAGTATTACGCAACGCGCCCTATGTCGGCGAATTTTGTCGCCCGAAAGGTAATTTTGCGGAACAAACGCTTTTTGTTTACAAAACGCGCAAAAACATATATAATGTACTTGCGCGCGCACAAACGACGGAGCAAAACGTTGTTCGCCGCGCGCATTGCGCCAATCAAACGCTACGGCGACCTGCCGTAAAAATTCTTCCGCGGGAGAACATACCATGAGCAAACCCACCTACTACATCACCACACCTATCTATTACAGCAGCGGCAATTTTCACATAGGACATTGCTACACTACCGTTATTTGCGACGCCATTGCGCGCTTCAAACGAATGGACGGCTACGACGTGTTTTACCTGACGGGTACCGACGAACACGGACAAAAAGTTCAACAAAAAGCCGAGTCGGCAGGCGTAACGCCCAAACAGTTTGTGGACAAACTGTACGACCAGATCGTTCGCCTGTGGAAAGTGCTGAACATCAGTTACGACAAATTTATCCGCACCACCGACGACTACCACGAACAAACGGTGCAAAAAATTTATCAAAAACTGCTGGATAGCGACGACATCTACAAATCTCACTACGAGGGTTGGTATTGCACGCCCTGCGAGAGTTTTTGGACGGAAAGCCAACTTGTAGACGGCAAATGTCCCGATTGCGGACGGGAAGTAAAATTGCAACAGGAAGAAAGTTACTTTTTCCGTCTGAGCAAGTATCAGGACCGCTTGATAGAGTTTTACCGTCAAAACCCCGACTTTATCAGTCCCAAATCGCGTATGAACGAAATGATAAACAACTTTATCAAGCCGGGGCTGAAAGATCTGTGCATATCGCGCACCACTTTCGATTGGGGCGTCAAGTTGCCCTTCGATCCCAAGCACGTGGCATACGTATGGGTGGACGCTCTCGGCAACTACATCACGGCGCTAGGATACTTGCAAGAGGACCACTCGCTGTTTGACAAGTTTTGGCCCGCCGACCTGCACATGGTAGGCAAAGAAATCGTGCGTTTTCACACTATCATTTGGCCCGCGCTGTTGATGGCGCTCGGCTTGCCCCTGCCCAAAAAGGTTTACGGACACGGCTGGGTACTGTTTGACAACGACAAAATGAGCAAATCCAAAGGCAACGCGGTAGACCCGTTTTTCCTTGCCGATCGCTACGGCGCGGACGCGGTGAGATACTTCCTCTTGCGCGAAATACCTTTCGGCAGCGACGGCGTGTACAGCAACGAAGCCCTGCTCAACCGCACCAATGCCGATTTGGTAAACGATTTGGGCAACCTCGTGAGCCGCACAACGGCAATGATAACGCAATACTTCGGCGGCGTGATACCGCGCCCCAACGGTTACAACAAACTCGATCGCGAGTTGATAGATCTTTGCGAGGGCACATTGGCGCAGGTACGCGCCGATATGGACGCGCTGTCCGCGCCCGACGCGCTGACAGATATTTTCAAGATCGTTCAGCGCGCCAACAAGTACATTGACGAAACAACGCCCTGGACGCTCAACAAAAACGGCGACAAGGAACGTCTTGCAACGGTGATGTACGTGCTTGCCGAGTGCATACGTTTTGCCGCGACGTTGCTCGTTCCGTTCGTACCGACCACCGCGCAAAAAATCTTTGACAAATTGGGACTGCCCCTGCCCGCCGACTTTGACGCGATCAAACGCTTTGGCGGAATAGGCGACGGCGTAACCGTGACGAAAGGCGAAAACCTCTTTGACCGCATAGATATCGACAAAGAATTGAAAGAATTGGACAAAATTGCCGCCGAAAAAAATGTCGAATCGCAAAAAAACTCACCCCAAGTGCCCCAAATCACCATTGAGGACTTTGCAAAGGTCAAATTGATGACGGCAAAAGTGATCGCTTGCGAACGCGTTGCCAAGAGCGACAAACTGTTGTTGCTCAAATTGCAAACGGGCGATGAAGTGCGTCAGGTCGTGAGCGGCATTGCCCAATATTACACGCCCGAATACATGCTCGGCAAAACCGTAGTGCTTGTAAGCAACCTCAAACCGGTAAAGATACGCGGGGTGGAATCCAACGGAATGATACTGTGCGCGGCGGACGGCAAGAACGTTGTGTTTGTCACGCCCGAGCAGGATATCGGCAGCGGCAAGGAAGTGCGCTGATGATAGATTCCCACCTGCACCTCGACGACCCCAAACTCGCCGACCAAACGGAGCAAATTCTTGCCGATTGCAGGGCGCAAGGTATCGAATTTGTAATAAACAACAGTTGCGACTACGATTCGATGGTAAATAGCGTCAAATTGGCAGATACTCACGACAACGTGTTTGCCACGATAGGAATGCACCCTCACGACAGCAAGAGTTTTGACGACAAATTTGTTGCCGCAATGGAAAGATATGCCGCCGACCCCAAAGTGGTTGCCGTGGGAGAGATCGGGTTGGACTACTACTACGATCTTTCGGACAGGGCAATTCAGCGCGACGTGTTCGCGGAACAGATCGAGTTGGCGGACAAATGGGGTTTACCGTTGACGTTGCACGTTCGCGACGCTTACGGCGACGCATGGGATATTTTGCGCGCGCAAAAAAAACACCTCAATCACGGCGTGCTGTGGCACTGTTACAGCGGCAGCGCAGAGTTCGCCCGTCAAGCGGCAAACGCGGGGCACTACTTTGCGTTCGGCGGGGCGATCACTTTCAAAAACGCCCGCAAAGAGGACGTGACGGCGCAAATACCCGTTGACAGAGTACTTTCCGAAACGGACAGCCCCTACATGTCCCCCGAACCGCTCAGAGGACGAGTAAACACGCCGTTGAATATCCCGCTGATCGTCGCCAAATTGGCGCAACTCTACCAAACGGACGTCGCCACAATGGACGCGCGAATACGCAAAAACACACTGACATTATTTACGAGAATAGCCGATTATTTGAATTCCAAATAACCGCTCTCCCGCGCGAACAGTTGCCAAGCAGTCAAAAATTGTCGCGCCCGACGGCTTTCAAATCATTATGAACAATTTTGTATATATTATCGGAAACAAGATCTACATCAATCTCACAAACCGTTGCAGCAACCGCTGCGACTTTTGCATACGTCAAGGGCGCAAAGGTATGGGCGGCACTCCGCTGTGGATCGAACGCGAACCCACTGCGGAGGAGGTGATCTTTCAGTTGCCCGAGAACCTCGACGACTACGACAGCGAGGTGGTATTTTGCGGATTCGGCGAACCGACATACAACCTTTCGGCGTTGGACGAGGTGGCAAGTTACCTGCACTGCGTGGACAAAACAACTCGTATCAACACCAACGGGCAAGCAAATCTCATCTACAACGGCGACGTGACGGATATTATCGTTACCGATTGCGACGTGATAAACGTTTCTCTCAACGAGAGCAACGCGCAAAAGTATCAACAACATTGCAACAGCGTATTCGGCGAGCGCGCTTTCGACGCATTGTTGGACTTTGCCCGAAAGTGTCGCGAGCGGGGCGGCAACGTGATATTTTCCGTTGTGGACAGCATAGGCGAACAAGACGTTGCCGAGTGCAAAAAACTTGCAAAAAAACTCGGAATACCGCTACGGGTACGGCAAAAAGAGTAAACGATCCGCCAACATATCCCGACGGCAACAAATTCCGATTGTGACGGTCGAGATTTTGTTCGGGTTGCGAGGTCGCAACGAAAAAGTAAAACAATTTTGCCATGAACACAAATTTTGACAGAGATTTTGAAGAAATAAAGAGCGGCGTCAACAAAACACAACCGCCGAGATTGTTGTTGCACGTGTGCTGTGCGCCCTGCGCCACGGCATGCCTGTTGCGCCTTGTAGACAGTTTTGACGTTACGCTCTACTACGCCAACGACAACATCACCGACGGCGCGGAATGGGAAAAACGCCTTGGCGAAGTGCGCAAATTGGTGCAAATCGTCAACGACGGCAAGTTTGAGGCGCAACCGTTGCGCCCGTTGAATTTGATCGTGCAAGACCTCGACGCGCAACGCTACTACGCGCAAGCAAAAGGGTTGGAAAAAGAAAAAGAGGGCGGCACGCGTTGCACAAAATGTTTTGAACTGCGCCTAGGCGACGCCAAGACCTACGCCGAACGGCACGGCTTTGATATGTTTGCCACCACGCTGACCGTATCCCCCTACAAAAACAGCAAATTGCTGAACGAAATAGGTTTGTCACTGCAAACGGATTCACTCAAATGGCTGCCGAGCGACTTCAAAAAACACGACGGCTACAACGAGAGCATACGACTCAGCGCAAAGTACGGGCTTTATCGTCAACACTACTGCGGTTGCCCTTTTGGCGGCGTATAAACTGCGCGTTGCTGTGTTGGGTTTGCGTTCGTGCTTCGGTCACGTACGCCAAGTACGCTCCCTTGCCCAAGCCGCGCCCGCCTTGCC
>CANQPI010000035.1 GCA_947625725.1 uncultured Clostridia bacterium | reverse complement strand
TTTCAATTCTTCTTACTATTCTGTTGTCAAGCTACTCGCTGTTGCCTGTTTTGCAACAGCCTACTTACTATACTACACAACAAAAAAAAAGTCAAACATTTTTGCATAATTTGGAAAAATTATTTTGTACATTGTAAAATTTTACTATTATTTGCAAACTATCCCAATTAAATTGTTCAAAAGGGGATCGCGACCAAGCAACGCAGTTTTCCACCAAAAAAAATTGTACGTTACGAACAAAGCGCATAGGGCAAAGCACACAAATCTAAATGTCGAAACTCATCCACCGTCTGACGACGGTCCCCCTTCCCTTGCGTCCCCAAGGGAAGGCTTTCAATGCAGTCGCCGACGTTGCTCCCATTATAATGGAAAACATTGTTTTTTTGGAATTGCGAATACAAATGCAATACTACCCTCACGCATTACAGGCACAACACACACACACTTGAAGTGAATACTATCTCACAGTTGCCGACATTATTTCCCATTATAATGGAAAGCATTGTTTTTTGGAATTGCGAATACTACTTCATCCTCTCAAAGGGGAAGCAATCTCACAGTTAGCAACTTTGTTGCGGTACAAGTGTTCCAATCCGAGTTACAGCCTTGTTCCACCAAGGTATGAGGGTGTTTCGTGACAAACAATCTGCAACGAGGGCGTAGCCCGAAGCGAAGCCGCTTGACACGGAATACCCGAATACCTATATAATCTGCAACGAAAACGCCACACAAGTGGGCTTTGTTCCCCTACTAAATGTGTGGCGTTTGAAGCGAAGCCGTTTTTCGAGCAATGCCCGAGGCACTATGTGAAGCCATTTTGTGTGCAAGCACCCGAAGTGCTATATGAAGCCTTTTTGAAGGGGATACCCGAGCGCAGTTTCAAAAATGCCCAACCTTATTCACACGGGCGCGAGGGTGTTGCCCGAAAAATAATCTGCAACGAAAACGCCACACAAGTGAGTTTTGTTCCTCAACTAAATGTGTGGCGTTTGAAGCGAAGCCTTTTTTCGGGCAATACCCGAGCGCCCAAATTAAGATTGATCGGCCATTTGATTTTGTTAAATAATTCCAAACCGATGAAGTACCAAACAGACGACAGCGGCTATCAAGGCAAACCAAATGAGCGTTTCGACCAACGCCAATATGCGACGGCGACGGCGTAGCAACTTGTTGCAATAATAGACGTTTGATATTTCATCTATCGCGCAATTGCCGACGATTTGAGCGGCGCGCCCGTTCTGCACAAAATTCAAAAATTTGATTTCCAAATGAGTGTCCTGTATCGGCTTGATCTGCACGGTAAAGTTGAGGCAACGGAATTTGCCGCCCCAACGACAATCGAACAGTCCGAACAAACTGATAAAGAAGTACCCGATGCCGATCAAAAACCACAATTTGCTTTCCAACTCGTAGTGCTTTTGCACCGACACAAATACCGTTTCGGCGTCGGAAGAAACTTCGCCCTCGTACCACTGACCGTTGCGGCGCAACTTGACGGGTTGGCTATCCGCCGTGACGTAGGGACATTTCAAAAAACTGTTTGCCGCAATTTTTAAACCGATCTTGTTCATACTACCCTCCTATGCGAACAAAGCAGATCACTCCGATAATAACGCCAAGCGCCAACGAAATGATGTTGCATGCAAGACGTCCGCCGTGACGTTGACGTTTGTCGCAGGCAAAAAGCACAATGGATAGGATGGCAAGCACGCCGAGAACGGCAAGCACATAGGGCGCAGACTTGCGGAGAAACTCCATTATCACCTGCGTGTCTATTATATCTTTCTCGCCGATACTGTTCATAAATTCGGGATAGAAAAGAAATATCAATCCCAAAGTGGCGACAACCGTCAACGCCTTGAAGAGTACTTCGAGAGCCAAAGCAAATGCCGAAAGCACCGGCAAAGCCACAGTCAACAACGCCGCCACGCCGAAAACGATCGCTACCGTCAAAGAAATCTTGCTGCAAATTGCGGCAAATCGGTTGCGACACATCAATCTAAGTTCCGTTTGAGGCACAAACAGTCACCTCCTTGTGTTTCAATTTTAGTTTGTTTAATTGAATAACTTTTATTTTACCCCCATATCGCGATTTTGACGTAAAATCGCAGTATGCGTCATATAGAAAAATCGTCGGCGCGTTGCCCAGCGGACCAAATCAACGTCGCGTTACGGACAGCAACCGAAATTCGATCCCCACCACGCCCCATTTGCGTTGTTGCGCCCGCGAGTAAAAGCAAAGCATGTCGTCGGGCGAAGCCGAAATCGCTTGCTTTGCCGAATAGCCGCATTTTGTCATATCCAACTCGGAGTACAATTCGGCAAAATCGGAAAAAACGTGCAAAGCCGTGACCAGAACAAGTAACGAGCCCGATTCGCCGAGAAACTCGATAGTATGTCCCGTTCGAAGTTGGCGGCGGCGTTCGTCGTACAGTCGCAATTCTATCGTTTTGCTGCCGTCGGCGATCTTGCGAAACGGCTCTGCGTTCAAGTGCATTGTATGCAACATAGTCTGTCTGCTACTCTCCCACAAATTTAATATCTTGATAATCAATTATATAAATAATTATAGTAAGAGTAACGGAATTTGTCAATATCGATCGGTAAGCAAAACGTCCCGAAATTTGGGACGTTTTGCTAAAAACCGTATTTTTACTCTTCTTCGAGAAGTTTCTTGGCGTCCTCGATAATTTTGGGCGCGCTGGTTGCGGGGACTTCCTCGTAACGCACAAAATTCAATTCGTATTTGCCGCGACCCTGCGTCATAGAACGCAAATCGATAGCGTACTTCAAAATCTCGCTGAGAGGAACTTCCGCCGTGACGACTTGTTTGCCGCCCACCATTTCCGTACCCATGATACGTCCGCGACGTTTGTTCATGTCGCCCATGATGTCGCCCAAGTAATCGGCGGGAACGGTGATCTTCAACTCGTAGATCGGTTCGAGCAAGACGGGGCTTGCCTTTTCGCAACCGGCTTTGTAGGCGAGGATTGCCGCCATCTGGAAAGCGATATCCTTGCTGTCAACGGGGTGCGACGAGCCGTCGAACAGGGTGCATTTGAGGTTGACCATGGGATACAACTGAGTCAAAACGCCCTTTTGAATGGCTTGGCGCAAACCTTTTTCTACCGAAGGAATAAATTGTTTGGGAACGGTGCCGCCCACTACCGCGTCTACAAACTCAAATTCGCCGTCAGCCGCGCCCGGTTCGAAACGCACTTTGCAGTGTCCGTACTGACCTGCGCCGCCGGATTGCTTTTTGTGTTTACCTTCCGCCTCGACGGATTTGCGAATGGTTTCGCGATAGGGAATACGCGGATCTTGCAAAACCGCCTCGCAGTTGAACTTGGATTTGAGTTTTTTGCAGATAACGTCCAATTGGGTGTCGCCAAGACCGGAAAGAAGCATTTCGCCCGTGTCGGGGTCTTTGCTGACGGTAAAGGCTATATCTTCGTCTTTCAGACGGGACAAACCGCCGAAAACCTTGTCCTCGTCGCCTTTCTTGGCGGCATAGACCGCGCGCGAATAGACGGGACGGGGTAGTTCGACTCCGACAAGTTCTACGTCGCCGCTCTCGGACAGCACATCTCCCGTCGAAGTTGCCGCAAGGCGCGCAACCGTAGCAATGTCGCCCGCGCAAGCGCAGTCGGCTGTTTCCTGCTTTTTACCCTTCATAAAGGATACCGCGCTGATTTTCTCCACCTGAGAAGTGCGACTGTTTTTGAGAGTTATGCCGCCCTTGACGGTGCCGCTGATGACCTTGAATATGGACAACTTGCCCGAGAACGGGTCGGTGATCGTTTTGAATACGCGCAAAACAACGGGCGCGTTGGCGTCGGGTTGAATGGGCTTGCCGCTTGCGTCCAAAGCGGGACGGTCGGCAGGACCGGGAAGCGTGCCTACGATAAAGTTCAGCAGTTGATCGATACCCTGACGTTGAAGCGCGCTGCCCGCAAGTACGGGAACGGTATCGCCGTGCAACAAAGTGAGGGCAAATCCGCGAGTGATCTCCTCGGGGGTGAGTTCCTCGCCGTCAAAGAATTTCATCATCAATTCGTCATCGCTCTCGGCGGCTATTTCCACAATGGAGTTGCGCGCGTTTTCGTAGTCGCCTTGCAATCCTGCGGGTATCGAACTTCCGCCGCCCGTAAAACTGACGTACTCGCCCGTGACCGCGTTGACGTAGCCGACAAGTCTGTGACCGTCAAGTTCGGGGATAATGATAGCGGATACTTTGCCGAAAGTCGCCTTGATAGCGTCTACCGTGCCTTGGTAGTTGGCGTTTTCCTTGTCGATACCGTTGACGAACAACATTGTGGGTATCTTGCGCTCCAAGCAGTACTCCAACGCCTTTTCCGTGCCGACGGACATAGATCCCGTTGCGCCGGTAACTATGATCGCGCTGTCGGCGACGGTCAACGCCTCCAACATCTCGCACTCGAAGTCGAAATAACCGGGTACGTCGATAATGTTTATTTTTGTGCCCTTGTAGGTGCAATTTGCAACGGACAGGCTGATGGAAATATGTCTGGATATTTCTTCGGGGTCGAAGTCCATTGTAGAGTTGCCGTCGTCCACTCTGCCGAACCTGTCCAACGCTCCCGCGTTGTAGAGCAAAGCCTCCGCAAGGGTGGTTTTGCCCTCGCCGCTGTGACCGATCAATGCGACATTGCGTATGTCTTTCGCGTAAACTGCCATAATAGTTAGTACTCCTAATAAATAATTTTCAATCAAGCGTTTGCCTCGGCGACGTTGCAAACACAATTTGCGCCTTGCAAACAAACGACTGTTATTTATTATACACTAACAGATATATTTTTTCAAGAGGCTGGGACAATTTATTCCACAAAAATAGAATATTTTTCCGAAATATCCTTGCTTTCGCCGTCGATCACGCAAAAAGAACTCTCGTCCTTGCTGCGTTTGCGGTACTTTTTGCGCAGTCGGCGCGCCACGCCCTCCAAACTGTCGAAGATCTTGACGTTGGGAAACACTCGCGAAAAACAGTGCTTGCAAATATTCATACTGCTGTTGGCAAGAGCGATACAGTCAAACTGCCCCGAGTACTTTTCGCAACAATCGGATATATAGCGGACGATCTTGCGCTCGTCAAAGTTTTCCGCAAGCGCGGGGAAATCGGGCATGGCAACGGGGATAGTCCCTTGCGACGTCTGAGCGCGCGCGACAAATGCGTCCCCCGCCACCAACACCTTGGACGCCGTGTAAGTGGACGCGTGCAAAACGGGCGCTTCGCAACCGAAAACAGCCACGTCATCACGCGCGGCGAGCGTCTTGAAACAGCGCGACGACAGCGACACCGAGGACAACACCACCGCGTCGCAACCCGCTTTTGCAAGCAGGTCAACGGCGTTTGTGCCCGCCGTCAAAAGTTCGGCGGAATTTTTGTCGCCGAAAGGAAAGTATCCGTCTTCCACAAGACACACAAACCGCGCCGCCAATACCTGTTTGAGTTTGTTTAGCGTGGGTACAAAACCTATCCCGTCGTCTACAATACCGATACAAAGCATTGCTTTCCTCCTGCAAAAATTTGTCACAAACATATTGTACGAGTCGCGCTGTCGCAAAATGTTGCCTATTGACAAAATCCATCGCAAAAAGTTTGCACAACATTGTTCAAAATTGTTGCGCAAAAGTAGAAAGTATGCTAAGATATATAGGCAAAATTATTAGTGGTACTATGAATATAAGGAGAAACCAATGCCCAATATCAAATCCGCAGAAAAAAGAGTTTCTGTATCCGCAACAAAAAAACTTCACAATCAAATGATCCGTTCGCAAATGCAAACGGCTATCAGAAAATTTAACGCGGCGATCGCCGAGGGCAACGTGGAAGAAGCAAAGAGATTGCTGCCCATTGCAAGTTCCAAGATAGACAACGCCGCCACCAAGCACGTTATCCACAAAAACGCCGCCAACCGCAAAAAGGCGCAAATTTCCAAAGCGTTCAGTCAGTTGGAACGCGGTATCGTCGTCGTCAAAGTGGACGCAAAGACTTTGAAGCAAGCGGAGCAAAAGGCAGCCGCTCAACGCAAGGCGGAAGAAGCCGAAGCCATCAAGGCTCAACGCAACGAAGCCAAGAAAGCCAAGGAAGCAGCCAAGAACCCCGCTCCCAAAAAGACGACAAAGAAAACTGCCGCCGCTCCCAAAGCCCCCAAGACGGACGACGCTCCCAAAAAGCGCGCTCCCGCCAAAAAGCCCGTCGCTCCCGCGCCCGAAACGCCTGTTGAAGGAGCGGAAGACGAAATCAAGTAATTTCGAACAAATTCAAAGCCCTCGCACCACTGCGAGGGCTTTTTGTATAGAAACAAATTATAATTGCGGGCGCAACGCTTGGATAGGCAAATCGTTCAGCGAACAGGTCGCACCGCTGTGGACCGCGCAAAGGACTGCGTTTGCCGCAAAACCGCGCACGACACAAAGGGCAAAGGCAAACAAGAAAATCGCCGAAAATAAAAAATAGGGGCTGTGCAAAGTTAAAATTGCACAGCCCCGTGCGCGTTTTTTCCAACCTCATGCGCGCAGTCGGAGAAAAACACAATGAAAAGCAAATTGGTTGCTAGGTAAGTTTTACCACTCCAAAGTCATGCCGACGATAACGAACTTGTTCGTATTCGGGTCGCCGTTCGCTACGATATTTAACGATGTAGAGGCGGTATCAAGGGTAATTTCCACGTCGAAGGCACTATCTAATTTCCCATTGTAAACCGCGTCCGCAGGCTTGTCTTTCGTAAAGGTTTGTCCGTTTACGGAAATCTGCGTAGATGTGGCTTCTGCGAGAGGGATAATCTTGAATGTAACTTTCTTTATAGCATGGACGGTTGTCATTGCAATCGTCATGTCTTTCTTGCTTCTGCCGGGGATATGAGCAATGCCCATGCCCGCTGTCCCTGCGAGTTTGCCATTCGTGGCAACGAAAGTGAGCAATTCAGTCTGATCTGCGCTCCATACGTTAATATGAGATGCAATCATATCCGTTGTAGGCGTGTCATACTGATAGAGTGTGCTACTGCATACTGTATCTGCCTCTAACTTCTGCGCCCAATCGAGTGAAATCGAACTCGTTCCCGTTGCTTCCGTTTCCAAAGTCATTCCGACGATAACAAACTTATTCGTATTAGGATCGCCTTTTGCCTCAATATTCAATGTGGTAGTAGCAGTATCAAGAATTATCTCCACGTCGAAGGCACTATCTAATTTCCCATTGTAAACCGCGTCCGCAGGCTTGTCTTTCGTGAAAGACTTGCCATTTACGGAAATCTGCGTAGATGTGGCTTCTGAGAGAGGGATAATCTTGAATGTAACTTTCTTTATGGCATGAACGGTCGTCATTGCAATCGTCATGTCTTTCTTGCTTCTACCGGGGATATGGGCAATGCCCATGCCTGCTGTCCCTGCGAGTTTGCCATTTGTGGCAACAAAAGTAAGCAATTCAGTCTGATCTGCGCTCCATACGTTAATATGAGATGCAATCATATCCGTTGTAGGAGTGTCATACTGATAAAGCGTGCTACTGCAAACTGTGTCTGCCTCCAACTTCTGTGTCCAATCATAAACCGCTTTAATCGCCTTTTGTTCTTCCGTGAGAGTAAGCGTAATCTCGTTGGATGTAACGTCACCGCACTTTACGGATATTTTCACTTCGCCTGCCGAAATGGTTTTAACGGTAGCTTTGACCGTATCGCCAGATACTGTTGCCTTTGTTTCATCCGAGCTTATCCACTCAACATTTTCAAAAACAGCACTTGCGGGGGTTATGCTCTTGACGGTTATTTCAACGGAATAGGGAAGGATAACCTCTGTTTTCTCCGCCTCAATTTCTATTGCTTGGAGAGCGGGGAATGTGCAGGACAAAATGACATTTTCAGACGCACCCTTATCATTGCCGTAAGTATCGCCCTCTTTGGTGAAATTGAGGTGGAAAAGTACGGTACAGCCATCCAGCGCACCATCGCCACTTTTTAGATTAAATTTCCTAAACGCACTCGCGGAAAAATCACAAGTTAATTTTTTGCTCTTGTCTGCATTAGAAACGGTAAACGCATAACGTGCATTTGTATATGTTGATCCTGCGTCTATCACGCCGCGCACATAGTAAAGCACTCCACTATCATCGGCAACAAGATTTCCTTTTTCATCCAACTTGGCGATTGCTTCATCCACTGTGAGCGGATCTTCTTCCGTCGTTCCGTGGGTGCTTCCCCCAACATTTATTTTTACTGATACAGACTTTGTAGTCCCTGTTGCGGTAGCCGTAATTATCGTGTTGCCGACCTTACCCGTGAGACGAATCAAACATGTCGTACCCTGATCTAGCACGGTAGCAACAGATGTATCGGAGCTGTTCCAATCTACATCTTGTGAAGCCTTATCGGGGGAAATGGTTGCTTT
>CANQPI010000034.1 GCA_947625725.1 uncultured Clostridia bacterium | reverse complement strand
GTTGCAACTTGACATTTTGCCTTGTTTGCGATACAGTTGAAGAACAAAGAGGAATTTTTTTATGATCTGGCTATATATTTCGCTTGGAATTGTCGGTTTGTTGTCGGTCGCATTGTTGACGACTTTGTCGGTGTGCTATTTTTTGCCCTTTTACCAACATCCCGAAAAAAAGGAAAATCATTACCGACTGCCCGACAGCCCCCACTTCGAACGCAATCAAGAGGAGATGTATGCGCTGATAGCGCAAATGGAAGCCGTTCCATTCGAGCGCGTGTACACCGAGTCGTTTGACGGCTTGACGCTGTCCGCGCGCTACTATCACCTGCGGGACGGCGCGCCGTTGCAAATTCAAGTGCCCGGCTACCGCGGCACGTCCGTACGCGATTTTTGCGGGGGCAACAAGTTGGCGCGAAAGTGCGGCTTCAACAGTTTGCTGATAGACTTGCGCGCGCACGGTTGCAGCAAAGGACACACTATCACTTTCGGAGTGCGCGAACGCCGAGATGTAGTCAGTTGGATAAACTACGCCTTGAATCGCTTCGGCAAACAAACGGAGATTTGGTTGGTGGGAGTTTCGATGGGCGCGGCAACGGTATTGATGGCAAGCGAATTGAATTTGCCCGACAACGTCAAGGGCATAATCGCCGACTGCCCATACGACGCGCCGCGCGACATAATTGCCGACAGTTGCAAAAAAATGAAATTGAACCCCAAGTTGATGATGCCGTTTATTCGATTGAGCGCAAAACTAATGGGCGGTTTCGATCTTGATAGCGCAAGCGCGATACGCGCGGTGCAAAACACAAATATCCCGATATTGCTGATCCACGGCGAGGAGGACGACATTGTTCCCTGCGACATGAGTCGCCGCATTTACAAGGCATGTCGCGGCTACGCCGAATTGCACACCTTTGAGGGCGCGGGACACGGTTTGAGTTATATGGCGGACAACGAGCGGTACGAAGCGGTGATCAAAGCCTTTGTCGAGAGAGTAAACGCAACGCAGGCAAAGGTTGCTCAATGTTGACGATCGGGGCATAATAAAAAGCGTATTTGCTCATACTACCTTCGAATACAGGAGGTAACTATGGCAAAAAGCAAACAAAACAATCACGAATACTACGCAAACTACGAAACTTGCCGCAACCGTTTGTTCGACGATTTCGACCCCGATTGGTTGCAGATCGAGGACGCGCATCTTAGTTGGGAGGAGGCATTCGAAGATGACGACGACTGACAAAACCTCCCAAAAGCCCGAAAACGAACAACCGCCCATCACGGAAAACAACTGCAACGTAGAACGCACGCGTCAGGTCATGAGCGATTTGTACAAAAACGTCACAATGGCGCAAAACTGTATCAAAACGCTGTTGCCCTACGTAGACAAACAAGACGTTACCCGCACATTGCACAAACAGGTCGAACAGTACGACCACTACGTGGAAAAGTTGGACGAAATGTGCGAACAACTCAACTTTGACCCAACGCCCGCGCCGAAATTTGCCATAACTATGGCAAACATGGGCATAAAAACAAAAATGATGACGGACAAAAGCATTACTCACGTGTCGAAAATAATGTTGCAAGGCACGTTGAACGGCATAATAGACCTGTATCGTCTTATCGGCGATTACCAAGACGTACACCCCGACGTGACTTTGTTGGAAAAACAAATTTTGCACTTCGAGGAAGGGTGCTTCGAGTCTTTCAAAAGTTATCTGTAAAATACGCGCAAACGCAAAGTTTTTAATGAACGTCGGACTTGCGCGGCGCAAAAATCTATGTTTGTCAAAACGCACGCTCGCGACAACGGGCGCGCGTTTTTGTTCGCAAACGGTCGTTCGAGGAATAAAACCTCTCTTGACGACAGGTCGCATTTGCGGCGAAACGCCACCGTCGCAGGCAACTCGGCGACAAACGGCGCAAAACCCGCAAAAAAAGGCTGTCCGCAAAAGGACAGCCCGACGGGTTGCGTCTATTTGTCGGCAAGGTAGTTGACAAGAGCCTGATTGATGACGTTTATGCACGTATCGATATTGTTCTCGTCCACTATCCCCGCAAGCAGTTTTGCAAGTTCGCACCGTTTAGTATCGACGCTGCCTTCCTCTCGGTAGATAGCCTCGGCATTGGAAGCAAGCAACTTGACTTGGTTTACAAAGTCCTGCAAAGTGAGTTTGTTTGCGGCAATTTGTTCTCTGACGTTGCCAAAGTACAGCAACTGCGTGTAAAACACTCCGAAAATATCATTCTTCATCAACGCGGACAGGCTTTGCCCCGAAATCGACTTGGCAACCTTGTAACCCGTTGTGGACAAAGAGCCTATCGTCAGCGTAGAAAGCGCCAAGCGCAAAAATATGTCGAAATCGAAGTACCTTACCTTTTGAACGACAAACACGTCCAACACCGCAAAGGCGAACGCCACGAAAAACGGTATAACGGTTGCCCAATCGAACTTGTGCAACACGTCCACCTTGGCTTTGTTTACGACAAACTTTTTGATAATTTGAGTAACAAAGCAGGTTGCGACGGCGTAGATAAGATAGAACACACAGTCGCTGTCGGACAAAATTTTGCCGATCTGCGACGCAAATATTTCAAAATCCATAAAACGTATTTCTCCTTGTAATTATTGGAAAAACACAGTCCCCACGGATCTTTCCCATGCGAGGCGCGCTCCCCTTGCGCACCCCGCATTGTCATTGTACCACCGTTTTGCAAAATTGCAAGTTTTGTTGTCAATTATTTTTGCGGCGTTGACCCCAGCAAAAAAAAAAGAAGTTTGCGACTGTTGCCGCAAACTTCTTTGACTGTTTTGTCAGTCCTCTATTTCGCGCGTGCAGCGCAGTATCTCCAACGTGAATGCGTCCAGATCGCACTCCACCTCGTACACCTTGCCGCCGTCGCGATACTTGAACTCCACTTCGAAAACCGCTCTGCCGTTTTCGGTATCAGGTTCTACATTCAAATCGAAAACAATACCGACATCTATGTTGCCGTAGATATTTTTGATTTGTTCAAGCACGGCTTGGATAATGTCGTCGTTGGACGTTTGGGAACCCGGCTTCAATTCCGGCGGAACTTGAACGTTTTCCTCGCAAATGTATTTGAGCGTGCCGTTGGCGTAAAATTTCAGTTCGTACTTAGTTGCGCCGTACAAAAATTCCACTTCGTACTCGCCGTCGAATTCGCACTTGACGAAGATACTTGCGCGGTCTTGCTCGGGTACGTTTACGCTGTCGAAAGCAAGCCGTTTGATTTCTTCCTCTGTTTTGCGGTCGGAGTCAACTTCCCAACCGCCCGAATCGGGGTTGGGGGTAGATTCAAAGGACAGAATTTTGCCGCTTAGATCGAACTCTATCTCGTAGTAAGTGTCGTTGTAATTGAACTTGGCAAAGTATTCCTTGTCCTCGGGATCGTAACCGATCTGTATCCACTTGCGATCGTTTTGAGGGATATTGAGCATTTCGTAAATTATTTCTCTGATTTGTTCTTCCGTCAACTCGCCTTTGTCGGAATTGGGAATGTGATGTTCGCGCTCGTACTCGTGCTTGAAGATGACGCCGTTGCGAGCGTTTACCTCTATTTCGTACTCCCAGCCGTTGTAGACGAACTCAATTTCGTACACCATTACGCCGCCTTCGAAGTCCATTTTGCAACTGATACGCTCAACGTCGCTTTCGGTAAGGCTCGGATCGAGGAACGCCAACGCCGCCGCGATCGCCGCATCTCTGCCAATGTAGTTGCTTTGACTAGCCTGCTCGCCGCTGTGAGTAAGCACGTCGTCGTCGAGGTTCAACGATTCCAAAATGAGGTTGAGATCGTTTACGCTGAGTTTTGCCAATTGTTCCGCGTTGTACGCGCCCTCCGCGGCGTTGTTGAGAATCTTGGTAATGAGTTGCGCCTTGCCGACGGAAATGCCGTAGGTACGGGAAATATCCTTGGCAACGTCATTGTCCTGTATCCACTGCGACAACACGCTTGCTTGCACTTGACGATCGTGGAGAGTAACGGTGACTTTTTCCGTAACGTAACCGACAAGTTCGTCGTACATGCTTTGACTGTCGGAGTCAACGCTGACAAGCACCGAGTTGCTCATAGAAAAATATCCTTGCGTAACCATAGAGCCGATAAGCGCATATACCGCCACGTCCAACGTGCAACCGTTGAATTTCATATCGCCGATAATGGCAACGCCGTCGCTGTTGAGCGCGGTCACGTCTACCACGCGTTGAGTTTTGTCGAGTTTGATCTCTACGCTGGGGTTGACGTCCAACGTGACTGTCGCCGCTACCGCCGTTTGTTTGCCGCCTACGCCCAGCACCACGCCTGTGCAGACAAGCGCGGCGACCAAAACTATCGCCATGGCGCAAGTTGCCCATTTCCAACCTCTCACGGAGGAGGTCGAAGTCGTTCTCGTTGCGGTTGCCCGAGCGGGGCAGTCGGAACGAATCGTTTCCAAATTGTTCGGAGTTGCGTCCGCAAAACTGCGGCGAACTTCTTTTTCTGTTTTCCTATTCATCTTGATCTCCTTTGATGATGCCGCGCAACTTTTTGATAGCGCGGTTGTACTTTGAAAGTACCGTTGCCAGAGGAATTTGCATTTGCTCCGCTATCTCGCGGTGTTTCAACCCGCCTACCGCATGCATGATTACAATACTGCTTTCCTCGCTCGTCAACATAAACAGACACTTGTTGAGAGTCAACCTTTCCGTCACGTCAACTACGGAGGCAAAGTGAGAGTCCAATTCCTGTTCCGTCATGGGCTGAAACCGCGACTGCTGTCTGAACTTGTCGTAACAGAGGTTTTTGGTAACGGTCAACAGCCAAGCCATCGGCTTTCCGTCGGATCTGTATGCGGGCGCGGCGTCGTACGCTTTTACAAAAACGTCGTGCATGATATCCTGCGCGTCATAGACGTTTTTCGTTATCGACAGCGCGTAGGCGTAAATTGCGCTGCTTGCAAGGCGATACAAGCGTTCGAGCGCGCCTTCCTCTCCCAGAGCGATTCCGTAAATTGCGTCCTCTACGTCTTTCGAACGGGGTTTAGCATAGGTAGACATTGTTTTGTTGTTTTCCTCTTTCATCAAAGTAACGCGCCAAGACGCGTTTTTATTGCGTTTGTCGCAAAATTTTTTAATTTTTTTGCCGAATGGACAAAAGAAATATCCGACGGCGGGCTCTGCAAGACTAGTTTGCCCGTTTGAGCAAATCAAACATCGGTTACAGCGTTTGCTTGTAAATTTCGTTTTTGGGCAGGTTGCGATCCTTGGCGACGGCTTTGACGGCTTCGCTCTTGGACATTCCGCTCTCCATATAGTAGGCAAGATGTTGCCGCACCGTCAATTCGCACAACGGGTTGGTCGTCGTTCCGCGATTGACGACAAGCACAAATTCCCCTTTCGTATCCTCTATTTCGTCACCCAAGTGCCCAAAATACACTTTTTCGTGAGTTTTGGACAACTCCTTGACAAGACAACACTCGCGGTTGCCGAGTCGGGCGCAAAGGTAACTCATGTTTTCTTTGAGGTCGTGTACGGACACGTAAAAAATCGCCGCGTTGACACTGCCGTCCAACAGTTTGTCCCTGTCCGAAACTTTTTCCGGCAAAAATCCGTAGTAGGTAAAGGGCGGTTGATAACCGCTCAAAACAAAGGCGTTTACAAACGCGCTTGCTCCGCTGATCACTGTGTAGGGCAGATCGCGTTCTTTGAGCGCGTTGACAAGGATATTGCCGGGATCGTTGATACAGGGCATGCCCGCGTCGGAAATAACCGCCACATCCTCGCCTCGCTCGCAATAGGACAGCACAAATCGAAGTTGTTTGCTCTCGTTGAACTTGTGATAACTGAACGTCGGTTTGGAAATGCCGTAACGTTCCAACAAAATTTTACTGTGGCGGGTATCCTCGCAAAAGATAGCCGAAACGTTTTGAAGCGTTTCGACCGCGCGGTATGTAATTTCGCCCAAATTGCCTATCGGCGTCGCTACAAAATATACCATATTTTTTACGTCGCGCAAGCGGCGTTCTCCTTTTTTTGTAAATTTCATCTGCGCAGACATGGCGCAAGCGCGCTTGCACGCAAGCAAAACTCCCGACAAAGCGCGCGATTGCCGCAAAGAAAGGTTGTCAACAAGGCTACTTCGATCCGTACCAAGCGGAAACCTGTTCCGTGTAGCCGTTACCATCGGTTATGTACAGGGGACTGCGCAGTTTGCAGTCTGCCGCGCCGCCCTTGACCGCGCGAACAAGCACCAAATTGGGTTGCTTGTCGGGGGAGGGACACACGGGCAATATCTCCTTGACGGCAAGCCCGTTGCCATTGCACTCGGAAACGATCTCGCAAAGTCTGTCGGACTGATGCACCAGATAAAAACTGCCTTTGTTGTTGAGAATACGCGCCGCACTGCTCACCACGTCGGCAAGCGTAGTAGCCAATTCGTGACGGCACAACGCGATATTCGGTCGGAGTTGCCGCTCTCCGCTGCCCACTCTGCGGTAAGGCGGGTTGCACACGACTACGTCGGCGTCGCGCACGAACGCGTGAGCGTTTTTGAGGTCGTCGCAGCGCACCTCGATCAGATCGCGCAAACCGTTCAACTCCACGCTGCGTTGCATCATATCGCACAAGCGACTTTGCAACTCCACAGCCACAATGCGTTTGGGGTGTTTCTTGACGGACAGCAACAATGAAATAACGCCGCTACCCGCGCACAGTTCCACGCAAAACTTGCCGCGCATATCTCGGCAAAAATTGGCAAGCAACACTGCGTCGGTGGTAAAACGGTACTCCTCGCGGGACTGTATGATGCGCAAACCGTTGCATTGCAGATCTTCGATAGTTTCAGACGGTTTCAACTCTACTGACATATCCATATTGTACACCACCTCGAACAAATAGTAAAGCGACTGAAATTTTGTTTTGCCGCCGAATTGCGCGACAATCGCGGCGCGCCAACCGAACCGACTTGCGCTTGGTCGGTAGGCTCTAATGGCAAATGTTGGGGCAACAGATTTATATTGTTTTCTGATCTCCATTCACCCCAATATTTGACATAGAGCCTAAAAAAATAGCCCGAGTAAAAACTCGGGCGAAAAAAATTTGTGTTAGGCCTCTTCGATGGCGCCAACAGGACATTGCGCTGCACATGCACCGCAATCAACGCAGAGATCGGCTGCGATTTCAAACTTGCCGTCACCTTCGCTGATGGCGTCGCAAGGACAAACGCTTTGGCAGCCGCCGCAAGCAATACACTCGTTACTGATTTTGTGAGCCATAACCTTTCACACTCCTTTTTAGGATACTATAATTATACACAGCAAATGTCGATTTGTCTAATATTTTGCAAAGGTTTGCAAAAATTTTTGACGAAAAATTTTTATTTATGTCAAATTTGGCAATATGACGTCGATTGCGTCAGATCAGGCGTATGTCGCTACGCTCCGCGACCTCGCTCGCCGAACACGACATTGCGCGCCTCGACAAAAAAGAGCATATCGAAAGACTTCGAAATGCTCTTTGACAAAATTTTACTCTGCGGGGTCGGGTGACGCGTCGGGCGGCTCGGCAACGTCGGGCGGGGCGGTGGGTTGCTTGCCCAAAATTTCTTCCAACTCATTGCGCGTAGCCTGCTCGTCGTAGGTTTGGGCGATCACCGTCAAAACGTCGCCGACGTGCATTTTCTTTTCGCCGTCGTCGTCCATACCGGCGACGTTGCCCGCCAATATCTCGCTGACTTTGGAGTTTGCCGGCCACAGCACATCTCTGACGGCTTTGCCCACGGCAAACGCACCCTGTTGCACCGTGTAAACCAAGCGCACGATAACGGGTTCTTTGTCCTTGTTTTGCTTGTGGATCATTCGTTCCAGCAAAACGTCGTACAGCGGTTCCACCTTGAAAATCTCGCACAGGAAGTAACTCAAAAACACCGTGATCGCCACGTAAAACAGGTTGGAGAAACTCCAAGTGCTTTCCACCATAAACACCAACGCCGTCAGCGGAGCGCGCGTCGTTGCGCCCATAAACGCCGACATTGACAACATTACCACGGTGGGAAACAGCGATCGATCCATACCCATTGCAACAAACGCGTTGCCCGCAAGCGCGCCCAACAGCGCGCCGATGCTGAGCATGGGAATGAACACGCCGCCCGTTGCGCCGCTGCCCGTGGAAAAGGCTATCATAAAGAAGCGTATTACCAACAAAATGAAAATTATTTTCCAAGTGAATTTGTTTTCCGCAAGTTTTACGATAAGTCCGCCGCCTCCGAACAGCGCGTCTGTGCCGTTAAAGTCGCCGAACGCCAACAGTCCGATGACCGCAGTAAGCACAAAAACTATCAACAAACGCGCCCACTGAGGAACTTTTTTGAGTTTGGAGTCGTAGAACTTGCCTATCCAAAACACAAGATGATTGTAACCTATCGCAAGACCGCCGATAACGACGCCAAGCAACAGCGGTATCCAAATGTCCTTTATCGCAAAGACGTCCAGCACAAGCCGCGCGCCGTCGCCGCCCACCAAATTGAACAGCGGCAAAGCATGCTCGCCCAACGCCAAAGTCCACAAGTTGGAAGCCGTCACGCCGAAAAGCACGCTGCTCATCGCCATGAGAAAGATCATGGGAGTAAAACGTTTGTGCGCTTCTTCCAGCGCGAACAAAATGCCCGTGATAGGCGCGG
>CANQPI010000033.1 GCA_947625725.1 uncultured Clostridia bacterium | reverse complement strand
AAAATGGGGCGCGATCGAGAGAAAAAGAACGCGCCCATTAATAATTCGATCTCCCCAACAGATAATCTACCGATACGCAGAATAGTTCCGCAGTTTATCTCGGGCATTTTCGGGGTTTGAAGTTTGATTTTTCGGCAGCGCGACAAGACTGCCGTTTTGATTTTGTTCGCGTCCGTTCGACATGACAGCCTTTTGACAAGCGCGATTTTTTGCCAAAATCGTATTTGTTTGGGACAAACGCTTAATTTTTTGTGTTCGCGGCAGTATTATATACAAATACAATCATGCTTGGTGTCAACGCACTGTACCTACACGGTGTAGATTTTTTCTATATCCACGGGTATTCCGCAAGCAGCGCTGTTTATCCATTTTTCTTGGATAATTTCCAAACACTCTACATAGGCGGTTTTTCTGCCAAGTACAAAATCCGCGTTGTCATAGTGTTCAAGCGGTTCATTGATTTCATCGAGAAATTCCAACAAAAGTTTTACTAATTGAACAAGCGTCTGCTCACCGGAATACATTTGCATAATTTTCCTCCTTTGTTAATAGTTTCAGTGTAGTTGCGCAAAATGAAATTTTTCGTCAAATTTTGTCGAAAATCTTTTTTACTTTGTGAGATAATTGTATGGTGCGCCGTGCCAAGCTGCAAACGCGAACAAGGCTTGACGCACATGAGCAATTATCATTACAGTGACCTTGCAAAAACGATTATTCAACAGTTGGAACAAAAAAATCCGCAATATTTGGACGCCTATGATAAAACAAGAGATTTTTTGTTTGTTTACGACAAAATCGAGGGAACAAATCATTGGCAACTTTTTCAATGTATTTTCGGCAACGGCAAAAACCGTCGCAAAACAATGGAGTGTATAGCGATGGAGTATTGTTATTCTTCACGAACTTTGTACCGATACACGATTAAATACATTTATTGTTTCGAGTATTATTTGAATTTGCTCCGATCGGAAACGCCCGACGAGTAAACGTACAGATATTTTTCAACGTAATGCGCAAACGGCAAAAATTTTTACCTCCAACGTTGAAATCGGTATTCTTGTCAAAGGGTTTGTGGCTTACACGGGCAATTTGCTTGCAAACAACGTTACGATTATACGTTTCCGCCCGATTACCGCTCTGATAGGCGTGTTTGCGGTGTTGGCGCTGTGCGTAGTGGCAAGCGTAATCCCCGTTGTCGCGCTGAGGCGCGTCAAGCCGCGCCAAATAATCACATCCAAAGATTGAGTTTGGAAAAAGTCGCGTTTGTTCATTGTTTGTTTGGAATAGAAAATCAAAAATTTCACTACAAAAAAAGCGCTTGTTGCAAAGCGCTTTTTGTAATATGGCAAAAATTTGTTTGTCAGCGAAACAGTTCCACAAGTATATTGCAGACAATTTCTTTCATTTTGGCGTAGTCGATGTAACTGTGGCTGTCGAATACCGTTTCGTGCGCGTAACTTTGAACAATGTTCATTGCCAAGTGTACTTTTTCGGTTATGCAATCCGATTTGACTCCGATCTTTACCAATTGTTTGCTCATTTGTTCGGTGATCTTGTTTTCCAAACTGATAAATTGCGCGTTTACCGCCTCGTCGGTGGTGGCAAGAGAGTGCAACGTGTTGTGCAACTTGGCGTTTTGCTCGTGCAATTCAATGGTTTTGTCGATTACCGACAACGCCAATTTGTGCAGATTTATCGGTTTGTCGGCGCGCTCCACAATATGCGCCAAAGGTTCGTACACTTTGTCGATGTAAATTTCCAACACGCATATCAAGATGTCGCGTTTGTCCTCGAAGTAGCCGTAGACGATCCCCGTGGATACTCCCGCGCGCTTGGCGATCTCCGCCGTATTTGTGCCGTAATAACCAACCTCGCTGAACAACTCGTAGCCCGCTTGGATTATTTTGTTTTTCTTTTCGATGCTGCGTTCCTGTTGCGGTACGCGTATCGCCGTGGACATATTTGCCTCCTGTTTTGTTTTGCGCAATCGCCCGATTTGCCGACTCGCTTTTTTGCGTTGGCAGAGTCAACATGCGATCTATTTGCTTAACTTTTACATTCATTATATCACAAAAATCAAAAATAAAAAGGGATAACCGCAAAAAAATAGCGGAAAATATATCAAAACATACAATTTTTCGTACAACGTGGGACGTCGTGTCGCATACAAATTGTTCCGCAAATTGATTAAATTTACTCTCTCGTCCTGCTTGTTGCCGTCGGGAGAGCCTTTTTTGTTTGCGGCATTTATCGCTCGCCTCAAAAGCCGAAATAAAAATATGAAATTTTTATCATATTTTGCTTGACGGCAGAATAAATCGGTGGTAAGATAAATGCGAAACTGAAATATGTTTCACATTTTGTACCATTCGAGAATATTTTACGAAGGAGTTTGTATGCCGATAGTATTTGCGCCGTTGAACAAACCGTTGAGAGTAGTGCGCGTCAGCGCCGACGACAAGACAAAGAAACACTTGGAAAGTTTGGGTATTTCCGTCAACAACACGATCACCGTGTTGAGTTCCGGCGGCGGCAGCGTGATATGTCGCGTGATGGACGGCAAATTGGCGTTGGATCACAACCTGTCCACCAAGATTTTCGTTGCGTAGCGGCGCGTATTGAAAAAGGTTAAACCTGTCCCGTTTGGGACAGTTTGATACAATTGTAAGTAAAGGAGAAAAAAACATGCAAAAGACATTGGACAAATTTGCCATTGGCGAACAAGGCGTAGTGTGTCGGGTCGCAGGCGAAGGCAAAATCAAACGTCGTCTGTTCGATATGGGTATCACGCCCGGCGCGGAGGTGCTGTTGCGCAAGCGCGCGCCGCTCGGAGATCCATTGGAAATCACGGTGCGTAGTTACGAGTTGTCGCTGAGGATCACCGAAGCGCAATGCGTGGTACTCAACGTTGCGGACGAAACCACCGCAGGGGAGGCGGCAAAATGAAAAGATTTGCGCTTGCAGGCAACCCCAACTGCGGCAAAACGACGTTATTCAACAGTTTGACGGGCTCAACGGCGCATGTCGGCAATTGGCCCGGCGTGACGGTGGACAAGCGGGACGGCGTGTACAAAAAATGCCCCGAACCCGTCGCTATCATAGACCTGCCCGGTATTTACTCGTTGTCGCCCTACACCCCCGAAGAAGTTATCGCGCGCAACTATATTTTGGACGAAAAGCCCGATTGCGTAATCAACATTGTGGACGCTACCAATTTGGAACGTAACCTGTATCTCACGACGCAGGTGTTGGAAATGGACGTTCCGATCGTTATCGCCCTCAACATGATGGACGCGGTGGAACGTCAAGGCGACAAGATAGACGCCAAGGAACTCGAACGTCGTTTGGGCGTACCCGTTGTCAAGATTTCCGCGCTCAAAGAGCAAGGCTTGCGCGAATTGATGGACAAAGCCTACAACGAAAGTCAAAAAGAACGCCACGGTATCACCGTTTTGGAGGATACCGCGTTGGCGCACCTTATCGGCGACGTCAAGATCGCGCTTGCGGGACAAAACGTGGGCAATCCGTTGTTCCACGCCATCAAGTTGGTGGAAGGCGACGAGATCGAAGTGGAAATGCACAAAGACACGTTGCCGATGGTGGAGGAGTTCAAAGCCACATTCAACGACGACGTTTTCGGCACGGATTTCGAGGCGCTTGTCGCCGACGGCAGATACAAATACATATCCAAGCGTTTTGCGCCCGTTTTGACGCGCAAAAACAAAGAAAAATTCGCAACCACGCGTTCGGACCGCGCGGACAGAGTGTTGACCAACCGTTGGGCGGGTATTCCCATATTTTTGGTGATACTGTTCCTCATCTTCCACCTGACCTTTTCGGAAAACTTCCTGTTCATATCCACGTTTGCCGAGTGGGCTGGCAAGCCCCTTCCCACTTTGGAAGAACTCGGATTGGACGTGGAAAACTACGGGGTTAGGTGGCTTGCCACCATCTACGACGGGACGATCTTCTCCCCCGGCGTAATAATCAACAATATATGGAACGATATGATGGTGGGCGAACTGTTCGGCTGGATACAGGGGCTTGTCGAAGGTAGCGGCATGGCGGCTTGGGCTGTCGGGCTCATCAACAACGGTATTATCGAGGGCTTGGGCGCGGTACTCAGTTTTTTGCCACCCATATTGACATTATTCCTGTTCTTCTCCATTTTGGAGGACAGCGGCTACATGGCGCGTATCGCTTTCATTTTGGACAGAATGTTCCGTCGTTTCGGACTTTCGGGACGTTCGTTCCTGCCCATGATAATGGGTTTCGGTTGCTCTGTCCCCGCAATGATCAACACCCGAACGCTTGCCGACGAAAAGGAACGCACGGCGACCGTGCGCGTGATACCCTTTTTCAGTTGCGGCGCCAAGTTGCCGATACTTACCGCCGTTGCGGGCGCGATAATTTTGCGCTTTGCGGGAGGTAACGGCAGTGCGGATCTGATCACTTACTCCATGTACATCTTGGGTATAGTTGTCGCGATAGTGAGCGTACTGCTTATGCGCTCAACCACCTTGAAAGGCGAAACTCCTCCCTTTATTATGGAACTTCCCGCCTACCACGCGCCCCAATTCAAAAATTTGATGGCGCACCTGTGGGACAAGACAAAGCACTTTGTCAAAAAGGCGTTTACGATAATTCTCGCCTCTACAATAGTGATTTGGGTATTGACGCACTTCGCGTTCGATTGGACTTTCCTCCAAGACGAAGCCATTAACGAAAGTATCCTTGCGGGTTTGTGCAAACTGTTGCAACCGTTGTTTACGCCGTTGGGATTCGGCAGTCAACTCGGCGCATACGGTTGGGTGTTTGTGCTTGCCGCCGTTGCGGGACTCATTGCCAAGGAGAACGTTATTGCAACCTTTGCAACGTTGGGCGCGTGTCTGATGGCGGTGCTTAAAGTCGGCGATTTGGGCGGCGTCACGGCGGACGCCATTGCCGCAGACGATACGGGAGTCAGCGCGGTGGTGGCAATGATCGCCGCGACAGGCGTCACCGTGCCGGGACTAATCAGTTTTATCGCTTTCAACATGACGACGATCCCCTGTTTTGCGGCGGTAGGTACTGCCAAGAGCGAACTCGGCAACAAAAAACGTTTTCGTTGGACGTTGGTATTCTGGCTTGCGGCAAGTTACATTGTGGGCGCAATGGTTTACACTATCGGTTCTTGGTGGTGGACGCTGTTTATTTGGCTGGCAGTCGCGGCGGCGGTCGTAACGGTGATCGTGTTCTACAACAAAGGGAAAATCAAATTCAAACGTAACAAAAAAGTCGTATAACTTGTAATTACAAAGGAGCAAAAAAATGTTATCTTGTCTTGCGGCAACGCTCGGAGCGGGAGAAATAATCTTGATAGTGGCATGCGCGGCAGTAGTGCTTGGCGTGGCGATAGCGGTTATCATTCGCAAGAAAAAGGGCAAATGCGGTTGTTGCGACGAATGTGACGGCAAATGCTCTCACTGCGCCGAAATGCAACAGAACAAACGAAAATAATTCGTAACGGCAACAAAACATAATTTTATCGCAAAGGAACGTCGGCATAGCGGCACGACGTTCCTTTTGATTGTTAGGGGTTTGGCGGTTTTCAAAAAACAATGCGCGCGCTCAACGCGCTGACATCAGCGAGGTATGTACGGTCGGATAAATTCTTCTATTCGGCGATTTCCCGACAGCAGTAACTTTTCCAAAACTTCCTTTGTGGCGGAGATGTCGCTTGCGGCGTTGTGGTGGTAGAGTTGTACTCCCAACGCTTCGGATAGCGTGTTCAAACGTAAATCGCCGCGCTGTGTGCGGAAATGGTACAGTATGTCCCGCGCGACCCACATTGTATCCAAAATTTCCGTAGGATTGAACGATATGCCGAATCGCCCCAGATCCTTTTTCATCACCGTAAGGTCAAATCGGTAGTTGTGCGCGACAAATACAAACCGTTCGGGAATGAGCGGCGCCATTACCTGCCAAAATTCCTCAATGGTAGGCGCGTCCTTGACGTCGCTGTCCGTTATGCCGTGTATGTACGTAAACGTGATGTGAACATGCGGATTTATCAAAGAGTAGTAACCTGTCGATTTGCCGTCTTGTACAATTATCATTCCTATGGCGCAAATGCGGTCGTTGTTCCAATCCGCCGTTTCCACGTCCACAAATACAAACGACTTGTCTGCTGGATATATAAAAGTTGTCAATTCGTTTTCGCTCATCGGCAAACAACTAACTCCTGTTGATACTCGTCCCTTTCGGCGGGAAAGTTTTTTGACGTGTTGACAAAAAACTTTTAGCCTATCTAGGATATAACTTTTGCTTGTTTTTGTCAATCCAATTGTATTCCGACGTCGTTTTGTTTGCTCCAAGCGCGTTTTCGCACAAAAATACGACCTTTTTGTTCAAAGTGCTTTTCAAAACGAACATTATTTGATACAATATAGAAAATGAAAGTTTGGGCAAAAACCGTTTCGGAAGAAAAAATCACGCGCGACTTGCTTTTTGAGTACGAACACGCAAACAATTTGGACGAATTTGTCGCCCTGCTCAGGAGTATTTGCGAGCAAATGGACATTCCGACCCCTGTTGCCACACGGGTCAATTTCAACCACTTTGTTATGTTCAACAACACGCGATTCAAAGAACGTGATTTTATCGAACACATAGATTTCGATTTGTTCGAGTTAGAGGCGGTCCCCGACGAACGTAAAAAGAAGTAGCGCACGCGCGGCGCAAAACCGTTGTTGCGCCATTGCAAACGCAACAAATTTGCGCGGGTATAGTTTAGCGGCAAAACGACTGCTTCCCAAGCAGTAGTCACGGGTTCGACTCCCGTTACCCGCTCCAAAAATTTCTCAGTGCAAGCAACCGACGGCGGCGCGACGAACGCCATGGAGCGGAGCGTAGCGTAGTACTCCCGTTACTCGACCCATATTTAAGCGAGCGCAACACTCCCGTTACGTCACATAGTAAACAAAATAAATCAAATTAATACGCGGGTATAGTTTAGCGGCAAAACGACTGCTTCCCAAGCAGTAGTCACGGGTTCGCTCAGCCGAGTCGCAACGCGACGAACGCCACGGAGCGTAGCGTAGTACTCCCGTTACCCGCTCCAAAAATTTTTCTACGCGCAATCTATCGGATCAACGGAGCAATCATGACTATCGGAATTTTCACCGCCATGCAAAAGGAAGCGACCTCATTTTTGAGCGACGACGCCGTCGCGGAAAAGGTGGGGGATTTTTCTTTTTACACTTTCGAGTTGGGACGTCACCGCGCCGTACTTTGCTGTCCGCCCTATGTGGGCGAGATCGCAGCGTCGGCGGCTACGCAACTGTTGATCACCGAGTATCACGCGCAAGCGATACTCAACTTCGGAGTGGTGGGCGCGCTCACCCAAGCCGTATCCGTCAAGGACTACGTTTACGTTCGCGACGTCGTACACTACGATATGGATACCTCCGTCGTTGACGGCGAACCTGTGGGACGTTACGCTTGCTTTGACGACGCGGCGGTGTGCGCGGATGAAACTCTGCTCAACAAGGCTCTTTCGGTGCGCGAGTTGCCTCTTGCGCGTTGCGCCTCGGCGGACAAGTTCGTCAACGACGTTGAGCGCAAACGCCTGTTGCACGACAACTTTGGCGCGGACGTCTGCGATATGGAGTCGGCAGGAGTGCTGTTCACTTGCAAATTCAACCGTATTCCGTGCTTGCTCGTCAAGTGTATTTCCGATAGCCTCAACGGCGGCTATTCCGAATATATTCACACCGTCTTTGACGCGTGCAGGGACTTTTGGAACTTAGCCACTCAAATAGCCGACGCTTTGTAGAATACTATTTCAAACATAGTAGCCGTTTTTCTGCAAAATTTGCGGGATAGCGGCGGTTTTGGTGCGTGCAACGGTCAAATTTGCTCGACAAGGCGCGCCATTCAAAACGCCGATAGCGCTTGACAAAAACGGACAATCAAGTTATAATTGTAAAAAAATAAATATAAAACGCACTTCAACCCAAAAGCAACGTTTGCTTTTAGGTTGTTTTGTGTCGTAAAAGGAGTTAATTATGCCCGAAGTACAACTTACCGAAGCAGGACGTCAAGAGTTAGAAACCCGTCTGGATTACCTCAAATCAGTACGCCGTGCCGAAATCGCCGAAGAAATCAAAACGGCAAGAGGTTTCGGCGACTTGTCGGAAAACGCCGAATACGACGCCGCGCGCAAAGCGCAAGCGGAAATGGAAGGAGAAATTGCCGAGATAGAGGCTCAATTGCGATTGGCAAAAATTATCCACGAAACGACCGTCACCTGCGCCGAAATCGTAAACGGCGTAGAACAGCCCGTCAAAACATACACGATAGTGGGCACTGCCGAAGCCGACCTCAAAAACAGCCGTATCAGCGACGAATCGCCCGTGGGCAGCGCGCTTTTGCATGCCAAGGACGGACAGACGGTTTCCGTTCAGTTGCCCAACGGCAAGACAAAGCAAATCAAAGTGTACAAGGTCAGCAGGTAACAAAAAACTTATGAGCGAAGAAATTCTAAACAACGAAGTAGACGTTAGCGAGATTTTGCGTATCCGTCGCGAAAAACTCGCCAAATTGGTTGCCGACGGCAAAAATCCCTACGAAATCACCGTTTTCAACAAAACTCACTCCTCCAAGCAAATTTTGGACAGTTATGTCGATCCCGTGGAGGGGCAAGACTACACGCCCATGACGGTTGCCGTAGCGGGGCGCATGACGTCGCGCCGCATCATGGGCAAGGCGAGTTTTTGCCACATTTTGGACGGCGACGGCGCTATTCAACTGTACGTCAAGCGCGACGAAGTGGGCGACGAAACTTACGCCGAGTTCAAAACTTGGGATATCGGCGACATTATCGGCGGCGTGGGCGAAGTTTTTCGCACGCACATGGGCGAAATTTCCGTCAGACTTACGCAAATCAAGTTGCTTAGCAAATCGTTGCTTCCCCTGCCGGAAAAGTACCACGGTCTGAGGGATATCGAAACGCGCTATCGTCAACGGTATGTCGATCTCATTGCCAACCCCGAGGTAAAGCGCACGTTTGTCATTCGCAGTCGCGTTATCAAGGCTATCCGCGAGTATTTGGACGCTCGCGGCTATCTGGAAGTGGAAACGCCCATTCTCAACACGATCGCGGGCGGCGCAAACGCACGTCCGTTCGTCACTCACCACAACACGTTGGATATCGACATGTACATGCGTATAGCAACCGAGTTGCACCTCAAACGGCTCATTGTGGGCGGTTTTGAGCGCGTGTACGAAATCGGACGTCAGTTCCGCAACGAGGGCATGGACCTCAAACACAACCCCGAGTTTACCACTATCGAGTTGTACCAAGCGTACACCGATTTTCACGGCATGATGGACATAGTGCAAGGCATGTTTTGCTACTGCGCCGATACCGTTCTCGGCACGCGTTTGTTGCCCTACGGCGACGTGACTATCGACCTCAACAATTGGAGCAAACTCTCCATGATAGAAGCCGTCAAAAAGTACACAGGCGTAGACTTTGACTCCCTCACGCCCGAGCAAGCGGTCGAGCAGTGTACCAAAGCGGGTCTGGAACTTGCCGCGGGCAAACAAACTTGGGGCAACGCGTTGTACGAGTACTTTGACAACTTTGTGGAAAAGGAACTTGTCCAGCCCACGTTCATCTACGATTATCCCGTCGAAGTCAGCCCCTTGGCAAAGAAAAAGCCCTCCGATCCGCGCATGACGGAACGTTTCGAGTTCTTTATCAACTGTGCGGAAATGGGCAACGCTTTTTCCGAACTTAACGACCCGATAGATCAATACGAGCGTTTTGCCGCGCAGGTTGCGGCAAAGGCGCAAGGCGACGACGAGGCGCAAATGATGGACAAAGACTTCATCACCGCGCTGGAATACGGCATGCCCCCGACGGGCGGTTTGGGTATCGGTATCGACCGTATGATAATGCTGTTTACCGACAACCAAAGTATCCGAGATGTGCTTTTGTTCCCGACAATGAAACCGCTTGACGGCGTATAAGCGTCGCACTGCCGTGTTAGGCTTACGTTCGCCCTACGGGGTCACGTACGTCCGTGTACGCTCCCTTGTGCGATCCGCGCCCTCCTTGCATTGCTCGCTTCTACGCCGTCAAGCGACGGCAAAACAAAGTGCAGTAGTGAAAGGCGGGCAAATTAAATTTTAGGAAGCAACATTGTCGCACTGTCGTGTTAGGCTTACGTTCGCCCTACGGTCACGTACGTCCAAGTACGCTCCCTTGTGCGACCCGTTTACAATGAACCACAGCAACAAATTATGCAAGTAAAAATTACCGCACTCAAACAAACCCTATATCACGATTTGATAGCCGCCTACGAGTTGCCGCAAACGCACCCGTGCGATATTTTCGTGGGGCAGACGTGGACGTTGACGGCTTGCCAACGCCCCGACGGCATGTGCGAACCCGCCTGGCAAACGTTGTTGCCCTTTGTGCGCGAACTGTTTGCGGGCGGCGGGCGTTTCTACGGCGAGTGGATGCGCGATCCTCATTCCGCTCTGGTCAGTTGTAACGACGGTTTTCGCCCCGTGTCCTTTTTGATAGAAGTTATTTGAATCTCCCTTTTCTCGATCACTCAGACCGCAATTTCGGCGGTCTTTTTTTTTACGCAAGTAATAACCCTCGAGGAACGGGTTTTCCCCACCTTGACAAAACGTCCGTACACGCGGGCGTTTTTTTGTACAAATTTTGAACTTCGGCAAGGTTTTTTCACTCTCGCTAGTGGGCGCATTTGTGGACAAGTTTCCGTGTCGCTTTCGGGCGGGGTCGCCGTCCCAAATTGGCGGTAAAAGGCAAATTTGGGCATTTTTGCCCTAGCGGTATAACATAATTTTGGGTTTACAGAGCAAAGGTATAGCATAATTGCAATTTTATGGGGCAAAAATGCAACAAATTTCAATTTTGGTATTGACAAGACGGGACGGGGGGGGGGTATAATCAAATTCGCGGGAACGGCGGTGCATAACTACTTGTACCCCCGTCCCCGTAATACTCACCTT
>CANQPI010000032.1 GCA_947625725.1 uncultured Clostridia bacterium | reverse complement strand
TGGTCTGAGTGACTGGATTTGAACCAGCGACACCTAGACCCCCAGTCTAGTGCGCTACCATACTGCGCTACACCCAGATGCTTTACTATTGTACAACAAACGGTCAAAAAAAGCAACACCTTGCAACCAAATAGTGCAAATTGTTTTTTTCTCCCACGTAAAAGTTTGCCGAGCAAAGGTCAAAGGCAAGCGACCGCAAGCCCTCGCAAGAGCTACAATCTCGGCACATGCCCTCGTCGTAGTCCTCGTTAAGTAGTACCAACCGCATAAGTGCGTTTAGTGTCGCTTCCACTCGGCGACTCCTTCCCCCACCCAAGTCTATTAAACTTGAACGGGTATCCATTTTTGTGGGGTAAGTTTGAAACATCTGTTTCTCTGTTTTTGTTTACTCCTACACCCATGTGTTGATTATAAAACAAACCTATTTTTTCTGCTGTTTATTGAGGCAAATGCGTCGAGTTTGCCCTGTCGAAACGGGCGCGCACCGTTGCGCATTGTTTGAGGTTAATTTGCTGTTGACAAAATTTTTGTTAAAAACAAATTGGAGCGAACAAGCGCGAAGTCGAATTTTTGTTTTGTGCGCTGTAAACAGGCAAATTTCGACAAGTATTTTGCGTGGCATTGTCCCGAATTTTTTGCACACATATCCGCAAAATGGCTATATGGGTCAGAAAAATACGCCCGTAACAAAAATTTCCAACCCTATCGCGATCAAAATGCAACCGCCAAGGATCTGCGCTTTTTTGCCGAGGCGAGTGCCGAATTTTCTGCCGAGAAAAACCGATCCCAGACATATTCCGAACGTTATCAGCGCGATGATCCCCGCAGACAAAAGCGCTTTCCACCACACAGAGCCCGCAATATCCACCAGCGAAAAACCCGTAGACAGCGCGTCGATAGACGTCGCGATCGCTTGCAACAACAAAACGACGAACGTCAGTTTGTGAACGTCGTCTTTTTTGCCGTCCTTTTTGCAACCGTCAAATAACATTTTGCCGCCTATAATCACCAAAAGAACGAGCGCAATATAGGGTATCCAGGGTTCAAATTGGCTGAAACTCTCCACCACCAAACTGACGCAAAGCCAACCCGCCATGGGCATCAGTCCCTGAAAAAACCCAAACATACCGGCAATGCCCAACGCCTTGCCGATTTTCATTTGCGGTTCGTTCAGTCCGTTGCTCATAGACACGGCGCAAGCGTCCATGGACAATCCCACGCCCAATGCAATGCTGGTCAAAATCAGTTGCCACATACTAAAAAGTCCATCCCAATATTGTACGCAAAATCAGATAAACTAAGTACACCACATAGCAACCCAAAAATATTGCGCCGTGCGCGCGGTTCAATTTGCCGCGCATGCCGAAAATCATCAACAAAACGGTGACGCCCAACATCACAAATGCGTCAACCAATACTTGCGTTCCCGTTGTCAAGGGGTTGACCACCGCGGAAATTCCCAATACAAACAGAATGTTGAAAATGTTGCTGCCTACCACGTTGCCCAACGCCAACTCGTTTTGTCCCTTGCGCGCGGCAATGACGCTTGTTACCAACTCGGGCAGCGACGTGCCGACAGCCACTATCGTCAAACCCACAAGAGCCTCGGACATGTCGCGATCCAATTTGAGAGCGGCGGCGCCTTGAAGCGCCAATCCCTTTGCTCCGAACACGACCAACTGTCCGCCGAGAAAAATTCCAAGCGCGCCCACAATAACGAATATTACGGCTTTCCACAAGGGCATGTTTTTGATTTCGCTTTCGCTCTCCACTTGTTCGGGGTGACGCTTGGCGACGAGCACAAGATACACGATGTACAACACGATGCCCACCACGAGAATTGCGCCCTCCCACCGAGTAATGGCAAGGTCGTCAACAGAAACCGCCCCGTGTAACCCGAAAAGACACACGAAAAGCACCGCGATCGCCGTAACCCCCAACAAAATGGGGATTTCTCTGCGGTTGACGCTCTTTTTGACCGAAATGGGCGTAAAGACCACCGAAAAACCCAGCACCAACAAAATATTACAAATGTTTGATCCGACGACGTTTCCTATCGCGACGTTGGAGTTGCCGCCGCCGATCGCCGAGATCGAATCGGATATGGAAACGGCAAGTTCGGGCAAGGAAGTACCCATGGCAACAATAGTCAATCCGATGATAAGCGGCGAAACTTTCAGTTTGGCGGCGATAACGCCCGCGCCGTCCACAAACCAATCGCAAAATTTTACAAGACAAAACACGCCCAACGCCAAACCGACAACAAAAAGAGCGATTTGAATTCCTATGTTAAGATCCTCAGTAAGACCGTTGAGAAAATCTACCAGCATATTTGCTCCTTGCGCAAAAACTTGTCGAACAGTAAAAAAAAGCGAAACTTTTGCGACCCGAAAGTCAGCATAAATCTCGTTTTTCAATGTCGCGCACAAAACAGCGACAACTATTGTTACGGCGACTACTCCCTTGGAGGCAAGTTTATATTAACACAAAGCGGAGGATTTTTCAACCCTTTTGAAAACTTTGTTCAAATTTATATTTGCCAACCTATCAAATTTGTAGCCGCGCCGTTGATGTGTTCCAACAATTTGTTTGCAATGCCGTCAATGATCCAATTACCGAAGAAATTGTTTTTGTAAATGCTTCCGCCGACCCAACTGTTTTTGAATGAGTCGCCTATCAATCCTTTGAGCAACGGCATAAACTGCGCATTGGTATCCAAAAACAACGCGAAAACGACGGCGAAAGACAGGTAAACTATCGCCAGACCCAGCACGCCGCCCAATACCTTGTCCAACACGCTGACAATGGTGATGTTGGTCAACAATTTGCGAACCACAATCGCAAGCAGACTGTACGCCACCGTCAAAATGGCGGCGGCGACGATCATGGCGATGACGCTACGCGTATTTTCGTTGTCGATAACGCCCGCAAACCAACTTTGCACAAAGGGCGCGATCGTGGCGGTAAGCGTGGATACGACAAAAATACCCAAAACCATCAACGCCGATTTGATAATACCTTTGAATACGCCTAATATGACGAGTCCCGCCAGCATAATCAAAAATATTATGTCAACTATATTCATACGTTCTCCTAGTCGTTGTCAAATCTCACCTTGATACTGCCTGTATCCGTTGTAACGGTAAGTTTGTAGTCGCCGCTACCCGTGCGGTTGTTCAAATTGCATTTGCCCACAATCGAGTGCGCCTCGATCGAGTACCAATACTCGGGATGCTCCACTTTGCCGTTGATGAAACCCGTGTTTGTAGTCACAGTGATTTGTTTGACGGCAAGGTCGAACTTCACCGCGCCCGTATCTGTGGAAATATTTGCGGTTTCGCCTTCCGTTTCGACGTAGACCGCGCCCGTTTGTACGTCGACTTTCGTGTTGTAGGCGTGGCAATCGCCGATATACACGGCGCCGGTTTCGACAGTTACTTGTATCTCTTGCGCGCGCTCGATATCCTCGATTTGCACGCTTCCTGTTTTGGTAATTACGTCGATACTCAAATTGTCATTCATCAAATTTTCCGGTATGCCCACGATCAAGAAGTTATTCTTGTTGGATTCGGCGTTCCAATCCGCTTGCTCGGTTATGTGAACTTCCACAAGATCGTCTACCTGCCCCGGGAGCGCATACTCGACGGGATAACGACTGTTGCGAACGTAATCCAAAGTTACGCAACTGCCGAAATCGTTTTCCTGTATGTACACGTTGTAGACGTCGCTTTCCACGCGGATATACACTCCGTTTGCCGAGTTGCCAAGCAGTTCGCGCACCGATATTTCCTCGTGTGCGTCGCACTTTGCCAGCAATCGATCGACGTCCGCCTCTTTGACTCCGCCGCATGCGGCGAAAACGCACAGCGACAACGTTATCGCAACTACCGTACAGATTATTGACCAAAATTTTTTCATTATACTCTTTCCCCTTTGTCGCGACCGAAAACTCCTTCCCGTGCGATCGTCCAACTCCTTTATGCCGAAATTTCTACATTTACATTATATAGCAAATTCAAACGGTGTCAAGAAGTATTTGCAAGGTTGACAGGCAACGAGGTTGCGAATCGTTGCGCTTTTCCGCACGGAGTGGTATAATTCGGAATGTTGAGGAGGTACAAAATGAAACCCAAAAGAATACTTTCCATGCAGGACCTATCCTGTGTGGGGCAATGCTCTCTCACGGTGGCATTGCCGATATTGTCCCACTACGGCGTGGAAACCTGCGTGTTGCCCACCGCCGTGCTATCCAACCACACTCAATTCCGCAGTTGGAGTTACCTCGACCTGACGGAAGAAATACCCGCGATCTTTGCCCATTGGCAAGAAAGCGGCATACTGTTCGACGGATTTTTGTTGGGTTATCTCGGCAAAAAATCTTTGATGAGCCTTGCGGAGGAATGTTTTGACCGTTTTGGCGCGCCGAACAGTCCCGTCATAATAGACCCCGTTTTTGCCGACGAAGGCAAACTGTACAGCGGTTTTGACTTGGAATACGTTCAAGCAATGGCGCAATTGATAACGCGCGCGGATATAATAGACCCCAACGTGACGGAGGCGTGTTTTTTGACGAGCACTCCCTACGACCCGAACTACGACAAGATCTTTGTCGAAGAACTCGCGCACAAACTGTCGCGGCTGACCAACGCGACGGTAGTAATTACCGGCGTGGAATTCGACGGCAAAATCGGCGAACTGATATTTGACGGCAAAACGGAATACGTAATGCTGCCCAAATTGCCCGCAAAGTACCACGGCACGGGGGATATTTTCTCGTCCGTGATGTCGGCTCACTACCTGGGCGGCAAACGTTTGAGCGAATGTTGTCTGCTTGCAGGGCAATTCGTCGCCGACTGCATGCGCGCGACTCCCGCGGATCATCCCTACGGCGTGTGCTTTGAAACGCGGCTAAAACAAGGCGACTGAACGCGCCCCTCAAAACAATTAACGCGAAAACTCGCCCCATATTCGTCAAATTGCGGATATGGGGTGAGTTTTTTTGTTGTTGTTTGTTTGGAAACTTTTCGTCGCGGCGACAAAGGGACTGTTCGCCGTTGCAAACAATATCTTGCGCATAACGCGCGGCAAACCGCCGCAGTTGCGGCAAAAGCGTAGTGCGCCTTACATTTTGTCGGGGGCTTCGATACCCAGCAAAGCCAGACCGCGCTTCAAAACGGACGCCGTAGCGTCCACAACTTGCAAACGCGCGTTTTGTTCGGCAAGATTGTCGGAAATGACGCGACGAACAATGTAGAAACGATTGAACGCTTGCGCAATGTCTATCAACAATGCGGAAATTATGCTCGGCTCGTATTTTGCCGCGGCGTCTTGGACAGCCTGCGGAAAAGCGCCGATCAGTTTGACCAAACGCAGCGTTTCAGGATCGTCGAGCGCACGGTAGTCGCCGACGACCTTGCTCGCCTTGTAATCGCCGACTTTTTCCAAAATGGAATTGCAACGCGCGCAAGTATATTGCAGGTAGGGAGAAGTTTCTCCGTCGAAATTGAGTACGCGATCGTAACTGAAAACAATGTCTTTGATACGACTGCTTTCGAGAGCGGAAAAAAGCACCGCTCCCACGCCCACTTGCTCGGCGACCTTGTCGCGATTTGGCAAATTCGGGTTTTTGTCCGCGATAATTTCGCCCGCTTTGGCGACCGCCTTGTCGATCACGTCTTTCAGTAACACCACGTTGCCCTTGCGAGTGGACATTGCGCCGTCCTCCAAACTGACCATGCCGAATGCGACGTGTACCAGATCCTTTGCCCAATCAAAGCCCGCAAGTTCCAACACCTTGAAAAACTGTTTGAAATGCAAGTTTTGTTGGTAAGCCACCACGTACAGGCACTTGTCGAAATCATATTCCCGCTTGCGCCAGATCGCCGCGGCAATATCACGCGTGGCATACAAACTGCTGCCGTCCGACTTGACAAGCAAACAGGGCGGCATGCCGTACTCGCTCAGATCCACTATCTGCGCGCCTTGACTCTCGGTTATCAAGCCCTTGTCGCGAAGCATTTGCAGGGGCTTGTCCATTTTGTCGTTGAAAAAACTCTCGCCGTTCCAACTGTCGAATTTGACGTTGAGGCGGCGGTAGATCTTCATAACCTCGTCCAACGTTACGCGTTTGAAAAACTCAAACAACTCCTGCGCTTCGGGGTCGCCCTTTTCGATACGGGCAAACCAGGCGCGCGCCTGCTCGGTAAGTTGGGGATTCGAAGGTTCTTCCTGATGAAACTTGACGTACAACCTTTGCAACTCTGCAACGCCCTCGCGCTCGGCGACCTCGCGATCCCCCCACAGTTTGAAAGCCACTATCATTTTGCCGAACTGCGTGCCGTAGTCGCCCAAGTGATTGATGCCGACGACGTTGTAGCCGAGCGCAGTGTAGATCTTGTACAGTGCGCTGCCGATAGCGGTAGTAGACAAATGTCCGATGTGAAAAGATTTGCAAATATTGACGGAACTGTAATCGATACAGACTGTTTTGCCCGCGCCTATATCGCTGTTTCCGTACAAACCGCGAGCGGCAAACACGTCGGAAATAATGTCCCACGTGAGTTCCAAACGGTTGACGAAAAAGTTGAGGTAGCCGTTGACCGCTTCTACCTTGACGATATGCTCGTCCAACTCTACTTCGGCGGCGAGTTTTTGCGCGATTTGTACAGGCGACATGCGCATCACGCGCGCCAATTTGAAGCAGGGAAAAGCATAATCGCCAAAAGCGTCGTCGGCGGTTTCCGTGATCAAACTTTCAAGCTCCGCCGTTGAGAGCGGAGCCTTGATTTTGGAAGCGATTAGTTGTTTGTAATTGTTGAACATGTTCTATTCCTCGTCGCCTTCGCCGACGTTGCCATCCTCCAATTCCTCGGAAACGGGGCTCTCGGAAACGCAAACGACGTGCGCGTCGCCCTTGAACTTCATAACGCGTACACCCATGGTATCTCTGCCGATCTTGGATATATCCTTGGCGCGTATGCGAATGACGATACCGTTGTCCGCAATGAGCATTACGTCGTTGTCGGGATTGATGAGTTTGAGATTGACGAGTTTGCCCGTCTTTTCGTTGAACACGCCCGCTTTGATACCCTTGCCGTAACGGGATTGCAAACGGTAGTCCGTCAAATCGCTACGTTTGCCGAAGCCGTTTTCGGATACGGTGAGAACTTCCACGTTGTTGCGGGCTATCGCCATGTCCACAACGTAGTCGCCGTCGTCGAGATTCATTGAGCGCACGCCTTGCGCCTCGCGTCCCATTGCGCGGACATCCTCCTCGGCAAAGCGAATACACTTGCCCTCGTGACTTGCCATCAAAACCTCGTCGTATCCCGTCGTCATATCAACGCCGATCAGTTCGTCGCCGTCCACCAAGGAAATTGCTATCTTGCCCGTTTTGCGAATGGACTCGAACTCGGCAAGGTCGGTTTTCTTGATAAGACCGTGCTTGGTCGCCATGATAAGGTTGCCGCGACTGTCCTCTTTGCGAGGAATGACGGCGGTAACTTTCTCGTCTTGATCCAACTGCAAAATGTTGACGATTGCTCTGCCGCGCGCGGTACGCTCAGCCTCGGGCACTTCGTATCCCTTGATACAGTACACCTTGCCCTTGTTGCTGAAAAACAGCAAGTCGTCGTGGGTGTTGGTTATGAACATATTTTCCACAAAGTCCTCCTCGCGAGGTTTGTGCGCCGTAACGCCCTTGCCGCCGCGCCTCTGCGTGTGATATTCCGCAACGGGCAAACGCTTGACGTAGCCGAGGTGCGTCATGGAAATAACGACGTCCTCTTTTTCGATCAGATCGCCGATATCTATCTCCGAGTAATCGGTGCAAATTTCCGTTTTGCGCGGTTCGTCGTACTTTTCGCGAACTTCGGTAAGTTCCGTTTGAATGATCTGCGAAACGCGCGCGGGTTTGGCGAGAATATCTTTGAGGTCCTCTATCTGACGTTCCAATTCGTCAAGTTCCTCGCGGAGGCTTTCCACTTCCAATTGCGTGAGCCTGCTGAGGCGCATTTCCAAAATGGCGTTCGTTTGACGTTCGGACAGCGAAAACTCGCTCATCAACTGTTGTGCTGCGATCTGACGATCGCGGCTTTCCTTGATTATCTGTATTACGCGGTCGATATTGTCCAACGCGATGACCAATCCCAAAATTATGTGGTGACGGTCCTCCGCCTTTTCCAAATCAAACCGAGTGCGGCGCGTAACTACTTCGCGTTGGTGTGCGATGTAGTAGGTGAGAATTTCCTTCAAGTTGAGAATTTTGGGTTCTCCGTCGGCAAGCGCAAGCAAAATGATACCGTCGGAAACCTGCATTTGCGTGTGCTTGAACAGCATGTTAAGCACCACTTGCGCGTTGGCGTCGCGTTTGAGGTCGAACACGATACGCATGCCGTGGCGGTCGCTTTCTTCGCGAATATCCGCAATGCCCTCCAAGCGTTTGTCTTTGACCATGCCCGCAATTGTTTCCACCAATTTTGCTTTGTTTACCTGATAGGGGATCTCCGTAACGATTATGCGCTGTCTGCCGTTGTGATCCTCGATCTCCGTCTTGGCTCGCACCAAAATGGTGCCCTTTCCCGTTTTGTAGGCGGCGCGTATGCCTGCGCGACCCATAATGATACCCCCTGTGGGGAAATCGGGCGCGGGGATTATTCTCATCAATTCTTCTATGGTTATGTCGGGATTGTTGAGTACAGCTATCGCCCCGTTGATAACTTCGCCGAGGTTGTGCGGAGGAATGTTTGTCGCCATACCGACAGCGATACCGTCGGAGCCGTTTACCAACAAATTGGGAAAACGGCTCGGCAACACCGTCGGTTGCATGAGAGTATTGTCGAAGTTGGGATAGAAATCCACCGTATTTTTGTCGATGTCGCGCAACATTTCCGAGGCGATTTTGGAAAGTTTTGCTTCGGTATAACGCTGTGCAGCCGGCGGATCGCCGTCCACGCTGCCGAAGTTGCCCTGTCCGTCCACCAACGGGCAACGAATGGAAAAGTCCTGCGCAAGGCGCACCAACGCCTCGTAAACGGCGCTGTCGCCGTGAGGATGATACTTACCCAAAACGTCGCCGACGATACGCGCGGATTTGCGCGTCGGCTTGTCGTTGAACAGGTTAAGTTCGCCCATGGCGTACAAAATACGTCTGTGAACGGGCTTCAAGCCGTCGCGGACGTCGGGAATGGCGCGGGAAACGTTGACCGCCATTGCGTAGGCAATGAAAGATTTTTTCATTTCCTCCTCCATCTTGACGACCTTGACGGTGGTTTTGTCAAGAGCGTTTACGTAATCGAAGTTTTGAATATCGTTTTTGTTTGCCATAACTATCTCCTTATACGTCCAATTCCTCTACAAGCTTGGCGTTTTCGACAATAAATTCGCGCCTGAGTTCCGGTTGATCTCCCATGAGCAGACTGACGATCTCGTCCGCCTCGTAGGCGTCCTCCATGGTCACTTGCAACATTATGCGACTTTCGGGGTTCATGGTCGTGGTCCACAATTGTTCCGCGTTCATTTCGCCGAGTCCTTTGTAACGGGACACCTCCGTGCCTTTGCTGCCCAATTGGGCGAGTTTTCTGTCGCGTTCCTCGTCGGTAAACGCGTAGTATTCCTGCTTGTTTTTGGTAATGCGGTACAGCGGCGGTTGCGCAATGTACACATGTCCGTGTTCGATAAGCGGGCGCATAAAGCGGAAGAAGAATGTGATAAGCAAAATGCGGATATGACTGCCGTCCACGTCGGCGTCGGTCATGCAGATAATGCGGTCGTATCTGAGTTTGCTTTCGTCAAAGTCGTCCGAAATGCCGCAACCGAAAGCGGTTATCATGGCTTTTATTTCCTCGTTTTCCAACGCTCTGGACAAACGCGCCTTTTCCACGTTCAAGATTTTTCCGCGCAAGGGCAATATCGCTTGAAAACGACGATCCCGTCCCTGTTTTGCAGTGCCGCCCGCGCTGTCGCCCTCGACGATGTAAATTTCACAATGCTTGGGATCTCTGTCCGAGCAATCGGCAAGTTTGCCGGGGAGAGATGCGCTTTCCAACACGCCTTTGCGCGTCAGTTCGCGCGCACGCCTCGCGGCGTCCCTCGCGCGTTGCGCCGTCACCGACTTCAATACCAACTCGCGCGCCTCTTTGGGATTTTCTTCCAAGAAAGTGGACAACTCCTCGCCCACCACTCTGCTGACGGCGGTACGCATCTCGCTGTTGCCCAATTTGGTTTTTGTCTGACCCTCGAATTGGGGATTTTCCAACTTGACGGAGATTATCGCCACCAAGCCCTCGCGCACGTCCTCGCCCGTGAGTTTTTCGCTTTCTTTGAGCAAATTGTACTTGTGACCGTAGTCGTTGATCGCCTTGGTAAGCGCGGCCTTGAAACCGTCCAGATGCGCGCCGCCCTCCTCGGTGTTTATGTTGTTGGCATAGGCGTGTACGATCTCGTTGTAGCCGTCGTTGAATTGCATGGCGATCTCTATCTCGCCCTCTTTGACGGACTTGTCGATATACAGCGGTTGCGGAAAGATCACGTTGCGCGAACGGTTGAAGTTCTCAACAAATTCCGCCAAGCCGCCCTCGTAGCAAAACGTTTCGCTGCGCTCGCGGCTGTCGCGTTTGTCGCAAAGATTGATGGTAATGCCCTTGTTGAGATAGGCGACCTCGCGAAGACGGTTTTTCAGACGTTCGTACTCCCACTCAGTCGTTTCGAACATCTCCGAATCGGGCATAAAGGTAACGATCGTTCCCGTCGTATCCGTCGTGCCGATAACTTTGAGTCTGTCCTCGGGTACTCCGCGGTGATACATTTGATAGTGAAGTTTGCCGTCCTGCTTGACTTCCACTTTGAGCCACTCGGACAAAGCGTTGACCACCGACAGACCCACGCCGTGCAAACCGCCGCTGATCTTGTATCCGCCGCCGCCGAATTTGCCGCCCGCGTGCAACTTGGTGAGGCACAATTCCACGGCGGAAATGCCCTCCTTCTTGTGAATTCCGCAGGGAATACCGCGCCCGTCGTCCTCGACGGTAAGACTGCCGTCGGCATTGACCGTAACGGTGATGTTGTTGCAGTAGCCCGCCAACGCCTCGTCAATGGAGTTATCTACGATCTCCACCGCCAAATGGTGCAATCCCTTGACGTCGGTGGAGCCAATGTACATGCCCGGGCGTTTGCGCACGGGTTCCAAGCCTTCCAAAACCTGGATCTGTTCTTCCGAATAGATATTTTTAGTTGCCATTGCACACTCCTTGTCCCATATATTTTTAGGTATATATATTATAACATAAAGAAAAGCGTTTGTATATACTTTAACGCAAGTTTTCGGAGATAATTTTTGCAAATTTGCGTTGTGAGGCGTTCAGTATGCCCTATTTCGGCAATTTACGTCGATATGCGGAAAGGGGCGGGCGGGCTCAACGCCCGACAGAAACCGAATTTCGTGTTGTCAGACTGTTGTATGTTTGCCGAAACTGTGCTACAATATAGGGGATGAGAGTGACCGAAATTTCCGTCGTCAATTGGCGCAATCTTGCTCGTCAAAAGATTTGCCTTGGCGAACAACTGAATATTTTTTGCGGAGATAACGCTCAGGGCAAGACCAACTTGGCGGAGAGCGTCTATTTGTGCTGTTTGGGAAAATCTCCTCGCAACAACGCCGACAAAGAATTGATACGTCACGGTCAAAACGAGGCTTACGTGCGAGTAAAATACGTTTGTCGCTACGGCGAGGGGCAAATAGAAGTCACGCTCAACGCGCGCGAAAAAAAACAGATCCGCGTCAACTCCGTACCCATTGCGAGAACGGGCGATCTGATGGGATACCTAAATTGCGTTTATTTTGCGCCGGACGAGATCAGGATCGTGAGCGACTCCCCCGCCGAAAGACGGCGTTTTATGGATATTGACCTGTGCCAAACGGACAAAAACTATTTTTACGGTTTGTCGCGTTTCAACAAGGCTTTGGCTCAACGCAACAATCTTCTCAAACAGGCGCAGAGCGTGGAACAACTTGAAGAAACGGTATTTGTGTGGGACAAACAGTTGGCGGAAGAGGGCGCAAAAATCGTGTTGAAACGGCGCGCCTTTTGCGACAAACTCAAAGAACTTGCCAAACAAACGCACGGCGCGCTTACCGACGGCAAAGAAACGCTGGAACTCCATTACACAACCGCGCTCAAAGGGGCAAACACGGCGGAAATAGCGCAAAACTACCGCGAATTGCTGAGCGCCAACGCCGAAAAAGATTTTGCGTTGCGCCACACTTCCGCAGGCTGTCAACGCGACGACGTTTCGCTCAAACTAAACGGCTCGGACGTGAGAACTTTCGGCAGTCAGGGGCAACTGCGCACCACCGCGCTCTCGCTCAAACTTGCCGAACTGAAAATATTATACGAATTGATCGGAGAATACCCCGTGCTGATACTCGACGACGTGCTGTCGGAATTGGATCCGCTCAGGCAAAAACGTTTGCTGAACTTCGATCCGCAATTGCAAATACTGCTAACAGCCGCAACCGACGTTCCGCGCGGAGCGGTCGGAGAAAATTGCAAATTTTTTGAAATAAATCAAGGCGTATGTACGGAAAAGTAACGCGCCTATCCAAACAAAAACGGCTCCCTTGTCGAAAGGGAGTCGTTTTTGTCAAACCGTCAAAAACCGTTAAGCGTGCCGAGGATGCCGTTGTTGGTAGTTGTCGTCGTTGTGGTAGTCGTAGACGAGTTGCCGTTGCAACAGCGATTGGCAAAGTAGCAGTTGAGCAGCAGTATCACAAAGGCTATCACCAGCCCCGTTGTGAGGGAGAGCTTGCCGTCCTTGTCCAGCACGGCGTAGAGCAGCAAAAGATACAGCAAACTTGTGGTAATGTTCATTCAAATCCCCTTTGTTTTGACAAAAATTCTTTTTTTACTACAATATGCGTCGGCACTCGTCAAAGTGCATGCGCTAAAATTTTTTTACAAAAAGGTACAAGCCTGAAAAAAATACGGGGAGGAAAATGTCATGATTGCCGCCACGGCGAAAGTTTTGGACGATATGGATTGTTATTTGCCCGACGACGCAAGCGTAAGGCGCATTGCAAGGTTTTTCGCGCTGCTGTCCGACCCGTCCCGAGTCAAGTTGCTTTCGGCGTTGACGATTTCTCCGTTGTGCGTTACGGACATTGCGCAAATACTCAATATGAACCAAACCACGGTATCACACCAACTGCGCCTGTTGCGCGACCTCGACGTCGTCACTTGCGAACGTCAGGGCAAGATACTCAAATACAAAATCGCCAATCCCAAAATAAACGAAATTTTGCTGGTCGGGGTGGAATACCTCGGCTATTAGACGCTTTTGCCTTGTTTGTTTTGTTGATTTTGATGATATGTCCCGAAATTTTTGACCCATATCGATATTTTGCGCGCGATCGGCGCAAAATTTGTTTGACTCGACGCAGATATTTTTTTTGCAAATCACTTGATTTGCTCAAACGATTATGTTATGATAAATTTATATTCGGAGGACGAAATGTACAAGAATTTTATTTTTGACGTGTACGGCACGCTTGTGGACATACATACCAACGAGTACGACGAAACAACTTGGCAAAAATTGCGCGACACGCTCAGTTTTTACGGCGTGGAATACTCCGTGACGGAACTGCGCGAGGCGTATTTCAGCAGTTGCGAACTGCAAATCACATTGGGAAAGAAACGGTTCGTTCATCCCGAAGTGGACGTCGTGGAAGTATTTCGCCATATATTCGAAAACAAAAACAAAAAAGCGAGCCGTTCGCTCGCCACTCATATCGCACAGCAATTCAGAGCCTTTTCCACAGAGTATCTGAGGGTTTTCGACGGAGTGCAGGAAACTCTGCGCGAACTAAAACGCGCGGGCAAAAAACTGTTTGTTTTGAGCAATGCGCAGACCTGCTTTACCCGACCGGAACTGAACAAATTGGGACTGACCAAGTATTTTAGCGGAATAATTTTCTCCTCGGACGAGGGCTGTGCCAAACCCGACCCCGCGCTGTTCAACAGATTGGTGGAAAAATACCGCCTGAACAAGCGTGAATGTGTGTACATAGGCAACGATCCCTGCGCCGACGTGGACGGCGCGCGCAATGCCAAGATAGATTGTTTGTGGCTGAAAACGGCTCACACGCCGACGGATAAACAACCGAAATTTATGCCGAAATACGTGGTGAACAACGGCGACATCTCCGAAGTAACAAAACTTATTTCAAAAAAATAACAATTAGGTGAATTGCCAAACCAAGTGCAACACTTAGAAAGAAATTTGTTAAACAAATCTACCGGTTTTTGGTAGTTTAATACTTTCTTTGGTCTGGCGTTGATCAACGCCAGATTTTTCTTTAATGTCAA
>CANQPI010000031.1 GCA_947625725.1 uncultured Clostridia bacterium | reverse complement strand
GGGAGCAGACTGTAAATCTGCCGTCCACGACTTCGATGGTTCGAATCCATCTCCTCCCACCAAAGCCTCTCGATTACCGTTATGTAGTTGGGGGACTTTTTTTGTGTCTACCGACCAAACGCAAGTTTTGCGCTCGGGTATCCCCTGCAAAAAGGCTTCATATAGCACTTCGGGTGCTTGCACACAAAACGGCTTCACACAGTGCCTCGGGCATTGCTCGAAAAAAAGGCTTCGCTTCAAACGCCACACATTTAGTAGGGGAACAAAACCCACTTGTGTGGCGTTTTCGTTGCAGATTATATAGGTATTCGGGTATTCCGTGTCAAACGGCTTCGCTTCAGGCTACGCCCTCGTTGCAGATTGTTTGTCACGAAACACCCTCATACCTTGGTGGAGTAAGGTTGGAAGTGCAACACCCTCGGCACTCCCTTGAAGCAAGGATAATGCTTGTTGCATATTGTTTTGTTGTGCAAAACCCTCAGTGCCCCTTTTACAAGGGCAAGTGTGTTGCAGATTGTTTGTCACGAAACACCCTCATACCTTGGTGGAGTAAGGTTGGAAGTGCAACACCCTCGCGCCTGTGTGAACAAGGTCGGGACTTTGTTTGGAACAACAGCGCCGTAACAAAGTTGATAACTGTGAGATGGCTTACCCACAAGTCGTGGAGTGGTATTCGCGATTCCAACAAAATATTGCTTTCCATTATAATGGGAAGCAACCCCGCCAACCCCCGCAAGGGCTGCAATCGTCGCTTTGGTCGTCGTTACAGCATTACTTCGATAGCAACGACAGCACACTTGTGCGATTGGTACTGACTAACGAAAGTGGTTGCGCAGTGGCGAAGTGGTACTCGCGTTATAGCAAAATATTGCTTTCCATTATAATGGGAAACAAAGTCGGCGACTGCATTAAAAGCCTTCTCTTGGGGACGCAAGAGAAGGGGGACCGTCGTCAGACGGTGGATGAGTTTCGACTGTCAAAGCCGACTAAATATTACAGTCTTTGCCTCTTGGGTTTATTTCAAAAAACAGTTTTTGCAAGATTTGAGTTTTCGCTTGTGCGTTGTGTCCACACGCCCTGCGCTCACTCAAATTCCCGTTTAATTGAAATTTTATTCTCAGGGACGAGCCGCCAACTGCATTAAAATTTTATTTGCATAAATAAGTCGGCAATTGCACTAGACGTCGTTTCTTGATAACTTGGCTGGGTACTCATTATTCCAAAGTGAGTTAGAAACAATCCGTTCCTCTGTTTTTGTTTATTCTCGCGCTCCAATAATTAGTTTAGTGCCGCTTTTTTTTTACGCAATTTTGCCGCTCAATTTGACAGTAGTACTCAATATGACAGTAACTCGCAAAAAAAATTTGCTTCGCCGCAAAAAAAATGAGATAAAAATTAAAAAACTGACAGACAGTTGTCAAGTTTTACATGCTAAAATTTAGACGAACAAATGTTCCAAAGGAGAATTTTGCATTATGGCACAATTGAAGAACAACTGCATTATGTTTTTTGAAAGTTATTGGAAAGCGATCTGCGATTTCGACGAAGTCGTTCAGGCGCACGTACTCAGGGCAATGGTGGAATACGGAATTTACGGCAGGGAAATTCCGCTCGCCTCGTTGGAAAACGCCCTGTTTCAGTTGATCAAGCCGATAATAGACAAAACAAATCAGCGTTGGCAAGGCGTAGAGGAAAGCGACAACGCCGTCGGAAAGGGAAAACATTCAAGAAAGGGAAAGGAAAAGAATAAAAAAGAAAAGGAAAGTCCAACCGAAAGCAAACGTATGTGTGCAACCGTCTTGCCCGAGGCGGAACACACACAACCGTCGAGCAGAACAATCGACGACAATGCCGAGCAGTCCGGTATCGCCGAGCCTTTGCCTACTTCGCCAAGTCGTCCTAGCAGGGCGAAATTTGCGCCGCCAAGCGTAGAGGAAGTACAAAACTATTGCCGCGAGCAGGGACTTCGCGCCGACGCGCGGCGTTTTGTGGATTTTTACGAATCCAAGGGCTGGATGGTGGGCAATACGCCCATGCGCAATTGGCAAGCGTCGCTTCGCAAATGGCAGGACAACGCGTTTGCGCCTGCCGCGCCGCAACCTCAACGCGCCGTTATCGAGGGAGAACTCTCGCGCAGGCAGTACACCGACGAGGAGTTGGCAAGTTTGTTTACGCCGTTGGACGAGGACTAGTTCGCCGTCCGCGCCTTTTTACATTCCCTTGACAAATCTTTGCGGCATACCGTCTTGCAAATTTGTCTTGGATATGCTAAAATCTTTGTACAGTACATTTTGCGCGACGGGCGACATGATACGCAAGCCGCGGCAAGCGAGGGACAAATGAGCAAACCGAAGTTGATCAAACCCGATTGGAACAACAGCATTTTGAACATTTCCGCGACGTTGGCGGAGTTTCTCGGCGCGCCCAACGGCAACGCCACCCTGCCGATACTCAAACAAACGCTCGCCAAGGACTACAAAAACGTGGTGTATATATGCTTTGACGGCATGGGCGTTTACCCTTTGGAGTGCAACCTGCCCGAGGAGGACTTTTTGCGCGCGCACGTCGTCCAAACGCTCACATCCACCTTTCCGTCCACGACGACCAACGCCACTACGAGCCTTTGCACAAACAAATTGCCGTTGGAACACGGTTGGCTCGGGTGGAGTTTGCATTTTGATGAATTGGGGCGCAACGTTGACATATATTTGAACAGGGATTCGCAAACGGGCGAAGAAGTGACCTTCGACAGCCCCCTCGCGGACGATTGCGACGGATATTTTTACCACGCGGCGCGCACGGACTACCAAATTCGCACAATTTACCCGCCGTACGTAAACGGCATACAAAAATTCAACACTGTCGCTAACACGGTGGACGAGTTTTTCGACGCGCTGAGCGCAATTTGCGGCGAAGAGGGCAAGCATTTCGTCTATGTCTACTGCCCCGAGCCGGACGGAACCATGCACGAAAACGGCGTTCGCTGTCCCGTCACGCAACAACTTTTGGAGCATATTTCCCGTTCGTTGCGGGAGTTGGCCGGTCAAACGGAAAACACGCTGTTCATTGTGTCCGCCGATCACGGACAAATAGACGTGGAGGGCTATATCGATTGGCGAGAGGAAAAACAACTGAACGATATGTTGGAGTGTCCGCCCTATCTGGACAGCCGCTCGCCTTGTTTCAGAGTGAAGAAGGGCAAAAAGCGCAAATTCGCAAGGCTTTTCCGAAAAAAATTCGGCAAGGACTTTGTGCTTTTCCGCACAAAGGATCTGTTGAAGCAAAACTATTTCGGCGACAGAGGCGACTACGCCTATCTGCTCGGAGATTTCGTCGCTTCCGGTACGTACACGAACAAGATGTTTATTTTGCCCAAAGAAGATCCGCATTACCACAAGGGGCATCATACCGCGCTCACCAACGAAATGCTCGTGCCGTTGATATTGATCGACTCCGACCAAGTTACGGCTCAATGTCAAAATTAGAAGTTGCTTCTTAACGGCTTGTGTTTGGTACTTATTATTGCAGAGTGAGTAAAAACTATTGTCGATTTGTTTTTGTTTGTTTCCACGCCTCAAATTTTTTTTGAAAATGGAAATTGCTTGTTGTTACAAGCCGAACGTGATCGCTCCCCTCTTTGCGCGCGGTGCAAGCGGCGGGGCGTTTTTTTTGTACTATTATGCGTTCGGATAGATTTTTCGGACTAAATTACTCTTTGTTTTGATGTTTTGCATAATACTATGCGCGACATAATATGGAAAAATCGTATAATTTGCATATTTTTTTCAGCCGCAACACAAACTAAGCGCAATGATAGTTGTAACTGCAACGTTGATACTGCTGACTTTGATGTTTGCGCCTATCTACGTGCGAGCGGAAGTATCGTTCAAACCGATCGACCTTGCCGCAAACGTAAAAGTGCGGTTCGGTCCGATACGCGTATTTGACGAACAAATCGTTGTCAAAGGCAAAAATTTGCTTTGCAACGGCACCGTGGACGCGGATGTGGACGTCACGACATTGGACGGAAAAAGCGGCGTCGATCTGTTGAAGTGCGTAACGGTAGACAAACTTTTTGTAACCGTGAGCAACAATATTTGCAACGTTTCTATGTTTGCGATCGCCGTCGAAAACGCAATCATTGCATTTACTGTCGCAACTGTTTGCAATTTGCTTCATTGTCAAGTTTGTGCGCAATGTTTGCCCACAAGCGACGTCAGTCAAATCAAAGTGCGAACGTTGGCGAGTTTCAGCGTTGCAGAACTGTCATTTTGCTTGTTAAAGCAGGGGGTACGCAAATGGATACGCAAATCAGAGAAATAGTGGAAACGGCTATTTCCAACCTGAGCAAGATCGCCGAGGTCAACACGATCGTCGGTCAGCCGCTTGTGACAATGGACGGAACGACCATTTTGCCCGTGTCGCAAATAACGTTTGCTTTTATGGCGGGCGGCGGCGAGTACGGCAACAAAGCGGCAAAGCGCGGTTTCGGCAAAGACGGAACGGACGCCAACTTTGCGGGCGGCACGGGCGGCGGCGCAAGCCTAACGCCGATATGTTTTTTGGTGGTGAGCGACGGCGGCGTCAAGGTGGTAGAGGCGGACAAAACCAACACGGTGGACAAAATATTCGACGTGGCAAAGGACGTCGTGGATAGTTTTCGGCACTGAAATGAAAAAATCTTTGTTGTACATCACGGTCGTCGCCGCGCTTTGTCTTTGCCTCGGATTGGCGGCGATGGCAAATTTCGCCCATGCGGAGTCGGCGTTCGAAACTTCCGCGCAAGCCGCGATAGTTATGGAACAGTCCTCTCGGCGCGTGCTTTTTGCCAAAAATGCCGACGCGCGTTTGCCAATGGCGAGTACCACCAAGATCGTGACCGCGCTTTGCGTGCTTGATCAGTGCAATTTGGACGAAGTCGTGGAGATCCCGCGCGAAGCCGCAGGCGTGGAGGGATCGTCCGTCTACCTGCGCGCGGGCGAGCGTCTGACCGTCGGGGAACTGTTGTACGGATTGATGTTGCGTAGCGGCAACGACTGCGCCGCGGCATTGGCGTTGCACGTTTCCGGCAGTATCGAGCGTTTTGCCGATCTTATGAACAGCGTTGCCGCCGAAAACGGTTGCAAAGACAGTCATTTCGTCAATCCTCACGGCTTGCCCGCCGACGATCACTACACTTCGGCGCGCGATTTGGCTGTTTTGACCTGCGTTGCGCTGCAAAACGAGCATTTTCGTCAGATCGTATCCGCAAAAACCGCTCGCATATCCAACGAGGGAATGGACTACGACAGAGTTCTCGTCAACAAAAACAAACTTCTCAACTCCCTTGACGGCGCGGACGGCGTAAAAACCGGCTACACCAAAAAGGCGGGACGGTGTTTTGTTGGCAGCGCAACCCGAAACGGCATGCAGGTGGTGGCGGTAGTACTTAATTGCGGTCCGATGTTCGAGGAAACGGCAAGTATGTTGGACGCGGCGTTTGCAAATTACTCAATGGAGGTCGTCGTTCCGCAAAACAAAATTTGCGGCGTGCGACGGGAGCAGGGCAAGGACGTATATTACTATTGCCCCGACCGACTCCGTTATCCCGCGTCGAAAGGGGAAAAATTGTCCCGCTCGATAGATTTTGAGAGCGATATTCCCAAAATCGTCGTGCAACTGAACGGGCAAACCGTTTTGGAACGGACGTTGCAAAAATACCGATTTTGAACGAATTTTCAGTCGAGTTCGTTCGAGGCTGTTCCCACGGGACAGCCTTTTTTGCCCGAAAAGCAACGTTTCGAGTTTACAAAAACTTTTCGCGGTACTTGTTTGCGCCACCGCCAAGCCCGTATTTGCGCTCGTTTGCTTGCGACGACGGCGCGGCGGAGAGTTTTTTCCCGTATTTCGGGACTATCGACTATATTTACGCATAGTTATTTGTTTGTGCAAAGTTTTTTCTTGTTTTTCAACACGTCTTTTTTACTTGATTTTTATTAAAAAAAAATGTAATATTAAATAAATATGATTTGGCGGTTTTAACCGATATAAGCCGATTATGGCGCGATTTGTCCGTTTCAACAAATATTCAGCCGATCACGGCGCGGGCGGTCGCAGGGAATGTGACAAATTGATAGCCGACGGCGTGGTTGTCGGTTTCAGCCGAAATCGTCAATACAGTAAAGGGAATTTATGACAAGACTCAACAAATATTTAGCCGATCACGGCGTGGGCAGTCGCAGGGAATGTGACAAATTGATAGCCGACGGCGCGGTGACGGTAAACGGCAAAGTCGCCGCGTTGGGCATGTCCGTGAGCGAAAGCGACCATGTCGCGCTCAACGGCAAGCGCGTCGGCGACAAACAAAAACTTTGCTATATTTTGCTGCACAAGCCCAAGGGCTACGTGACCACCGTCAAGGACGATTTGGGGCGCAAGACGGTCATGGACTTGGTGCATGTCAACGCGCGTTTGTATCCCGTGGGCAGATTGGACTACGATACCGAAGGTTTGTTGATATTGACAAACGACGGAGCGCTTGCCAACCGCCTCACTCATCCGCGAAACGAGGTGGACAAAACCTACATAGCGCGCATTTCGGGCATTTTGACGGAGTCGGAGCGGCTTGCGTTGGAACGCGGCGTCGTCATCGACGGCACAAAAACCGCGCCCGCAACCGTTCGGATACTCAGCGGCGACAGTCACCGCACGCGTTGCGAGGTGAAAATTCACGAAGGGCGCAACCACCAGGTAAAAAAGATGTTTCAAGCCGTGGGCAAAGAGGTGGAGTTTTTGAAGCGCGTCGCCGTGGGCGAACTGCGTTTGGGCGGCTTGAAGCGGGGCGAATACCGCTTTTTGACGGAAAAGGAAACGGAGTACTTGAAAAATTTGTGATTATGAACATTTTGTTGACAAACGACGACGGATACCAAAGTTGCGGATTGCAGACGCTTTGCCGAGAACTCGCCGCCGTGGGGCACAACGTTTGGGTGGTCGCTCCCGACGGACAGCGATCGGGCTTTTCTCATGCGATGAACTACAACAAGCCCCTCGAACTTGCGCCGATCGAGGATTTTTGCGGCGCAAAGCAAGCGTTTTGCTGTTCGGGTACGCCCGCCGATTGCGTGCGCATAGCCCTGTTGCATTTGGGGGTAAAATTCGACCTTTTGATAGCGGGACCGAACAACGCGGCAAATTTCGGCAGGGCGTTGCTTTGCTCGGGAACGGTGGGCGCGGCGGAAGAAGGCGCGCTGTGCGGAGTCAGGAGCATTGCGCTGTCCCGCTTGGAGCATTGCGACTACTACGAGGCGGCGGTCGGATACCTGACGGACAACCTCGCGACGCTAACGGAAGCGATACAGCCCAATATGTTTCTCAACATAAACGTGCCCAACCTGCCTTTGCAACAGATCAAGGGGGTAAAAGTCTGTCCGCAAAGCGTAAAACAGCCATCATTTGAGGATTGTTGCGAGGCTTTGGACGAACATACGGTCAAAATTATCGGCAAGCGCAACCCTCTGACGGAGGAGTACAGCGACGTTTACCTGTCCGTTCAAGGATACATAACCATAACGCCCATGACCGTTTCGCGCACGGACGTTGCGCAACTCGAACGTCTTGCGAGGTTGGAAAAATGAAAATTGCCGTTATCGGCGGCGGTCCTGCGGGAATGATGGCGGCGATCGCCGCTTCGGATACCGCCGACGTGACCCTCTTTGAAAAAAACGAAAAATTGGGCAAAAAATTGTACATAAGCGGCAAGGGGCGGTGCAACCTCACCAACAATTGCAGCGTGGAGGAGTTTTTCGCCAACGTTGCCACCAACCCCAAGTTTTTGTACGGAGCGATCAACAAATTTTCTCCCGCCGATACCGTTCGTTTTTGCGAGAGGCACGGTTTGCCCCTCAAAACGGAGCGGGGCAACAGAGTGTTTCCCGCCTCGGACAAAGCCAGCGACGTGACCAAAATGTTGACCGCCGCGCTTGCGCAACAGGGCGTAAAAGTGCAACTGAACTGCCCGATAAAGAGCGTGGAATGTTCGAAAACGGGCTTTTTGTTGACAACTATTACAGACATACTATCCTACGACAGGGTGATTTTGGCGACGGGCGGCGTAAGTTACAGCGCGACGGGAAGCACGGGCGACGGATATGTTTTTGCCCGCAAACTCGGTCACGAGATAGTGCCCGTCAAGCCTGCGCTTTGTCGCATTTTGTGCAAAAACACCAAACCGTTGGAGGGGCTGTCCCTCAAAAACGTCGTCGTCAAAGCCGAGAGGCAGGGCGTAACGCTGGACGGCGAGTTCGGCGAAATGGTGTTTGCCGACGTGGGGTTGGGCGGTCCCGCCGTGCTGACCTTGTCGTCGCGACTGAACAAAATCGATCTGACAAACGCGTACATTGGGATAGATCTCAAACCCGCGCTGGACAAAGACAAGTTGGACGCGCGGATCGTTAGGGACTTTTCCCGCAAGATGAACAAAGATTTCGTAAATTCGCTGGACGAACTGTTGCCCGAGCGGTTGATAAAGGCGGTCGCCGCTCAAAGCGGAATTGCCTTTGAAAAAAAGGTCAATCAAATAACCGCCGCGGAGCGGGCGCGTTTGGTATCGGCGGTCAAAGATCTGCGCTTCGAACTGACGGGTCTGGACGACGCGGAGTACGGCATAGTCACCTCGGGCGGCGTGGACGTAAAACAAATCAACCCCTCCACAATGGAGAGCAAACTGACCAGAGGACTGTACTTTGCGGGCGAAGTGATGGACGTGGACGGTTACACGGGCGGTTTTAACATTCAGATCGCCCTTTCGACGGGATATGTTGCGGGCAACTCCGCAAAAAGGGAGTAATTATGGCGGCGATAAGAGGCGCAATATGCGCGCAAAACACTTGCGAAGATATTTCCGCGCGCGCAACGGAACTTGTGTCGGAAATTTTTCGACTCAATAATCTCCGCGCGGACTGCGTGGAAGCGATAATTTTTTCCGCTACGGAGGACTTGACCGCTTGTTATCCCGCGACAGCCGTCAGAGAGCGACTTCGTTTGGACAACGTTGCGTTTTTCTGCGTGCGGGAAATGCGCGTGGAGCAAAGTTTGGATCACTGTCTGCGAGCGTTGGTGCTGGTCAACGGACTTGCGCAACAAGACGTCGCGCATTGCTATCTGGGCAAAGCCGCCCGTCTGCGCCCCGATCTGACGTCCGACGCGGGCGCAAAGTAACTTCGCGCAAACAAAGCGCGGCAATGCTAATGTTTTGCGCGGCGGAATAGACTATACAAAACTCTCGATCGGTCGATTTGGAGGAAAGATGAACAAATTCGTGGTATTTTTGGTAAAAATCGCTCGGGTCATGTGCAGACCCTTTTTCCCCGTGCAAATATTCGGCGATCGCAAGATAAAAAACAAAAAACGTCTGCTTGTGGGAAACCACCTTTCGGGGTGGGACCCCGTCATTTTTACCATGTGGATGAAAAACGTTATGTCCTTTGTGTACAAAGCGGAATTTCAAAAAAGTCTTTTTCTCCGTTGGGTATTCGACGGTTTGGGGTGCGTACCCGTTCACCGCGGCGAGGTGGACATCAACGCTTCCAAAAGTATTTTGCGTTTGCTCAAAGAGGACAAGAGCGTTTGTCTGTTCCCCGAGGGCACGCGCAATCCCGAAGTGGACTGTCTGCAACCTTTCCACACGGGCGCGGCGTTGTTTGCCATCAAGACCAAATCTCCCATCAGACCCTTTTACATTTGGGACAAAACGAAGGCTTTCAGAAAAAACTACATTTCGATAGGCGAGGAGTTCACTTTGGAGCAGTTTTACGACCGTCCCCTCGACAAGCAGACCCTCGAAGAAGCGACGAAAGTCATTCGCGACAAGGTGGACGAGTTGCGGCTGGATCTCAACGCCCGTTTGGAGGCGCGCGGAGTCAGGCGCAGAACGGCTTCTCGCGCGGATATTCAAAAAAACAACGCTTACAATGCCGACCACAAACCTTTGTCCGACGGACTTGCGCATAGCGACGACGGACTTGCGGACGGCGAGGACGGTAACAAATGATAGTGCGCCTGCCGAAAGAGATCGGTTTTTGCAACGGCGTGTCCTCCGCGATACGCAAAGCCATGTCGATAAAGGGCAAGGCGTACTGTTTGGGACAACTCGTTCACAACTCATTCGTGACGGAAACGCTCAAACAAAACGGCTTGATATTCGTCAAAGACATTGCCGAAGTGCCCGACGGCGAAACGGTGGTGATACGGGCGCACGGCGCGCCCAAAGCCGTCTACGACGAAGCCTCGCGCCGCAACCTCAAAATCGTGGACGCGACATGTCCCTCGGTGAGAGCCATTCAAAAAAAGGCTCACGCCTATCACAACGACGGCTACAAGATAGTGCTTGTCGGCGACGCCTCGCATCCGGAAATAATCGGCATAAACGGCTGGTGCGACAACTCGGCGATAATATTCGACGGCAAAGGCAAATTGGAACTGAACGACCTCGAAAAGGTGCTGATTTTGTTTCAAACGACCTTCGACACGAGATTTTTTGAAAAAAGTTTGCAAAATATTTCAACAGACCGCGTTAAAACGCTTGAAATATTTAATACAATTTGTTATACTACTACTCAAAGGCAATATTATGCCCAAAAACTGTCCGCAAAGAGCGACTTGGCGATAGTAGTGGGCGATCCCGACAGTTCCAATTCTCAACGGCTGTACGAGATAGCCTCGCAAAATTGCCGAGCGGTACTTACGAACGGTGATCTGGACGGTATTGACCTGACAAAATGTAAAAATGCCTGTATAATATCGGGCGCATCAACTCCGACGGAGTTGATCAAGGGGGTTTTGAAAACAATGAGTGAAAATGCAAAAGATACCGTAACGGTAGTAACCGACGAACAGGTCGAAAACGCTTCGACGACAGCAACCGAGGAACAAGTCGAAACTTCTGCGACAGTTACCGAAGAACAAGTTGAACCTTCCGTAACCGACGAACAAGCGAACGACGCTTCCGAAACGGTTGCCGAAAAGGTAATGGACAAGGACGAGGCGTTGCTTGCAAAGGCTGTTTCGGAAATGAAAGAGGGACAAAGATACAGACTCGGACAAAAAGTCAGATGTCGCGTCGTTTTGATACAGGACGACGGCGTTTACGGCAGTATCCCGAGTTCCAAAAAAGAGGCTTTCATTCCCAACGAGGAACTTGCTTTGGACGGAAACTACCAATCGGTTAAAGATCAATTGAAAGAAGCGATGGACGCGGGCGACGCGGACAAAACCGTTTTGGATTGCGCGGTAATATCCGTAGACAAGGGAATTGTTCTTTCCAAAAAGGTCATTGACGAACGCTACAAGGACGACGCATTGGTAGAGGGTATCAAGCAGGGCAACGAGTTCCAGGTAATGATGACTCGCGTCGGCAAGGAATGTCTTACCGGCAAACTCGGCAGTTACACCGTGATAGTACACGCGTCGCAAATACGTATCGGATACGTAAAAAATCTCGAAGAATACATCGGCAAAACTTTGAGGCTTGTAGTCAGCGGACCCGACAAAGTAGACGATCACAAGCGCGTAATTTTCGCAAGTCAAAAGGCAATACTTCTTGCGGAAAAGAAAGCCCGCGAAGACGAGTTCTGGAACAACATCGAAGTGGGCGAAGTAGTGGAAGGAAAGGTGCTCAGATTTGCCTCTTTCGGCGCGTTTGTAGACGTTCGCGGTTTCGATTGCCTTGCTCACTCTACGGATCTGGCTTGGGAGCGCATTGCTTCTCCCGCCGAAGTGCTGGAAATCGGCAAAACCTACGAGTTTGCCGTGCTTGCTCTCGACAGAGAAAGAAACAGAGTATCTTTGGGATACAAACAACTTCAACCTCGTCCCTGGGACGTTGCGGAAGAAAAATTCCCCGTGGGAGCGCACGTCAAGGGCAGAGTCGCCCGTATAATGCCGTTCGGCGCGTTTGTCGAGTTGGACAAACACATTGACGGTTTGTTGCACGTTTCCAACGTTTCGTGGGAGTGGTTGGACGACATCAACAACGTTCTCAAAGTCGGCGACGAAGTGGAAGTGGAAGTAATGGAATTCGACAAGGAGAACAAACGCATAACGCTTTCGCGCAAGGCGTTGCTCCCCAGACCGGACGTTACCGTCGTCAGAAAGGACGAGGAGTAAATTAGTTAAATACCGATTCTCCGAGGACAGAGGACTCCGACTTTCTCGTAGAATACGGCAAATATAAAAAAAGGAGAAAAACAGATGACCAAGCAAGAAATCATTGCTAAGTACGGCAGAAAAGAAGGAGATACGGGATCTCCCGAAGTTCAAATCGCGTTGCTTACGGAGCGCATCAACCATTTGACCGAGCATTTGAGAACTCACGCCAAGGATCACCATTCCAGACGCGGCTTGTTGCAGATGGTAGGTCGCAGAAAAGGTTTGTTGGATTACCTCAAACAAACGGATATTGACAAGTACCGTCAAGTTATTGCGGATTTGGGACTCAGAAAGTAATGACGGACAAAGGAGAAAGGGCAACTATCCCGTGCCCTATCTCCTTTTTTCTCGTTATTCCCGCCAAACAACGATTACGACGGAAAAATCGCAGGGGCGGTTTTTCGTGGGAAATATAGAGAAAGGAGAAAAAGAATGGAAAAATTCAGAAGAATCGACGGCAAAATAGGTAACAGAGATTACCACATATTCCAAATGGAAATAGGCGGCAGGACCGTCAGCGTGGAAGTGGGCAAATACGCCGAGCAGGCAAACGGCTCGGTAATGGTGTCCTGCGGCGAAACGGTAGTTATGACCAACGTTACGCTCGCGGACAAGCCTCGCGACGGTATCGACTTCTTCCCTTTGGGAGTTGACTTCGAAGAAAAAATGTACTCCGTCGGCAAGATACCCGGCGGCTTCAAAAAGAGAGAGGGAATGGCAAGCGACAAAGCGATACTTACCTCCCGCTTGATCGACCGACCGATAAGACCCTTGTTCCCCAAGGGATTTTTGAACGACGTGTCGGTAATTGCGACGGCTATGTCCGTAGAACCGGATATTCAACCCGAAGTTTACGCCATGATGGGCAGTTCCATTGCGCTGACAATATCCGACATACCCTTTGCAGGACCGACGGGCAGCGTCGTAGTTGGTTACGTTGACGGACAGTATATCATCAACCCCAACGCCGAGCAACGCGAAAGAAGTTTGTTGAACCTCAACCTTGCGGGCACAAAGGACGCGATAATGATGGTGGAAGCGGGCGCAAACGAAATTTCCGAAAAGGAAATGCTGGACGCGATACTGTTCGGTCACGAAGCCATAAAGGAACAGTGCGAATTTATCGAGTGGATACGCGACCAAGTGGGCAAGCCCAAGAAAGAAATCACGTTGCACCTTCCCCCCAAGGAACACGAGGACATCATTCGTCCCTATGCCGACGCTATGCTGACCGACGCGCTCAAAACCTTTGACAGATACGAACGTCAGGCAAACCAGGACGAAGTGGAGCGCAAAGTTCGCGAACACTTTGCCGAAACAAATCCCGAAGTGCTGGACAGTATCGGCGACGTGTTGTACAAAATGACCAAAGAAAAGGTACGCGCGCGTATTCTCAACGAAGGTATCCGTCCCGACGGACGCACGTTGACGGAGATTCGCCCGATTTGGTGCGAAGCGGGTATCCTGCCCAGAGTTCACGGCAGCGGCGTGTTTACGCGCGGAATGACGCAGGTCATCACGACGGCTACGCTCGGAACTGTTTCCGAAGTGCAAAAGTTGGAAAATTTGGACGACAACGACACTTTCAAGCGTTATATGCATCACTACAATATGCCCGGATATTCTACCGGCGAGGCAAAGCCTTTGCGCCGCCCGGGCAGACGCGAGATAGGTCACGGCGCGCTTGCCGAACGCGCGTTGGAACCCGTTATTCCCAGCGAGGAGGAGTTCCCCTACGCTATCCGCACCGTCAGCGAAGTCGTTTCCAGCAACGGCAGCACGTCGCAGGCAAGCGTTTGCGGCTCGACGTTGGCTCTCATGGACGCGGGCGTTCCCATCAAAGCCCCCGTCGCGGGCATTGCTATGGGCTTGATGAAGTCGGAGGACGGCAGTAAGGTCGCCATTTTGTCGGATATTCAAGGTTTGGAGGACTTCCTCGGCGATATGGACTTCAAAGTCGCGGGTACCGCCAATGGAATTACCGCCATTCAGATGGACATAAAAATCAAGGGCATAGACGAAAATATTTTGCGTACCGCCCTCGAACAGGCGCGTCAAGGCAGACTGTTCATTTTGGACAAAATGTTGTCGGTGCTCCCCGCGCCGAGAGCGGAACTTTCCAAGTACGCGCCCAAGATCATCTCGTTTACAATCGATCCCGACAAGATCCGCGAGGTTATCGGCAGCGGCGGCAAAACCATCAACAAGATTATCGAGGAAACAGGCGTCAAGATCGACATCACCGACGACGGAACGGTCTTTATCGCAACTCCCGATCAGGAAATGTCCGACAAGGCGAAGAAACTCATTCTCACCATCGCGCAAGATCCCGAAGTGGGCGAGGAATTTACGGGCAAAGTCGTTCGTATCCTCAATTTCGGCGCGTTTGTGGAACTTGCTCCCGGCAAGGACGGAATGATACACATTTCCAAACTGTCCAAGGAACACGTTGACAAGGTGACGGACGTCGTAAATATCGACGACATAGTTACGGTCAAGGTAATAAAGGTGAGCGAAAAGGGAATAGACCTCAAATTGATCGCGAAACACTGACAAACCGCGCAAACGCCCTGCTTTTTTCGGCAGGGTGTTTGTTTAACGCCCGTCGGGGCAAGTTTTTGTTCTTTACCTAATATAATGTAGCGTGAGGTCGGAGCAATTGCGCGCCGATCGTACCGAATACTAGTGTTTTGGGTGAAGTATGAACAAAACTGTTTTTACGCATGTGATCGCCAACGTCGTTTTGGTGGCAATGGTGCTTGCCGTGGCTGCGATAGGGTTTGTGGGCGCGACTACAAACGTGTTCAAGAGTACCGACAACTCGCCGATATACCGCGGTAGCGGACAAAATCAAGTTTCTCTGATGGTAAACGTCTATTGGGGAACGGAATATATCGACGATATGTTGGCAATATTCGATAAGTACGACGTCAAGATCACCTTTTTCGTGGGTGGAAGTTGGGCTGCCAGCAACCCCGAAGTTTTGCAAAACATTGTTGCGCACGGACACGAATTGGGCAATCACGGCTACTTTCACAAAGAACACAGCAAGTTGAGTTACGAGGACAACGTAAAGGAGATCGTTTCCTGCGCAAAAACCGTGTTTGAGTACACGGGCGTAAACATGACGTTGTTTGCGCCGCCCTCGGGAGATTTCAGTTCCGATACCCTAGCCGCCGCCCGTCAAAACGGTTACAAAACCGTAATGTGGTCGCGGGATACCGTCGATTGGCGCGACAAGGACAGCGAAACGGTTTTTACTCGCGCCACCAAAAACACCTCGGGCGGCGAATTGATATTGATGCATCCCACCGCGCACACGCTTGCCGCGTTGGAGAGGATAGTAAAGTACTTTGCGGACAATGATTTGAACATTGTCCCTGTGAGCACAAACATAGGAGAAATATGGACTTCTACAAACAGTACCCGAGCGGATTGAGGCTCGTGGCAAAATATCTGGACAATTTTCACACAGTATCGCTGGGCGTGTTCGTTGACGTGGGTAGCGTGCGCGAAAGCAACGAGAACAACGGTTACTCTCACTTTATCGAACACCTGCTGTTCAAAGGCACGCAAAAGCGCACCTGTCTGCAAATCTCCGAGGAGATCGACGACATTGGAGCAAACATCAACGCCTACACATCCAAGGACAGCACCTGTTTTTACACCAAGAGTTCTTCGGACGACCTCGAAAAGTGTATGGACGTACTGTCGGATATGTACTTCAACGCGTCCGTCCCGCAGGAAGAATTGGAGCGCGAAAAGGGCGTCGTGATCGAAGAAATCAAGATGAGCGAGGACACTCCCGACGACGTAAGTCAGGATCTGGTGTCCAAAGCGTTGTTTTTCGGGCAATCTTTGGGCTTGACTATTCTCGGAACTGCCCAAAACATAAAGAACTCTGACAGACATAGTATCTTGGAATACAAGAAAAAGCACTATATTCCCAAAGCGACGGTTATTTCCGTCTGCGGCAAGTTCGACGTTGACAAGTTGGACAAGTTGGTGGAGCAATACTTCGAGAAAAATTGCGAAGGTTGTACCGCCGAACTTTTGCCCGAGCCGTCGGCGCATTACCGCGCGGAGTTTTTGCACCGATTCAAACCTATCGAACAGGCGCACATTCAACTTGCCTGGGGCGGATTTCCCCTCAATTCGCAACACCGTTGCGCCAACAATATGCTTGCTTCCGTTCTCGGCGGGGGAATGTCCAGCAGGCTCAACCAAACCATACGCGAACGGCACGGCTTGGCATATTCCGTTTGGGCGTATCCCTCCTACTATTCTAATTGCGGCACGTTCGAAATTTACGTCGGGCTCAGCCCCGAAAACACTTCCAATGTCTGCCGTCTGTTGCAGGAGGAACTGCAACGCTTTGTGCAAGAGGGCATAACGTCAAAGGAATTGGAACGCGCGCGCGTGCAAGCGATAAACGCGCTGTATATGAACGCCGAGAGCAATTTGACCCTTATGCGTTTGTACGGCAGATCCATGCTCAAACTCAACGAAGTTTTCGACGTGGAAAAGGACGTGGAACTGTACCGCTCGGTAACGGCGGACCAAATAAACGATCTTGCGCGCGACGTTTTTGCCCAAGGTTACGCCTCGGCGTACGTCGGACCGAAAACAGAGGACTACCACGCTGTTACTAAAATACAAATTTTGTAAGGCTTTCCCGGTCAAACGCAAGTCGGTTCGGTGATGCGCTCGGGTATTCCGACCAAACGCAAGTCGGTTCGGTTGACTAGGCAACCGAACCCTACGGGGCGCAAGTGCGCCGACTTGGTCGGACTACTAAGGAAGTCGCTACACGCGCCTTCTCTGATTTGACTTT
>CANQPI010000030.1 GCA_947625725.1 uncultured Clostridia bacterium | reverse complement strand
CTGTACCCCCGTCCCCGTAATACTCACCTTACAGGAGGAAATATGAAACAAAAAAGATTAGTTGCTTTGTTGCTTGTCTTGGCAATGCTGTTTACGTTCGTATCGGTAATAGCCGCCTGCGACAAAGACGATTGTGCAACCAACGGTCACAAGTTGACCGCAGTGGGCAAAAAGGACGCCACGTTGGAAGAAGCAGGCTACGAGGCATATTGGAAGTGCAGTGTGTGCGGCAAGATGTTTTCGGATAGCGAGGGCAAGAATGAAATAAGCAAGCCCGTAGAGATTCCCAAACTGACTCCTCACGTCTGCAAGCACGTTTGCGAAACTTGCGGCAAATGCACGGATAATACTTGCACCGACCCCGTCTGCGCGGACAAGTGTCAAGGACATCAAACGGTAGACCCCGACAAGGGCAAGACCAAGGATAACCCGCTCACTCCCGACGAGGCAATTGCTCTAATGAAACAAGCGGGTAGCGGCGTTGTGGTAGGAGCGGCAGAAAAGCAACAGTACTACATTCAAGGTGTGGTAAACGCAGGTTCAACGGTGGATACTCAATACCACGAGTGGACTTTTACTCTCGGAACAGGCACAGACAAAGTGTCTTGTAAAGCAACAATAGATAACTCTGTCACGAACAAACCCTCTGAAACAAACGGCGCATTAGACGGCGCAACGGTAATAATACACGGTTTCCTCGAACTGTACAGCGGCAGGTATCAATGTTCCTATCTTCCCGCAAGCGCAAGTCCCACAGGCAACAAGTTCACGCCCAGCCTTGTGGACATAACGATCCCCGTTGCCGAAGTAGCGTCCGTTACTCTTGACCATACAGAGGAAATGATACTGCTTGCAAATCATGTAAACAAATATATGAGTGTCAAAGCAACAGTATTGCCCGCAAACGCGCCGCAAGATATAGTTTGGAGCGTGTCGGAAAATAGTGCAAACATAACCGTATCCAACGGCAGAATTAGTTGGACGGAAACGGAGGGCGAGGCAACAATTACCGCCACGGCAAAGGACACTAACAAGTCCGCCTCCGTCAAAGTGACAGTACAAAACGTACACGGTTCAACGCAAGCCGATCCCCTCACTGTGGACGAAGCGATAGCGCTCATGACCGAGGACGGCAAAGAAGTATTTGCAGGTTATGCGGCAAGCAGCAAGCAAGGTTTTTATCTCACAGGCAAAGTAGAAAATTCCGTATATAACCAACAAAATGTAAACTCTTATTGGACTTTCGACCTTGTAGGAACAGACGGCACACTGTCTTGTACAACAACATCAACCTTTTCGGGCGTATCGGGAGCAAACGGTAACTTGGACGACTACACGGTAGTTGTACGTAACGCGCTTTTGAAAAAGGTTTCCGAAGATTACACTTCATACAACGCTATCCCCGTATCGGCGACTCGCCCCGCAGTAACCTCTATAAAAATAGCCGAGAGCGTAGAAGTAAACATACCTTTCCATGTCAAAGTCAATGTGACGGAAGTCCTTCCCGCCAATGCGCAACTAGACAGTACTGCACAGTGGCATTCCTCCGATGAAACCAAAGCCACGATTGATAATGACGGTATGGTAACAGGCGTTTCGGCAGGTGTAGTTGAAGTTTGGGTATCTTTGGGTAACGTCGAATCCAACAAATGCAGTGTTACTGTTATTCAACAGGAATCTACCAACAGCATAGTCTACGATTGGTCTGACGGTTTGTCGAGCGACGATATTGTTGACGATATTTACAATTTTGAAATCGAGTTTGTCGATATGCTACAATATGTAAACGCTTGGTCGGACAACACTCAAACGGAAATAACCGCTTTTTCGGGAGCAGATTGCATGACGGTAATGGACGCCGCATTGGGAAAAGGCTTTGCATTTGACTCGGCAATATCCTTTGGCGACGGTTCGGTAACTATAAATACAATGAGCAGTGTCAAAAAAGTCACGTTCAAAATTATACCCTTTGCAGATGCGACAACAACGCAGTTATCCGTAAACGGAGTAGAAAAAACGCAAGACAAAGGAGATACGGCTTACGACGGAAAAACGAACAGCGCGTTCGAACTTACTGTCGAACTCACCGAAGCGACAAACGTTCTCAACGTTGCTTTTCCCAAAGTCAGCGGCAATAGTTTTGCTATTGTAGGTATAACATTAGAACAAGAAACGAAATCGGAAAAAAGTATAATTTACGATTGGATCGACGGTTTATCGAGCGACGATATTGTTGACGATATTTACAATTTTGAAATCGAGTTTATCGATATGTTACAATATGTAAACGCTTGGTCGGACAATACACAAACGGAAATAACCGCTTTTTCGGGAGCAGATTGCATGACGGTAATGGACGCCGCATTGGGAAAAGGCTTTGCATTTGACTCGGCAATATCCTTTGGCGACGGTTCGGTAACTATAAATACAATGAGCAGTGTCAAAAAAGTCACGTTCAAAATTATACCCTTTGCAGATGCGACAACAACGCAGTTATCCGTAAACGGAGTAGAAAAAGCGCAAGACAAAGGAGATACGGTTTACGACGGAAAAACTAACAGTGCGTTCGAACTCACTGTCGAACTCACCGAAGCGACAAACGTTCTCAACGTTGCTTTCCCCAAAGTTGACGGAAACAGTTTCGCCATTGTGGGAATAACGCTTTACTATTGATACAGGGTATAACGGTCAAGTCGGCTTGACCCGTACAAAGTTTGTGTATTGATTTTTATTCAAAACGGTAATTGCAGATTTAACGAAAGAAGCGACGTCGCTGTCGCTTCTTTTTTTGTTGTGATTTGCCGAAATATGTGCTAAAATAATAGTGCAATAGCCAATTATGCGCCCCGTAGGGGGTCGGTTGTGCGTGGCGAGATTTCAAAAAAGCCTCGTCCTTGTTCACACAGGCGCGAGGGTGTTGCCCAAGTAATATTTGCATTTGGTCAAAAAAATAGGGATTTGAGTGAGCGCAGGGCGTGTGGATACAACGCACAAGCGGACAAAACTCAAATCCTATCTGCAATCGGCGACCTGCGCGGCGATTGCAGCCAATCTTGGGGGTGCTGGGGCAAGACCCCCAGCAAAAGTATAAACAATGAAGGCGCGTGTAGCGACTTCCTTAGTAGTCCGACCAAATCGGCGAATTTGCGCCCCGTAGGGGTCGGTCGCGAAGTCGACCGTACCGATTTGCGCCTGGTCGGAAAAAGAAAGGAGAATCTATGTACAAATTTTTTGCCTACTTGAACAGAATGAAGTACATCAACCGTTGGGGACTCATGCACTCCAACATGACGGAAAACATCATGGAACACAGTCAGCAAGTGGCGGTTATCGCGCACGCGTTGGCAACCGTTTCCAACGTTTACTTCGGCGGCAATTTGGACGCCAACAGCATTGCGGTCAAGGCGTTGTTCCATGAAACGAGCGAGGTGCTTACGGGCGATCTTCCCACGCCCATCAAGTATTTCAATCCGGAGATCCGCGACGCCTACAAGCAGTTGGAACGCTATTCCAACGAGCGTTTGCTCACCTATTTGCCGAACGAACTTGCCGTCGAGTACGACAAGATCATCAACGACGTAGACAGCGTGGAACACCGATTTGTAAAGTACGCCGACAAACTTTGCGCCTACATCAAGTGCATTGACGAGGTCAAGATGTCCAATTCGGAGTTCTCCAAAGCGGAAAAAACCATTTTGGAGGAGATCCGCGCCTACAACAGCCCCGAGGTCGATTACTTTGTGGATCACTTTATCGAGGCGTACAAACTTACTTTGGACGAGTTGGAAGGATGATCGAGTTTCGCGACGTTCATTTGCGCTACCACTATGACGAGTTCGAATTGCTCAAAGGCGCGACCTTTACGCTAAACGACGGTATCAACACGGTACTGTGCGACGCGCAAAGCGGCAAAACTTCTCTGTGCCGACTGCTTATCGCCGACGTAAAACCCACCGAGGGGCAAATTTTTGTGGACGGCAAGGACGTACAGAGTATCACAAACTCCAACTTGGACATACTTTATTTGCCGAGCGATCCTGTTTTTTTCGAAGGGCGCAGCATACTCTACAACGTGGCGTATCCGCTTGCGGTGCGCAAAGTGGCGCGAGATGTGCGCAACGGCGTCGCCGCAGAGATGTGCGAGCGGTTTTCGATAACCGATTGCAAACAAAAAATGCGCAAGTTGCCTATCGACATGCGCAAGCGCGTAGCAATCGCGCGCGGAGCGACCGTGTCGCGCAAATACGTGCTGTGGGACGACTTTTGGGAGGGCGACGTTCAAGCGGCAAAGCAATGTCTTGCTTTGTTCGAGGACGCAACTAACGTAATTTTTACGTCCGATCCGCGTTTGGCATTGGGCAACACGGTGGTTATGGACGGCGGCGTTGCGGTGTTTCAGGGAAATGCCGACGACGCCAAACAGATAGCGGCAGGCTTGCAATGGCTTGCCTGTCAAAGGGGAACCGACTGATGGCAAAAGATTTTTTCGAAGAAGAATATGACAAAAAACAGCAGGAGTCAACCGAACGTCAACAACGACAGGATGCTTGGTACAACGCTCCCGCTCCACAACAAGTCAAGCGTAACAACAAACCGTTATACATTGCGCTTGTTTGCGTTGCGTTGGTGTTGTGTATCGCGCTCGGTTGGGTGCTTTGCACGGTGTTTCAAGGGATAGGCAACAGCAAGCCGTCCGGACAGGCTGACGACATCTTGCAAACGGTAATCGACTACATGAAGAACAATTACTACCAAGATATTCCCGAAGAAGATTGGATAAACGCGGTGGAAATGTCCGGTACGGTGTTGATGCAGCAAACGGGCGACCGATTTTGTCAGTTGCTTTCGCCGCAGTCGTATTACGATCTGCTCAATCCCCAAACCGTCGAGCAATCGGCAGAGGGCATATTCGGCATATCCTACGTGGTGGAGGAGGGACTAGGAATATACGTTTCTTCCATTACGCCCAACAGCAACGCCTACGGCAAATTGCAAAGCGGAGATATAGTCCTCAAACTTTCCGACCTGCGCGCTTCCAACGGTTTGGCTCCGATAGTGGACGGCAAACCCTACGAGGAAATGTTGCTTTCGGAGTACACGTCCGCGGCAATTCAAAAGATTTTGGGGGCGACTCATTCGGCGACCTTCCACGCTTTGCGCCAAAACGCCGATTCGGACGTGGGTTTCGATATAGTTACTTACAAAATCGAGCGCAAGGTGATAACCGTAGATAAATATCAATTTATCGAGTACTATTTTGACGAACAGAACAACAACATACCCAAAACTCGCCAAAACGGGGCGGCGATAAGCGTTTTCGAAGAGCGCGAATTGGACCGCTTGCCGAGCGATACGGGCTACATTCGTATAGTGCAATTTTCCGACTACGTGGATAGTTTGGGAAACAAACACACCGCGGCAGAGGAATTTGCGGAAGTGATGGAAACGTTTGAGAGTTTGCACCTTAAACACCTTGTGTTGGATCTCAAAGGCAACCCGGGCGGCAATGTAGATTACGTTTGCGAAATAGCCTCGTATTTGATCACGGACGCCAAATTGTCCGCCGCGGACAAAAAGACCGTTACCGACGGCGACGAGTTGCTTGTCACTTATTTTGAAATGCCCAAGCCGATAACTCGCCGTTCGCCCGAATATCGCAAGGCAAAGTACAACAGATATTTCGGTCAGCCGAGCGACGTTTGCGATATAGTCGTGTGGACGGACCAAGGCAGCGCAAGCGCAAGCGAACTGCTGACGGGTTGCCTCAAAGACTATCAAACGGCGGTGCAGATGGGTACTACCACCTATGGCAAAGGCATTGCGCAAAGCATAGTTCCACTGCCTTTCGAGGGCAAAGCGACGGATATTTTCGGCAACACGATCACCTACAATTGGGGCATTTACTACACAAGCGCAAGTTACTATTCGCCGTTGGGCAACAACATACACGGCAAGGGATACACTCCCGAGAGCAAGTACAACAACCTTTCCGACTATCAACAACTTTGGGACGCGACCGACTCTTATTGGGGCTGAACTTTTGCGTTGAGTTGTAATTTGGCGGCATAGCAAAAATTTCGAAAAAAAGCGAGAAAACCCTCGCTTTTTTTGTTAGTTGTTGTTCAACCGACCGCCGAACGTTTGGGCGAAACGAAATGAGTCGTAAAAGTAAAAATAGAGATTTGAGTGAGCGCAGGGCGTGTGGACACAACGCACAAGCGAATAAAACTCAAATCCCGTCTGCAATCTCGGGCATGTACCGAGATTGCAGCCCTTGCGGGGGTTGGTGGGGTTGCAACGCCCCACCGAAAGACCCGAAAATGAAGGCGCGTGTAGCGACTTCCTTGATAGTTCGCCTTCGGCGGCGCACCGCGCCCAAAGGGTCAGCACGCGTAGTCGTGCAGACCGCCGAACGTTTGGGCGAAACGTTTGGGCGAAAAACTATTTCACATACCAATTGTCGTAAAATCGATAAAGTTTGTGTTTTACTTCCGCGTCGGCTATGTTGTCTATCGGACGGAAAAATTCTTGCGACGCGGCGGAGGGCGTTTCAAAGCGATACCCCTCCGAATTTACGTTCGGGTCGGTTTCGCCTGACGGCTGTTCGGGCGGCGATTGTTGCGGTTGTTCGCTGTTTTTTGACCCCATACCGCCAAAAAAGTTGTTTGCAATGCTTTGTACGGCGGGATTGCACATAATTTCGAATATTGCGCCCGCCTTGTCCTGTTGAGAGCAATCTTCGGAGGAAAGTTTTTGCGCGGTATGTATAATGTTTTTTACGTCGTCGCAAAACAAATCTCCTATGCCGATTTGCGGGGGACGTTTGGGCGGAGCGTTTCGGTCCGCAAGCAATTGCCAGGCAAGTAGCACAAGCGCCACGGTGGACAAATTCACGTTTCTACCCCCTTTTTGTAATCATTACATTATATGCCGACATATATTGGATAGTAACCAACAATTTTTCAAGGAGAATACTATGCCCAACGACAACGATCCCCGCAATTTATTTGTCAATCAACGTTACGAATACAACGAAAAAACTCAACCGAAACAACAGCCGAACGCTCGGCAACAAACCGAACGGCAATCCAACGCCCGACAACAGCAAACCAACTCGCCCCAGAGCGACTACGAGGCGAAACTCGCCGAAATGAAGCGTCTTGCCGCCAAATATGAGCGCGAGGGAGAGGGACAGTTGGTGCGCGATATAGTAAACAACGTGATAGAACAAAAAGCGCGCGGACAACTCAGCAACGACCAACTTGTCGCTTTTGCAAACCGCGTCCGACCGCTTTTGAACAACGAACAGCGCGCCCGTTTGGACGGACTGTTGGAGCAACTGCTCAAAATTTGAACTTTTGTCTTGCAAATAAAAAATTATCCGTTTGTAATAGCGACCCATGCGATCGCAAAACGCAAACGGATATTATTTTTTTGCCTATTCTACATTGCAAACAAATCGTTGGGCGTAATCTCAAACAGATTGCACAAAAACAGTATTTTGTCGTAGTCAAGTTGTATCAATCCTCGCTCGTAGTCGCTGTAATCGGATTGATACTTGTTCATGGCTTCCGCCACCTTTTGTTGAGTCATTCCTTTTGCCTTGCGCGCCGTGCGCAAGTTTTCGCCCACTTGTTGTGCCACGGTCATATTGACTTACCTGCCTTTTTTGTTGTTAGCGTGTGCAATCGGACAAATTTTATTTGTTGCGTTTTGCCGCGGCGTTATGCAAAAAAAACAGAGGCGGTGCAATTTGCCGCCTCTGTCGGTGGGATATTAAATTGCTATGCGTCCGCCGTAGTTTCGCCGGCTGCAATATCTTCCTGTTTGTGATCGTCGTCGGTATCGCTCGGCAGTACCTGTTCGACGACTTCCTGCTCTTCGGGCGTTGCGGTTGCCGCCGCTTGTTCCTCTGCGTTTTCCGTTTGATCGTTCGCTTGGCGCGCTTCTTCGACTTCGGTGTCGGTAGGCGTAAACTTTTTGTTTAGTTTTGCCACGTCAATATTTATCACGCTGAATTTGAGTCCGAGCGCGTCCAAAAAACTTTGTCCGAGCAATTTTTTGAGTTGAGGCACATAGTTGCCTATATCCTCCGCGACCGTTGCTTCCAATTTTATGTTAGCGATCAAGTTTAGTTTGTCGTCAACGCGCAACGCAACTTTTTTGAGTTTGAGTTGCGGAAACTCCTTTACGCAGCCGCGCACAATGTTTACGATCACTTTGTTGCCGGCGCGAGTTGCGCCCTCCGTGTCGTAAAACAGCAATATCCGTTTGATGTTGATCCCTTCGGAAAAGTTGATTATCAACAAATACGCCGACAATCCTATGTACAAAACGCCCAGCACGCTCAAAACGACAACGGTAACGCTGTTGTCGGCAATTTCCTTTTGCGGAATTACGTTTGTCGCGTACAGCACTGCCATCAACACAAAAACGAGCGTGATGCAAACCAGCGCGACGGTCGCTACTTTTTCCAATACTTTTCTCATAATCGTATCTCCTGTCCGAAACGTTATTATATTGCTATTATACTACGTAATCGCGGGACAGTCAACACCGCAAACTTCCGATTTTTTACAAATTTTTTCGTATTTTTTGCGCCAAACTGCTTGACGGCAATCGCAAACTTGCATATAATAACAAGTGTTATCAATAACAACTGTTATTTTTGCAACGGAGAATTAACTATGTCATTGAAAAAAACAAACGCGCGGCAAATAGTGCAAGCGGCGACGGAGTTGGTGGCGGAGCGGGGTATGGAGTCGTTGAACGCCCGCGCGATAGCCGAGCGTTGCGGTTGTTCCACGCAACCCATTTATCTTAGTTTTGCCAACCTTCAACAACTCAAAGACGCCGTTGTCGCCGAAATGCTTGCCTGCTACGACAAGTATATTTCCGACGAAATAGCCTCGGGCAAGTATCCCGAGTACAAGGCGAGCGGCATGGGCTACATTCGCTTTGCCAAGGAACGACCCAATTTTTTCAAATACCTGTTTATGCGCAACCGTGACGGCGATTCTCCGACGGAAGAAGCGCAAGCGTACCAATTTCGTCGCGAGGCGACGCGCGCGTTGAGTTACGGCTTTGACGAGGCGGGCGCGGAACGTATCCACACGCACATGTGGATATACGTCCACGGCATTGCGACCATGTACGCGACGGGCTATCTCAGTTGGGATTGGGACGTCGTGAGCAAATTGCTGACGGAGGAATTTTTCGCCGTCAAAAATCAACTTTTGGGAGGCGTCGGGCAATGACGGACAAAATTATCGAGATCGACGAACTGCGCAAGTCCTTTAAGGACGTCAAAGCGGTGGACGGCTTGTCCTTTTCCGTCAAGCGCGGAGAGTTGTTTGCTTTTTTGGGAGTGAACGGCGCGGGCAAATCCACAACGATAAACATTATCAGCGGCATTTTGCCCAAGGATAGCGGTACGGTGAGCATTTTCGGCGAAAATATCGACTCGCACGCCGACAGGATCAAATCCAAGTTGGGCATTGTGTTTCAGTCGTCGGTATTGGACAAGCGATTGAGCGTAATGGACAATTTGCGTAGCCGAGCGGCGTTGTACGGCATTTTCGGCAAGCAATTTGCAGTCCGCCTTGCGGAACTCGACGCTTTGTTGGGGTTGAAAGACATTATCAAACGTCCGCTATTCAAGTTGAGCGGCGGGCAACGCCGTCGTGCGGATATTGCTCGCGCGCTCATTCACAGTCCCGAGTTGCTCATTTTGGACGAGCCTACCACGGGTTTGGATCCTCAAACGCGCCAAACCGTTTGGAGCGTAATAGACAAGTTGCGCGCGGAGCAAGGTCTGACGGTATTTTTGACGACGCACTATATGGAGGAGGCGGCTATTGCCGATTACGTGGTGATTTTGGACGCCGGCAAAAAAGTCGCCGAGGGAACGCCTCACGACCTCAAAACGCGGTATGCAACGGACTCGTTGCGAATTTACACTCATTTGGACGAAACGCAGCGGTATCTTGCGGAGCAAAACGTTGTCGTCAGACGCGAGCGCGACTACCTCGAAGCGGAAGTCCCCGATACCGCCGCGGCAACGCGTTTGATCGCCGCACGTCCCGAGTTGTTTGACGACTACGAGGTTTTGAAAGGCAACATGGACAGCGTGTTTTTGCGCGTGACGGGCAAAAACATCAAGGAGGCGTAGCATGAGCGAACTCAAAAAACTTTGGGCGTTGACCGTCCGCAATATGAAATGTTATTTCAAAGACAAGTTTTTGTTCTTTGTGTCCATGATCACGCCTATGATACTGCTGGTGTTGTTTGTCACCTTTTTGCGTAGCGTGTACATCGATTCGTTCAACGGCATTTTCGACATGTTCGGTTTTGTCGCCGACGAGGGTTTGGTCAACGGGTTGGCGGGCAGTTGGCTGTTGTCGTCGGTAATGTCGGTGTGCGCGGTAACGGTGGCGGTGTGTTCCAATGCCGTGATGATACAGGATCGGATCGACGGCGCGATCAACGACCTCAAAACATCTCCCGTCAAGGGTACTACGCTGTCGCTCAGTTATTTTGTCGCCAATTTTCTCGTCACTTTGATAGTTATGCTTGCCGTTTTGGCGGTGGGGTTTGTGTATTTGGCGATAGTCGGTTGGTACATATCTTTCGGCAACGTAATGATGATTTTGGTCGATACGCTGTGTTGCGTTTTGTTCGGCACTCTTTTTGCGGGCGTTATCGAGAGTTTCATCTCCACGCAGGGCGCGCTTTCCGCGCTGTCCACGCTCGTTTCGAGTTTGTACGGCTTTATTTGCGGGGCGTACATGCCGTTGTCGCAGTTTTCCCAAGGTTTGCGCAACCTGTTGTGCGTGTTGCCGGGGACGTACAGCGTTGGGATAATGCGCAAACACTTTATGCAGGGCTATGTGGACAAGTTGGGCGAAATGGGCTTGTCCGATCAAGGACAAAAGGCGTTATTGGATGGTTTTGACGGCAATTTGTATGTCGGCAAAACGCAAATGCCGCTTTGGTCTATGTACGCGATACTGCTCGGCACGTGCTTGCTGTTGCTTGGCGCTTATGTTACGATCGTAGTTTTGCAAAACAACAAGCGCGCCCGCAAATCTCCCAAGGGTTGACGTTTTGCAAATTTCTGCGGCGGTTTGTACAAAATATCGGAGTTTTTTGCGCCAAATTGTCATTTTGTGCAAATGGTATTGCGTTGAAAGAGCGTTTGTGTTACAATATCGTTAGTTCGGAGGGTTGCTATGACGCGTCAGGAATTTCTTTTGAAATATGCAGAAACTTCGGTGGAAACCTACCGCAAACTGCGCGACAAAGTGTTGTCGGATTCGCCCATAATCACTTTTGAGCAGGGCAGGGCAATTTGCGCGTTTCCCGAGGGTTGCGAGCGCAACGTATTGCCGCTCAACGGAATTTACGTAATGTTGGATCGCGATCCCGTCAGCGGAGAGTTGGGCAGGATAGTGCGTATAGGCACGCACGAGCCGACAAATCCCAACGGCTTGCCGAGCCGCGTATTTTCGCATTTGTCCGGTAGCAAAAACCGCAGTATATTGCGCAAGCACGTGGGCAGTTCGTTGCTCAAAGGCAAAACAAAAGCCTTGGAAGCGTGGCGAGTCAAGACCGTCCCCGGGGACGCGGCGGTAGAGCGCAAGGTTACGGACTATCTGACGCAGCGCGTCGCAGTGGGGTTTGTCGCCGTAGACAAGTTGGACGCGCTTGCCGACATCGAAAAGTATCTCATTTCCGCCGTGGCTCTTGCCACCGTCACGGACGACGAGTTGATCGCCGCCCGCGCCGATTGGTTGGGCAACGACTGCGACGACCCGACCGTCGCCGAATACGGGGTTTGGAATGACGATCACGTCAAGTGGCGTCCGAAAGACGAAACGGAACTCAAAAAAATGCTTCGCGCTTTGGACAAGTATATCTGAAAAAAAAACTCGCGCCTCGCCATTGCAGGGGGCGCGTTTGTTTTGATTGCAATTTTTGGCATTGTTCTATTGCAATTTTCGTTGCAATTTGTTATACTTGTATCAAATCAATACAAAAATACAGAGGTAACAAATGGACTTTTTGGCGGTTGCTTCGCCCTTTGCCAAAACAGGCGAAGGTTTTCGGGCAGGTTTTTATATCTTCATTTCGCTGTTTGCGATAGTTTCGATCACGCATCTGGTGTTCTGCTTTTTGATGAAACCCTTTTGGCGCAAGTTGACAAAACCGTTTTGTTTGGTTTTGTTGGGCGCGGCAATGGCGTTTTTGGTGCCGGATTATCCAATGGTGTACGTGTCCTGTTGGATCTCGGCTGTGGGCGACTTGCTTTTGATCCGCAACAGAGAAGCCAAATTTTTCGTCACGGGCGCGATCGTGTTTGCGGCGGCGCACACGCTCAATGCGATAGTGCAAGTCGGTTTGCTCAAAGGGTTCAGTTTTCCTAACTACGTGTGGGCTATTTTTGCGGCGGTGGTGGTTATCGCGGGCGTAGCGGGCTACTTTTGCAGCGACAAGAAACAAATTGCAATCGGCATTGTCAGCCCCGCGTACGCTTGTTTCCACTTTGTAAACATTGCGTTTGCGGTAATGTTGCTTGTGGACGGGTTCTCCGCTTTCAAACTGTTGATTTTGTTCGGTTATCTCGCGTACGTGGTCAGCGACCTCATTGTCAACTACGTCACCAACAAGCGCGACATCAACCGTCGAGATTTCTATATCATGCTCACCTACCTCGCGGGACAGGTGATGATTTACTTCGGACTTGCCTATTCGCTGATTGGCTGATGGTGGCGGCAACCGACGGCATATTTACACGCTTTTAGTACTTAATTACCCCTGCGATCGTTTGTACCGCAGGGGGTTTGTTTATGAAAAAACGCCCGCGTGTGCGGACGTTTGGTGCCGGTACATTTGACGTCAAGCCAATCTCCGCAGTGCGGAGTTGGTAGTCAAATGCGCAAGGGCACATTCCGCTTGCGAAAAGAATGTGCCCGAAGCGTTTTCGGGGAAAAAGGCTAATTGCCGTTCGTTCTTTTCGTTCGGCTGAGCGGACCCCGACCTAGTGCTTAGCCGAGCCGTAGGCGAACGCCAACGAGTGGTAACTCGTTATTACGAATCACTCGCTCTACCGACTGAGCCACACCGTCGAAATTATTTATTTTGAATAACGTCGGTAGACCCAAGGATTCCCACAAAAAAACGCCCGCGTGTGCGGACGTTTGGTGCTGGTACATTTGACGTCAAGCCAATCTCCGCAGTGCGGAGTTGGTAGTCAAATGCGCAAGGGCACATTCCGCTTGCGAAAAGAATGTGCCCGAAGCGTTTTCGGGGAAAAAGGCTAATTACCATTCATTCTTCTCGTTCGGCTGAGCGGACCCCTGACCTTCGTCGCCACTCTCCCTAAGCCAACACGATTGTGCAAGCACATTCGGTGTCGTTGGCAGTCGGTGCCTCCTCTCCCCATCAAGTTTCGCTTGCTCAACTTGACGGGGACCCCCGACCTAGTGCTTAGCCGAGCCGTAGGCGAACGCCAACGAGTGGTAACTCGTTATTACGAATCACTCGCTCTACCGACTGAGCCACACCGTCGAAATTATTTATTTTGAATAACGTCGGTAGACCCAAGGACTCCCACAAAAAAAACGCCCGCGTGTGCGGACGTTTGGTGCTGGTGGAGGGAATCGGACCCCCGACCTAGTGATTACGAATCACTCGCTCTACCGACTGAGCCACACCAGCAAATCTTGTATTGCGTTTACAGTATAGCAAACAATTTCGTAATTGTCAAAGATTATTCGTCACTTTCAAAACGTTTTTTTTCCAAACTCGGTGCTTAGCCGAGCCGTAGGCGAACGCCAACGAGTGGTAACTCGTTATTACGAATCACTCAAATAATTAAATTGCAGAAAGAAGGTCTGAGGATCGAACGCAAACAATGTCAAATCGGCAAACAAGGTTCGGCGGTGGGGCATAAGTTTAATCAAAAAATACAATCTCTTTGGAAATGGTATGACTTATCAATAAACGGTATGTTTCGATACCGACATGCCGCCCAAAGATTACAAAGGCGAATCGTTATTTATCAATTCGTCGATGGAAACTTGAAAAATTTCGCCTAGTTTCCTGAGCATTTCAATGCTTGGCTCGGTTCGTCCCTGTTCCCAATTGGCATAGCAACTTTCTACCACACCCAATTTGTTGGCAACTTCCTTTTGAGTAAGTCCGCAAAAATTACGGGCAGACCGTATGTTTTGGCAAAATAATTTATCCATAAAAAAATTTTAACCAAAACTACACATTTTATCTTGCCACTAGACAAAATATCTAGTATAATATCTCCGAAAACATTTAGTAGCGCAATATATGCAAATATTGACGTTGATAAGCAAGTGAAATAAAAAAAATGTATAGCGAGGTGTTCTATGTTTAAGAATATTGATGAAAAAATTAAAGTATTGGCAATTGTCAGCACGATAATCGGTTGCTTGACTTCTGTTGTGGCAGCCATCATTTATTGGTGTGATAAACTTGTTTTGATAGGTTTCGCTATTTTGGTAGGCGGCTGTCTTGCTTCGTGGTTGGGATCGTTCGTGTTATACGGCATTGGAGAGTTGTTAACTCAAACGACCAACATTGCAAAGGGAATACAAAACATACAGGTGCTTTCGGCATATCAAAATTCGGAATCGACCGGCAATATTACCAAAGAAATGATTGAGAAAATACAAGCCGAAGTTGCCAATGATTATGAAACTCAAAAACAAGAACGTATTGACGAAGACGATTATGAGGATCAAAAAACTTATTACGTCAACGAGGAAGATATAAGTACCCCAAATAGCGGTGAATGTCCGAGTTGTTTTAGTAAAATAAGCGCAGAAGACGCGGAGTGCCCCAATTGCGGGTATAAATTAAAATAAAAATATAAACATTGCTCCGAATTGCGATATTTTACGCCGTAGCCGCATTGTGGTGGTACGCTCAGCCGAGCGAAAGCATTGAGTGAACGGTAATTAACCTTTCCCCCCCCCCGACAACGCTTCGGGCACATTCTTTTTGCAAGCGGAATGTGCCCTTGCGCATTTGACCACCGACTCCGCACAAACAGAGGTAATATTGTAGAACGGTTTGTGTGTGTGTAGTGGAATAAAGCATAACAAAAAGCGACTAATCTCGAATTGCTTTCAAAATTAGTCGCTTTTTTCAAAAAAATATCAATCCTCGAAAGTTGGTTCGTGCGCAGAGTAACTTTCGATTGTTCGATTACCGATAGGTGAAAATTCAATATAGATTCCATAATTGCATAGCAAACTCGCTCGAAAAAGTTTTATCTTTCGACAAAAGTCGCTCGAAAAAGTTTTTATAATTTTCTCAAACTCCCTTGAAAAAGTTTTTATCCTGTGGTATAATAGCACTGTAAAAAGCAAAGAGGTGCGCGACTATGTTAAAAAGAAAGATCGAAAACGTACTGAAAGAGTGGAAGAATACTCCGAATAAAAGCCCTCTCATCATCAAGGGGCAACGGCAATGCGGCAAGACCTTCTCGGTGAGAAAGTTTGCGGAGTCAAACTACAACCATGTCGTTTATCTGAATTTTCTCAAAAATCCCAACTACATTTCCATTTTCAACGGCTCGCTGGAAGTGGACGATCTCATTATCATGATGTCCGCGCTCCTCGGCGACGAGGCAATTTTTGTGCCGCACGAAACAATCATCATTCTCGACGAAATTCAGGATTGCCCCGAAGCGCGCACTGCCTTGAAATTCTTCAAAGAGGACGGAAGATTTGATGTGATTGGTACGGGTTCGCTTCTCGGCGTAAAGGGGTACGGCAAGCAACCCAAGTCCGTTCCCGTCGGTTCGGAAACGCTCATCGAGATGAAACCGCTTGATTTCGAGGAATTCCTTTGGGCGAACGGTATAGGAGAACAGGTTATCCTTACATTAAAAAAATGTTTGGAGAGCGCAACGCCCGTCCCCGAGGCTCTACACAACAAAATGCATGAATTGATGCTGCAATACACGGTCGTCGGCGGAATGCCCGAAGTTGTGCAGAAGTTCGTAGACACCAAGCAGATGAACGCCGTTTTGACGCTTCAACGGGACATCATCCGTTCCTACGGGGATGACATGGTGAAGTATGCCGACGACAAGGATAAGCCGTTGATAAGGGAGTGTTTTCAGTCCATTCCCAAGCAATTAAGCAAGGAGAACAAAAAGTTTCAATATTCCGTGGTGAAGAAGGGCGCGACGGCGGCAAAATTTGCGGGTAGTCTGCAATGGATCGAGGACGCGGGGATCGTTTCGCGCTGTTATAATCTCGAACTGCCCGAATTACCGTTGGACGGAAATGCCATACAGGACGTTTTCAAGGTTTATATGAACGACACGGGGCTGTTTGTGAGTATGCTCGAAGACGGCACTCAGTACGACATTTTGCAGGGCAATCTCTACGGCTACAAAGGCGCGATTTTTGAAAATCTGATTGCCGATATCTTTGTGAAGATGGGCAGGAAACTCTACTATTATCACAAGGATTCGGGGCTTGAAATCGACTTTGTTACGCGTTACAAGGGCGGGTGCTACCTCGTGGAAGTCAAAGCCACGACAGGCAACACCAAGAGCGCGAAAACGATTTTGGCTCACCCTGAAAAGTATCACGTCGTCGGCGTCATCAAACTCGGACAGTACAATATCGGGCAAGTCGATAAAATTCTTACAATTCCGTTGTATCTCGGATTTCTACTGACGGAGTATTGATGGCTAAGGACTTGACAAGTTTAATACAGAGTGATTTTGACAACAAGAGTATATTTTCATTGCTTGCCGTCGCAATTTTGCGGTCAACGCAGTCCTTTGCACGGTCCACAGCGGTGCGACCTGTTCGTTGAACGATTTGCCTATCCAAGCGTTGCGCCCGCAAGTACAATTCACTCCGACACAAAAAGCCCTCGCAGTGGTGCGAGGGCTTTGAATTTGTTCGAAATTACTTGATTTCGTCGCTCCTTCAACAGGCGTTTCGGTCGGGGTCGCCGCCCTACGCGGCGGTAAAAGGTAAATTTGTGCATTTTTGCCCTAACGGTATAACATAATTGCGTGTTTACAGAGCAAAAGTATAGCATAATTGCAATTTTATGGGGCAAAAATGCAACAAATTTTCATTTTGGTATTGACAAGACGGGACGGGGGGGGGGTATAATCAAATTCGCGGGAACGGCGGTGCATAACTATCTGTACCCCCGTCCCCGTAATACTCACCTTACAGGAGGAAATATGAAACAAAAAAGATTAGTTGCTTTGTTGCTTGTATTGGCAATGCTGTTTGCGGTAGTTACGGTAATTGCCGCTTGCGACAAGCACGAATGTAAACATGTATGCGAAACCTGCGGCAAATGCACGGACGCAACTTGTACAGACCCCGCATGCAAGGACAAGTGCCCCGGACACGAAACCGCTCACGTATGCGGACACGTTTGTCCTACTTGCGGCAAATGCCTTGACGAAACTTGTACCGACCTCGTCTGCGCAGAGAAGTGCGAGGGACACCAAACGGTAGATCCCGACAAAGGTAAAACGCAAGATAACCCCCTCACTCCCGAAGAGGCAATCGCTTTGATGGACGAGGCGGGCGACGGGAAAGTTGTAAATCCCACCAATAAAGACGGCTACTACATTCAAGGTGTTGTAAACGCAGGTTCTACAATAGACACACAATATCATGAATGGAAGTTTACGCTTGGAACGGGCGAGAAGGTCGTCACTTGCCAAGCGAAGATAGATAGTTCCGTTACGGATAAACCCGCTGAAAAAGACGGTGCGCTTGACGGTGCAACCATTATTATCAAGGGCTTCATCGAATTGTATTATAGCAAATATCAATGCTCGTATCTTCCCGCAAGTGCAAGCCCCACGGGAGCAAAGTTTACCCCGAGCATTGTGGACGTTCAAATTTCTTTTGCAGATGTTGAATCCATCACGTTGAATACGCCACAGGAATTGAACTTATTGCCCATCGAAAACAATACCATGAGCATAAAAGCAACCATTTCCCCCGATAAGGCTTCACAAGATGTAGATTGGAACAGCTCCGATACATCTGTTGCTACCGTGCT
>CANQPI010000029.1 GCA_947625725.1 uncultured Clostridia bacterium | reverse complement strand
CGGGCTACGCCCTCGTTGCAGATTGTTTGTCACGAAACACCCTCATACCTTGGTGGAACAAGGTCGGAACTCTGATTGGACAACTTGTACCGCAACAAAGTTGGTAACTCTGAGAGGGCTTTCCTACGAGTGGAAAAAGTGGTACTCGCGTTGTAGTATCAAAATACTGCTTTCCATTATAATGGGAAACAACGTCGGCGACTGCATTAAAAGCCTTCTCTTGGGGACGCAAGAGAAGGGGGACCGTCGTCAGACGGTGGATGAGTTTCGACATTTAGAATTGTGTGGCGTTTTCGTTGCAGATTATTTTGCGAGGGATACGCTCACGCCTGGGTGAATAAGGACGAGGCATTTTTGAAATAGCGCTCGGGTATTGCCCGAAAAACGGCTTGACAAAGTGCCTCGGGCATTGCTCGAAAAAAGGCTTCGCTTCGGGCTACGCCCTCGTTGCAGATTGTTTTTCGGGCAATACCCTCGCGCCTGTGTAAACAAGGACGGGGCAGTATTTTGGACAATGTATATCGACAAGTAATTTGTTGTTGTGAAATGGTTCCCCCACGGGTGTGGGCGCGGCAAAAACACTTTGTTTTGCGACGGCGCATAAAATATATTATTTGCAACGCCAAGGAGTTAAAATTCGATGGAGTACGTTTTGGAAAAAACGGTCAAAGTGGGTGAGGGCGTAACGATCGAGCCTTTTGCCGTGGTCAAAGGCAACACGGTTTTGGGCGACCACTGTACGGTGGGCAGTTTCAGTTACTTGGACAACGCCGTTGTCGGCGCGCGCACTCAAATACGTTCGTCGCGCATAACGGACAGTTCGGTGGGCGACGACTGTACTGTCGGACCTAACGCGCACCTTCGAGATGGTACAAAGGTGGGAAACAACTGTCGCGTGGGCAACTTTGTGGAGATCAAACACAGCGTTTTGCACTACGGCGTCAAGGCGGCGCATCTCAGTTACATAGGCGACGCCGAGGTGGGTGCGCGTACCAATATCGGTTGCGGAGTTATTTTTGTCAACTTCGACGGCAAAGCCAAGTATCGCACGGAGGTGGGCGAGGATTGCTTTTTGGGGTGCAACTCCAACCTTGTCGCGCCACTGGTAATAGGCAACAAATGTTTTGTCGCGTGCGGTACAACCGTGGACAAGGACGTTCCCGACGGCGCGTTCAGCATAGGGCGCAGTCGCCTCACGGTCAAAGAGGGCAGAGCGAGCGATTACATCAAGTAACTCGTTGACGCAGTACGCAACGTCAACGCGTTATCCCTTTGCAACAAGGACTTTGCCCGCGCAAAAGCAAAGTCCTTTCTTGTCGAACAAAATTTTATCCGATACTTTGCGCCCGCTAATTTTCTTTTTGTTGACACAGCCGTTTTTTGTGCTAAAATTATCGGTATGGAAAACTTGTCCGTAACTAGTTTTGAATGTATGAGCGGCGTAACGGTGTACGTTGCGCAGTTTGACGAGAAATCGCCGATAGACCAAGTGCAACCGTCGGAGCGCAACGCCTATGTGCAGGCGGCAAGCGACCCTTTGGTGCGCGGTCAACGCTATTGGGTGTGGCGTTTGTTGGACAATGCGCTTTGCGAGCAATTCGGCAAAACCGCGTCGGAGTTGGGCGTAACGCGCCGTTCCGACGGCAAATGGGTGAGTTGCGGCGGGTCGATATGTTTTTCGTTGAGTCACAGCGGCAACGTCGCGGCAGTGGCGGTGGCGGATCGAGCAGTGGGCGTAGATGTGGAATTGTTGGATAACATACGCCGCAAATTTACTCCCCCCGTACAAAAGAGGACTCTCACGCCGCGCGAGCGCGAGCATATCGACAAACTGCCCGAGCGCGATCGTTTGTACGCGCTTGCCGCAATTTGGTCGCAAAAGGAAAGCGTGTTCAAAATGAAAGGCGGCAAAAATTTTGTCCCCTCCGCAACAGACGCGCGCTATTACTGCCGTTGCAGTCGATTCGTTGAAATAGGCAACGCGTCCGTCGTGCTTTCCGTAGTTGCGCGCCGCCGTCGAAACAAGTAAATTCAGCCCCCATGTGCCCGTTTTGCTCCAAAAAATGCCCGCCGTGCCAACGTCGGCGGCAGTCGGTTCATGCGTCACGGTGCAAAGGCGGCTAGTCGATCGATTCCTTTTTGTCCTCGTTCGGCAACGGCATATCGCGGTCGTGAAAAAACAGTCACAGCCATTTTTCTCGCGACATTTCTTTCTTGGCGGCTTTGTCCAGCCGTTCGTCCGATTGCGGCAACGACAAGTGCATTTGTTCGATATCCAACAACACAAACTTGGGTTTGTTGTTTTTGAAGATCACCACGCAACCGTTTTCTTCCGCCTGGCGTACTACTTTCGAAAAGTTTTGGTTCGCTTCCGTCATGGAAACTATCTGGTTGGAATCTATCAGCATACAATTCTCCTTTTTTTCAAAAATTTCCTCTTTATTGTAACATAAATCTAGGACAAATTCAACCCCTGTTTTGTTGCAAATTTTCGCCTCTATTTTTCATTTTTGAGGTGCAAACCGCCGATTTGCGCAAATTTATATAGCCTTTGTAACAAAAATAGCCCGCCAAAAGCGAACAACGATAAGTAAAAAATTTTTTTTGAAAATTTTATTGATTGATAGCGGATAGGGTGATACAATTATAAAGTATAAATGTATTTTAGATAATAAATACATCAACTTGCAAGGTTTGAACGTTTTGCCACGGCAAACGCAAAAATAGAAAATTCAATTTTAGGAGGAAAATATGAAGAAAAAACTCATCGCGCTATTGATCGCTGTTCTGTTGATAGGATCATGCGTTACGGTTCTTGCCGCTTGCAGCAGCAACGAACTTGTTGTTTGGGTGGGCGCAGAATCCGCCCCCTATTATTCAAAAGTGTTGGAAAAGTGGGCGCAGGATAACGATTGCAAGTACAAAATCACCGTCAGAGGCGTAGACTCGTCCAGCGCGGCAGGTACTATCAGCAACGACGCGCAAGCCGGTCCTGCTATTTTTACCATTCCCCACGACAATTTGGGTAAATTGATCGGTGCAAACCCGATTTTGGCGGCGTTTACCGACTAAGAGTTGCTCAACCAAATCAAGGATGACAACCCCGAGGAGTTCCAAGACGTAGTCAAAGCCAAAGTGGGCGGCAAAGAATACACCTACGGCGCGCCCTACATTGCTCAGGCGCTTGTACTGTTCTACGACAAGAGCAAGATCACTGACGACCAAGTCAAGAGTTGGGAGGGCATTCAACAGGCTGCCCGCGCCGCAAACGCCAAAGCGACAACCGTTATGGGCAACGACAGTTACAGCCTCAGTTTCTTCCAGTTGGCTACAAACGCTGAAACTCACGGTACTTCCGTCGAGTTATATACGCCGGGCGCAACCAACGAAGAAACGATCAAGAACGTCAAATTTACAGGCGACGACAACGTCGCCAGATTCCGTTGGGCGCAACGCTTCTTCGGCGACGCCAACGGAGGTGCGCTTTCGGGAGATACGGGATTTGAAAGTTTGCTCAAAGACGGATCTGTCTTGTCATTGATCGGCGGCGCATGGAAGTACGAAGGCGTAGCCGCAGCGCTCGGCGACAATTTGGGCGTTGCCGAATTGCCCACATTTACCATTACGTCAAGGGACGAATATGGTACTTGTGCTGCCGGTACCGTTATGAAATCCGGTTCTTTCTACGACGCAAAGATACTTTGCCTAAACGCTATGAACAAAGTAGTGAAAAAGGACAAGGCTCTGTGCGAACAAATCATCAAGTATATGTCCAGCGTAGAAATTCAGGAAGGCTCTTTCGAAGAAGCCAACAACCTGCCCGCCTACAAGAACGCCGCTACCGAGTTCGAGGCAATGTCAAAGGATACCCCGCAGGCAAAACTTGCGCAAATGCAGTACGCTATGCGTCAGTGGAGCATTTCGCAACCTTTCGGACCGAGCGCGGCTCTCAACACGCTGTTCTACTCCTCCGGTCAAGACACTTACACTCAGGATATTTTGCAATACAAAGACAGCAACAATGGCGGCGCAACTTATTATTCTACCGGCGATCAAGTTAAAGAAGGTCTGCAAAAGATAGAGAATATTCTCAGAAACGTCAGCAACTAAGACTTCTTTTTGAACTGTTGTCTATATTGGGGACGTGCCGCGTTGAGCGGCGCGTCCCGAACAAATTTTGTTAGGAGAAAAACTATGACAAAAGCAACAACATTCCTTGGGGAGGTTACCGAATGACGAACTTACTAGCGATCACCCAAACGGGGGCCGATTGGCTTTTGGCGGTATTGATCATCGTCGTTATTGCGCAGTTGCTCGGGATCGTCTGTTTGATTCTCGCCCATTACAAAAAGTTGGGCGCAGTACTCAAAGCCGTCAAAAATTGGTTCGTATCGGTGGGGCGCGCCATCAAAAATTTCTTTGTCAAACTCGGCAAGGGAATAGCAAGGTGGTTCCGCAACTTTCACGAACGTTTTATGGACGGCAGCGTCGGCACCAAACTATCGCATTTCTTTATGGGCGCGGGCAACTTGTATCACGGACAGATATTCAAAGGGTTGATTTTCTTGGCGATCCAGATATTGTTTGTGCTGTTCATGGCGTTGTCGCCCGCAATCAACGATACGCCGCTCGGTTTCAAGGCGTTGGTCAACTTTGGAGATTTGGGCTACATTCAGGGCGATTTCGATCCCGACAATCCCCCCGTCGATCCCGAAACGGGCATGCCTATGGTTGTCGGCAACTCAATGCTGATATTGCTATTCGGCGTGGTGACGTTGGGCGTTATCGTTATTTACCTGTTCTTGTGGTTATCCAACATAGCCAGCGCATACAAGGCGGATACGGACTCTCGTTTCGGCGCGGGCGCAACTACTTTCAAGCAGGACTTGGCAAGCATGTTGGACAGCAAATTCCACACGACGATGCTTGCGCCCACGATCTTGGGCGTAACGGTATTTACGATCTTGCCCACCGTGTACATGATCTTGGTGGCGTTTACCACCTACGGCGGTTGGTCTGCGTCCGAAGGTCAAACAAACTTCGGTTGGGCGGGCTTCCAAAACTTTGTGGAAATATTTACCAACGGCAGCAACGAAATAGGTCAACGCTTTTTGCCTGTTTTGCTGTGGACGGTAATTTGGGCAGTATTCGCAACCTTTACCAACTATTTCGGCGGAATTTTCCTTGCGATACTCATCAACCGCAAGGGTATCAAGGGCAAGACCCTTTTCCGCACGGTGTTCATAATGACGATAGCCATTCCGCAATTCATTTCGCTGTTGGCAATGAAAAACCTGCTTTCCGGAGGCGGTCCCATAAACTCGATGTTGATGAATTTGGGTATCACCGACGCGCCGATCAACTTTTTGGGTAACGATCCGACAAATCAAAACGTGACTTTGGCAAGGACAATGATAATCCTTATCAACATGTGGGTGGGCGTTCCCTACACGATGTTGATGACAAGCGGTATTTTGATGAACATTCCCAGCGACTTGTACGAAGCCGCCAAAGTGGACGGGGCAAGGCCTTTCAAGATCTTTTGCAAGATCACCTTCCCGTACATATTCTTTATTACCACGCCCTACCTCATCAGTTCCTTTATCGGCAACGTCACCTCTTTCAACATCATCTTCATGTTGACGGGCGGCGGACCGGCAGTGGCGGGGTACAAAGCGGGACAAACCGACTTGCTGGTCACTTGGCTGTACAAACTTACCGTTGAAAACAGCAACTACAATCAGGGCGCGGTCATCGGTATCATTACCTTTATCTGCACGTCTATTCTGACGCTTGTGACTTACAGACGCAGCAAAGCATACAAAGAGGAGGATACTTTCCAATGAGCGAAGTTTTTACCGAAAAACAAAAGAAAGTCGGTCACATGCGGCGCAACAGAACGATCGTCAACACAGTCGTTTACATTGTATTGGTCGTGCTGTGCGTAATTTGGCTGTATCCCATTGTCTGGATCATTTTGAACGCTTTCCGCTGCGAGTACAACAATCAAGGCAAATTGATAGGTATAGTTGTTTCCAACTACATACCCGCGCGATTTGGATTTGACAACTTCCGCAAGTTGTTTACCGAAACGCTGTTTGCGCAACAATTCCTCAACACGGTTATCGTGGCGATATTCAGTTGTATCCTTTCTACATTGCTGACGTTGGCGACCGCTTACGTTATGAGCAAAATCAAGTTCAGAATGCGCAAGCCCTTTATGAACTTGGCAATGATACTCGGCTTGTTCCCCGGCTTTATGAGCATGATAGCCATCTACTTCATTCTCAAAGCGTTGGGGTTGACTCAAACGCTGTTTGCATTGATCTTGTGCTACTCGGCGGGCGCGGGCTTGGGCTTCTACGTGGCGAAAGGTTTCTTTGACACTGTGCCCAACGCCTTGGTGGAGTCGGCAAAACTCGACGGCGCAACTCAGGCGCAGATCTTTGCGCGAGTGGTGTTGCCGTTGTCCAAACCGATAATCATCTACACGGCGTTGCTTGCGTTTACCGGTCCGTGGATGGACTTCATCTTTGCGCGCGTCATTCTCGGTCAGCAAAACGTGGAATTGCACACCGTTGCGGTGGGATTGTACTACATGTTGTATGACGCCAAGGCGGACGGCAACGTGTTTACCGTATTTGCGGCGGGCTGCGTATGCGTGGCAGTACCCATAGTTACGCTGTTCCTCTGCATGCAGAAGTACTATATCGAGGGCGCAACCGCCGGCGCGGTCAAGGGCTGATCGTTCTATTGCACACAAGGCGAGGATCGCGTTCCTCGCCTTTGCCTTGTAATTTGAGAGGTGACAATGAAAAAACACATTATTGCAACGATTTTGCTGTTGGCGATCGCGCTTGCGACGCTTTCGGCATTGGCGGGTTGCAGTAGCAAAGAGTACGCTCTTGATCTGGACGAAAACATGCAACCCGTAATATCCGACGACAACTACCGCACCTTTTACGAAATTTTTGTCGGAGGATTTTCCGACGGCAACGGTGACGGCATGGGCGATTTGCGCGGCGTTATCAAGCGTTTGGACTACCTCAACGACGGCGATCCGCTAAGCGGCAAAAGTTTGGGTATCGACGGTATATGGCTTATGCCCATCATGCCCTCCGTCAGTTATCACAAGTACGACGTTACCGATTACAAATCGGTCGCGTCCGTCTACGGCACGATGAATGACATGCGCGAACTTGTCAGCGAGGCGCACAAGCGCGGTATCAACATCATAATCGATCTGGTACTCAATCACACAAGCAGTTATCACCCGTGGTTCGACGCGGCGCGCACCGCGTTGAAAAAAGGCGACGTTGACGATCCCTACTATGATTTTTATACCGTCAGTTCCGAGAAAACGATCGGTCACACTTGGTACGAATTTGCCAAAGACCCGAACGGAACGCAGTGGTACTACGAGGGTAATTTCAGTAGCGAGATGCCCGAACTCAACTACGACAATCCTGCGGTAAAGCAAGCCGTCGAGGATATTATTGCGTTTTGGCTGAGCGACGTGGGTATCGACGGTTTCCGTCTGGACGCAGTCAAGTACTTTTACTACGGAGATGACTCTCGCAATATCGAAGTGCTGAAATGGATCGACGAAACATGCCGCAAGTACAAACAGGACGCCTACATTGTGGGCGAAAATTGGTCCTCTCCTACTTCGGTGCAAAACTACTATCAAGCGGTCAACTGTTTTGACTTTTCCTTTGCCGAGGGCGGCGGGCGTATCTGCAACGCGATCACTATGGGCGAGGGATTTTGGTTTACCGATTATTTGCAAAGTTACTACAATACGGTCAAAGCAAGCCGTCCCGACGCTATCATGGCTCCGTTTCTGTCCAATCACGACATGGACCGTTCGGCGGGTTATTTGGACGCTTCCGACAATACATTGCAGTTGGCGGCAAGTATGTATTTGCTTATGCCGGGCAATCCGTTCATTTACTACGGCGAGGAAATCGGCATGAAGGGCAGTCGCGGCGACGCAAATACCGACGCGAACAGACGTCTTGCAATGTTGTGGGGCGACGGCGACTTGGTGCGCAATCCTATCGGCTCGACCTATTCCGGATCCAAGCAAACAAACGGTACGGTTGCCAAGCAACTCGGCGACAAAAACAGCATTTACAATCATTACAAAAAGGCTATCGCCCTGCGCAACGCCAACCCCGAGATAGCGCGCGGCGACGTTACCGCCGTTACAACTCTCGGAGATGGTGTAGCCGCGCTCAAATTCGACTACAACGGCAAAACGGTCTACGTTTTGCACAATCTGTTGCCTATGCAAGTCACAGTCGATTTGTCGGGCTTGGGAGATCTTGTTTTGAGCGGATGGCTCACCGACGAAGTTACGTTGAGCGGCGGCACGCTGACAATGGCTCCTATGTCGTCGGCGGTGTTGCGCGCACAGTGAGCGGCAATTTGCAAACAAATCGGGGCGCAGGCGTTGACCTGTTCCCCGTAACGTAGGTTGTTTTTAGCAGGCGCGGACGCGACTTGCCTCAACAATGTTTTTCGTACAAAAAAACCACCCCGCGGGGTGGCTTTTTTGTGTGTAAATTACTAATCGGCGAGTTGAATTGCTCCGATACCGAAACTGGTCGTGAAATCGGCAAATACGATCAAATATTTGCCTGCGCCTTTCAGCAGCACGCAGTTTGCGTTCCAACCGTCGGAACCGTCTTCGGGAGTTTCTTCCCATTTGGGTATCCACAACGTGTCGGGTGTGAGCGAATCGATTGTGCCGCCCGATTCGCGGCTGATGTACCAGGTTTCCGCCCAAATTCCGTCGGTTTCGGTGTATTTGATGACTTTGAGAGAGAAGTTGGGGTCAAACTCTATTGCGCCCTGTCCGTCGGGGTTGTAAGTCCAAGGATCCGTTCCCGCGTCGCTGGCAACGTAGGTCCACTCTATAACGTAGAGATACTTTGCTTCCGTGAGTTTGTCTTTGATGGAAGCAACTCTTTTGTCGTTGAGTTTGATGGCTTCCATAACTCTGTCTGCATATTTGGCGTCCGTGGGATCTTTGGGATCTGTCAAGCCCCAACCGGGATGCTGACCGGCAAGCACATATTTACTATCGGGATTCTCCAAGGGTTTGCCGCAAGCCGCAAAAACAAATATGCAGCCAACTGCGAGCAGGGCGGCCAACAAAACAGTTACAAGTTTTTTCATAATTTTTCTCCTTTTTTGTTTTGTTAAAACTACTGCGTTTCCGCAGAAATTTTCGTTTAATAATCTCAAATTATTCGAGAGAAAAGCGCGATTTTTTTGGGGACGGCGCCGCCAAAGCCGCAAAAAAACAAAGCAATCGGCAATCAAATGCGACCAAGCGCGGGTTTGTTGACAAAAGAGTGCTTTGTGAACCATCAACTAAACGTCCGTTCCGCGATCGTCACGACTATTTGCTCATAGTTGGCGACATAATCAAACAATAATATTCCAAAAAAAATTTATTTTCATATTGCAATTTGCCTTGCGAAATGGTATAATATTTTTCAGGTATCGGGCTTGACGTCGAAAATCGCGCCAAACCAAACATAATTTGAGATTATTGTAAGTAGACCGCAAGATAGCGGAAATCTTGACAAATCGAAAATTACAGCGAGTTTGTTGCCGTTTTGTACTCGTTCGCAATCTCTGCGGCGATTTTGCGCTTGCGCTCTGCGCGCCCAAAACGAAACAAGGCTCGTCAACGGTTGTTTCCCGTGCGAAAACATTGCTGTATTTCGTCGTGTGGCAATAGGACGACGAGGCGCAGGCGTCGCCAACCGCCCCGCAAGCAGTTTCGGCGTCGCCGAGCAACTAACTATTTTTTATCCTAGTTTTATAAAAGTGAACTTTGTTTTTTATTAAAAAGGTATTGACTTTTAATTCTATATAGTATATAGTAATTATAAGTGGGCAAATTTGTCCCCGACAGGCATTTGTTTGCGCAAATTCGCGGCAAAAGCGGCGGTGGCTACGCCCCGTAAGTACTAAATACGGATGCGGCAACGGTTTCGCATCTCGATAACGGAGGAATGTATGGCAAGTCTTAACCTATCCCACATTTACAAGGTGTATCCCAACGGCAAAAAAGCTGTCAACGATTTCAGCATGGAAATTGCCGACAAGGAGTTCATTGTATTCGTCGGACCGTCCGGTTGCGGCAAATCCACAACTTTGCGTATGATCGCGGGTTTGGAGGATATAACCGCCGGTGAATTGCGTATCGGCGACGTCGTCGTCAACGACGTTGAACCCAAGGACCGCGATATAGCGATGGTGTTTCAAAACTACGCCCTGTATCCCCACATGACCGTGTACGAAAACATGGCATTTGGTCTGCGCCTGAGAAAACTTCCCAAGGACGAAATCGACCGCAAGGTTCGCGAGGCGGCGGAAATTCTCGGTATTACCGAGTATTTGGAAAAGAAACCCAAGGAAATGTCGGGCGGACAACGTCAACGCGTTGCGTTGGGACGCGCCATAGTTCGCAGTCCCAAAGTTATGCTTTTGGACGAACCGCTGTCCAACCTGGACGCCAAACTTCGTACCGCAATGCGTTCGGAAATATCCAAGTTGCATCACAAATTGCAGACCACGTTCATCTACGTTACGCACGACCAAGTAGAGGCTATGACAATGGGAACGCGTATCGTGGTAATGAAAGACGGCTACGTGCAACAGATCGACACTCCGCGCAACTTGTACCGTTTCCCCGGCAACAAGTTTGTTGCGGGCTTTATCGGCACTCCGCAAATGAACTTCTTTGAGGGAACGCTCACGCAACACGGCGAACAAGTGACGGTAGAGTTCGACAACACCGACGTCAAACTGCAAACCCCCGTGTCGCTTTTCAGCAAGACCAATCGCACCTATCTCGACGGCAGCAAAAAGGTTATCGTCGGTCTGCGCGCGGAAAATCTTTCCGTCAATCCCGAAGCCTACCCCTATCGCGCAAAGTGCCGCGTATCTCACGTGGAGGAACTCGGTACGGATTGTCAGGTCTATGCCGATTTCAATTTGGAAAACGAGGATATAGTCGGCGAAAGCCCCACGAGAGTCATCATCAAAGCGCCCGCGGGAAGTTTCTATCAAGTGGACGAGATCATCGAGGTTTCGTTGGATCTGGAACATCTGCACATTTTCGACGCGCAGACGGAGGAGAGCATTGCTCCGCGTATTCCCGCCGAGGTTGTCGTGGACGGCTCTGTCGCGGGCGGCAAAATCAAATTTTTGGGCAATACTATCAAATTGCCGCAGGCGATCGACGTGGAGGACGGCGAGTACGAAATTACCGTTCCCACTTCGGCGATCGGCTTTGGCGGCGACATAGAGGCTCGCGTTGTAGAGGAGGAGGACGTCAACGGACAACGTCTTGTACACTTGCAGGTGGGCGACCGCGTGTTGTTTGCCATTGCGGGTGCAGATGACGAGTTGGGCAAAACCGTCAAGATCTCAATCGACCTCAAACGTATCGCGCTTTCGCGCGGAGGAGAACAGGCACAACAACCGCTCAATTTGGTCAACACTTTGTCCGCACGTATCAGCAAACACAAAGTTACCGTCGAAAAGGAAATCAAGGGCAAGATCAAGAAAGTGCCCGATTTGGCGTTTACGTTGGACATTGCGGGGGCTTCCTTCGATTGCTCGCGCAGGTTGGCGCTTCGCCTTGTCAACGGCGGCGGACAGGATATTTTCGAAAAAGACCTCGAAGTTCGCTTCGACCCGTACCAAGTTACTTTGGGAGAACAAGGCATTGCCGCCACGGTGGAAAAAATTTCCGATTACGGCAAGGAAAGTTTTGCCGTGTGCCGCGTAGGCGACAAGACCGTCAACGTCGCGGTGGACAAAGATTTCGAGGCGACCGAGATCAAGTTGGAACTCGACCCCGAAGTTCTTGCCATTATCGAAGTAGGACGCGGAATTCGTCTTGCGTAACGGTGACAGCGCAAAACGTTGCGGCGTAGCGGCAAAGAACGGACGTTTCGCCGCACAGCAATTTGACGAGAGATTTTTCTACGACGGCGACGATTTGGGCGCGACGTTGGGAGCAAACTTCACAACGTTCAAAGTGTGGTCGCCCGTATCCGCCCGTATAGTACTCAACCTGTACAACGAGGGCGACGGCGGCGAGGCTTACGCAACCCACGACATGACAAAAACCCCGCAGGGCGTCTGGGAGTACGCCGTGCCCGAAAGGTTGGACGGAAAGTACTACACCTACACGGTGTACAACGACGTCTATCCCGACGGCGCGGAGATTGTCGATCCCTACGCCAAGAGCGCGGGACTGAGCGGCAAACGCGGCATGGTGGCGGATTTCGATTCCGTCCGAGCCAAACCCGCGGGTTGGGATGAAGTTGCGCCCCACGCTATCGACGCAAACGAACTTGTCGTGTGGGAAACGCACGTGGCGGACGTAACGTCCTCTGCGACGTGGAACGGCAACGAAGCCCACCGCAAGAAATTTCTCGGCATGATCGAGAGCGGAACGACCTTTACCAAAAACGGCGTTACCGTCAAGACGGGTTTCGATCACATTGTGGAATTGGGCGTCAACGCGGTACAGTTGTTGCCCGTGTTCGATCAAGCCAACGACGAAGCCGACATGACGTTCAATTGGGGATACAATCCTCTCAACTACAACGTGATTGAGGGCGGTTACTCCACGGACGCGCGCGACGGCTATGTGCGCATAAAGGAATTCAGACAGTTGGTGCAAGCGTTTAACGGCGCGGGTATCAACGTCATCATGGACGTGGTGTACAATCACGTAAACGCAGCCGCGGGTTCCAACTTCGACGTGCTTGCGCCCGGTTACTACTTCCGTTACGACGCCGACGGCAATTTGACCAACGGCTCCGGTTGCGGAAACGACACTGCTACCGAACGCCCCATGATGCGCAAGTTTGTGATCGACTCGGTGTGTTTTCTCGCCAAGACCTACAAGTTGGGCGGTTTTCGATTTGACTTGATGGGTCTGCACGATCTGGAAACCATGAACCTACTCGTCGCGGAATTGCGCAAGATAAATCCCGACATAATCGTCTACGGCGAGCCGTGGAACATGGCGACGGTCGAGGGAGTCAAGTTGGCTCACCAAGGCAACGCAAAGTACTATGCAAACGGTTTGGCGCAATTCAACGATATCATGCGCGACGCGCTTGTCAAGAGCGGATTGTGCGAAAATGCCGAGTTGGGGTGGGTTTCCGACGGAAAAGTTGCCTTGCGCGACATTCTCAACGGAATGAAAGGTCGTACCGGAAGAAAAATTCCCGATATGTACAAAACCGTCAACTACGTTACTTGTCACGACAACTTCACTTTGAAGGATCGCATGATAGCAACGGGCAAAATATCCGCGTCGGACGCCAAAGCGCACGCAATGTTGGCAAATTCGGTGGTGCTGACGAGCAACGGAATCGCCTTTGTGTTGGCGGGAGAGGAATTTTTACGCAGCAAAGCGGATCTGGCAACGCCCGAACTTCGCAACAGCGAAGCGGTCCACAACAGTTACCGCTACGGCTACGAAATGAATTCTCTCAACTACGAACTCAAAGTAGATAACGCCGATATGTTTGCCAACTACCGCAAGTTGATCGCCTTCAAGAAGAAATTTGTCAAAGATTTCGACTTGACTTCCAACGCAAAGGTAGTCGCCAACTATAAAGTAAAGACCGTCGGCGGCAAGCGCGGAGTTATCGTCGCCACCGTCGCGGCGAAAGACGGCTCGGTGTGGAAGATAATTCACGCCAACGCTCGCGGCAGCAAAGCAAAGTTGGATCTTGACGGTTACAAGCCGTATCTCGACACTTCGAACAACGCGACTCTCACCGCGCATACCCCGATCGCGGCATATCAAACGCTGATAGTTTGCAAAGAGCGACCTTTGGCGTAACAACAAAATTTACGGCGGATACCGTCCGTCGTCTAAATAAAAAAAAGAGGTAAATTATGAAAAAAAGATTTTTTTATCATTGCATTGTTGTGCATGGTGATGGCAGTGAGTCTGGTTTTTGCCGCTTGCGACAAAGAACCCGATCCTGTTGAACCGGACCCCAACGATCCCAACCACCAACACACGTACAGTGAGGAGTGGACCATCGACGAGAACTACCATTGGCGCAACGCCAATTGCGGGCACGATGTATATACCGACTACGGACCGCACGACGTTCAGGCAGACGGTTATTGCCGCGTTTGCAAACAGCAAATTTTGGTGTTGGAAGGCTCGTTTGAGATCTTCAACGACCAAAGTCACATCAGCGACGCCAAGGTTTTGGGCGACCCCGTTCCCCAAACGCAACGCAGCGTGGCAGTTCACTATCGCAGACTCAACTCCGCCGAGTACAAAACTTGGGGATTCTGGATCTGGACTGCCGGACAGGAAGGCAGAAGTTACACTATGAAAGCGCAAGACAGTTTCGGCGGAATTGCCTACTTCCCCCTGCAAGCGGGACAGGACAACGCGCGTTTCGGACTTATTCCCCTTTTCTGCAACGGAACCGAAACCGACACCTGGGACAACGCCACTTGGAAAAAGGACGACGCGGGCGCAGACCGTTTCTTCGAACCGGACGACTTTACCTTCAACGAGGAAACAAACTGCTACGACGTTTACCTTCTTGCGGGCGACATCGCTTTGTATCACTCGGTTGAGGAATCCAACTATATCGAACTCAACTACGGCATCAAGGCGTCGTTTACGTCGCGTACCAAGATCGACATTCTTTTCGCCTCTGCGGTAAAGAAAGTCAGCGTGTTGGAAGACAGCAAGACGATCGACGAAACGGAAATCACCACCCAATCGGTACACGTGGCTTACACATTGCCCAGCGAAGCCGACATCAACAAGTCCTACACGATCGCAGCGACATTTACGCTCAAAGATCGGGTCGCGACAGGCGGCGTAGACATCACCGTATTTTACGACTTGGCGGAGTTTGCCGACACATTCTACTATGAGGGCGACGATCTCGGCGCGACGCTGGGACCCAAGTCCACAACGTTCAAAGTGTGGTCGCCCGTATCCACCCGTATGGTACTCAACCTGTACAACGAGGGCAACGGCGGCGAGGCTTACGAAACCCACAACATGACCAAAACCCCGCAGGGCGTTTGGGAATATACCGTTCCCGAAAGAATTCCCGGCAGATATTACACTTATACGGTGTACAACGGCAAAAACCCCAAAGGTATGGAAATTGTTGACCCCTATGCCAAGAGCGCGGGCGTTGACGGCAAACGCGGAATGATCGTCAACTTTGCGTCCGATTTGGTAACTCCCGAGGGTTGGAATGAGGTTGAACCTATCGGCTACGACGCAAACGAACTTGTCGTTTGGGAAACGCACGTGGCGGACGTTACCTCCTCCGATACTTGGGGCGGCAACCCCGATATCGCCAAGACGTTCCTCGGAATGATCCAGAAAGAAACGACCTATACCAAAGGTTCTACCACCGTCAAGACGGGATTTGACCACATCAAGGAATTGGGCGTCAACGCAGTGCAACTTGTGCCTGTATTTGACCAATCCAACCTCGAAGAAGTAGAATATCGCAGTTTTAACTGGGGTTACAATCCTCTCAACTACAACGTGTTGGAAGGCGCCTATTCTACCGATCCCTACGACGGATACACCCGTATTTTGGAATTCAGACAGTTGGTGCAAGCGTTCCACGACGCGGGTATCAATATCATTATGGACGTGGTGTACAATCACGTAAACGAAGCAAGCAACTCCAATTTCGAAGTGCTTATGCCCGGTTACTACTTCCGTCACAGCACCGACGGTTCGCTTTCCAGCGACTCCGGTTGCGGCAACGATACCATGAGCGAACGCCCGATGTTCCGCAAGTTCATGATCGACTCGGTTTGCTTCTGGGCTGATACTTACAAACTCGGCGGCTTCCGTTTCGACATCATGGGATTGCACGATTTGGAAACAATGAAACAATTGACGGCTCGTCTGCGCCAAATCAACCCCGACATGATCTTCTACGGAGAGGCATGGGGCAACAACACAACGTCTGTACGTCAAATGGCGGATCAAGGTAGCGCAAACTCCTTCCCCGACGGATTGGGACAGTTCAACGACCGTATGCGCGACCAAGTATTCAACTATGTGGTGGGCGAATCCTACACCGACAAGCGTATCACCGACGGCTTCAAGGGCGGGACTACCGAAGTTACAAACGACCTCTACAAGACGGTCAACTACGTGACCTGCCACGACGGTTACACGCTGTACAACAATATTCAAAGAGTTAAGTTCTACCTTGCTCCCGATGCGGAAAAACAAGCCATGTTGGCGCAATCTATGATCTTGACCAGCAACGGCATCAGTTTTATCCTTGCGGGCGAAGAAATGTTGCGTAGCAAGGAAGATCTCGGCGGACTCGGCGAACAGATCCACAACAGTTACAACGCCCCGTACGCAGTAAACGCGCTGGATTACGAACGTAAAGCCGACCACTTGGCAATGTTCGAAAATTATCAAAAACTGATCGCGTTCAAAAAGATGTTTGTGGATACCTTCGGATTGGATTCCAATGCCAACGTTACCGCCAAATACACGGTTGACAGTAGCAACGGCTCGTACTTTATCAATATCGTCAACAACGGAACTCGTTGGATCGTTGCTCACAGCGCAAGCGGAGGCGCGACTGTGGAACATCTGAGCGGCGCAACGCTCTATTGGAGCACGACCGGCAGAAAGACGCTTGACGGCGACACCGTAACGCTTCAACCGTACGAAACGCTTATCGTTTCCAAGACGGAAGCCTAGTCGGCAACGCACGACAACAGGTTTTTGCAAAGAACGCCAAAGCGCAAGTATTTTACACAACAAAGCCCTCGGATTTTTCCGAGGGCTTTTGCTTGTAGCGGTGTGTGTTGAGGCGGGGCGAGTTTGTCGCGTAACGCAACGGCGACGACGCGCCGCCGACGAAACTTTGCCCTGCCGAACGTAGCGATTGTTTTTATGCAAGCATACGCGATTTTTTGATTCGGCAAACTTTATTATCAACAATTCCGCAGATGGGTAACATGATTAAAGCCAATATTTCTGATTTTAATTCTTATTGTTTCCGTGTTGCCGTGTGGAAAAAACCATTTTCCAATACTTCTCGCGATCCAGGATATATTGTGCGTTACCGTCGCGATTCAGAAAACATTCTATGATAGTAAGGTTAAAATAATCACCGTGATTTGGATCGTTCTGTATCAATTCTTTCAAAATCACATCATCGCCGTGTCCGTTTGTGCTAACATAACGACTCCATCTTTGCCAAACGCCATTAAATCCATAAGTGCTGCCAATGTATATTTTACCTGTTAAAGTATCTGTTATGGCATAAACACAATTTATATTTTCAAACAATATACGCCAATTATCGACATTGCCGTTTATAATCGTTTTCAATTCCTTAAAAGATAAAGATATTTTATCGTATCCCTCAAAAGGTTTATTGACGTAAATATATTTTTTTTCAATATAGATATTACGGGCATTGTTTCTATATTGGAAATATTAATCTTAGCCTGTTTGGGACCCTGTTTTTTGGAGAACTCAACGATCAATCTCTCTGCGAAATGAGAAAAACGATCAATGTGTTGTAATTTGTATGTTTCGTGTCCGTCGTCATATTTATTTATTCCACAATTTTCAAATGTCCCCAAAAACAGCAATTGATTCAACTTTTGATCTCTATCCAATCGTAAGAAATGGAGGCAGTATTTTGTAGGTATAGTTCGAAAACTAGTGTTTGAATTGCTGTGTTTTTTCCAGGATATATGTTCAATAAGGCGTGTTTTATTTTCTTCGAAAAAATATACTTGTTCTTTATTAGCGTTATTTAGGCATAAAGTCCAATCGGCATATTCGCTTTCTTTTAGATTTAATATTTCATTTAGATAAATAATCATATTTTTTTGACCTGCTAAATAATCTATTTGCAAATGTACAAAATCACCGTTTTTGTTGTTTAAGTCAAGCATACCATAGTGAAATGTCAATATAGTGGTATTTTTATGCCATTGTTTTCTGACGTAATTGGGACTCGTTTCAACCGAGGAGCATGGTCGGCACATTTGGTGTTGAGCAAATTTGCGTGGCGCACAGTTGCTAGTCGAATTTACAAGGGAGTTGTTTTGCTAACAGGCCGCATCTCAGTGAAAGGATGCAATTAACAAACATGGGGATGCATTGCATCAAGATATTACGGCTTGGCGTCTGTTTCTGGTCTGGGAATGAAGTGGTGAACGCCTCAGTCAAGCGTAAGCGCCTTTGAGGAAATGAAAAGAGTTCCTTATAATTTATGTATTTTTATACAATTTATCGGTAGTTGAAAAAGAAATAGCCGGTTCATTTTTCGCCGTATGGTATAAAGTATAAAGCGTGCCGAAATATAGTATTTATTACTGTATAACTGTAAGCATCATAAAATTTATTTTGCAATGTCCAAACGCCTGCAATATTGTATAATTACAATGTCAGCAAATGTTTGAAATAATTTGATAGTGTACATTTACTCAAATTTATCGCTTTTACCAATAATTAAATACATAGTTGATTTTAATTAGTTCTTTGCCGTTTTTCAATTTAAAAATTATTTTTTATTAAAATAACACTTAATTATTGGGAG
>CANQPI010000028.1 GCA_947625725.1 uncultured Clostridia bacterium | reverse complement strand
CGCTCTTCTATGGTAAGATGATGGTAGTTCATATAAATCTCCTGGTGTGTAAAATTTGTTCCAACTACCATTATACCGGAGATTTATATGAACTTCTTTTTTTTTCTTCGGGTGTTGCACTTGATAGTATAATTCACTAATTATACAAAAAAAGACGCAATTTTGCGTCTTTTTTTACTCGTGCAAATATTTGTAGAGCGCTTCCGCCGCAGTGCGCGTCATGCTCTTGGTGGCGGCGATCTCCTCCACCGTCGCCGCTTTCAGCGCGTCCATGGATTTGAACTTGCGGTGCAACTCTATGCGGCGCATCTCGCCGATACCGGGAACATCCTGCAACACCGACTTGATGGAATTTTTGTTGTGCATTTTGCGAAAATACGTTATCGCAAAGCGGTGGCTCTCGTCGCGGATATTGATAAGCAAGTTGAGGGCATAACTATTGCGCGGCAAAAACGTCGGCTCGTTGGTGCCCAAAGTGTACACCAACTCCTGTTGCTTTGCCAAACTGACCAACTGCACTTCGACGCCCGCCTCCTCCATTGCCTGCCGCGCGTAGTCCAACTGTCCGAGTCCGCCGTCCACGACTATCAAATCGGGCGTTTTTCCAAACACGCCGTCGTCCTCTTTCATTCGCTCGAATCTGCGCAAAAGCACCTCGCGCATGCTGGCAAAGTCGTTTGCCCCCTCTACCGTTTTGATTTTGAACCGTCGGTACTGCGAAGCGTCCTTTTGCCCGTTGGTAAACACCACCATGCTCGCCACCTTGTCCACTCCTTGCACGTTGGAGATGTCGTAGCACTCCACTCGCGTGGGCAATTTTTTGAGGTGCAATAGTTCTTTGAGTTGCAAAACCGCACCGTGAGTTGTGTTGTATCGCTTGTCGATCGCCGTCTGACTCTTGGTCAGATACTCCACCGCGTTATGGTAAGACATATCCACAAGGCGTTTTTTATCCTGCAACTTGGGGCAGTATATTTTGGTTTTGACGCCCGTCTTGGCAAAGATCAACTGTTGCAGTTCCTCGGCGTCGGGCAACTCCACGTTAGTGTACAGTTCGCCGCAGAGTTTGACCATTTCGCAGTACTCCGCCAAAAAACTTGATAGCGTTTGAGCCTCGTCGATACCCGCGTCGGAAACCGCGTTGTTTTCGGAAAAAACGACCTTGCCGCCCCTTATCATCAAGTGATTGACAACGCAATTTTTGCCGTTGGACGCGACCGCAAACATATCGTAATCGACAAATTTGTTGAGTACGACTATGCGCTGTTGACTGATTTTGTCTATCAGTTGCAAGTACCTTTTGTACGCGAGCGCCTGTTCGTACTGCATTTTTTCGGAGGCGGCAAGCATTTTTTGCTCCAACGCCTGTTTGACCTCGCTGTCGTCGCCGCCGAGAAACCCCATTGCGCGATCGACGATTTTGCGATAGTCCGCCTTGCTTATCTTGCCCGCGCAGGGGGCGCAACACTTGCCTATGTGATAGTTTAGGCACGGACGGAAATTTTTGGGCAGTTTGGAAAAATTGTTGTTGCACGTAACGGTGGGGAACACACTGCCGAGAATATCCAAAAAAGCCTTGGCTCCCCCCTGCGTGATAGGTCCGAAGTAGCGACAACCGTCCTTTTGCAACTTGCGGGTGGAAACAAACCTGGGAAAATCCGCTTTCAAATTCACTTTGATGTAGGGGTACTGCTTGTCGTCTTTGAGCAATATGTTGTAGGGCGGGGTGTATTTTTTTATAAGAGTATTTTCAAGACTCAGCGCGTCCGCTTCGCTCGCGGTGATAATGTATTTGAAGTCTGCGACATGGCTGAGCATTGCAAGCACTTTTTCCGTCTTGTTGGTGGACGCGTGAAAGTATTGCCGCACGCGGTTTTTGAGAATCTTGGCTTTGCCCACATACAAAACGTTGCCGTCGGCGTCGTACATTATGTACACGCCCGGCTCGTCGGGAAGATTTTTGAGTTTTGTCTGCAAATCGACCTGTTGCATGTTTTTATTATATCACATTTAACAATACGAATACAATAAAAAATTATCCGTCGCGCACACTTGCGCCGCACTGACAAAAACAAAAGATCGCAAATAATCTTTGCGATCCCCTTTTTGTGTATAAACGAAAATTTACCGCTTTTTCATTTTCGGCATTGGCAAGTCGTCATACATTGCCTCAAATAATTCTGTCAAAAAATCCCTGTCGTCCACATTGTCCACAAGCAGCATTTCCTTTGCGCCCTCATACGGCAAGGAGTACTCCGCTTGCGGCAAATAGGATAGGGCGGATTTCACGGGTTTTACGAGCAATCTGTCGTCGTAGATACCGCCGACAAGTTTGCCGCGATAGTAAACCAGAAATTCACCCATCATGGGCTTGTAGGTTATGTCCTTTAAGCCCGTAAGTTGCTCTAAAATGAAATTCAAATATTCCTTGCTTGACGGCATGATTCCTCCGCTAAATTGAAATTTATCTTTCTTTCATATCGAAATGCAGTTTATTATCGGTTTGAAAATATCTTTTTTAATTTCATTTAGTGTAACGACATACAGTCTATTGCCACATTTACAGAACGGGCATTCACAGTCATAGTATAATCCATTTAATCTGATATCTTCGATTATTTCTCCTGTTGTTGTAATCTTTAATAAATTGGTACACTCTGAATTTCGTACACAAATGTAAAAGAAGCCGTCAAAATAATATTGTGAAGTCCCTTTGGTATTAAAATCGAAAACAATGCTACCGTCATTAAGGTTTAACGAATAAAAATGTCCGCCATACCCGGAGGTTCCAAAAACGATATTTTCGCCTATCAGCTCAATATCCGTATATAGGTAGCCTTTCAATGATTTAGTCCAAAGCAGTTGACCGTTTTTATGACATTGATATCCCCATTCGCCCTTATGAGAAACAACATATTCCCCAAAAGAAAAATCGTCGGTCGAATAATGCGTGGCGGCCTTACGCTGCAAACTTGTATAGCGAATATCGTTTGGACTATACAGTTTGGAAAAAATAAAATCACCGTCGGATGTTAACTCAACTTCTGTGAGGTGCATAATATTATTAGTGAAATGATACACAATACGCTCGGCATTATGCATAATTTCACCTTGATAATAAATCGGCGAGGTTTTTTCAATATTCAGTTCGGTATTCCAAAGCAATTTCATTTCAGGCAGTCAATTCTCCGCTAAATTACTGTTTATAACCTCAAAGCGGTTGTTTCGTAATGTTACAATTATACCATAAAATAGTTAAAATGCAAGTGGCATTCGGCGCAAAAAAGTAAATCCGAACCACTCACTCATTATGAGTATTTGGTTCGGATTATACTGACTTGGTGCGTCATACTAAATCAATGTTGAACTCCATGCACAGACGAATACACTAACAGCGCACACGGAAGTTTTGGAGCGTAGCGCAATAAGTATAGCGAACTAAACTTATTGTATAGATGCCCGCCGTCCGTGTTGGTAAATTGAAATTTATAATGTTATACCGAAAAGCGGTTTGCTCTTTGGCGACGACGCTCTGTCGCTTCTCGGGAATTATCGATAAATTGATAAATTACTCCATACTCGAAAGAAAAATCTTTTTCCGCGGACAGTTCCCAATCGTTTATGTCGATAATCTGCCGTCCTTTGATTTCTGTCTTTTTTCCCAGCCAAAGATTAACAATCATAAATACGTCTTGTTTGAGAAGTTGTTTTTTTGCAAACGCTCTCAGCCATTTGAGTTCTTCAAGCGCATTTGTCGCATAGTTTTCCGATATAACAGAGCGATACCGCGTTTCGTAATCAAGCCCAAACTCACTGTCTATGGCATAAAGGCAAAATTCATTAAAAACGTTGTGCAAACATTGTTTTTCCTGTTCGGTCAACTCTGCTCTGAACGCTATCCCCCTGTCATGCCACATATCGCCGCTATGTATGGTCGGTAAAATGTCTTTGTAATTGTAAGCCGTCTTTTGCAGCGGTAGTTCTAAATTCAAAAAACATTTCATTGACATAATTTATTTTCTCCGATAAATTGAAATCTATTTCTCTGATTTTTCCAAAACAAACGAAAAACTGCCGTCGTTGCATTTGCCGTCCGATTCAATTATGATGTAAATTGTTTTATTGCCTGTAAAAGTTTCGGTTTCTCCATCAACAGAACCGTTTGTTTCAATTTCAAATAAATTCAACTTTTCATCATCAAAATCATAGTAAACTTTTATATTTCCTTCTTCCAACGTCGCTTCATAAGTTATAAACACCTCGTCTGCGCTATTGTTTTTCAGTACAATTACGTATGTTCCGCTAAAACTATCGAATGAAACCGACGCATTATTCGAAGTATTTGTCCTTACCATCAGCATAGCATTATACCGACTTACATATTTATTTCCGCAAGCAGACAATGTAAAACACAATACCAATGCTACCACTGCCATGATTACACTTACAAATTTTTTCATATTACACCCCTCCGCCAAATTCCTGTTTGTAACCGCAAAGCGATTGCTACGTAACGCTACAATTATACCATAAATAAAGATTTAGTCAAGGCGCGGGGAGTTGACGCGGGTTTACCGCGCGAATATGTCATGCGCGACAAAGAAGTTTGTACAAGATTTTACGCGAGCAAAAAGCGGTTCGACGGACAACTCCGTCAAACCGCTCAAAAAAATCGCCGCGCGCGTTTTGCTCCGAAAAGTTGAGTTTAGCCGTTGTTGCGTTTGGCGTTTTGCGCATAAGATTGTAACAAACCGTTGAGCGCGCTGTTTATTCGCCGTTGTTCGTCGATTGTGCGGGGCGCGTCCAAACCGCGATTGCGCAAAATTTCTCCCGCTTTGCCCACCACCGCGTCGTTTACCTCTTGACGATTGAGTTTGTTTAGTTCCTTGACGGTTTCTTCCACTACCGTGGAAGATTTGGGCGGGGTTATTCGCGTGAGCGTCGTCACGAATTGCGCGAAAAGTCGTTTTGCGCGGCGTTCGTTGCCGCGCGCGATCAATTTGCGCGTGAGCAACGTCAGCATAAATGACAGCCAAAACACAGGTTGCATGACCAAATAGCCAACGTCGGCGTTGACCGCAAAGTACACGGCAATATAGGACGTCATTACGCATGCCGCCCCCACAAAAAGCCACAACGCAAGCAGTCTGCAACGAATGGGCGCAAACTCAAACACCAACGCGGGTTTATCCGTACCGCAATTGATATATGCGCGCCATTGGCGACGGTATTCGTTCGGCAGATGACGCGCATAAAAAGTCGCCCTGTCGGGAAAGGCGTTGACGCACTTGATACAGTTGCGCATACGCTTGTTTTGCTTGCGATACGGGTCGTACAGCCAATTGATCGCCGCAAACAGCACAAGCGCGCCGAATGTCACGCAAAGCGCAAACACGCGGTGATTGTTTAGAATATTCAGAACTCTCATTACGTAATACATGTTTACCTCCGTTTTGTTTGATTGTTGCCCCAAACGGGTCTGTTCAAACGGCAAACACGCATTTTGCGCGAAAAAAAGAACGGTCAAACTGCAACGCAATTTGAGTTTTTTTTACCCCATTGTCGCATTTTGCCCGTTTTTTGCGAAATAATTCGAATTTTTTTCGCCGATTCGACGCGCGCTCAACCGCCCTTTTTGTCACAGGGCGCGCCCGACATGGCAATTACTTTGTTGTCCGCAACGGACAAAACGTAACAATCCACGTTGTCTATGCCGCAGATGTTTTGCACGGCCAATCGGTAACTGTTGAGTTGCTTGGCGTAGTTTTCCTCGACCTTGTCCGAATGGGACGTGTACTTGAAGTCAATAACCGTAGCGCGGTCTTTTTTGAGTACAAGCAGGTCGATAACCCCTTGTAACATAACATTGTCGGCATATTTTTCGTTGCCGAGTAGGTTGTACGGCACGTAAAGCATGAACGGAATTTCGTGGTACACTTTGCCGTCGGCAAGCAGTCTGACAAAATCGGGATTGCGCAACGTGTCGTAGATCAATTGAAAATCCAACTTGTCGGCAAAGCGTTGCTCGATTGCCCCGTCGTTTACCAACCTCGCAACGGTATCGGCGATTCGCGGCAAATCGGCGTCGTAATCTACGTATTGATACACTTTGTGGTACGCGGTGCCCACATCGTTGCGATCGACGTCGAGGTTGAGAACAACGTTCGGCTGCGTTTCGCCGTCCTGACGAATGCCGTCGATATATTCCTTGTCCAATGCGGAACTGACCACCTTTGTTTCCATGCCTCTCGGGTACGGATACCTAAAACCGTATATCCGCTCTTTTACTTGCTCGACGCTCATAGGCACCACGGGGTTGCTCGGTTTGTCAGTCGGCGCGCAATCTTCTTTTGAAGAACTTTCGTCGTTCGCGCCGTTCGACTCGATTTTGTCGGACATGTCGGCGATACGTATTTCCACGCCCTTTTTCAGTGCGGCGGCGGTATCGAAATACTTGTCGTGCAGGGCTATGTGCAACCAATCGAAGTGCGACTGCGCGCGCCTCGGCAAAACGGGGATCTTTTCCATGCGGTCGGAGTCCACCGTCGCAACCAAGTTGAGCGCGTACTTTGCCCTTGTAAGCGCGACATACAACAGTCGCATCTCCTCTTGCCGTTGTTTGTCTTGATTGAGTATTTTGCAAGCCTCCTTGCCGAGCGTCGGCGAGTAGAGCATAGAGTCGAAATCGTAACTGTTCATAGCCACGCCCAGATCGGCGTTGTGTTCCACAGCATGTCCGTTGAAAAGAAATTTCGTTTCCAAACCGGCGACAAAAACTATGGGGAAATCCAACCCCTTGGAGGCGTGCATGGTCATCATGCGCACGGCGTCCGCGCCTGTATTGAATTCCTCGGGACGTTCTTCGTCCGTTTGGTCGATATAGGAAAGGAATTTGTCAACGCTTTGTTCGTAGGACGCGCCGCGAATACCGTCCACAAATTCGTACAACTTGTTTATGCGCAACTCTCCGTTTGGCAAGGCGCGGACATACAACTCGTAATCGCATTGCCGCATCAGTTCCAATAACACGTTGCAAACCGATTCGCTCTGCGCGTAAAAGCGCAAATTTTCTATCAATTTGAGCAATGCGTCGATTTTGGCAACGATTTCGCCGTTGCCGCCCGAATGTAGATATGTCTGCAACCTGTCGTAGAAAGAAAATTCCTCGTCTTTGACGGACTGCGCCGTATCCAACCTTATAACGCCGAGTTCGTCCTCGCTCAACTTGCCGAAAACAAGACAAACGCCCGCGAGATATATGTCGTTGTAGGGGTTGTCTATCACCCGCAAGAAGTTGATAAGGTCGCGCACTTCCTTGGAAGAATATCCCTCTACCTTGAATTCGGCGGTAACGGGAATGTTGTGCTCGATCAACGTGTTGTAAATATCTCTGGCGCGGTCGGTCATGCCTCGCAACAAAATAACAATATCCTTGTAACCGATTCGAGAGTCGCCGAAAGGCATGCCGTAGTACTGTTTTATGCGCTCGGCAATACGCTCGCCCTGTCGAATGCCGTCGTCGTCTTGCACGTCCGCGGTTATGTCGTAGACCGACCCCGACGGCAATTTGTTGTCGTCGCCCTTTTTTGTCGGGGGACGGCGCAGTATGTCCACGCATACCGGTCGTACCTTGGAAATGTCGAATACAAAAGGTTTTTCGCCGCTCAGTTGGGCGTCCTTTTCGTAATCGACGCCGCCAAAGTCATCTGTCATCAACCCGTTGAATACCGTGTTGACAAAATCCAAAATTTGTTGACTGCTTCTGAAATTTACGTTCAGATATTCGACTCGTCCCTCACTCGGATCGTCGAGATAGCGGAGAGATTTTTGCACAAATATATCCGGTTCGCACCCGCGAAAACTGTATATCGATTGCTTTACGTCCCCCACCATAAACAGGTTGTTGTCGCTTACCAAGCGACAAATTATCTCCTCTTGCACGGGGTTGGTATCCTGATACTCGTCCACAAAGATCTGTTTGTAACGACCGTGTATTTCGGCAAGGGTTTGACTGTCGTCCAACAACCGCAAAGTCAGGTGTTCCAAGTCGTTAAAGTCCACGCCGCCGCGCTGTTTTTTCAATTGAGTAAACGCCTCGTCAAAGCGACGAACGACTTCCGCCATTTTGTCCACGCGAGGCAGTGACAACTGCATTTCCCGCCAAAGTTCGTCAACGGTTTTGTGACGGCAAAGTCTGGCGCACTTGTTCACAAACCCTTCGACGTTTTCCTTGACGTCGGAAAAATTTGCGTGGATCAAACTTTCAAACTCGTCGCATGCGACTGTTTTTCGGGGCAGGGAAACCATCTCGAAGTTTACTATATCCGCAAAAAAGTTGTCCAATGTATCCGTGCGCACCGCCGCCAAACGCTCTGCGTTGTCGCGAAGTATATCCGCCTTGCCCGAAATGCGCGCTATGTCCCGCTGCAAAGGATCTTTGGCGGGGTTTTTGTACTTTTGATCGTCGTTTTGGTTTTGCGCGACTTTGTCCCGCAAACACTTTTCCATATCTTCCGTCAGTCTGCGCAGGTTTTCGACGCAATAGTTGAGAGTCAAACGAAAGTCGTTGAGCAAAACGGTCAGCACGGGATTGTTTTCGCCGCAGTTTACAAAATTGTTTCTCTTGTCGTTGTACCATTGGTCAAAGTCGGGCAGACATTTGCCGAATTCGTAGAGCGACGTCAATTCTTTTTTGAAGTTGTCCTCTCGCCGCTTGGTGGACAGAATTTTGTACAGTTCGCCGAAAGAGGCGTCTTTTTCCGCAAAATACTCTTCGAAAACTTCGTCCCACGCCCTCTTGCGCAACGCCGACACGGTAACGCTGTCCAAAATGGTAAATGCGGGGTCCAGATCCACAACGTAAAAATAATTGCGCAACAACTCGCTGCAAAACGCGTGCAAGGTGGAAATATTTGCCAGATCCAATTTTTCCAATTGCTCGCAGGAACGCGCGTCGCGCCGCCGCGACAATTCCTCGGCAAGTTTGTTCTTCATTTGGGCTGCCGCCAGGTTGGTAAACGTCACCACGACGATCTCCGACACGTCCACGCCGTCGGCGATAAGACTGACTATACGGTTGATCATAGTTGCGGTTTTGCCCGTTCCGGCAGACGCCGAAACCAACATGTTGGTGTTGCGCGCGTCTATCACCCGTTGCTGTTCGAGAGTGGGTTTTACTTGTTTTTCCATCATTTTTTCACCCGGTCCGATTGCGCGACGAAAGTCTTGGCGGTGGCGTTTTCGGAAACTTTGCGCTCGCCGTAATTTAGTGTGTGACCGAAGTTGCAAATACATTTGCAATTGCAAAATTTGCATGCGCCGTCGTAGGGGCTGACGGCGGCATAACCCTTTGTCATCAACGCTCCTGCGCGTTTTATCAGTTCGAACGCGTATTCTACCTGCGCGTCTATTTGTTCCGCAGTTAAAAACTTGCTCGAAAGTCTGCCCCTTTTGTCAAAAACAAGAACGTTGTCTTTGTTGTATCTTGTTCTTATGCCGAGTTTTTCGCTGCGATTGTCGGGAAGATTGTTGTCCAAACGCGCCGCCACGTCGAGATTTTCCAACGTGCGACCGTTCCAACCGTAAACGTTGCCGTCGTTGACGTCGCCGAAATCGTCGTGCATTGCAAAGTAGTAAAAACCTGCGGGACGAAAGGCTCGCTCGGGATAGTTTTTTTTCAAAATATCCTCCACCGCCTTCAAATACACCAACAACTGCAATTTATGCCCGATATACAACTCGTTTTCGCTGTACTGCGAAGCCGCCCTGCCGCTTTTGTAGTCGATCACGACGAAATAGTCGTCCCAAACGTCCACGCGGTCGATTTTTCCTTTCAAGGCGAAGCCGCCCCCGTCGAAACTCACGTTGACGGTATTGCCGCTTGCCGCGTCGAATTTTATTTCCGTAGGACGGTCAAACAATCCGTAACTCGGATGAAAGTCCGATTCGGCAAGTTGTCCTTTGACTACTTTGCACATACGAACGCTTTCGCTTTTGAGTTGCTTCAACACTCCCGTCATGACGGGGTCGTTGCGTATGCCGCCGTATTCGTCTTTGGACAATACCGCGGCGAAGATGTTTTCTGCGCGTTGTTGAGTACGTTCGTCGCTTTCGTTGATCAAAAAATCCCAACCCATCTGCCCAATTTCGGTTTTTCCGCGCAGGTCGTCGCAGGAAACATACCTATCCAAAACCTCGTGCAGTACGTTGCCGAGATCGGCGGATTGCATCTCCGCGACGGGGCGCGGCTTGACGTTGAGCCCGTAATCGAAGAAAAATTTGTAGGGACAGTTGTAAAAATCCGTAACTTGACTTACGCTGGTTTCGGACTTTTTGAAATACAACTCTTTTCCTCGGCTGACCGTGATATTTTTGCCGTTTTCGTCCGACTCGTATCTGTGCGCCTCTTGCCCGAAAAGTTCTTTGAGCGCGGCAAAACAGGGGACGTCTGCGCTTTGATGATCTTTGACGCGCCGATTGAGTTGCACCAGCAATGCTATCGCCTGCTTTTCGGTATATACCTCGCTTGCCGTCGAGCGGCTGACCCGCAACGGTTCGTCAACAAGTTTTCCGTCGATATTGACGGAATTCTTTTTTTGAACGAACAGACTTTTGATCGCGCTTACAAACGGCGACGGCAACAAAGCGGACCCGTCGCTATCCGCAGTTGCGTAGGAAACGTACAATTTTTCCGTCGGTTCAAGGGCTAACTGAAACAAGCTGAATCGCTCGCGACGGTTCTCGGTAAAAATCATAGGTTCGAGATAGATACCGTTTGCATTCAGATCCTTGATGTTGCGGTCGGAAAGAAGTTTGGTATCGCTCTTGACAATGGGCATTGCGCCTTGATTTGCCCCGAGCAAAGCCAAAAATTTTACATCGTGTTTTCGCGCTTTCGCCATGTTTGCGAATATCACGCAGTCGTTGTACAGAGGAATGACGGAAATTTTGACCGCCGCAAGTCCAGCGGAAAGAATTTTTACAAACTCCTCCAATTCCACAAACCTGTTGCCCAAAACTTTTTCCGCCTGCACAAGCACGCCGTCGAATTTGTCGGCGACCTGCTCTGTAACCTTGGCTTCGAAATCCAACTTGCGCTCACGCTGACTTTGCAAGAGCGATTTGTTTTTCTCGCGCAGATCGCTTGCGTCGATAAGTTTGCGAACAAACGCGATATACTCGCCCACGGTCGCGCGCTTTGGGGGGATATTGTCGCGATACAGCAGGTAAAACCGCTCGCGAAATTCATCCGCCTGCGCAAAATAACGGCTGTCTTTGCCCAGATCGAATTTGTCAAATCGGTAAGAAACGTTGTATTTGAGGCAGTAATTTTCAAACAAAAACACATTTTCGCTACCGTCGGAAAACAGTCGGTTTTTAACAAACGGCAACACGCTGTCCAACTTGGCGTTATTTCGGCACATAGTCAAGTAATCCACCGCGTAACTCGCGTAGGGATGATCGGACAGCGGATACTGTCTGTCGCAAAAGTAAGGAATGTCGAATTGCGAAAAAACAGTGGAAACGGCATTGTAATACTTGCCGACGTCGCTCGCCACCACATAGACGTCGCCGAACCGTCTGCCTTCGCGCACGTATTGTTGCACTCGGCAAGCCAAAGCGTACACTTCCTCCATGCGGTTTGCGCCCTCGAAAATTTCCACCTTGTCGCCCGCCTCGACGGTTTCCGCTTCGCCGTAACGATACATGTTTTCGCCTATTTGTTTGGCGACGTCGCTCACGTAACCGCCGCCCGATATTTCGTTGGCAATTATGCCGTTTTGACGGCAAATTTCTTTGACGCCCAAATAAATGTCGTTCAAATACAGATGCGCGTCGAAACGCCTGTCGCTGACGCAGCACGCGACGGTCACGCCGCGACTACGAAGCATCAACTGTTCGACGATACCCAACTCCTGTTTGGAAAAATTGTCAAAATCAAACAGGTAGAAATAACTGTCGCGTGCAAAATCGGTTTGCGCAATGGCGTCGCACAACAGATCCAACTTGTCCGCCGAATCGATAAAGCGGTCGCGCGTATAGTCGAGATACGCCTGGTACACGATTGCCAAGTCGTGCGCTTTGCCCGCTACGCTACGAGGCAAATCGCGGCAAAGCATGTTGGGCGTAATGCGGCAATATTTCATCATGCTCACGGTGTCGTAAACGTTTTCCACAAACCCGGGAGTGTTGACGCCCTTTTTGAAACAAGTAAGACTGTCGCGCTTGTCGCCGATAATACCGCTCAACGCCATTATGCCGGCTTGTTTGGAAAGATATTCGTATTTGGGCAAAATGTCCGCAGCCAAACGTCGGAATGTCCTAACCTGTATATTGAAACTGCCGCCCACCTCTCGCAACAAGGCGCGTTCGGCTTCGAGCGAGGCGCGATCGGGTACTATAACGGTGTGTACAACGTCCAGATTGCTTTTGTCAACGCGGGACAAAACGTTCATAACATACTTGGCGGCGTCTGCCATTGTGTTTGATTTGTAAATTGTGATCATAATAATTGTCCTATTTAAGTAGTATATCATTTTTTGCCAGCGTTGGCAATACAAAGAGGCAAACGCCGCGCAAAGGAATTTTGAAATAACAGTTGGCAAACGGTACGTTTGTGTGTTATAATAAATAATACTGCAAACAAAATGCACAATTAAAAAATTTTTCTTTCGGTGAAACGCCGAAAAATTTTCAAAATGGGGACGATATGAAAAAGAAATTTACGCTTCTTGTAACGTTGCTACTTGCCCTGTCAGTATTGTTGACCGCTTGCGGCAATAACGCCAAAGAGACCAAAAGCACGGTCAGATGGAATGAGGAAAGTTACACTTATCACGTGTCATTGGCAGACTTCGAGTACGGTGTGGAAACCGACGCCGAAACCAAAGTCTACAAAGAAAAGTCCATGACGGGCGAGGTGTTTAGTTCCTTGGATGAAATAACGCCCTTTGCCGTTGACGGAACTTTCAGCATGCAATTGACGAAAGCCGGCGACGTGTGGACCGTTACAACGCAACAAACGTTGTACGTAATGTATTTGGACGTACAGGTGGGCGGCAGATTGATCTCCGAAATCGAAGAACTGAAAGGCTTGATAGTAGAAGATTACGCGTCGGTCGCTCCGTCGCTTGTCGAAGCCGCTTCTAAAAAAGAAACCACATCCGAAGGCGAGGCTCTTTCCGAAAATGACGCTTCTTCCGAAAACGAAGTATCCAAGATCGTTTTGAAATCAACTACTTCTACGTCGGTATCATTCAAAAATGAAACGCAACGCCCAAAGGAATCCCATTCGGAAGTAGACGGATTTTATCTCGGACAAGCCCATCAACAAGCCACCTCTTACGAACTGAAAACGGTCTATGATTACAGCGGAAAAAGACCTATGGCAAACGTTTACCGTGACGGCAGCGAAACCGCAACGCAATACAAGTTGGCAAACAACATAACGGTTTACGACTCCAACCAATTGTTACTGTACGTTCGCGGTTTGGAAAAGACTCAATCCAATTTCCAAGACAACCCCTCGGCGCAATTTTTCTACCCCGTTACGGGCGAAACGGTGACGGCAAACTTTACGGACTTTAAATACGAAAGCCCCTCGGTGATTACGGACAAAAACCGCGATCCCGAGGAAAAGACGGTAAACCTCAACCGTGTATGCGTTGCGTTGGGCGGAATGGCGTACATGGCACAGGAAAATATTCCCGATTACGTTTCGGGCAATATAGACAAAACCAAAGGCGATACCTACAAATATACTACGGTGCATTTCCGCGTCGGATACCTATCCTACGAGTTGGCGCAATATACCGAAAGTCAATGGGAAAACCTAGGCAAGGAAACCGAAACCGCCGCCTAAACCCACGCAAATAGCCTTTACCAAAGTATAACTAAAAAAATGACCTTTGCTTGGTGGCAAAGGTCATTTCGTTTTGTCCAATCAATTATCCCCCTTGGGCGGTTCCGCGGGAATTTGCGGAACTTCGGAAGTTGCCGTTTCCGTCGACGCGGCGGGTTCGGAAGATTTTTCTTTTTCGTCCATATAGGCGATAACTTCTTCCACCGACTTGCCTTTCATAAGCATATCCACTTCTTCGGTATGGATCGTTTCTTTTTCAATTAAAACTCGCGCCATGTTGTGCAAAATATTCAACTTGGAGGACAGAATTTCCGTCGCGCGCTTGTGGCAACTTTCCACAATGTCACGCACTTCTTCGTCAATTATGTTGGCAATTTCTTCGGAATAACTCTTTTCCGTTTGATAATTGCGCCCGACAAAAATTTCTCCGTCGCTACCGTAAAATACAGGTCCAATGCGCTCGCTCATACCCCATTCCGTCACCATGCTGTGCGCTTTTTGGGTGAGAGCCTTGATATCTCCGCTGGCGCCGCTACTGATATTTTGAATTATCAACTCCTCGGCCACTCTGCCGCCCAGAGTCATGGTGATGTCGTCAAGCAATTGCTGCTTTGTTACGTGGTTATTGTCGTTTTCGGGGCGCGTCATGGTGTAGCCCGCAGCCATCCCGCGTGGGATAATCGTAACCTCATGCACGGGATCGCAGTATTTGAGGCTGCAAGCCAATATGGCGTGACCGCTCTCGTGATAAGCCGTTATGCGTTTGTCCGGTTCCGTTACAAGACGAGATTTCTTTTGCGGCCCCATGATGACCTTGTTGATACCTTCGTTGACGTCCGCCATAGTTATAACTTTTCTGCCGTCGCGCACCGCCAAGATCGCCGCTTCGTTGAGAAGATTTTCCAAATCTGCGCCCGTAAAGCCCGCCGTTATGCGCGCCACAGTGCGGAAGTTGACGTCGGGACCGATAGGCTTTTTGCGAGCGTGTACTTTTAGGATCGCTTCACGGCCGCGCACATCGGGACGATTGACGTAAATTTGACGGTCAAAACGCCCGGGACGCAACAACGCGGGATCCAAAATATCCGCGCGGTTTGTCGCCGCCATAACTATGATGTTGGTACTTGTTTCGAAGCCGTCCATCTCCACAAGCAATTGGTTGAGGGTTTGCTCACGTTCGTCGTGTCCGCCGCCAAGTCCCGCGCCGCGCTGACGTCCGACTGCGTCTATTTCGTCGATAAAGATAATGCAGGGCATGTTTTTCTTGGCTTGATCAAACAGATCTCTGACGCGACTTGCGCCTACGCCCACAAACATTTCCACAAAATCCGAACCGCTCATAGAAAAGAACGGTACGCCCGCCTCGCCGGCAACTGCTTTTGCAAACAACGTTTTGCCCGTTCCGGGAGGACCTACGAGCAACACGCCCTTGGGTATGCGCGCGCCGACATCAACGAATTTTTTGGGGTCTTTGAGGAAATCGATAATCTCTTGCAATTCCTCTTTTTCTTCTTCCGCACCCGCCACGTCGGAAAAGCGCACTTTCATATTTTGTACAACGCGCGCCTTGCTGCGCCCAAAATCGATATTTTGGTTGTTTTGACGGGCAATTTGCCTAAACATAATTACGCCAAGCGCAACGATAAGACCTATCCAAAGCACGGGTACAATGTAATCTCTCCAACTTGTAGCATTGGGATCGGCAACCTGATAGTTGATTTCGCCCCCTGTGCCCACTTGGTTTAGAGTCGAATCGAGATTGTGTTCCAGCCATTCCTGCATTTTAGCATTAAATGCCTCGCGATCGATAAGAACAAATCGCTGCGTTGTTCCGTCGGTTTTCACGGCGACAACACTGTAAATGTTTACGGTTACTTTTCTGTAATTATCATATTTGCTACCGCCGCCGTTTTCGTCCTGCTCATTTCTAAGCGTTTGGAAAAACTGCGCTTCCGTAATTTCCTCCGCAGAACCGGCAAGAAGTTGCCAAATGAGTATCCCCGCCAATGCCAGCAGGACGACAAACACAACGATATATATGATCAATCTGACTTTTTTGCGATCCAAGATACTTCTCCTTTAACGAGCCGAACGTTGCGGCAACGTTTGTCACAAAATGTATTGCGTTGAAAGTTTTGTACAACTTGCGGCGTTTCGTTCACAAACGAAATGTCTGCAATTAGAATATATTCTATCACATTAGTTCCATTCTGTCAAATTTTATATGCTTATGCTGACACTGCGTTAGTATTTGTATTTTGAGTAAAAATATCTGCACGCAAACTAATAGCCGCGCTTGGGGCAGAATTGCGTTATTTTGCAAACGCAGACAAACGTCCGCGCACACGCGCAGACGTCTTAGACTGCAAATAAATGTCTTTAACTGTATAACTAGGGCAATTAAAATCACTTAGTTGCCGCAACAATAACGTCGGCAATAAATTTTGCGACTTTTCCCACAAGTTTGTCTTTGTCGCTGTTTAGCGTATAAAAGTCGCTCATGCCGCGCTCGGCGACAATGCCGATTATACCGACGTCGCCCACTTCGGGCAAATTTTTGTTTGTTGCCGCCCCGGGCAATATGCCCCCGTCGCACAACTGAACGTTTCCGACTTGCTCGCTTGCGCCAACGGCAGCGTCAACGACCACTATGGAACTGTCGGGATGCAACGCTTTAATAAAATTGTAACAATACAAAAGGTTTTCGGCGGTTATGTTTTGCTCTCTCATGCCGTAAACGAACGCGTTGAGTTCTTGATTTAACAAAGATCCCACACGAGGGCCTAAACTGTCGGAGAAAACCTTCTCCGTGCCAATGCACATAAAAACATTGTGTTTTTTCAATTTAGGTCTTAATTCTAGTGCCAATTTGTTAATATTTTGATCGTTTTGAATGTTTACTTCCAGCATATTCACTCCTTTTTGACATATTTTCACCAATAATGCGATATAAATTACCGACAACAATTGCGCCAATAACGAAAAATACAAATATTTTGTCGAAAACTCCGAAGCACAAGCCCCACGACGGATTAACATGTCACACATTTGACTTGAATAATAACCGAAATTTTGATATTGCACTTAAAACTCATGATCATTGTATTAAAATAGAATATATGTTCGATATTGATTGCGTTTAATACGCCTATAACTTGTTCCTTGTACGTCCAGACAGTATTTAATATGCGCTTAAACGGCATTAATTGTACACTTTAACGGCTTTTCTTGTACATATCTTGTGCACAAACTCAATAAACACAGCCCAACCACTGACAAGCAAAAATAGTATGCGTTCGCTTATTCCCACCTATTCGAAAACTTTACTTCTGTTGTTCATCCACACTTTAACCCATTTCTGCATAAGTCTTGTATCCAAATCCCCTGGAACGCAGGCGATACGAGATAGAACGTGCACAATTACGCACTCAAACCCGACATCAGTCCCGTTGCACGTTGTTTTATGTCGCGTTTCACGTGAAACCACAATCAAATTCATCCCTAAAATTACCAATTTATCTCGATCAAGGCATAAACGCCTAGCATCCCGTCACGTTGCGCTTAATTTACAACCGAGAACGCCTCTCAAACATTTTTTAGCAAAATACGCTTACCCGCCCTATTGTCACGCATCGGATAACTGTTTATCGTTGATTTGTAAAGTACATTATCGATCACATAAACAATAAATACCTTCATAACTTATTTAAACCATAAAATTATAGACGAAAATCGCAAAATAAATTTGCAATTCGTTGAATTAGACAAAAGACTTCACTCCCCACCCGAGTCCCATAATTTACAAATTCATAGTTTCACGTGAAACAGCCAATTTGAGAATCCCTATGGTTTGCCTCGCCCGTTTATACTCCGACAATTATATTCGGTTCTATTCATAAATTTCTCGAAAAAATCGCCAAAATGACACGAAAAATTATGTTATAAAAGTTGGCTGAAATAGCCATTCTAACAGAATTTTTGAGGTTAAATTTTAAAAATTTCCGACCCGACGAAACATCATTCTGTCTAAAACGGGCTTGTTTTTGGGCAATTTTTGCCCTGCATGTCGATCAAGCAAAACGCAATCGAGCGAACTGCCATTCAGGCAAGAAACAACCAAGCGGACCAAGCAAGAAAAGAGAAATTTCAATTCGAAACGTTTCTCAATGGAAGTGACCAAAACATATTTTCGCTTTGTTTCACGTGAAACACTCTTGGAATATTGATAAATCTTCTTTTAATTAAATATGTTTCACATGAAACAATTCTAAACGGCCGTTTTGGGGGCAAAACAAACGATATTATACAACAATTTTAATGTAGCGCTAACGTTAAAACACGTAATTCTCCTAAATAATGCTTGTTTTAATTGCAGAAATTGCACCCAAAAAGACAAATATTAAGATAACATTTTTTTATATTATTGTTGCTATCGTACAGTTTGTCGAAACCTTTAAAAAGAACTGTTTATTGCGCAACTCAATCTGACATTCACTCATCCATTGGATGGTGCAATATAATTTATCTCTAAAATTTCACTTTTTTTGAATAAAATCCGGTATGCGCCCGTAAATTGACGCGTTAATTCTTATTTAGTTTATTAGTGGTGTATATGAAATCAAATCTCTAAAAATTTAACTTTTTTAATAAAATTTGTTATGCGCCACATAAATTATCATGTTGATTTCTCTATTTTTTTTATTTCGCTACCACATTTAATTTTAATTATGTACTATTTTTGTTTAAAACAAAAGGGTTGAAGATATATTACAGTCAAAATATTACCATGTTTCACGTGAAACACCTTTCAACAAAATGTCAAGGTTGTTCAAACCCAAGCGGAACGCAACTCCGAGTTATTTTGAAATCAAACAAGAGTAAGCGCTTTTTGCAAAAATTTATTGCAATGTTTTGTTCAATAACTAGGCGGCGCAAATAAGTATCAATATGACTTGGCAGGAAGCGTAAACATTTTGTCAAAACCACGTTGTACGAGTACTTTGACAACTTTGTGGCAGAAGTGCAGTGCAAAACGTTTTGTCAAAAAACCCAATTCCCGTTTGTTATACATATAGGCAACTTATATTTTAATCTTCGGTCAATCGTATGTGCTTGCGCTGTTATATAGATTTACTGCCACCAATTGCCTGTCAAGGTATCTATTACCGATATAAAATAATTTGCGCCTGCATCTTGCTTCGCTCAAAAACGTCAAAAATAACGCAAAATTGCGATATTATAACCTATATTATATTTGCGCTCAACAATAATGAACACATTTCATTATTAAATTATTTTTGCGCAGTGCAGATAAGTTTCCACGCTGAACAAAAGCACCTCGCTTCGCCCTCAATTCATTTCTAAAATTTAAAGAGTTACAGTCATTAAGCATAAGTATATTTTTCGCAGTCGTTGAATTTACAAAGAGAATCGATCTCTTTGTTGTAGTCACACAAATACATTACGACATTCGCTCGGCCGAGCGTGTCTTTGTGCGCTCGGCGGTTGTTATACGTTAGAGAATTGACTTCTCTTTCGCAAACTAATTGTCCTATTTTGTCATTTTCTCCATTCGTTTGTCCTCGGCACGTTGGTTCGCCATGAATTTTCTTATCTTTTTCATATTTTTACCAACGGTTAATACCCTCTGCACCAAAACTCTCTGTTTCGGTATATAAATTTGAGATTGGCGAATTTTTGGTATTTATTACGCTACTTTTGCCTTTCAAAAATCCCCCTATTTGTGTGCTTACGCACGGAGTTCCCGCGCTCCGCAATTTTCGAGCTGGACTTCTCCGGAATGGTCGT
>CANQPI010000027.1 GCA_947625725.1 uncultured Clostridia bacterium | reverse complement strand
GAAATAAGCCCTAAACCACAATATATTGTGTTTTAATTTTTATCGACCACTATTTAGTCGCCCTCGGATGTCGTATATTCGCTTGCGCGGCTGCCAAGCGAGCGATGGGCACGCGGAAAGGCGAGCAGGAAACGTAAGTCAAGTTGATGCTGTGCGCAAACTCGATACTGCTGGGGTCGCCGCCGTGTTCGCCGCAAATACCGCATTGCAGTTCGGGACGGGTGCTGCGTCCGAGTTCTACCGCCATTTTCATCAATTTGCCAACGCCGACGGTATCCAAACGGGCAAACGGGTCGCTCTCGTAGATCTTGCTTGCGTAGTAACTAGGCAAGAACTTGCTCGCGTCGTCACGGCTGAAACCGAACGTCATCTGCGTTAGGTCGTTGGTACCAAACGAGAAGAACTCCGCTTCCTTGGCGATCTCGTCCGCTGTCAATGCGGCGCGCGGGATCTCTATCATTGTACCCACTTGGTAAGAAAGGTTGCTGCCGCTCTCTTTGATAACTTGGTCGGCGGTGGCAACAACGGTCTTTTTGACATACGCCAATTCTTTCACTTCGCCCACAAGCGGGATCATGATCTCGGGAACGACGTGCCAATCGGGGTGACGTTTTTGAACGTTCAACGCCGCTTTGATTACCGCGCGGGTCTGCATAACGGCAATTTCGGGATAGGTAACTGCCAAACGGCATCCGCGATGACCCATCATGGGGTTGAACTCGTGCAAACTGTTGCAAATTTGTTTGATCTGAGCAACGGTCTTGTGTTGCGCTTTGGCAAGTTCCTCAATGTCGCGCTCGTCGGTGGGAACAAACTCGTGAAGAGGCGGATCGAGGAAGCGGATAATTACGGGCAGTCCGTGGAGGGCTTCCATAAGTCCCTCAAAGTCCGCCTGTTGCAACGGTTCGATCTTGGCAAGAGCGCGCTCGCGTTCTTCTTTCGTTTCCGAAACGATCATCTCGCGGAACTTGTCGATACGTCCCTCGCCGAAGAACATGTGTTCGGTACGGCACAGACCGATACCCTGCGCGCCAAGTTCAAACGCGCGTTGAGCGTCTGTCGGCGTGTCGGCGTTGGTGCGAACTTCCAAAGCCTTGTACTTGTCGGCAAGGCGCATGATACGTCCGAAGTAACCGCTGTTGGGATCGGCGGGCACCGTCTTGATGGCTATGTCGTAGATCTTGCCCGTAGAGCCGTCCAAACTGATGGGATCGCCCTCGCGGAACACTTTGCCGCCCAATTCGAATTGTTTGTTGGCTTCGTCCATCTTGATGTCGCCGCAACCGGAAACGCAGCACGTACCCATGCCGCGCGCTACTACCGCCGCGTGAGAAGTTTGTCCGCCGCGAACGGTAAGGATACCTTGCGCGTACTTCATTCCCTCGATGTCCTCGGGGCTGGTTTCAAGACGGACAAGAATGACCTTTTTCTTTTGTTTGCCCAGCGTTACGGCGTCTTCGGGAGTAAACACCACCGTGCCTGCCGCCGCTCCGGGGCTGGCTGCGATACCCTTGCCCACCACGTTTTGTTTGTCTGCGTCGGCAAGAGCCTTGGAGTCGAACGTCGGGTGAAGCAACATATCCAGCGATTTGGCGTCGATTTGCATAAGGGCTTCCTGCTCGGTGATCATGCCCTCGTCGATAAGGTCGCAAGCGATCTTGATAGCCGCAGCCGCGGTACGCTTGCCGTTACGCGTTTGAAGCATGTACAGTTTGCCGCGCTCTATGGTAAACTCCATATCCTGCATATCTCTGTAATGATGTTCCAAAGTATCGCAAACTTGAAGGAATTGTTTGTAAACATCGGGCAAAACTTGCGCCATCTGGCTGATGGGCATCGGCGTGCGCACGCCTGCAACGACGTCCTCGCCTTGGGCGTTCATAAGAAATTCGCCCATAAGACCCTTTTCGCCGGTGGCGGGATTGCGAGTAAACGCAACGCCCGTGCCGCAATCGTCGCCCATATTGCCGAAAGCCATCATCTGCACGTTGACTGCGGTACCCCAACTGTACGGAATGTCGTGATCCATACGGTAAACGTTTGCGCGGGGGTTATCCCAACTGCGGAAAACCGCCTCTACCGCAGCAAACAACTGCTCCGTCGCGTCCTGCGGGAAGGGTTTGCCGATCTTGGCTTGATACTCCGCTTTGAACTGTCCCGCAAGTTCTTTGAGGTCGTCTGCGGTAAGTTCCACGTCGTAGGTGATGCCGCGCTTTGCCTTCATCTCGTCGATGAGCGCTTCAAAGTACTTTTTGCCCACCTCCATAACGACGTCGGAGAACATCTGAATGAAACGTCTGTAACAGTCCCAAGCCCAACGGGGATTGCCGCTTTGACGCGCAAGCACTTCTACCACCTCGTCGTTCAAACCGAGGTTCAAAATGGTGTCCATCATGCCGGGCATGGACGCGCGCGCGCCGGAACGCACCGATACGAGCAAAGGATTTTTCTTGTCGCCGAACTTTTTGCCGGTGATACGTTCCAATTCCTTGATGTAGTGCAAAATATCGGCTTTGATCTCGTCGTTGATACGTCTGCCGTCCTCGTAGTACTGCGTGCACGCTTCGGTGGAAATGGTAAAGCCTTGGGGTACGGGCAGACCGATGTTGGTCATTTCCGCAAGGTTCGCGCCTTTGCCGCCAAGGATCTCGCGCATGTTGGCATTGCCTTCCGTAAACAGATAAATAAATTTTTTTGCCACTTTTTTCTTCCTCCAAAAAAATATTCCGGTTGTGGGCGATAAGCCCATACGTGATTATTTTACAATATTTCAAAAAATTAGACAAGTACTTTTACATCAAAAAAACCGTTCGAAAGAGATTTGGCGGCAAACCGTTGGCAACGTTCGACATAAATTGGCTGCAATATTGCCCTTTTGGACATAATTCGCCCTATTTTTGCAATTAAAGTTGCGCAATTATATTTTGTATGATATATTATTGGTTAAGACAAACATTAAAAAAGGAAAGGATATGACGCAATCGGCAAAAAAAATTCTATACATCTTTTTTTGCACGGCGATGGCAATCGCGTTGGCATTGTCATGTCTTTTCGCCCAAGCCTCCGCCGCAACGGACTTTTCGCGCAAAGGATACTCCGTAAAAACCGTCGGGGGAGCGGAATTTTTGCGAGAGGAACTCAAACAGGAGTTGAGCGACGGCGAATTGCGCTACCTGCAAAACAACGACGTTTTCTCTTTGAAATACAGCGACAACGTGCCCAGCAGTTACGTGACGGTCGCCCTTACCGAAAACGGCGTTACGGTCGCGCCCAAAGCGTACAGTTACATTTCGGATAGCGGACAACCGATTACGTGGTCGCCCGTCAGCGTAAACGGCGTAACTATCGACGGCGAAATTACGTTGCCGCAAGTCGCCGAGGACTACGTAACGGTACTGTATCAAACGCAACTCACGGTGGACAGACAAGCCGTCAACGCTTTGCTCAACAGTTACTACTACGCGGCAAAAGCGCAATCGGAAAGATTTGCGCAGCACAACAAAGAAGTTGCCGACTACAACGCCTATCTCGCCGCGTTGCAAGAATACAACGACGTACTCTTGCCGCAATACCGTCAATATCTCAGCGACTACGCCGATTGGAAACGCAAAGACGACCCCTACCAAGCCTACCTTGCGGACTACCAAACCTATCTCGCCGAACTCGACGCCTACAACAACTACGATTACGACAAGGCGCAGGAACAATATCAAGCGGACATGCAACGCTATCAACAGTATTTGTCCGATATGGAACAGTACGACAAACTGTACGAACAGTATCGGCAAGCGCTCGAATCTCCCGATTTGGTAAAAATGCGCAACCAACTTGCGACGTTGCAGTATATGTACGCCCTGTGTCAGGGACGTTCGCTGCGCAGCGCGATAATGGGCAACACGGTAACGCAGGTTTTGGAACACAGCGGAGAGATCAAAACGTATCTCGCGGCAACAGGATTGGACAAAAGCGCAGTTGACAAAGCGAGGCGCGCAACAAGCGCACTGCGCGATTTGATCTCCAACTACGAACAGCGTACCACGGACGAACAAAGATACGGCGTTTATGCCTCCACATATATGCAGTTGAAAGAAAATTTCGAACGTCTGTTGCGCTGTTTGGATTACTTTTATCGCGACAACTTTATCCGCGGTCGAATTCAGAAACAGGGCAAAGATCTGCCCTACCGAATTTTGCTCGCCCAACTGTACGAAATTTGCAACGCGCTGGACGACGAAACAATAGAAAACTACGAACAGTGTTACCTATACAACAACCCCAATGCCTCATTTTTCGGCAGCGGTTACAAAATATCGGGGCAAACTCCCGAGCAAATACTCGGCGACTGCCTGTTGGAGGACGTCAACGACGCGCTTCCTCTCGAAAACGGCGTTCCCTACATACCCGCCGAACCGCCGAAACCTCAGGAAATGACCAAACCCGACATTCCCGAACGCCCGCAAATACCCGTCGCGCCGGAAGTCGTTCCCCCGCCCGGACCCGCGCCGCAAGTCGTTTTGCAACCGCAACTCCCGTCAGTTACGGCGGAACCGTCGCCCTACGCCCCCACTGCCGACGAACAGGCAATGCAACAAGCGTTCGACAACGGCGAGATCGAGTTGCGCGAGGAGTTGTCAACGGATCGCGAAATTACCGTGACAACGCAAGTGATAAAATACTTTCGCAACGTAGAGCAAGTTACGGTATTTTTCCACGCGAGCGAAAATGCCGCCCCTTACCCCGTTGAGGGCGAACGCAACACGTATATCGAGTATCCAAGCGAATTGGAGTTGCCGACAAAAACCCGCACGGGTCACACGTGTATCTTTGACGGGTGGACGTACGAGGACGGCACGGACGTGGATTGGCACAACATGCGCGACGGTTCGGAACTGCACCTGTACCCCAAATTCGTCGAAACCCCCAATATGTACGACGTTATTTGGATAGTTGACGGCGTGGAAACCACCTCTCACACCCCTTACGGACAAATACCCGTATTTGACGGAATCCCCACAAAAGCAGACGACCCTGACGGCAGACAGTACCGTTTTACGAATTGGGACAGACCGCTCGTTCCGATGACGGATCAAACCGCCATATACAAAGCGCAATTCGAGGCGAGCATGCTGATAACCTGGGACGTGGACGGCAAAACCGACGTCACGTCCGTTTGGAAAGGGGACGTACCCGCGTATCCCTACGGCACTCCTCTCAAAGACCCCGGCAAAACGATCGCTTACCTGTTCGACAAATGGGACAGACCCGTGACCGAAGCGGTTTCGGACACAGTCTACACCGCCAAATTCAACCAAAGCGTGATACTGTCGGTGGAAGGACGTCCGTCCGCCGTCACGTTGGAAAACGACTGCTACACCGTCGTCTTTTCGACGTCCTCGCAACAAAATATCGATTTGTCCGTTTTGATACGTCTGGCGGAGGAACGCAATGCGGCTATCGCGCTGTCCTGCAACAGCGGAGCGGTCGTACTGCATTTCGCCGCCGAGGACGTGTACGCGTTGAAACAAAACGAAGCCGTTTTTTACACGTTTGCATGCGTTCAAACGGGCGTCAAAGAGTACGCTTACCGACTTGACCTTTACGACGGAGAACAACGTCCATTGTCGGGAGAATACACGGCGCGCGTAACGGTCAAAGGCAGTTTCAGCGCGACCAATTCGATGCTTTTCCGTCAAGAGGACAATACGCAAATACGTCTGACGATAAAAAACAATTTTGCGGAATTTTCCATGCGAGCCAACAGCGAGTATCAACTGTTGACGCGTTACGGCGTGACGGTGGCGGCGGACAGTCAAAACGTACTGACGGCAAGCCTTTCGACGAACTTGCGCCCCGGAATGAAAATAACTCTGTACACGAGCGACGTCCCCGGCAAAAAGTTGGAACGCATCTACGCCGAGGACGCCGAGGGCAACGCCGTCGCAATAACGGACAACGGGTTTGTAATGCCGGAAAGCGACGTGACGGTATATGCAATACTATCGGATATTTACTACACCGTTACTTTCAAAGCGGACGGCAAAACGTTGCAAACGCGCACATACCGTTACGGAGAAACGGTAGTTCCGCCCGCCAATCCCGTCAAAGCCCCCGACGACAAAAATTCCTACGTTTTCGACGGATGGGACAAACCGTTGTCGCCCGTCAGCGGCGACGTCGAATACAACGCGGTATTCAAGGCGACGCCCTTGGAGGATCTTACCGACGGAGAACTGTCCTCTGCCGCAAAGGCGTTGATAACTTTTGCCGCGATAGGGTTCGCGGTTGTCGTCGCGTTGGCGATAGCGTTGCCCGTTGTCATACGCCGCAAACGCAAAAAACGCTTGTCTTCGCAAACGGATCGACAAGCGCGGACAGACGCGTCAGACGACGAGCAAAACGACGACAATGCCTCCAATAAACAGTAAAATTTATCGGTTAGCAACTTCAAACGCATTACTTCGCGCCGAGCGTGTAGAAATTTGGAAAAATTTATAGAAAAAAAACGCTTTTTTTGAGGCGTTTTTTTATTTTTCTCTTGACAACGCGCGCCTGTTAGATTACAATAGTCATTGGTATTTATATTTATACACGCGTATAATATTACTACTTGATGAAATACACATGCAAAAGGAGTATGTTTATGAAAAAAACCCATGCTAATCTTAAAACGATTTTCATAGCGCTGCTTTCGTTGGCGCTGGTATTCAGCGTGGCGTTTGCTACCGTTGCTTCTGCCGATACCGCAAAGCAACAGAGCAAAATAGTCGAAGTCTACGGCGACGACTTTTCCGTCACCGTTGCCATCGACGCTCAACGCATCGGCAATATCGGTCGCAACGACGTCAAAACGGCGGGCAGCGAAATCGTTTCTCAGTTGAAGAACATTTTGCTAAATCAACTGTTGGAAACAACCGAGCCGACTCCGGCAAACGTCAGGAACATCCGTAAACTCGGTTTGCCCGAGATCCCCGATTATGTGGATCAATCCGTGCTTGGTCGCTACAAGGAAATGTTGGAAAACCGCCTCAGAGAAGAAGGCGAGTTGGAAAAGTACCTCAACGGCGACTACGACATTGCCATCAAGGCGGCTGTCGCAGAGTACATGGACAAACATCCCGACGTTACCAACGAACAGATCGAAAGCGTAGTTGAAGAAGTAAACGACGTTGTAACCGACGTTATCGTAGACAAACGCGTCGAGGAAATCAAAAACTTGCCTGAGAACGAAGGCAAAACCGAAGAACAACTCAAAACGGAAATCGAGGACAGACTCGCAGCAGGCGATAATCTTCAAAAAGTCTTGGGCGAAAAGTTCGGCGGAATGTTGGAGCAAAACTCAACAAAGTCCGAAGAAATGACCGAAACGGTCAAGGACATTGTTGAGAACGGCGCGCCCGCGTTGGAAATCAGCGACATCATTGCCGCTTTGCGCAACCTCACCGTAGGCGGACACGCCATCTACACTGAGGACGGCGGTTGGAGCGTCGGCGGCGTAAAGGGACTTGTTGCCGATCTGCTTGCAAAGTTCAGAGCCGTAGATACGGAGTTTGTGTTCAGTTACGACGTAGTGTTGGAAGTTTCCTTCGGCGAAGTTCATTTCAACGTCAAACTCGAACTCGTAAACTACGACGGTTCGGAAGTGCAACAAGCGGTAAACTTTGTCAAGAGCCACATTGACTTCGGCAAAGTGGACGGCGTGTGGACGCTCAACGTAAACATACCCGAAAGCGTTGTCAACTTCTACAACTATCTCCCCCAAGAGGCTCAACGCACGCTGTTTGAAATCAGTGACGTCAACGTCGGCGAGATTTTGAACAAAGTCAAGGAGTTGGGCATGACCGAAATTCTCGGCTATTTGAAAGAAGCCGACTACCAAGGCTATGCGCAATACATACTTGACAAAGACGTTACGGGAACGGACTTTGTTCTCAACACCACTCTCAAACTTGCGAGAAAGGTCGCCGCAAAGAACACTGTTGCGGAAGTTGAAGAAGTTCTTCGCAATTACGGCATAAGCGGCATTCCTCAAAAATTGGAAGGCGCAGTTCAAATCGTTTTGGACGAACTGCACGAATTGGGCGTAAAAGATTGGACGGTAGATCAATTCAGAACTTTCCTCACCACCGAACTCAACGCCGAAATGCAGAAAGTTCTCAACAGATTGGAGAACAGCGGCAAGTTTACAGACCTCTATGACAGAATGTTGAACTACGCCGAGCGCGGACTCAAATACATCCCCGAAGTGTTCCAAAACGAAACGCTAACTAACGTAATTGCCGACGGCAAACTCAATTGGAACGGACAACTCAGCATTATCGGTTCCGATTACGACAGACCCCTCACCAAGTTGGTTCGCAAATTTGCGGGATTCTTCGGTATCGACGACGACTCCAAATTGGAATCCATCGTTCTTTGGATAGACAACAACGTCAAATACGAAAACGTTGACACTTCAATCAACGCTTCTATCCCCAACCTGCACAAGGTAAGTTTCACCGCGGACGGCGAAACGGTTGTCGGCTTGCTGTTCGAGGGCGCGGACGTAGAATTCTTCGCTAACCGCACCGTAGGCAAAGACGGCAAAAATATCGTTGCTTGGGTAAACGACGAGGACGTTGTTTATACGGAAATCACCGAGGACGTCGATCTCCACGCCGTGACGGAATTTGACGTAGCCATCACGCAAGTCAACGACGACGTGCTCGATTCGGACGCTTTCGAAACAGATTACGACAGCAATCAAATACGTATTTACGCTTCTCACGCGGACGCCATCAACGGCGAAGGTCACAGCGGATTTACCTATCAATGGTACAAGAACGACGAGGCTATCGAGGGCGCGACGCAGGACGTGTTGACGTTGGACGGCAATACGACCGACAGCGGCACATACAAAGTTGTCGTCACCTCCGCCAACTATACGGAACTTTCCGCCGAGGCGCAAATCACCGTAACCATTCAACCCAGAAATATCAATTTCGATCCCATATGGCAATACGGCGAGGGCTATGACGCTGAGTTGGGCGGCTATGTGTTCGACGGTAAAAAACACAGCGTTTCAATCGCAAATATTGACGACCTGTCCGATCGCGTGGGAGAAGGCATGTGGATCATCTCCGGCAACGAAGCAACCGGAATCGGCGAATACACAGCCAAACTGACGCTCAAAGACGGCAACTGCAATCTCATCACAAACAGTGCCGAATTCCGTTGGAGAATCGTCAAGAAGAACGAGGAAGAACCTCCCATTGACAATCCAGGCGAACCCGGACACAAATTCGAAATTACCGACTCCAACGGCAACCCGCTGGTGATCGACGGCACCACCATCACCGTCACCGACGTAAACGGCGTCGTACCCACTTCCACAAAGTTGGTCGGCTCCAAAAAGGACGGTTACACAATTGCATACTTCGATTTCCTGCTCAACGGCAAGGAAGGCTTTGATGTGTTCCAAGTTTTGGACATTCACTTTGACGGTTGGGACGGCGACGGCAAATTTACCGTAACGCTCACCAACGACAAGTTTGACGGTCTTACCGCCGAAGAAATAGTCCTCGCTCACAAACACGGAAGCGCTATGTTCAAAGTGGAAACCGCCACGATAAGCGGCAAGACCATCACCTTTGAAATCAGCAACTTCTCCGAATTCGCTATCCTGTCCAAGACGGGCGAAGAATCCGTAGATACTTGGTGGATCTGGCTGTTGCTCGCTTTGATAATTGTTCTCAATATCGTGATCATCCTGTTGTTGCTCCGTCGCAAAAACGACGACGAACCCACCGACGGCGGCGATCAAGAAGAACAAACGAAGGAAACCGAAACGACCGAACAAGTTGAGGAAGATTCGGCAACGACGGCGGAAGAACCCGACGAACCGGAAGAACCCTTTGTTCTGCCCATTGTTTCGGGCGAGCGCACGACGCTCGACAGAAGTTTTACTGCTCGTCTGTCGCAAGCCGAAGACAACGTAAAGGAATTCTACTCCGAGATTAAGAACGAACTGCTCTCCTACAAGAAAGTACGTTCGCGCGTAAGTTGGAAATTCGACTCCTTCTACAAGGGAAGAAACAAGTGCGTTATCCTGCAACTTCGCGGTAGCGGCAAGAAACTGAATATGTACATTGCTCTGCGCGCCGAGGACTTGGCTCCCAAGTATCATGCAAAGGACGTGTCCGACAAGGCGTTGTACGCAAGCGTTCCCTCGCTGGTCAAGATCTCCGGCAGCCGTTCGCTCAAATATGCAAAACAGTTGATCGCGCAATTGATGGCTGATCTGGGCGTTGAACGCAACACCGACCAACACGTCAATTACAAAATCAGACGCAGATCCACGAAGTCCTTGATACGCGACGGCTATATCAAACTCAAAACGGCAAAGGGTAGATTTGTTTCTCCTGCGGAAGCGGAACAAGCGGAATCAACCGCCGAAACTCCGACCGAAGAAGTCGCGTCCACTACCGCTCAAACGACGGAGCAAACTCCCGAACAAACTCCCGAACAAACTCAGGAACAAACTCAGGAACAAACTCCCGAAACGGAGCAAACCGCTGAAACCGAACAAGTTGAAACGGAAACAACCGAAACAGAAACAACCGAAACAGAAACAACCGAAACGGAACAGGTAGAAACGGAAACGACTGAAACGGAACAAGCCGACGACGAGCAAGTTGAACCCGATCAAACGACCGACGACGGTGAAAACAAATAGTTCTCGCCAAAACAAAATCAACATCCACTCCGATTAGGGGTGGATGTTTTTTTACAAACATTAAATACGCGCCTCTGTTCGAGGCGCGTATTTGCTTGTTATGGTGGAGGTGACGGGAATTGCACCCGTGTACCGACGCAAGACCACTCAACTTTCTCCGCGTGCAGTTTGCTTTTGGAGTCACAACGTCAAGATAGCAAACAAACTTGTCGTTGCCTGCTCCGAAACAATTTCAAGCCTGTGCGGTTCGGAACGCCCGCAACGGCTCCTGATGCGTGGTCTGACGCAGATCATCCCCCAACGCATCGGTAAGGGAGTCTACGTGCCGAGTTTAACTAAGCGGCATATGCCAATCTTGCAGATTGACGAGTTGTGCTATTGTTAGCGTTTAATTTGAGTTTGCCTTGATACGCAGTGGGCTCTGCGACGCGCTTGTCAAGTTACCTTCAACATCGGGCGAATCTAACAAACACCCCCATAAAAAATTTTAGTAAGGATATTATATACCATTGCTCTCCGATTGTAAACACAAATTTTGTCGGAAGTGCGCCGCCTACACCAATTCCAAGGCAAAAACGTCGTCGAAACGCACGACAAGCCCGTCGGCAAACGCCAACTTGCGGTCGTAAATGTCGATTTTGACCAAGTTGCCTTGCGCGGTGAGATATTCGCCGCCGCTCTTTCTTCCGTCGGGACGGAAATAGGTGATTTTGACGACGGGACGTTGCTTGATCTGAGCCGCAAGCAACGACAACTTTCGGTTCAGATCGTCGATACGGTCGCTGTCCGGTTCGATTTTTTCATCGGTGTAGCGCGCAACCTCGTCAATTTCGTCGTCGTAGCCTTTGAGCGCGGCAAACGCGCTGAACTGCGCCGCTCTGTCGCCGATAGACATTCGCGGTCTGTTTGCCGAAACGTGATGCGGCAGTCCGATAATATCCCCGTATTCGTCGGTTTTGTCGATAGTCATTACTTTTTGTGTCCCCCTATTTGACCGTTGCGCTCTATCGCAGTTGCGCCTTCTTCGAGGTTCATTCCTTTGATCAACGCGTTTTTGCCGTATTTTTTGTGAATGGTCAGCACGGTTTTTTGCAAACTCTCCTCTTTGGCGGAGTCGTCCGACGGTTCTTCCTTGCCCAACGAAAAAATATCCGTTTGTTCGTATTGCTCGGGTATCGCGTCCAACGGCAACACCCTCTCTGCCACCACGTACATACGCCTTACCAGCAGGTTGGGGTCTACAATTCTGTCGTACAGTTCCATAACCGCCGCAATTATTTGCTTGGCGGAGTAGGTATAGCGTTTGAGATTGATCGTGCCGTGCGCATGCTTGGGTACTTTGCGCCCGTAGTGATCGACATGTATCTCACCCTTGTATTTGTTGCGTATTGACGGGTTGGCGATATTTTCCACGTCGTACCCGACGGTAAGCGTCATTTGATTTGTTTTGAGCCCCTTGTCCACCAGATCCAACGTCAGCGAGTCCGTCATTTCGCGCACCACCAACTTTGCCTTGTCAAAATCGTATGGCTCGCTGAGGACCTGCCCCGAACTGATGCTGTTGGACTCGGGCTTGTACGCCTTGATGTCCGCAATGGAAACAGGCTCCCATCCCCAAGCGTGGTCGATAAGCAACTCGGCGTTAACGCCGAATATTTTGTACAACAATCCCTCGTTTTGCAACGAGCAACGGGCAATATCCCCCATTGTATAAAGTCCTATCTGCTCCAACCTGCGTTGATAACCTTCGCCCACTCGCCAAAAGTCCGTCAGCGGAGTGTGCGCCCACAATGTTTTGCGGTAACTCGTTTCGTCCAATTCGGCAATGCGCACTCCGTCGCCGTCCGCCTCGACATGCTTGGCAACAATGTCCATAGCCACCTTGGCAAGATACAGATTGCTGCCTATCCCCGCGGTCGCGGTAATACCCGTTTGCGCCAAAACGTCGCGAATGACCCTGACGGTCAAGTCGTGCGCGGTGGAGTTGTACAACGCAAGGTAGTCCGTCACATCCACAAAAACCTCGTCTATCGAATATACGTGTATGTCCTGCGGCGAAAAGTACTTGGTGTAAATTTTGTAGATCTTGGCGCTGTAATCCATATACAGCCCCATGCGCGGCGTTGCTATCACAAAGTCCAACGCCAAGGACGGATTTGCGGCAAGTTCGCGTGCGTTTGCAGAAGCCCCCACAAGCCGTCTTTGAGGGGCTTTGGCTTGGCGACAGGCGTTGATGCTTTTGACCTTTTGCACCACCTCGAACAGCCTTGCACGCCCCGGCAAACCGCAGGATTTGAGCGCGGGCGACACCGCCAAGCAAATGGTTTTTTCCGTGCGCGATTCGTCGGCGACGACAAGATTTGTTACCAACGGATCCAACCCCCGTTCGCGACACTCCACCGAGGCATAAAAGGATTTGAGATCTATCGAAATGTATTTTCTGCTCATGCGTCCTCCGTCAGATGTCGTCGAACAAATTTTCTAAAAACATTGTAACATATCGCGACGGCGTTGTCAACGGCTCGATCGGTCGAAACGTCGTTTCGGGTTAGAATAACATCACCCCGCTTAGTATGCGCGATATTGCACAAAACGGTACGTTCGCCAAACGCACCGACCGAGGCAACGTAAAACCGCGTTGCAAGTTGTACGACGCGGTTTTGTTTTGTCAAAGACGTATTCCGTTTTGTAAAAGCAGTTCGCGAGCGGATTCCACGCTGTCTACGCCCGTTTTGTTTTTGATGGGCGCAAATTCCCGTTCGCGCACCACTTCGAAGGGCAAACAAGTTTTCATCAGACGCACCATATCGAGTATAAGCGTTTCGAACTTGTAGGCATTTTCCGTTTGCGGCGAAACGATCTCTCCGTTTGCATAGAAAGGAACTTTTTTTCTTACCACGTGTACGGGAATTTTCTCTCCGACCGTTTCGTTGAGTTTTTTCAAATTGAACAGGTAGTTGAGTATAACGCCGAAGCCGAAAGTCAAATTGCCGTCCCTGTCGCGCGCGGTTGCCATTTCGTCCGTCATCTCGTAGTATTCTATTACCGACGAAACGCCGTCCTCCAAGCAAAGCACGCCGACTTTTTCGTAGGGGTCGCGCTTGCACACCACCTTTGCGCCGCAATTGCAACCGCTAAGTATCGTTGCGCCCACAAACAGCGGGTCGGCAATGCGTTGCAGTACGTTGTCCACCGCAAACACGTTGAGCCACTCTAGATCGGGAAAATCGCGCAACGCGCCGTTTCTTGCAAGCGACGAATACCACCCGCCGTTGCCGTTGGGGGACATTGCAAGCCTGCTTGCGCTTTCCAAAAGAAGGTTGCCCTCGAAGTCTACAACGGGAGCCATGTCCTGCACAAAAAAGCGCACGTATTCCGACGGATAGCCGAAGTAATTGTGCTTTTGAAAAAATTTACGCGTGTATTCGTCGTTTTGTTCGCCCGTCATTACAAACAGCGGCACATAGCAGTTGCACGCACTGCACACTTGCAACAGGTTGGCGACGAGTTGTTCAAAAATGTACAACGGGCGCGAAACGCCAATATCGTATGCGCCTTTGGGCGCGTCGGAGCCAAGCCGCGTTCCCTGTCCTCCCGCGAGCAACACCGCGCCGACCTTGCCATTTTGCAACGCTTCCGTTCCCGTCTTTGCAAAGACGTCGCGACAACGTCGAATTTCAACGCAATCGAGCCCCTTTATCGGTTGGACTCTGCCTTTGCCGCTAAGGTCCTCCTGCTTGCGCCAATGCTCCACAGTGTTCCAATCTATTTGCGCTATCTGTTTTTCCAGATCGGCTCGCTCACGTCCGCGCAAACCCTCCAAAACGCTCGAGAGTTGCCGTTGACCGTGCGCCGCCAATATTTGTTCGGTATCCATTACGAATTGTACCCCTTGGGATTTTTTGTTTGCCAATTCCACAGCGATGCGCACATCTCGTCGATACCGAGAGTGGCTTGCCAACCGAGTTCGCGCTTGGCTTTGTCGCAATCGGCATAGCATGCGGCTATATCTCCGGCTCGGCGAGGTTTGATCGTGTAGGGCAACTTGTGCCCGCAGGCTTTTTCGAAAGCGCGGATCACTTCCAACACGCTGTAACCCTTGCCTGTGCCCAGGTTGTAAACGTACACGCCCGACTCGGTAAGTTTGTCGATCGCCGCAATGTGTCCCTTGGCGAGGTCCACAACGTGAATGTAATCTCTCACGCCCGTGCCGTCGGGGGTTTCGTAGTCGTTGCCGAATACGCCTATTTCCGACAACTGCCCGATCGCCACCTTTGCCACAAAAGGCGCAAGATTGTTGGGTATGCCGGCGGGATCCTCGCCTATCAAGCCGCTGGGGTGCGCGCCCACGGGGTTGAAATATCTCAGCAACGCTACCGTCCACTCGTTATCCGCGCGGTACACATCGCGCAAAATCAACTCCTGCATGTATTTGCTTGTGCCGTAGGGATTGGTAGTGCCGCCCACCCGACAACGTTCGTCTATCGGCAACCGCTCGGGTTCTCCGTACACCGTTGCGGAGGAGGAAAATACTATCTTTTTGCAGTTGTGCGCTTTCATAACCTGCAACAGTTTGAGAGTGCCGCCGACGTTGTTATCATAGTATTCGAGAGGTTTTTCGACCGATTCGCCCACCGCTTTGAGCCCCGCAAAGTGAATGACCCAATCTATCTTGTGTCGGGCGAAAATCTCGTTGACCAGACAAGCGTCGCGCACGTCGCCTTTGAACAGTGTCACGCGCTTGCCCGTTATTTGTTCGACGCGTTGCAGACAAACGGGGGACGAATTGCTGAAATTGTCCAGCACCACCGCCTCATGTCCCGCCTGTTGCAGTTCCACTACCGTGTGCGAGCCTATGTACCCCGCCCCGCCTGTTACCAAAACTTTCATATAGTACCTTCCAAGTCGATTTAATTTAATATTATATTACCACACTTGCCGATACTTTACAATGATAATTTGAAACAAAAACTTGTTGTGGGCTTACGAAAAAATATGGCGAATAAAACAAGATAGCGCACTACTATCTCGAAGTTTGCAACAATCAAATTTTGCCGCGTGCGAATGTAATCAACTAATATGCGGTTTGACCACACGTCAAACCGCATATAAATGAATTTATTAGGCATGCACACAATTTGCCGCGCCGCTTTGAACGCGCCGCAGACTAATTACGATTTTGAATATTTTTTACTATAAATTACTCTTATACTCCGTTCCCCATTCCGCCATCGCGTCAATGATAGGACGAAGCGAATTGCCGAGCGGAGATAAAGAATATTCCACGCGGGGCGGCACTTCGGCAAAAACTTGCCGCTCGACAAGTCCGTCCTTTTCGAGCGCGCGCAGGTTGTCCGTCAGCACCTTTTTACTGATTGCGGGGAGCGTTTTGATAAAATCGCTGAAACGCTGTTTGCCGTTGTATATCAAATTGCGTATCAGCAACAACTTCCACTTGTTTCCGATAAGTTGAACGGTTGTTGCGACGGGACATTCGGGCAGTTCTTCTTTCGTCAGCATGATCTTTACCCACCTTTTTAATCTGGTTTTATTTTACTGCAATGTGGTCGAATTTTGTTTATTCGAGGCGACCGTTCTCAAACAAACCCCTCGCGCCACCTTTCTAAAAACGATTTCGAAATAGCCGCAAGAGATTTTGTCGTTTACAGTATAGCATAAAAGGATCGGCGACGTCAATAGTTCAAAAAAGAAACAATGTTTACTAATTATTATCGGATAATAGATTAGTAACATTTGAGTATTTTTATATTGTATGTGCTAAACTGTGTGCGTAATCAACCGAGATTTCAAAAATATTTTTTCGGAGGTATCCATTATGTCAAACAATTTTAAAAAAATCAACGTAAAAGACGAAGCGCGCGTCGAACTGCACGACGCCCTTGATTTAACAGGCGCGGAAATAAGTATCAATATACTTCCCGAGGGAGCAAACGTTCCTTTTGTACATTCGCACAAACAAAACGAGGAGATTTACGGCATTATCGACGGAGAAGGTCACGCCGTGATTGACGGAGAAACCGTTCCTCTTGCAAAAGGCGATTGGCTACGCGTTTCACCTGCGGCAAAGCGTCAATTCTTCGCCTCGCAACACAGCGCGATCAAATATATTTGCATACAGGTCAAAGCAAATTCTCTCCAAGGCTACACTGCCACCGACGCCGAAATAATGTAACGACGTCAGATACAACTTGAACTTGGGCAAAATTACATATTGATCAAAAAGTTATCCCCAAAATAAAGGAGAATTAATGTGAACATCAATTTGAAAGGACAAACAGCCGTTGTATTCGGCGCGGGCAGAGGTATCGGCGAAGCCATTGTATCGCAACTTGCACGGGCGGGAGCAAAGGTTTACGTGGCGGATCTCATTGAAGAAAACTGCAAGCACGTTGTGGAAAATCTCACCAAAGAGGGACTGCAAGGCGTTGCCGTAGGTTGCGACGTGAGCAAATTCGAACAAGTAGACGCCGTTATGGAACGCGCCGAAAAGGAAACGGATCGTTTGGACATTGTTATCAACAATGCAGGTATCGTGACGCTCGGATCGTTCCTCGAAACCACGCAGGAAGAAATTGCCAAACTCATCAACGTCAATTTGATGGGCACAAGCAACGGTTTACAGGCGGCGATAAGACGCATGCAAAAGTACAATCACGGCAAGATCGTTTCCACCGCGTCGTTTGCGGGGCGGCATGCAATGAAAGAGGGCTTTGCCTACTACGGCATGACCAAGGCAGCCATAATATATCTGACGCAAGCGGCAGCCTATGCGGGAGCAGATTACAACATAAACGTCAACTCTATTTGCCCGGGCATTATCCGCACGCCCATGTGGGAAAAGATCTTGGATAGTTATGTCGCGGCGGGACAGGACAGAGAAACTTCGTGGAAAGAGAGCCTCAAACATTTCATACCGCTGGAACGCGGCGATCAAAAGCCCGAAGACATTGCCTACGCGGTGCTTTTCCTCTGCTCAGAATATGCGGATCACATTACGGGACAGGCTTTGAATATCGACGGCGGCGCGTCAATGGACTGAGTTATGACAAAGCAGGACAAACTCTTGAACAGATTGATACAATACTTGTGCAACGAGCGAGGCGTCAATACGCCTCGTCTTGCTTGCGCCGACAAATCCAAATACTTTCGCGCTTTGTGCAATGTGCGCGAGCCGCGTGCGGCAAGCCGAGAGTTTTTGCGTATGCAGGATGAATATTTGCGCGAAGAATTGCGGCTTAAAGGCATAACGGATATTGCAGGCCTTGCGCCCGTACAACCCGAGTTGTACCTTTGGCAAGGCGACATCACAACGCTACGGTGCGACGGGATAGTAAACGCCGCCAATTCGCAAATGTTGGGTTGCTTTTGTCCCAACCACGGCTGTATCGACAATGCCATTCACACGTTTGCCGGCGTTCAACTCAGGCAAGAATGTGCGGAAATAATGAGAGCGCAAGGGCATGACGAACCCACGGGCAGAGCAAAAATCACCCGCGCATACAATTTGCCCTGCAAATACGTACTCCACACGGTAGGTCCCGTTGTGTACGGCGAACTCACCGCCGAACACGAGCAACTTCTCGAAAGTTGCTACCGCTCCTGCCTTGCCCTTGCCGACGCAAACGGACTGCAAAGCCTTGCCTTTTGCTGTATCTCCACGCGCGAATTTCACTTTCCCAACGAGCGCGCCGCCGAGATCGCCGTTTGGACGGTTTTGGACTACAAGCGAAAAACAGCAAGCAAAATCAAGGTCGTTTTCGATGTGTTTAAGGAGCAAGATTATGAAATTTATGCAAGACTTCTCGGCACAAATGAGTAAATTGAAAGAAAAACTACAAAATGCCGACGCTATCGTGATAGGCGCGGGATCGGGGCTTTCCACCGCGGCGGGTTTTACCTATTCGGACGAACGCTTTGAAAAATATTTTGCCGACTTTGGAAAAAAATACGGTTTTCACGATATGTATTCGGGCGGATTTTATCCCTACAAAACGCCCGAGGAACATTGGGCGTATTGGTCGAGATATATTTTCGTCAACAGATATATGGATCCGCCCAAGCCCGTCTATCAAGAACTTTTCAACCTCGTGAAAGACAAAAACTATTTTGTCATCACCACCAATGTCGATCACTGCTTTCAAAAGGCGGGTTTCGACAAGAAAAGGCTGTTTTACACGCAGGGGGATTACGGACTGTTTCAATGCTCCGAACCGTGCTGCAACAGGACGTATGACAACGAAAAACTCGTGATACAAATGGTACGTGAACAAAATGATATGCGTATTCCGACGGAACTTATTCCGCGCTGCCCCGTTTGCGGCAAACCAATGACAATGAACTTGCGCGCCGACGACAGATTTGTTCAGGACGAGGGTTGGGAAACGGCTTGCGAGCGTTACGAAATGTTTATCGACAAGCACAGGCAGAGCGACGTTCTTTATCTCGAACTCGGCGTGGGATACAATACGCCCGCTATTATCAAATATCCGTTTTGGAAACTAACTGCGCAAAACAGGCGCGCAACCTATGCCTGTATCAACTACGGCGAGGCATTTTGCCCCGACCAAATACAAAAACAGTCCATTTGTTTGAATTCGGATATAAGTGAAATAATCAAAAAATTATAATGTTGCAAATCGACACAACAAACGTTTTGCCAAACGCGTTTGCTATCCGCTTGTTTTTGCCTGGACAATACAATATTTGCAAGGCTAACCTTTCCTTGTCATTTTACCGCGGGCGAATGTAATCAACAAATATGCGGTTCGACCACACGTCAAACCGCATATAAAAGAATTTATTAGGCATGCACGCAATTTGCCGCACCGCTTTGAACGCGCCGCCGAATGTGCGCTCAAACTACATTGCCGGTCCCGTTGCGGAGGGCGCGTATGTACGTCCGGCAAGTTCTTGATTGAGGGCGTACAAACCCTTTGAGTCGCCGCCGAAAAGTTTCATCTTTTTAAGCATATCTTCGGCGTTCGTTTCCTCCTCGCCCTGCTCCTTGATGAACCAATCGAGGAATTGCATTGTTTTGTAATCTTTTTGCTCAAACGCCTCGTGATAGATTTCGGTGATGAGCGAAGTTACATACTGCTCGTGTTCGTAGCCGGCTTCCAGCGGCGCAATGTGACTTGTAAACGCCTTGTCAGGCTTGGCAATGGCGGCAAACTCTACCCTGACGCCGTTGTTGATGAGATATCTGCGCAACATAAACGCGTGATCGCGCTCCTCCTGCGCTTGGACCTCGTACCAATGGGCAAAGCCGTCCAGCCCCTCGTCCGCGTAGTAATTTGCAAAATCCAAATACAAATATGCGGAATACAGTTCCTTGTTGATTTGATCGTTGATCATTGTTGCAATTTTTTTATTTAACATAACATTCTGCCTCCTTTTGCTAAGCATATTATAGTTCCAACAATTGTAAAATGCAAGAAAATTTTGTCAATTTTTGTAACAAAAATTTAGCAAAAAATTCAAGAAAAAAGGAAGCGCGTCGCTTGCACTTCCTTTTTACCGCACTGTATGCCTAGCCGTATTTCTTTGTTTCATTTTCTAAATGATACGCCAAGTTAAAGACGTGACATGTGCCCAAATTTTCGCAATCCCTATGTGCGCAAATAGAGTTGATGCAAGCAGAACAATTCTCGATTTAATGTTGACATACATGGGAAATTGTGCAATGTCGTTTTTTGGGGTTCATTTACTTTTCTATTTGCATAAAATTGATTTTATTTTGGCTAAGTCGGATTTGATTTCCTCAAATAACTGTTCGTATTGCAAATTGTGTTCACCAAAATTGTTGTACTGATAAACAAATGAGTACCACTCTGTTTTGTATTTATTGAACAATTTACTTTGTGAGGTTTTGTGTCCGTGTATCGATTTACCTTTTACAAAATTACCGTCAAACCAACTGCCAACAAATTCTTTGAAAATTTCCTGTATATTGTGCGTACCATTGCGTACGGCGACAAAACGATACTGTGATCCCTCAATTTGAATTCCAATAGAAAGAAAATCCTTGCAATTTTCCATTTCGTTGGTGATTCTGAAATCCAAAGTCACATTGTCATTGTTGAAACTTTGGTGAATGTCCAAATGAAAACCGTCAGGGCACAAAAGTTGTAATTCTTGGCGGCGAGAGTTGACATACCTTAAAAAGTCCGAGCCTTTGAGTTTGCGATACACTCCTAAGAAATGAATACGACGCAAATCTTCACGTTCGCAGTCATATTGCAACATATTCTCATAACGAGCAAAATTTTCGTTGAGAACACCGTCAATCGCATCAACTATATCGCAATATTCGAGAATTTGAGCGAGATGATCTTTTATTATTGAACTTTGACTTGATTGTGCGATTGTTCGTATCCCGTCGGAAATTTTTTGATAAGACACATAATCCCATTGCACAGTTTCGTATGGATTGTTTTGCTTCGGAAATACAAACGTGTCGCTTTCCAAGGTATTTCTTATACCGTTAAATGTACCTGAAATTAAAACTAAACCGTCCAAGTCTTCCGTATACCTTTCCAGTTGTTCACGGCTATGCATAGATTTGATTTTATTTTCGATTACCAAGTAACAACATGGGACATTGGCACCTTTTCTTCTAAGCGTTATAACAAGATCTCTGTTGTGCCACTCTCGGCGAACATCGTTCACGCTCCAATCACAATTGTCAAAACCCGGGAAAAAGGCTTTTACAAAATTACCGTCGTTTTCTATAAGCCACGCCCACACGTTGGAATGGTAAAGTTCCTTGGAACCCAAAGACATCCGAAACAATAATGATTGTTCCAAAAATTCTACACTTGTCATAAAAATAAATCTCCTTTTTCTATTGGTAAATATTTATGAAATTTAGTATTATTTTCTCCAATTAAAATTACTATGAATTTTACGAAATTCCCCTTTGTTTACAAAAATTTTAAAAATTATTAGAAGTTCCTATATATTATAGTTATATTTTTGAAATACTACGAAAGGACACCTATACAAACAGCGGAGAAGGTTTCTGCTCCGCTGTTGTCTGACGGCAAGGAGGTAATGAGGAGCCGTCCGTATATTTCACTTTGTAGGCGCATCGTCCGGTGGGTCAAAATTGTTTTTTACAAGCAACACTCCATCCCAAACAAACCGCCACACAAACACACAAAACATTCCACCCGTCGTTATGAGAATCAACCACCAAAATTCAAAAATTTGACTGGCGAGAATTATAGTTGTTATTAAATTGAAAGCACACAGCACACCGAGAATACAGAAACGTATCAATGTGCCTTTGCGCGTTTTGAGTTTTTTGAAACAATATTTGCCGCCAACCATAATCGCAGACATTATCAAACCACGCAAAAACCCCATACTC
>CANQPI010000026.1 GCA_947625725.1 uncultured Clostridia bacterium | reverse complement strand
ACATTTAGTAGGGGAACAAAACCCACTTGTGTGGCGTTTTCGTTGCAGATTATTTTTCGAGCAACACCCTCGGCACTTCCCAGAAACAAGGATAATGCTTGTTGCAGATTGTATAGGTATTCGGGTATTCCGTGTCAAACGGCTTCGCTTCGGGCTACGCCCTCGTTGCAGATTGTTTGTCACGAAACACCCTCATACCTTGGTGGAATAGGGTTGGAAGTGCAACACCCTCAGTGCCCCTTTTACAAGGACAAGTGTGTTGCAGATTATTTTGCAGGGGATACCCTCGCACCTGTGTGAATAAGGTCGGAACTCTGATTAGAATTGTTTGTTTTGAAATAAAGTTTGCAACTGTATCAACAAAACAATGCTTTCCATTATAATGGGAAACAACGTCGGCGACTGCATTAAGAGCCTTCTCTTGGGGACGCAAGGGAAGGGGGACCGTCGTCAGACGGTGGATGAGTTTCGACTGTCAAAGCCGACTAAATATTACAATTATTGCCTCCTGGGTTTATTTGAAAAAAATATTTTTTTGTAGATGGGAGTTTCGTTTTTGCTTGTGCGTTGTATCCACACGCCCTGCGCTCACTCAAATCCCTGTTTGTTTCTTCCATGCTCAACATTTATTTTTCGGGCATTTGCGGCGAAAAAGTGAAAAATTAACTCAACACTTTGATTTTGAATTGTTGATTATTTGACAATAGTATTGTATAATATAACTATCTTATATTGGAAATTTTGCAATTTTGCAAATTTCGTTCATTGCAAAAGCAAGGAGGTGACGCTTTTGAAGTCACGTAACGTACCGAAAGGCAAAGCGATAGCAAGCATTGTGGGCATTTGTCTGGCAACACTCTTGATCGTGTTCGCTTTTTGCGGCAGATATGCCGACGGCGGATTCAAAGATTTCGGCAATTTCTTTTTGGGTAGTTTCGGCATGGCGTTTTACGGCTTGATGGCTGCCGTGATCGTCGTTTGCTCCTTTGTCCTTGCGGGCAAGAGCATCAAGATACCCGCAAAATACATTGTGTTTTTTGCATTGACGTTTGTGGCGATAGTGCTGCTCGTTCACATGCTTACCACAACGTTCATTTTGCCCAACACGACCAAAGACCAATCGGACGACGTTTCCTTTGCCGAATACGCTTCGTATGTGTACAATTACTACGCTAATTTCGGCATACCCACCTTTGGGGGAATAGTGTTCGGCGCGATTGCCTGGGCGTTTACCAGAGTGCTGACCATCTACGGCGCGGTAGTGTTGACGGTGGCTTTGCTTGCCCTCGGCGTGTACTTTGTGGGCGAGTTTTTCTACTCCTATGCCACGGGCAAACTTGCGTTGCAATCCAAAAACAAGGACGAAGCGGCGGATCTGCGCCCCTCGGAACAAACAAGCGCGATCGCCGACGAAGAACTTTCTCCCGAAGAAGTGCGGCAACGTTCGGCTATGAGCATATTGTTCGAGGGGCAAACCTACCCCGAGGAAGTGTCCTCCAAGGTCAACGAACGCTACGAAACATCTCCGCAATCTACATTGGACGGCTCCGACCGCTCGCAAGCGGCTACCATTTTGTTCGGCGACGATGCCGAAGTTACCCCCGAGCAATCGCAACCCGAGCAAAAACCGCCCGTGGGCAACAGTTTTTTCCGCACGCCGTCCGATCCCACTCCGAGGCAGGAGGACGATTTTGCGGTGCGCGGCTATTTTGCGCCCGAACAACCCGTTCAGCCTGCTCCGCAGACCGAACAGACTTTTACCGATTGGAAAGTGACAACGACGTCTTTCGAACCGCAACAGACCGAGCGTAGCGAACAGCCCGTTTTAGGTAACGACGCCGACGACGAACCGGATATTACCGAGATTGTTGCCGACCAACCCGTGTTTGTTCAAACTCAACCCCAAGAGCAACCGACCAACGACGAAGCCGCCGACTTGCTGCCCGACAGCGTGGACGATCAACAAATTGCTCCGCAAGACGAGGAGGAACAAGAGGACGGCAACGAAGTAGTCGCCATTCCGCACGACGTGGTTATCGAAACATCGGGCGGCACGGCGGTGCAAGAGGGAATGGATTTTGTTACGCGCGATGAACTTCGCAAGCAAGAGGAGAGCGTACACAAATATCCCAAGTACAATCAACCACCCGTGGACCTGCTCAACGACGTTACCATTGTGGAAGATCACGACGCTCCCGAAAGGGCGCGTATCGCCGACGCCATTGTCAACAAACTTGCCGTATTCGGCATCAAGGTGGAACTTGCGGATACCGTCGTCGGTCCGTCCGTAACGAGGTACATGTTCAACGTGCTTTCGCAAAAAACGCGCATGAGCGAGTTCGCCCGCCTTTCCGACGACATCAAAGCGTGCGTCGAGGCGCAGGAGGATATTCGTATCGAAGCGCCCGTCCACGGCACAAACCAAGTGGGTATCGAGGTGGCAAACAAAGTAAAACGTCCCGTCGTGTTGCGCAGTATTTTGGAGTCGGAAAACTTTATCAAGGGCAAGGGCAACCTTGTTTTCGCAATCGGACAGGAAATAACGGGCAAACCCGTCGTCGCCGACCTTGCCGATATGCCGCACCTGCTGATAGCGGGCGCAACGGGATCGGGCAAGAGCGTCGCGCTCAACTGCCTTATCGTCAGTTTGATCTACAAATACGGTCCCGAATACGTTCGTTTTGTAATGGTAGACCCCAAGTTTGTGGAACTGTCCCGTTACAACGGCATACCGCACATGCTCACCAGCGAAACGATCACCGCAATGGGCGACGCTTTGGCGGGCATGGACTACCTCGTTTCCGAAATGGAATCGCGTTACCAACTGTTCCGTCAAAACGCCGTGGGCAATATCGGCGAGTACAACGCGCGCATAAATCCCCGCACGACGCAACGGTTGCCGTACCTTGTTTTCGTGGTGGACGAGTTGGCGGATTTGATGGCTGCCAGCAAGCAGGCTTTCGAAAACAAACTTCAACGTCTTGCGCAAAAGTCGCGCGCGGCGGGTATCCATATCGTGCTTGCAACGCAACGTCCCGACGTCAAGACCATCACGGGAACTATCAAAGCCAACCTGCCTTGCCGTATGGCGCTCAAAGTGACCTCTTTCTTTGACAGCAACACGATTATCGGCAGCGGCGGCGCGGAAAAATTGTTGGGCAAAGGCGATATGCTGTTTATGGCGCCGGGTTCTCCCGATCTTCTCCGCGTGCAGGGCGCGTTCGTATCCAACGACGAGATACGCAACCTTGTCGCTTACACCCGCGAAACAAACGAAGTCTACTACGACGAAAAGATCTCCGACGAGATATTCGTATCGCAAAAACAAGCGGAAGAAGCCGCGCAGGAACAGGAAAACGCCAAGGACGGCAACAAGGAAACCCAAGTTGACCCCTATTGCAAAAAAGCCCTGCGTTTTTGGTTGGAACGCAACGGCGGCAAGGCTTCGATCGCGTCCATACAGCGCAACCTCAACATAGGTTTCAACCGCGCGGGGCGCATAATGGATATTTTGCAAAAGATGGGCTACGTCGAAACGCTTTCTCCCAGCGATCCGAGTTCCAAACCTTTGAAAGTTTTGATAACCGCGGAAGATTTGGAGAATATCTTCCCCGATCTGGCAGACTGAAATCGAACTTATGAAAACAAAAGTCGGAGTGGTGTCGCTGGGCTGTGACAAAAACCGAGTGGATACCGAAGTGATGTTGGCAAATTTGCAGGCGGGCGGTTACGAAATAACTCCCGACCCGAGTTCCGCCGACGTGATCATTGTAAATACATGCGCCTTTTTGGAAGCGGCGCGCAAAGAAGCCATCGAAACGGTGCTGGAAATGGCGCGCTACAAAACGGGCAATTGCAAAAAAATTATCGTGACGGGTTGCCTCGGGCAAAAGTTCGGCAAAGAAATTTTCGACGATCTCACCGAAGCGGACGCGGTGGCGGGCGCATACGAATACGATCGGATATGTGAGATAGTGGAGCAAACGCTGAACGGCTCGCGCCGATTGTACAATTCCTGCGAGAACGGACTTACGTCGGGCACGCGCATATTGACCACGGCAAAGCACGTTGCATACCTCAAAATAGCCGACGGTTGCAACAACTTTTGTACATATTGTCTGATTCCTCACATTCGCGGAAGATACCGTTCCGTCCCGACGGAAGAACTTGTTCGGCAAACGCGCGACCTTGCGCAAAAGGGCGTCAAAGAGTTGATACTCGTTGCGCAGGATACCACTCGCTACGGCATGGACCTGTACGGCGAGCCGCGTTTGACGGAATTGATCGCGCAACTATCTCAAATCGAGGGTATCGAGTGGATAAGATTGCTGTACTGTTACCCCGAGTTGATGACGGACAAGTTGCTGAACGAAATAGTTTCCAACCCCAAGACGGTAAACTACGTCGATATTCCTCTGCAACACGTAAACGACGGAATATTGCGCAAAATGAACCGCCGTTCCGACGGGAGATCGCAACGCGAACTGTTTGACAAACTCAACAAATTGAATATCGACGTGCGTTCGACATTTATTTGCGGTTTCCCGGGAGAAACGGAACAAACCGTTGACGAAATGGAAGAATTTTTGCGCCGATACAAACTGCGCAACGTCGGTTTCTTTGCGTATTCCCGCGAGGAGGGGACTCCCGCGTACAATTTTGACGGGCAAGTGCCGTCGCGCACCAAACAAAAGTACGTAAACCGCATGTACAAAACGCAGTACGAAATCGTGCAGGAGCGTAACCGCGCGGAAATAGGCAAAACGCACAAGTGTATTGTGGACGAATTTGACAATTTTGACGGCGAGTACTATTTTTACAAAGGGCGCACCTACTTTATGACGCCCGAAATCGACGGCAACGTGTACATTGCTTCGCGCAGACAACTGACCGTGGGCGAGTTTTGCAACGTAAGGATAAACGGCGCGTTGGAATATGATCTTAGCGGGGAGGCGACGGAATGAATTTACCTAACAAACTTTCCGTAATACGTATTTGTATGGTTCCGTTGTTTGTGGCGGCGTACTTTTTGCCCTATTGGTGGGGCGCGTTTGTCGCCGTCGCCTTGTTTGTGCTGGCGGCGTTTACCGATTTTTTGGACGGGCATATTGCGCGCAAATATAATATGGTAACGGATCTGGGCAAACTGCTCGACCCGATCGCGGACAAAATTTTGGTGTGCGCGGCGTTGTTTTGCGTTGTGGCAAGCAATCCTTTGCAATTTGCCGACATCCGATTGGATATGGTGTCTGCACCGCACGAATATTGGGCGCCGACTTTCGGAACGATTTTTCTCGCGGCGGGCGGTATTATCATAATTGCGCGCGAACTGTTGGTGGACGCGGTGCGAATGATAGCCGCTTCCAAGGGTACAGTCGTGCAAGCCAACGTTTACGGCAAGATAAAAACCGTAATGCAGGATATTTGTTTGCCCGTACTCGTTGCGTTGAACGCGACAACGCTTGTTGGGAGAGAACTTGTGGCGGAACACGTCACGCTGTATCTGGTCGGATGGTGGATCGGCGTCGTAACGTTTGGTATCGCGGTCGTGTTGACGGTGGTATCCTGCGTAATTTACTTGGTACAAAACAAAAAGGTTTTTAGCGCGAATGATTAGAATTTTAGCAAAAGATTACACTCAGGCGACGGAGTTTCTCTGCAACAAATTGGACGGAGAAATGGAAGAATACGACCTGTTCGTATCCAAAGACAAGGCTTCGAGCGCGCAATATCTCGCAAATTCCGTCGGGGCGACGGCAATTTTGATGTTGGGCGCGGTGGGAGAGAGCAGTACGCTGTTTGCCGACGCGTTCGGTTTGGCAATGTTTTACGACAAGTTTGCCGAGCGCAACGTCAAGGAGTTTTGCAAACTGTCGGGCTTGGCTTTGCCTCCACAACACGTAATGGACATGATCTGCATTGCGCCCGAAACGTTCAATCACTACGGATCGTCGTTCGGCTATCAATGCACGTGCTACGGCGAATACAAAAAAACTCACGTTTACATGATACCCGACGACGCCAGGGAGTGCGCGACGGTTTTCGACAGTTATCTGCGCAAAACTTTGTTCAAAAACAGCGAAAGCGCGCCTCGCTTGGTGTACAAGATATTCGGACTGAACAGTCGCACTGTCAACGAACGCCTTGCCAAGTTGAACAGGTATGTTTCACGGAAGTGTGAAACATCCAATCTCGACACGAAATTGCTGATAACTTTCCCGCCGAAGTGCAACAAAAACGTCATTGCCGAAACGGACGCCAAGGTCAAAGAACTGTTCGGAGAGTTTGTTTACGCAACGGCGGATCAAACTTTGGCAAAAACCGTGGTGGATCTGCTCAACAACCTTGGGAAAAAACTTTCCGTTGCCGAGTCCGTTACGGGAGGAATGATCTCCTCATCGATCGTGGACGTGGCGGGGGCGAGCAGTGTGTTTTGCGAGGGCGCGGTCACGTACTCCGTCGCCGCAAAATGCAATCGGCTGGGATTGAGCCCGCATTTCGTGGACGAGTACGGCGTCGTTTCACAGCAGGTGGCGGGAGAAATGGCGCAGGGTCTGTTGCGCAACGGTTGCGACGTGGCGATCTCCACAACGGGTTACGCCGGTCCGAAAGCGGACGACGGGTATCCCGTGGGGCTGTGTTTCATTGGCATTGCCACCGAAAAGGGCGTTGGCGTGTACAAAAACATATTCAGCGGCGCGCGCAACGCCATACGCGCACAGGCCGCAAACATGGCGCTGTATTTGGCGTACAAAACACTTACGAAATAAATTTTACAAGGAGAAAAATACAATGACTGACGACAAAAAGAAAGCCCTCGAACAAACGATCTTGCAAATAGAAAAAGAGTTCGGCAAAGGCGCGATAATGAAACTCGGTAGTTACGCCGCCACTCGCAATATCGACGTGATACCCACGGGTTGCCTTCCGTTGGACGTGGCGTTGGGCGTGGGCGGTCTGCCCAGAGGACGTATTATCGAAATATACGGTCCGGAAGCGTCCGGCAAAACGACTGTGACCTTGCACGTGATCGCCCAAGTGCAAAAAATGGGCGGCACGGCGGCTTTTATCGACGCGGAACAGGCGTTAGACCCCGTTTATGCGGCAAATTTGGGCATCAACCTCGACGACCTTTATATTTCTCAGCCAGACAGCGGCGAGCAAGCGTTGGAAATTTTGGATTACCTCGTTCGTAGCAACGCTATCGATCTGGTGGTAGTGGACTCCGTCGCCGCGCTGACTCCGCGCGCGGAATTGGAAGGCGAAATGGGCGACAGCCACATGGGCGTTCAGGCGCGTTTGATGTCGCAGGCATTGCGCAAGATAATCGCTATCGGCAACAAGTCCAACACCTGCATTATCTTTATCAATCAATTGCGCGACAAAATCGGCGTTATGTTCGGCAATCCCGAAACAACTACGGGCGGCAAGGCGCTCAAATTCTATTCCAGCGTTCGTCTGGACGTTCGCAAAGTGGACCAAGTAAAGGACGGCTCGGAGATAATCGGCAGCAAAACCCGCGTCAAGGTGGTAAAGAACAAAGTTGCGCCGCCTTTCAAATCCGCCGAATTCGAAATCATTTTCGGCAAGGGAATTTCCAACTCCGGTTGCGTGCTGGATATGGCGGTGACAAACGGGCTTATCGACAAGAGCGGCTCTTGGTTCAGTTACAACGGCGAGCGTATCGGTCAGGGCAGAGAAAATGCCAAGGCGTATTTGGAACAGCACCCCGATTTGATGGATTCGCTTTCCGACAGCATAAAAGCCAAACTCAACCCGCCCGCAACCGAAACCGTTACAGAGTAAAATATATTTGATTGATGACGTCCCCGTCGTGCAAAGCGGCGGGGATATTTTCGGCTCTATGTCAAATAGAGCCTTTCCGACCAAACGCAAGTTTGGCGCTCGGGAATCCCCTGCAAAAAGGCTTCATTCGCGCCGCACACGATTTAGTAAAGATATTTTTTTACTTGTGTGCGGCGCTCATTGCAGATTATTTTGCAGGGGACACCCTCGCGCCCGTGTGAACAAGGTCGGAACTCTGATTGGAACACTAGCACCGTAAAAAAGTTGATAACTGTGAGGTGGCTTACCCACGAGTGGGGGAAGTGGTATTCACAATTCCCAAAAACAATGCTTTCCATTATAATGGGAAATAATGTCGGCAACTGTGAGATAGTATCCACTTCGAGTTGGGTGCTTTGTGCCTGTAATGCGTGAGGGTAGTATTGCATTTGTATTCGCAATTCCAACAAAACAATGCTTTCCATTATAATGGGAAACATATTTGACAACTGCATTAAAAGCCTTCTCTTGGGGGACGCAAGAGAAGGGGGACCGTCGTCAGACGGTGGATGAGTTTCGACTGTCAAAGCCGACTAAATATTACAGTCTTTGCCTCTTGGGTTTATTTCAAAAAACAGTTTTTGCAGTCGGGATTTGAGTTTTCGCCTGTGCGTGTATCCAGGCACTCTGCGCTCACTCAAATTCCTATTTAATTGAATTTTATCTACTAAAATACAACTTGACAACTGCATTAGAAGTTGTTCCTAGAAAAATTGGTTGTGTACCCATTATTGTGGAGCGAGTTTGAAAAATTTTTTTATTTTTCTTTACTCTCACACCCATTATAGAACTATTTTTTATATTCACTTTTGCAAAGCGGCGGGGATATCTTTTGGGCGTTAGGAACGTTGTGAATTGTATTTTTAGTGTAAAATGGCTTGAACTATTCTCTTTTTTGACAAAATAAAGAATACTATTTCTGTCATACTATTGTAAAACAGCCTTTTCGACTAAAATTCGGCGCAAAAGCGTTTTTCGCAAATATGTCCGAAACGGGGCAAAACCAGCCTGTTTGCAAGGCGAGCGGGAATTAAATCGCCATTTACAAAATTGATTTTACAAATATATCTCAATTAAATTTACAATATATCTTGACAGCCGACTTCAAAATGGGTACAATATATTATGTAAAAGTTTGTTTTTATGCAAATTTTACATTAACCAAACAGGAGGAATCAATAATGCAATCTATGCTTACGTTCTTCCTTGCCGAAAGTACTATTCCTTCTCATTTGTTTTGGATCTTGTTGCCCGTCGTAGCGGTTGTATTTGCAGGCGTTGGCGTGGCGGTAGGGATCTGCATATATAGAAGACATAGAAACAGTAAAATTGGCTCAACTCAATCGCAGGCGGACGCTATCTTGGAATATGCCCGCGAAGAAGCCAAAACGCTAAAAAATGAAACGATAAAAGAGGCAAGAGAAGAATCTCAAAAACTCAAAAACGAAGCGGACAGACAAATCAAAGAGCGCAGTGCGGAACTTTCCAAGCAGGAAAACCGCATGAGTCAAAAGGAAGAAGCGCTGGACAAGAAAGAGGAATTGTTGCTCCACAAACTCGACCAAATCGACGTTCAACAAAAGCAACTTATTTCCAAACAAAACGATTTGAACGTTCGCGCGCAGGAACTTGACAAGTCCGAAGAAAAAATTCAGCGCGAATTGGAACGCGTTGCGGGTCTTACTCAGGACGAAGCCAAGCAAATTTTGATCGACGGAATGGTTTCCGACGCGCGCAAAGAAGCCGCGGGCTTGGTGCGCAAAATAGAGTCCGAAGCCAAGCAAAACGGCGAACAAAAAGCGCGCGAGATAGTTGCGACGGCGATTCAGCGTTGCGCCAGTGACCAAGTCAGCGAAATGACCGTAACTACCGTGCCCCTGCCCAACGACGAAATGAAGGGTCGTTTGATAGGGCGCGAAGGTCGAAATATCCGCGCGTTGGAAAACGCCACCGGCGTCGAACTCATCATAGACGACACGCCCGAAGTCGTAATTTTGTCGGGTTTCGATCCCGTTCGCCGTCAAATCGCGCGTATCACTATCGAAAAACTCCTTGCCGACGGACGTATCCACCCCGCGCGTATCGAGGAAATGGTGGAAAAAGTCAAACGCGACATGGAGATCACGATCAAGGACGAGGGCGAAGCCGCCTCTTTCGATACAGGCGTTTTCGGTTTGCACCCCGAACTTATCAAATTGCTCGGTCGCCTCAAATTCCGCACAAGTTACGGACAAAACGTTTTGCGCCACTCGATCGAGGTTAGTTATATCGCGGGCATAATGGCGTCGGAGTTGGGGTTGGACGTGGCTCTTGCCAAGCGCGGCGGTCTGTTGCACGATATAGGCAAGGCGGTAGACCAGGAAGTCGAGGGTACGCACATGCAGATCGGCGCAGACCTTGCGAAAAAATACAGAGAGAGCAAGGAAGTCGTCAATTGTATCGCATCTCACCACGGCGACGTCGAACCCATGACGGTGGAGGCTGTTCTCGTTGCCGCCGCCGACGCTATCAGCGGTGCGCGTCCGGGCGCGCGCAGAGAATCGCTCGAAAACTATGTCAAGCGTTTGGAAAAGTTGGAGGAGATTGCAAACTCTTTCAAGGGCGTGCAAAAGTCCTATGCCGTACAGGCGGGGCGCGAGATACGTATCATTGTCAAGCCGGAAGAAGTCAACGACGAATCCACCGTGTTGCTTGCCAACGACGTTGCCCGTCGTATCGAGGGCGAGTTGGAGTATCCCGGCCAAATCAAGGTCAACGTCATTCGCGAAACGCGCAGTATCGACTACGCCAAGTAAAACAAACAACAAAAAAAGGGCAGCAATCGCGCTGCCCTTAATTTTTGGCCTATTCCGACCAGGCGCAAGTTTTGCGCTCGGGTATCCCCTGCAAAAAGGCTTCATTCGCCCCGCACACGATTTAGTAAAGACGTTTTTTCGATTGTGTGCGGCGCTCATTGCAGATTATTTTGCAGGGGATACCCTCGTGCCTGTGTGAACAAGGTCGGAACTCTGATTGGAACTGTTTGTTTTGAAATAAAGTTCGCAACTGTTTCAACAAAAACAATGCTTTCCATTATAATGGGAAACAGTGTCGCGACTGCATTAAAAGCCTTCTCTTGGGGACGCAAGAGAAGGGGGACCGTCGTCAGACGGTGGATGAGTTTCGACTTTCAAAGCCGACTAAATAATATAATCTTTGTATTGGGAATTTGAAAAAACAGTTTTTTGCAGGCGGGATTTGAGTTTTGCCCGCTTGTGCGTTGTGTCCACACGCCCTGCGCTCACTCAAATCTCTATCTGATTTTGAAATTTTATTTACAAAAATGAGTTAAAATCGAGTTAGAAACCGTTCCTTGATGACTTGGCTGGGTATTCATTATCGCAGAATGAGTTTGAAACATATATTTTTGTTTACTTCCACACTCCATTTTTGGCTTATTCCGACGGGTTTTGCTCGATCAATTTTTTGTAGCGGTCTACTTCGCCGCGCGCCAATTCGTCGCAACGTTCGTTCAATTCGACGTCGGCGTGTCCCTTTACTTTGACAAATTGCACTTTGTGCTTGTTCACTTCGTAAAGTAGGGCTTTCCACAGATCTTGGTTTTTTACGTCGCTTTTGCCTGAGGTTTTCCAACTTTGGCTTTGCCAGGCGACGATCCAATTTTTGTTGAAAGCGTCCGCAATGTACTGCGAATCGGTGCAAATATCTACGTCGCAACGTTGGTTGAGGCACCTCAGTCCCTGAACGACCGCAAACAATTCCATTCGGTTGTTGGTGGTGGCTTTGTCGTAGCCGCTGATTTCTTTTTTTATTCCGTTGTAGACAAGTACCGCCGCCCAGCCGCCTATGCCGGGGTTGCCCGAACACGCGCCGTCGGTGTAGATAGTAACTTTCTTCATATTTTTCCAACTATTTTTGCCGTAGAAGTTGACATCGAACTTCCTTTACATTATAATATTAAAGTACTCAAAGTTGCAAACGTTTTGAGGGAAAATATTTTAGGGGAGTGGCTCAACGGTAGAGCAGCGGTCTCCAAAACCGCCGGTTGCGTGTTCGAATCGCGTCTCCCCTGCCACAATTGCGTTGGAGGTAAACCAACGCAATTATCTTAAATGCAATTTGGCAGCGCGATTCGCCCACGCAACCTCGGTTGACGTGTGACGAGATCGGCACTTCGTGCAACGATCTCTATTCCGTCGAGCGAATAGGATATGCAATTGTGAGGCAACCGATTTGCGCTCTCCTTACGAATCGCGTCTCCCCTGCCAAAAAAGCACGTGACAGTTGGTGACGTGCTTTTTGAAAAGAAATAATCTACGAAAATAGTGCGCGATTCGCCCACGCAACCTCGGTTGACGTGTGACGAGATCGGCACTTCGTGCAACGATCTCTATTCCGTCGAGCGGATAGGATACGCAATTGTGAGTCAACCGATTTGCGCTCTCCTTACGAATCAGGCTCCCCTGCCACAATTGCGTTGGTAAGATTCCAACGCAATTATATTAAATAATGCAATTTGGTGATTTTATGCTTTTTCGAAAAATCGTACAATACTTTCGCAAGAAAAAATCAGTAAAATATCTGCAACGACAGATTTCTAATTGGAAATCACTTTTAAGATATTTCCTGAATATTGACTTGGATAAACAAATATTCGATAATGCGAGTATTTTACGCAATGACGATAAATATAATCCCTTTATTCAATCGTTTGATTCGACGGTTAATTTTGTAATACAACACAATCAAAAAGTTGATGTATTGCGGAAACGTTTCAATGAGATTATCGAAGACCACCCGATTAAAACGATACTGTCAAATATTGATAATTATACGATAAACCAACTTCGCACGTTTAACGAAACTGCGCTTTTAGTAGGCGAGTACACACTTCCCGATTCATTCCCGTATAAAAAGGCATATCTAACATACATGCGAGATATCGGTGAATTGATTAACGATTACGATAAAATCATTGAGCAACACAGTTTGATACGTGATTTTGACGCAATTTTGTTTTCATTTGGCGATAAGTATATTGATGCCGATGAGGCTGAGGAGATTTTATCTCCTGCTCGCGCATTGATTGAAAAAATTAAAAGTTTCGGATCCAAGTACTATGCTATTCCGCAACTTGATGATAAAATAGTCGATCGACACAATGAAAAATACATTCAAGATCATATAAACGACGAAATTTTTAACGACGTCAACGGCAAATGTTTGGATGAAGAACAACGTCGCGCAATATTGTGCGATTCCAAATCGAATTTGACTATTGCAGGAGCCGGTGCGGGCAAAACACTGACGATTTGCGGAAAAGTCAAGTGGTTGCTTAATACTAAAAAAGCGTGCGAAAACGAAATTCTGTTACTTTCTTATTCCAAAGCCTCCGCGGACGATCTGGCGACAAAAATTGCGGGGATACATACAGGGTTGACCGTAAAAACATTCCATTCTTTCGGGTTGGAGATTTTGAATCACTCTCACGGTAGTAAGCGTGCCATTGAAGATCAATTCAAATCTTACATAAAAAAATTTTTTGATGAAGAAATGGAAAAAAAACATAAATTTGCAGAGGGTATTTTTAGGTTTTTTTCGTACTATCTTTATGCAGATAACGATGATAAAAAATACAAAACGGAAGGCGATAAATTTGAAGAATTGAAAACTGCCGATTATTGCACTTTAAAGGATAGATTGCAATCGCTCAATAACGATACGAGAAAATTAGAAACACTTCAAAAAGAATTTGTAAAAAGTTATGAAGAACTTGTTATCGCTAACTTTTTGTTTGTTAACGGTATAGCCTACGAATACGAGCGTCCGTATGAAGTAGATACAAGTACTCCTGACAAAAGACAATATACTCCCGATTTTTATTTGACCGATTATAAAATATATTTGGAACATTACGGCGTAAATGAAAATTGGAAAACCCCTCAATATATGAAAGATGAGGAAATGAATTACCTTGACGCTATTCAGTGGAAACGAGGAATACACGCCAAGTACAAAACAATTTGCATTGAAACTTATTCTTATGAGTTCAAAAACGGGCAAATTTTCAACAATTTGAAAGCCCGTTTGGCAGAAAATGGTGTACAATTCAAGCCTATGTCATCAGATGAAATTAAGAACGCGCTACACGCAATTTACATGGGGCAAGAATTCACTTCATTCTTTAATTTGATATCGACTTTTGTTAACCTATATAAAGCGCAATATAGAGATGAAACAGGGTTTGATAAGTTGCGAGAACAAAGTTTTCTTTCGCAATATGATAAAAGTCGTACAAATATTTTTTTGGATATATGCCAAGAAATTTACAGATATTATATTCGTTTGTTGCGCGCCGAAAATAAAATCGATTTCGACGATATGATTTTACAAGCGATTGAAGCAATCAGTACAATGCAGGAATATAAATATAAATACATAATCGTGGACGAATTTCAAGATATATCGCAAAGCAGAACGCGATTTCTGAAAGCAATAATATCGCATGGAAACTCGAAACTATTTGCTGTGGGCGACGATTGGCAAGCAATCTATCGATTTGCCGGTTGTGATATAAATGTGTTTTTGCACTTTAACGATTATTTTGATGATGTAAAGTTGAATTATATCACCTCAACACACAGAAATTCAATGGAATTGCAAGCGATAGCCGAACCGTTTATTACTGCTAATCCCGAACAATACGTAAAACATATCAGATCTGAAAAGCACGAGAAGTTTCCCGTGAGAATTATTTATCACGACAATGATAGAGCAGCGGCATTTGAACAATCCCTGATAAATTTGTCGAAGATAAATCCGAAAGCAACTGTTTTGGTGCTAGGTAGAAACTATCATGATATCAAACCTATCCTTGATCGTTGCAATATAACGCTTGATAAAACAGGAAATCTATATTGTAAGAAGTTTCCGCAAATGAAGATCACTTATAAAACCGTTCATCAATCCAAAGGGTTGGAAAGTGATTATGTCATTTTAATCAGCGGCGAAAATGCTCGAAATGGCTTTCCAAACAAGATGGAAGACGACCGTTTATTGGATTTGCTACTTGGATACAAAGGCGGTTTTGAATATGCGGAAGAGAGAAGATTGTTTTATGTGGCTTTGACAAGAACTCGCTCGATCGTATATTTGCTTTGTAATATACAAAAACCCTCTGTCTTTATAAAGGAAATAGAAGCGCGAGCAGAAATCGAAAATCCCGAATTATTGTCGGGGAGAGGTACAAATTTCGGCTCATGTCCACGTTGCAAAACGGGCAAACTAGTTCTGCGTAGAAATGGTATCGGCAATTTGCCGTTTTACGCTTGTTCCAATTATCCGTACTGCCGATATAAGATAAATGACTTAAAAGCGGTTTCTATTGGCAATCGCTGTCCCGATTGTAACGATTTTTTAGTCATTCGACAAGGAAAATACGGTAAATTTATCGGATGCCACAATTATCCATATTGTAAATATACAAGACAACTGTCCGCAAATAGATCTAATAACAAGATCGGGTTTTGATTGTTTCCGAAAGCCATGGTTTTGTCCTTGTAATTATTGCATGCTGCTGAAATTGCGATAAAATAGTCGGAAGAAGTTTTCGGTATTCAATTCCATAAATTGCGTAAAATAGTTTGTATTGCAAATTCAGACCTCGAAATTTTGTAATAAGGTTAACTAAAATATCCGATTTACCTTTTTGGGGGCAAAAGGTATGCGTTGAAAATAGTTTTTGCTCCGTCTTTTGTTGACGTTCCCCACACATATTAAAAAAACAGAACTGCCGAAACGGCAGTTCTTTTCTTTTGTAAATTATATATGTAATCTTTGGTAAAATCAATAGCGTTTGTACAGAATGTCGTAGATCACTACGAATATCGGTATCAAAATGGCAATTCCCGTCGGAATGAGTATTTGCTTTGCAACGGCTTCGAAATCGGAAAAAACCAAACTGTCCAACGCGCTGAAACCTATCGCCGCAAGTATTATGATTATGCACGCGACAACGGTTATTATCAGCGCAAGCCGAAAGTTGAACGCGGGTTTGTTTTTGCGAGTGGGGTCCAATATCGCATAGACGGAAAAACCGATCGGAACCAACGCCAACACAGCAAGCGTAATTACAAAGGGCGCCCAAACCTTTACCGTTATGCCCGAAACGATCGCCAATATGCCAAAGTACACAAACGCGACGGCATAGGTGAGCCAGGACGTTTCGCACAACACTTTTGCCAAAGGGATAAGCACTTTCGGTTTGTAGGTCGCCGTCGCGTGATTGTAAATGCGCAAGCGGATACCTTCCTTTGCCAAAATGTCGGCAACGTCTTCCAGCGCGGCGTGACGCTCCTCGTAGTAGGAAGTGGTGGCGGCTTCAGGCGAAGTTTGATCCATTCCGTCCAACTGGTCGCCGATCACGTTCATCAAAACGTGTTGATAGTTTTCGCCTTCGCTGTTCGATTGCCGCTCCGAAACCTCTCTGGCGCGTTCGTCAAACGCTTGCATAAAGTCCTCGGCATTGTCCTGCTGAACTTCAAAGCGGTCGCGCGCGTCCTCTTGGGGCTGTTGCGGAGCAGGTTGAGGTTCGCCGGTTGTTTCTACGGGGCGGTCAACGTAAATTATGCGCTCGATTATTTGCGGTTGGGGTTGTTCGACGACTTCCTCCGCGGGCGTTTCTTCGGGTTCTTCCGCGACGTATTCCGACGTTTCGTCGTCCCCCGTCAATTCGCGCAAGCGACGAGCAATTTCGTCCTGCTGTTCTATTTCCTCTTGATATTGATTTTGACGTGCGCGTTTGGGCGTTCTCCGACCGAACAGCGGTGTGGCTTCCTCTTGCGTAATTTCCGTACCGTTGGCTGTTCCGTCCACCAGATCGCTCAAAACGGAGCGTTGGTATTGCCACTCGGAAATAAACTGTTCGCAGTTGGTTCTGCCCGTTTTGGTAAGAGCGTAGTATCTGCGACGTCCGCCGTTGGAGTTTTCGCCCCAATAAGATACGATAAGGTCATCCTCCTCCAAGCGTTTAAGATAGGAGTAGAGGGTAGGCTGTTTTATTTCATATTTGTTGTCGGTGCGCTCCTTGATCTCTTTTGCGATCTCGTAGCCGTACTTGTTGCCGTTGTAGAGCGAACACAAAATAATGGTTTCTATGTTACCTTTCAAAAAGGTAAAGTCACCGCTCATAGGATTACCTCCTTTGCAAATATTGTAGAATAAATATACAGGAATGTCAATATTTTAGACTACTATTTGTAACATAGTATTTCCAAATAGGGCAGTCAACGCGCTTTTTGACATTATATCTTGCAAAAGAGCAATAAAAAGCAAAATTATTTTGCGTAAATTTGGTACAACGTGACTATGAAAGTGCAACTCACGCGGACGCTCAAACGAATTGTAAAACTGAAATACGAAAACGGCTTGCTCAAAGTAACGGCAAATTGGTTGATGCCCGTCAGTCGGATAAAAAAAATCATTTGCGACAATATCCAATGGATAAACTCTCAAAAAAATTCCGCGTCCGTCGGCACTGTCGCCGAGTCGGAGCAACGCCCCGCCCCGCCCCAAGCGGCGGAGCCCGTTGCGGAAGAACCGAAACCTCGCGCAAACGTTGTATCGGATATATTTGCCGGTCGCAAAACCGTCGTTATGGGCGACGTCATTGCCGTCAAAGAGAGCGCGACGGGCAAAACGTACATGGACGGCGACGTGCTGTACGTATCCGCCAAATTTTTCGACGCGCGCGAAAACAGGCTCAAAGCAATCAAGGCATATCTCAAAAAATTGGCGTCCCTCTACGTCGCCGACGAGATCGCCAACTTTGGCAGCGACGTATCGTTGTGTCCGGCAAAGATAGAGTTTCGCGACAACTCGGATTTTTGGGTAAAGTGCACGCTTGCATCTCAACGAATACTTTGCTTCGATTATCGGATAGTGCAGTTGCCGCAAAATTTGCGCCGCTACGTGATAGCCCACGCGTTTGCGCATTTTGCGCATCCGATACACGACGACGGATTTTGGAAATTTGTCGCCAACGTCGTGCCGCAGTACCGAGAGTGCGCCAAGGAATTGGAAAAATACCGTCTGCTGAAAGAGATCGGCTGAAAAAAAGCCTTTTGCAAAAAGCAAAAGACTTGGTTGCCGCGAGTAAAAACGCTCAGAATTTTTTTATACAGCCGATCACTTTGCCCAAAATAGAGGGGTTTTCGTCCGGGGTGATGACAATATCTTCCATACGGCTGTTTTCGGGGTGCAAAACAAGGTTTGGCGAGGAACTGCGCAGGCGTTTGACCGTCGCTTTGTCTTGCCACAGGGCAACTACGATCTCGCCCTGCTCGGCATTGTTTTGGGAGTGGACGACGACGTAATCTCCGTCGGATATGCCCGCCTCGATCATGCTGTCGCCCTCCACGCGCAACATAAACAAATCGCCGTCGGCAAAAATATCGCGCGGCAGAGGAAACTCTCCCTCGACGTTTTCCACCGCCAAAATGCCTTTGCCCGCGCTGACGTTGCCCACAAGCGGCACATAGTTGGATTGACTGCGCGTTTGAGTCAAAGTGAAAGCGCGTTTTTTGTTGCTTTCCTGCAAGATCAAACCGCGGTCGCGCAACTTTTCCAAGTAGTAGTGTACTGTGGAAGTGGACTTTATGCCGAATTTCTCGCCTATTTCCCTCACCGACGGCGGAAAACCGTTGTCGTCGATAAAGGTCTTGATGTATTTATAAATTTCTTCTAAACGTAAGTCGCCCTTTTTCATAAGTACATTGTAGCATTATTTTGTCCGTCGCGCAATACAAAAACAAACTTTTGTTCGAAAATTTTGAATTTCTCAAAAGTAAATATACTTTGCGACGTTGGCGACGTACCGTTTTGCAAGGATAGCGCGCACTTCGACTCCGCTGTCGGTGTAGCGCACGTTTTGGCAAACGGCTTTGTACTTGTTAAGACAAGCCAACAACGCCGCGCTTTCCGCATGGGGCGCACGGAGGTTGATCACGGAGTACTTGTCCGCTACGTATTTGCAGATCGTTTCCAACAGCACGTCCAGGTTTTTGCCCGTTTTTGCCGACACAAACAACGAGGCGACGTTGTGCGGCGTATCCAACGGCAATTTGGCGGTACACGGCATATCGCACTTGTTGTAAACGCGCACGACGGGCGCGGAGGCGTTGAGTTCCGATAGGGTTTGCTCCGTTACCGCGATCTGTTCCGAAACGTTTTCGTCGGATATGTCGCACACGTTGAGCAACAAATCGGCGTTGGTCGCCTCCTCCAAGGTGGACTTGAAGGCGTTCAACAGCGAGTGGGGCAGATCTTTGAGAAAACCGACGGTGTCGCATAGCAGTATTTCGACGTCGTTGGGCAATTTTATTCGGCGAACGGTGGTGTCCAACGTTGCAAACAGTTTGTCGTCGGCGTACACGTCCGATTGCGCAAGGCGGTTGAACAGCGTGGACTTGCCCGCGTTGGTGTATCCTACCAGCGCAACGGTAAACAGGTCGTTTTCTTCGCGCTGTTTGCGCGTTATGCGTCGGCGTTTTTCTATTTGTTTGAGTTCCTGCTTCAAGCGGTAAATGCGCTCGCGGGCAAGACGTTTGTTTGTTTCCAACTTGGTTTCGCCCGGTCCTCTGGTGCCGATACCCGCGCCCTGCCGCGAAAAATCCCCCTCGGGCTTTGTCGCAAGATTGTAACTGAGTTGCGCCAACTCCACCTGTTTTTTGCCCTCGGCGGAAGTGGCGCGCAATGCGAATATGTCCAAAATCAAGTCGATTTTGTCTATCACGTCGCGGTCGAGTTGCTTTTGCAAAGCGGCGCGTTGCGTTCCGTTGAGCGGACAGGAGAAAATTACCACGTCGATCTCGCACTCCGACGCTTCGATAGCGTTTTTCAGTTCGTCCAACTTGCCTTTGCCAAGAACGGTGTTCGTATCGGCAAAATTACGTTTTTGGGTACATTGCAACTTTACTTGCCCCTGCGCCGTGCGGACGAGTTCTTGCAGTTCGTACAGATCCCGTTCGACATTGCTTTGCGGAAGTTCCAGATATACGAGCGCAACGTTTTCGATTTTTTTCATGCTAGTCATCCTTGTTGTCGTTGTAGGTCGTCGGTCCGCGCAAATTGACTTTGGTGGAGGCGTTGCGGCGAATATCTTCCGTTATCGCGGCGTAGTGGCGTTTGGTGGTGTTGACATCTCTGTGTCCCAAAACGTCCGCCACGACGTAGATGTCGCCCGTGTTGCGGTACAACTGCGTGCCGAACGTGGAACGCAATTTGTGCGGCGTTATGTGTTTGAGCGGCGTTGCGACCGCACTGTATTTTTTGATGATGTTTTCCACCGCGCGAGTGGTTATTCGGCGTTTTTGCAACGAAAGAAACAGCGCGGGTTCGTTTTTGAGCGCGTCCGCTTGGCGCATGGAGTAGTAGTCATACAAATAGCCTGCGACTTCTTCCGAAAAGTACAGTATCACGCGCGCGCCGCCTTTGCGCGTAACGACAAAACTCAGATCTTCGAAATTTACGTCGTCCAGATCGATACCCACCAACTCGCTTACGCGGATACCCGTGCCGAGTAACAAACTGACTATCGCCAGATCGCGTATCCGCGTGTTTTCCTGATATTTTTGCTGCCGCTCGGACAGTCCGTTGCCCGTATCGACGACGTCCATCATGTTTTCGATCTCGTCGCTGTCCAGACGAATGATCTCCTTTTCGTGCAATTTGGGGGTATCCACGGAGGCGGTGGGGTTGTAACGGATAAGTTGCTTTTTTTCCAGGTACTTTATCAAGGAACGTATCGCGGAAAGTTTGCGGCTTTTTCCGCGCACGCCGTTTTTGACCAAGTTGCCGTCTTTTCGGTAAATTTCGACGTAACTCAAATACGCTTCGATCTCAAACGGCGAAAGCGACTCGATGTTTACCAACGTTACGTCTTTGGTGGACTGCCCTTTGAAACGGGGGATCTTTTCTACCAGATATTTGAAAAAAGTGCGTATATCGTAGCCGTAGTTGAGGCGCGTAAGCGGCGTTGTAGTGGAGGAAATGCCCACAAAGTATTCGCGACAAAATTCAGGCAAATCTTCTTGGAGAATTTTGTCCAATTTTTCCAGATTTTCGGCGTCCCGTTCATTAAAATATGTTTTGCTCATAGGTATAAACTCGCTTGTGTGGTGATTTTGCGTAACGGCTAAAAGCGCGTTGCTTGTACGACTGCGGACTGCGATTGGGAGTTTTCGTTGCGGGTGCGGTGGCAGGCGCGATTTTGTAGCCGAAACGGTTTGGGTTTTGCGCCTCGGCAGAAGCGGAGGAACGCGATTTAACGGCGCGCTCGGCGTGGGGAAGTTCGCAAGGCGCAACGAAATTTCAACCCTCGAATTTTGCTTGATGTACGAGGCGGTTGTCGCAAGGCAAAATGTTTGCCGTCATTACGCTTGTTATGTTTATTATACAACACATCTATTCGCAAAGCAAATATTTTGCGAATAATATTGCACAAAATTTGCCGTTTTGTGAGCGGTGGTGCTAAAAAAGGCAAATTTGCCCGCCCTTGCGTTGTAGGGGCAATATGCGGCACGCTGTGTGCGAATATTCAGAAAGCAACCTTACGCGCCGTAGTGCGGGTATTGCGGCGAGGCAGATCAAGCGGTAGCGATTGTCGAACAAATTTCTCGGTATAAAGTTGCCGAATTTTTGAACGAGGCAAACGCCTTAGGACGGTTTGGACTAAATTTGCGATAATTGAGAAAATAGAAACCGCTGTCTTTTTCGCCCAATCGACATTTTGTTGTAGGACAGAAATAAATTTTTTTCGCGGTCAATTCGGACAAAGTTAAAAACGGTGGGGAGTGGAACAGATCAGTTTTTTGCGTAGGACATTTCGAGAACGAGCAGTCCCAAAACCATTTTTTACAACGAACATTGAACTTGTTCGTGGTGGCGCGACTCCGCCGTCCCTATTTCGAGCGGCAAAAGTCCCCGAATTTGTGCCTATCCACACAAAAACATATTTTTATATCTATTCGCAAAAGGCAACTTTTGCGAATAGATATAGGGTAAAAAAGCGGTTTTGGGGCAAAATTCGAATTATCAAGAATAATTTGGTAATTATCAAACAAAAAAAACGACTAAACGGGCGGTTAAGAAATTACTGATCATTTAATCGGTTATAAATATTGCGTATTAAACAAACTTACCGACTACTTATCAAACAATCGGTTAAAACAAACCCTATTAAATTGGCTCGGACGATTCGGCTGAATTTCAGACGACTTGCTTGCACCGTTTTTTTATATTCTCTGTCTGACTGACCTTTTGGGAATACAGGAGAATATTTTTTAGAGTCTTTGTTGTCGGGTATGTTTTTGTTAGCCGTCTATTCGAGTTTACCGAAACGCTAAGTTTAGATTGGGACTTGAATTTAAGGCAACGATTTTGGCGACATTTTTGAAAAATTCTCTGTCGGGCGGCTTTTTTTTTAGGTAAGCGTTCAGAACGTTTGTAAGGACATTTTATTAGGTGTTTTATTAGTAGCCAATATGAGAAAAACGTTGATGTAATTAACAAGTCGGTTTTTTGATTTACATAACGTTTCACGCGATGTTTTAGTTACGCGAGTACCTTTTTACTAATTACAGACAAAACATTTGGCAAGAGTTTTGCTCGGCATTTTTGAAAAATTCCCTGTCAGACGGCTTTTTGGGGGTAAGCGTTTAGTCAAAATGTTTTGAAAAACATTATTATATTAGGTACTTTTGTCGTCTGTTAGGTTTTTTTTGTCGGCAAAACGGCAATTTTACTTTTTGTCGGCGGAATCGGCCTGATTTTTCGTTGCAAGCGACTTTCTGCATTTGACGAACATCACGGAGGAAACTATCAACATTACAAGAGCCATAAG
>CANQPI010000025.1 GCA_947625725.1 uncultured Clostridia bacterium | reverse complement strand
TGGTTCAAATCCAGTCACTCAGACCATTTGGGCGGACATTCGCCCTTATGTTGCAACGGAAAGGGAGCAGAAAAATGCTCCCTTTTCCATTGCGGCCTTTTGGCTCGCCCGCCCGCGTTCTCGTGACAGGACGGTTTGAAATGATGTAGCGCTCCGCAACACTTCGCGTCGCTTCGCTTACCCTCGCTTTGCTCGGGACAAATCCGATCACTCAGACCATTTTGGACGTCAACTGAACCAAAACAAGGTTCAAGGGGCGTCCAAATTTGTATATGCCGCAAGATCGTCCATATATTTCGTCCGTTTGTTTGGGCGCGTAAATTACGTCGTGGAATTTGCTGCGATCTAATCGCAAAATTGCGACGTCGGCAAAAAAATCAATCTCACTCGACAAAATGCGTTGGGATTTACGACGTATCAACTTTGTTTTGCGGCATTGCGCGCCGCCTTTCGGGTGCGACTTGTTGATTTTCGCTTGGCGCGGTGGTATAATGTACTCACAAGCAACGGAGGAAAACTATGAACAAACGAGAGGTTTTCAAAAAAAGACTGTCCGCGCTAAAAAACAACGCAAAAGACAAGTATTCCAACAAACAATTTGTCGAAAAACGTTTGCAATCGGACGGTACGGTCAAGATCGATGTAAATTTGCCGCAGGAGTCGGAGTTGTTCGACCCGATGGCACCCGCGGGTTCGGGACAGTTAAATCCCGAGATTTTCCGTTATTTGGACGATCAAGCCTACTTTGTGCCCACGGAATACGATTTGACTGTCAACTTTGTCGGCAGGTCGCTCGATAGCGCGCAACAAAATCACATCGAAACGGCTTTGCGCGAGCATTACAACATGCAGGTCTACGACAAGTTGGACGACGTTCGCAATAACCGCAGATTGGGAATTTTTCTTTTGGTGTTCGGCATTTTGGCGTTGGCGGCGTATTTCTTTGTCGCCAAATTTGCCAATAACGTGATATTCCACGAAGTGATCAGCATTGTGGGTACTTTTGCCGTGTGGGAAGCGGTGGACTGTTGGTTGATCAACGGACACCACGCCAAGACGGAATTGCACAATGCCTTGCAAATGGCCATGATAAGGGTGGTTTTTACCCCGTCCGACGAGCGGCAAGACGTCGGACAACAGCGCTGAAACGCGTTTTGTTTAGTCCATGTCGGCTGCCGAGTTCAAGTGACGCACAACAAATCCGCGCAAACAGTCAAGCGGCGGCAATTTTGCCCGAGAGGAATTTGTTGTCGCGACTACGGTCGTCATTCGCGTAGATTTTGAAAATTTTGTTCACTTTTAATGGATAAGACTGTTGTCAAAAAGATGTTTTTAGTGTATAATACTAATGATAGGCAGTTGCGTTATCAATTGCGTGATTAGTAGTTTTGTTCGTTTATTTGCGAAACTTTCTTTGCGTCGGGGTCGGCGCACAAACCAAAGTCGCTTTCTATCATCGGCAACTTTTTAACCCAAATGTCGTATAGCGACGGTTTTTTTTGAGGAGAATCAAGTGAATAAAACGAAAAAATTAGTATCTTTGTTATTGGTGGCGTTGTTTATGGCGTCATGTGTTTGCGTACTCGGTTTGGACTTAGACCGTTTTGCATTGGCAGAAACGCAAACAGTGGACGTTTACGCGATTAACGATTTCCACGGGGCTGTGGACAAAATGCCTCGCGTGGCGGGCTATCTTGCCGCGCGCAAAGCCGAGGGCGCAATCATTCTCAATTCGGGCGATATGTTTCAGGGCTCGATGGAAAGCAACAGCAACTACGGCAAACTGTTGACGGACTGTATGAAGGAAGCAGGCGTAGACGAAATGACCTACGGCAATCATGAATTTGACTGGGGTTTGGACAATTTGCGTAATCTTGCCGAGAACAGCGGTATTCCGTTCCTCGGGGCAAATATTTACAATTGGAATCCCGATACGCGTAGTTGGGGTGGCTTTGCAGACGACTTGGCAGATAAATACATAATAAAGGAAGTCGGCAACATCAAGGTGGGCGTAATAGGCGTAATCGGCGACGATCAAATTACAAGTATTTGTTCGCAGTTGGTGCAAACTATCGGTTTCAAAGATCCGTTGCCTATCATCAAGGAATTGGCAACGGAATTGCGCAATGAACAGGGCTGTGACATAGTAGTAGTCAGCGCGCACGACGGTCCGCAAGATATCGTGGACGGGAGCGGCGGCACCTATGACGAACCGACAACTACCGCCGATTTGGAAAATTACGTAGACGCGGTGTTTTGCGCGCACACGCACTCACAACAAAATTATCTAATCAACGGCTTGCCTTTTTTGCAGGGCAAGAGTTACGGGAACTATGTTTCTCATGTGAAGTTTTGCATCGACAACGGTAATGTCCGGATTTTATCTCACGAAAATATTTCCTACTATTCTTTGACGAACGTGGATCAGTCGGTGCAAGATAAAGTGCAAACACTCATTGACAACTCCAACGCCAGAATAGCCGAAGAACGAAATGAAGTCTTGGCAAATCTTTCCGGCGGCCTCACCAGCAAGGAAGAAATACCGCGTTTGGTGAGTCATGCGATTGCAAATTATGCGCAGTACAGTGGGTATGACATCGACGTTGCCATTGTCAACGAAGCACGCAATCCGCTCCCCGCAGGCGATATCACTTATTCCACATTGTACGAAGCGATACCGTTCGACAACGAAGTGTACATTGCCAGGATATCCGGCAAAGATATTATCAACGAAATGCGCTATGGGCAAAGCATGTGGCGCACAAGCGAGCGCGCTATCAAAAACACTAACGATTACTATACGGTTGCCGTTATTGATTATCTTCTGTTCCATCAAAACTCCAAGCGCAACTACAACTATTTCCCGTCGGCTTTTAACAACGGTTTTGAACCAATTCCACTAACCAAGAACGGCGTGGATGTGTATAACTATCGGTTGATAACGCGCGATTTTTTGCGCAGTATCAATGTTACCGTGGATACCACTCTTTATACAAATTTCAGTGCCCGTACCGACGCAAGCAGGCTCGAATCTTCTGTTCTGTTTGACGACGATCCTTACAAGTGGATTCCCGTGAATAATGGGGACAATGGTCATATCAATGGTTTGCCCGACTACGCCATAGCGCTAATAGTTGTTGGTGCTGTTTTGATTGTTGCGGCAATAGTAGTTATTATTGTTGTTTTGTGCAAACGCAAAAAAAGAGTTGGTAGCAACATATAATCGGCGCAAGATGTTGTGTACAGTGTGGCAGATTAACAACAAAATCAATTAAATTTTAATATAAATATTTACAGAACCTAATCAAAGTTGTAAAATGTAAGCGTTAGGTTCTGTTTTTTTGTGAACCGAATAACCAAATAGGAGGCAATCAATGAAAAAGAGTCGGCTGATTTGTATTGTAATTGTTCTCGCTCTGTGCGTAGCGCTGTTGGCGGCATGCAACACGACGGGTTTCGACGTTGAAACGTTGCACGTCGTTTTGAGCAATCTCGAACGGGAAATGTTGGCAACGACCGTCACGCCCGAGAGTTACACGTTGGACTGCACGGTAGGCACTCTTGACGAAAGCGGCAACAATGCGACCGTTTATATTCTTTGGACGGTGGAGGATGATAGCGGACGTATCAACCTACAAAAAGGCGATGATCAAACTGTAACGATAGTCATTCCCGACGTTCGCGAGGAAGATATTTCTTACAAACTTCGGGCGGAACTTGTGGACGCAAACGGCAAAGCATATATGGATAACGGAAAGCCTCTTACGGCGGTCAGCAATCGCGTCGCTCCCAAAACAAACGGCGGCGGAACGACTCCGACCCCCGGCGGCGACGTCGGCGGTGGCGATACTACTCACAGCGGCACGTTGAACGACCCGTACACGGTTGCGGACGCGCTGGCGGTGATATAATCCTTACCGCAGGGCGGACAATCGACTCAACTGTCGTACGTGCAGGGCAAAATAACAGGCGCAATCAAAACAGGTGACGGCGGCGATTTGTTGTTTACCATTACCGACGACGGTACGGGCGACGGTATCACCGTGTGGTATGCGCCCGCCGTTCAGTGTCAAACGGGCGATACGGTAGTCGTGTGCGGTTATCTTTGGAATTTCCACAACAACAAAGACGGTACGTCCACGGCGGAAATTGCCAATAACGCGGACGGCGTTGGGCTTGCCATTGTCAAGGTCAACGGCGACGCACCCGAACAAGGCGGCGGTGGCGGCGACGAACAGAGCAAATGGGTAGATTACGTTGGCACAAAGTACGAACTTTTTGATATTTCCGGTGCAGACGACAGCGTAACGGTTGAAATTCAAAGTGACACGATCGTAATTATTCACGATGGCACGCCCACAACAATAAGGGAAATTGAGTTTGGTTATCTTGACGAATATCAATGTGACGAGTTTGCGTTTGAGTGGCAACAAACGACGTGTTATCTCGATATTTATGACAATGGTTTTGTAGAGTTGTTCGACGATTTGTATGCAATCGACTATGTTTTGGAAGAGTATGTTGACGACGAGGGAACGATGTCCGATGATTGGTCTAAACATGTCGATACCTACACATTGTATGCCTATGATAAAAATACAGAACAAATCGACTATAACGGCTCTATTACGGTGCAAATAACCAATGAAAAAATCACCATAACAAAGGGTGTCGAAGCGACGGAAATCACGGCAATCGACTATTATATCAACGTCGTTTTTCAGGGTTATATTTCCGACGATTTCTATTTTACATGGAACGACGAAGAATGCATTTTGTCCATCTACCAAGATGACGGCTCCGTGGAACTGTACGGCGACACGTTTACCTACGTAAGCGACAGCGAAGGCGGCGGCGGTGATGTCGGCGGCGACGTCGGAACGCCTTCCGACGATTGGTCGGCTTATGTCGGAGAGGTTTACGAACTTATCTCTTTCGACGAGGACGGCTCACAAGATACAATCACCGTTGCGATCAATGCCGCAAGTATTGTTGTAACTCACGGCAACGACATTCAAACGATATCTTCCGACATAGAATATTACACCGAGGCGACCGACTCTTACGGATACGTTCTGGATTGGTTCGGGTTTATTTGGGGCGGCAAAGCGTGTTATCTGGATATTTACCGCGAGGACGGCTTTGTACAGTTTTATGACGAGGACGACACCATCTACTATTATGGTCAAACTTCGGGCGGCGATGTCGGCGGAGGAACTGACTTGGACGACGTAGAAAGCAACGGAACGCTTTCCACCGATTGGACGGATCACTACGGCACATACGATCTTGTTGCTTATGACACCAATTCGGACAATTACGATTACATTCCCGACGATACGGTGCAAATAAAGATCGACGCAAGCGGCATTACCATTACGCAAAACGGCAAGACAGACAGTATAGCCCCCGCAAACTTCAAGTACTTTGTCGGAGAAACCGATTACTACGAAGACGTACTTGATTGCTTCTACTTTATGTGGAACGGCGAACTGTGCTTTGTAGATTTTTATGAAGACGGCTACATTGATTTCGCCGACTACGACTATACTTTTGCTTATGACAACGAGTACGAGGGCGACATTGGCGGCGGCGACATCGGCGGAGAAATTGTTCCCGGATCAACGATAAAAATCGAATTTTCCGCACAAAAATTCAGCAATGAACAAGCGGTCAAATCATTTACGGCAAGCGGACTGACGTTTACGTTTACCGACGGCGCCACTCCCACGAAATGGTTTAACAGCGGAACGGCGATTCGAGTTTACGGCGGCGGTTCGATGACGATTTCGGGCGCAAAGATGGTCAAGATAGAATTGATCTTCGGTAGCGGGGATAACTCAAATCCTATAACAACAAACGTGGGAAATTTCAGCGGCACAGTATGGACGGGTTCTGCCGATTCGGTAACATTCAGCATTAGCGGCACAAGCAAACATCGCCGTATTGCGGGCGTGAACGTTACATTTGCGGGCGGCGGCGAGCAAGGCGGCGGCGAAACCGATCCCGACGTCGGCACGGAAGTGCCCGAGGGTGCAACGCTGTTCGACTTTGTGCAAAATTTCGACGTTTACGCTGCCGATTGGAACGTCGGCGGAACTGCCTATGTGGAGCGAAAAGTCACTTCGGCGCAACTCGGTATTTCTGGCACGGTGGAGTTTTTGTTTTCGCACGCGAGCAAACAGGGCGGTAGTAACCCGATAACCGACCGTCCCGTCATGGCGAGCAAAAACGACGATCAATATCTGACCGTATCGGTGACGGGGCAAACGATTTCCGCGGTGACGTTCAATTTGAAAGAGTGGATACCCGGCGGCAACTCAAACATTTACAAGACGTTTACCAAGGTGCAGATAGAGTATCAAATCGGCGACGGTGCTTGGACGATTGTTAGCGGCGTAGGTTTCAGCGGCGAGGCGCAACGTATCACCGCTTACCAAACGCTGTCCTCCGGAACGTTGCCCGAGGGCGTTACCTCCGTGCGTTTGGTAATAAACGGCGGAAATGAGAACAGCAATCAACAAGTTGGCGTCAGCAGTGTGGCGCTCGCGTTGGCGTGACTAGGACGCGCACGACAAAACAACTTGAATAACAAATTGCAAAACGCGCAAAAAAACTCCGACGAACCGTCGGAGTTTTGTTTTAGACATAGTTTTTTTTACCCCAAGTTGCGTTTTTTGGGGAGATGCCGTTACGGTTTTAACTTTTTCCACACGTCAAGATTGTCGCGGCGAATGGAAAGGGGCGTTACGGAAATGTATCCGTTCATAACCGAATCGGTATCCAAAGTAAAGTCGGAACCTATTTGGTAAACGCTGTAACCCTCTTGGCTGTACATATTCTCATCCACCTTTACAAACTCGTCGGTAAAGTATGCGCCGCCTTGTTTGGTCCATTTTATGCCTTGACTATGCAACGGAATGTTCACGTTGAAGTGTCCGCAATGCGCAAACAAGTCGTGCTTGATGAAATATTGCCAAATTTCATCCAATTTGGCTTCCGCTTCCGAAAAATCCGTCGGGTCGGTGGACAGGGCAACGCCTCGGCAACCCCGCAACGCCGCCTCGTAGACGTTGGCGACCGTGCCGCTGTACAAAATGTCCTCTCCGATATTGAAACCTTTGTTCACTCCCGATAGCACCAGATCGTACTGACGGCGCAAACCGAGCGTGCCGAAACGAACGCAGTCCACGGGCGTAGAATCGATTGCGTATGCCTCCACGTCGGGCAGGTAGGGGATCGAACGAGCGTGAATTCGGTCGTGAATGTTTATCGCGTGACTTTTTGCGCTTTGTTGCAATTCGGGAGCGCACACCGTTACCTCGCCCAACTTGCGCGCCCAATTTACCAATATTTCCAAGCCTTCCGATTGTATTCCGTCGTCATTTGCAACAAGTATTCTCATAGCCACCCCGTGTTGTGCGCTTTGAAGTCGGCAACCATTTTGTCGCCGTCGGCGATCATATTTTTGATGTCCTTTGCGTTTGCAAGCGTTGCTCCGCACGTGCATTGATGTCCGCCGCCGCCGTATTTTTCCGCAAGTTCGTTTATTGTCATAAAACGACTGCGCAAACGCACTCTCACCGTGCCGTTGGGCATGTCGATAAATGCCAACTGCGCAATGCAACCCTTTATGTATTTGAGATAACTGATGGATTCGCTGGCTTGCTCCGACGTGAGCGCAAATTTGCGTTGCATTTTTCTGTCAACGTGCAAATAAACAAGTCCGTTTTTTGTCACTTGCATGTGTTCCAACACATAAGCCTGAAATTTCAGTTGCGAGTAATTTTCCAGGTAAAGTTGTGCGTACAGATTCTCCGTATCCACGCCGAAGTCCAGCAACATTCCGCCGATACGCAACGTGTCGCCCGTGGTGGCTTCGTAGCGAAACCGACCGCTGTCCGTCACCAATCCGCAGTAGATGTAGGTCGCCGTTTCCTTGTCCATTTTGAGCCGATCGCTGAAAGTTTGGTAAAAGTACGCGATCATTTCGCAGCAAGAACTTCGCCAATCTTCCACCCAGCAAATGTCGCCGTAGGGTTTGATGTCGATATGGTGGTCTATTTTGATCACTTCTTTGGCAAAATCTATGCAATTGTTGGAAATTCTGTCCAAAGTTGCGGTGTCGGTCACTATCAGCAATGCGTCGGTGTACTCGCTTTGCGGCAACGGTTCGTCGTCCGGTCCCAAAAAGGACAGGTATTCGCTGCCGTCCTCCGTTTGCACGTAAATTTTTTTGTCGGGAAAACTCAATCGGAGCATAGACGCAAGCCCGCGAGAAGATCCTATCGCATCTCCGTCGGGACGAATGTGGCGCGTGATGATAATTTTGTCATACTCGACGATTTTGTCGAGTATTTTTTGCATGGTTTCCTTTTGATTCATATATTGTTCCTTTCGATATGGTCAATTTTCAAATTCGCCGCGGTGCAAAGCCTGCATGTCCCGTACCATTTGCATTGCAGTTTGCAAGTCGGGTACGGTTGCTCCGCTGGCTTTTGCGTGTCCGCCGCCGCCGTATTTGGTGGCTATGGGGTTGATATTGTACTTTTTGGAACGCAGTTCGCACAACACGCCTCGGTCGGTTTCGGTAAAGTTTACCCAACTGTCAACGCCGCGAATGTCGGACATGACTCCCACCATGCCGCGCGATATTCCAAAACTGTCCGTGTGGTACCGCTCGCAGTAGTCGCTCAATTCCCGATCGGTCGTAACGATATACGCCACTCCGTCGCCCGCGAGTTGAATTTTGAGCATGTAATGAGCGCGCAGTTGAACGTTGGCAAAATCGTCCGCATACAGTTCGCAGTAAACCTCGTTGGGGTCGAACGGCTGTTCCGTCAGCGCCGCCGCAAGGCGAAATGTGCGCGAGTTTGCGGAGTCGTAGCGAAATCTTCCGCTGTCCGTCACCATGCCCGTAAACAACGATTTGGCGGCAAGGCGATTAAGCCGCAGCCCCGAATCCAACGCAAATTGTGTAAGCAAGCCGCAACAACTCTCGAACGTACTGTCGATAACGTCCACGTCGCAAATGTCCTCGCAATAGATGTGGTGATCGAAACGCAACGTCTTGTCGGCGAGCGTGTAGCGCGAGTCGCTTATCATAAATTTCGCCGAAGTATCCAGCACAATTGCAAGCGCGCCGCGGTAGGTTTCGTCGGGAATTTCATTCGGTTCCCACCCCTCCATAAAGGAGTATCTGCGCGTGGCGTCGCCCACTATGTACACGGTTTTTTCGGGAAAGTTTTCGTTTATGAGCGCTTTCAGTCCGATTTGACTGCCAAGTGCGTCGCCGTCGGGATTGGTGTGACGGTGTATTATTATTACGTTGTATTGCCGTATCAGTTGCAGCGCCTTGTCGAACATTTCTTTGTTTCCTCCGCGTTCCGCGCGAAAAATTTTTTCGAAATTATATTTTAGCACAAAGAGTCCGTTACGTCAACGGGCTTTGCGTCAAAGTCGCTTTTGGGCGCGGGCGAAAGCAATGCGATCTGCTCGCTTACAAACAAATCGGTGTTTACGTCGCACGCGTTTGCCGAGTAGATTACAAGCGGCAGTATTATCAACAGATCCAACAACGGGTTTACAAAGTACAGTATCACGGCGACGGCGGTGTTTAGCGCCGACACAATTGCCGTCGTTGCAACGTGCAACATCACGTTTTTGCCCGTCACTATCTGCTTGACTTTGACTTGCCCGTTTCGGTACACAACAAAGGATATGCACAGCGAAAGCGCGCTCCAAGCAAACGCCAAACCCACGTAAATCGGCACACTGTACCATTTGAGGAAAACCCACAATGCCAATCCTGCCACCAACGTCAACGACTGTGCAAGCGGTACAAGCGCGTGCGCAATGGCGATCTGCCGAATGTTTCTGCGTGCCATACGACTGCGCATAACAAAGCGCGTGGCGTAGTTGGCGGCGATTATGCCCAACAGACAAATCACGGCGGTGGCGACGACGTCTGCAATGAGTTTGTCCTTGAAAGCGGCGACAATCGCCGCGAGTTGTTCTTCAAAACCCTCCGTCGATTGATTGAGCGTTGCAAAAAAGCCTTTCAGCGTTTCGCCTATCCAATGAGTATCGGCTATTTGGCGTATGGTGGCAAACAGATTGCCGTTCCAATCGATCTTTGCAAAGGCATAGGACAGGAAATCTTGCACCGATGCCGCGGATTGTTCGGTGGAACTGCTTATCAACGCGCCCAATTCGTTCAGGGCGTTTCCGACGTTATTTATTATTTCGCCGATAAAGGAAAATACCGCTATCAGCAAAAACAAGTACACGATCCCCATGGGGACGAATACGTACAACAAATTTTTACCGAAATTTTTGAGTGATTTTTGTATCATTGGGTCTGTTTGCGCCTGTTTGGATTTCCGCTCGCGCAGGGGCGAGGGCATTTGCCGTTACTGAGTCTACCGCTATTTTAACAGAAACGCGGTTTCCGGTCAACCCGAATGTCGCCCGATACGCAAACAAATATGTCGCGCGGACAACTTTTCGGAAAGAAAATTTGCCCGGCCTATGTTGACAATCGCAACAAAGTATGAGTAAAATATCTTTATGAAACAAAATTTTTCCAACCGCGCAAGGGGCGTTGCGGCGGCTTCCGTCGGTATAGCCGTCAACGTTTTGCTTGCCGCAGCCAAGATCGTCTTGGGCGTTTTGACCGGAATGGTTTCGGTAATTGCAGACGGATTTAACAATGTGGGAGATTGCGGCAGCAGTGCGGTGTCCCTCGTTTCCGTTTGCGTTGCGGCAAAACCCGCCGACAAGACTCACCCCTACGGGCATAGGCGCGTTGAGTATATCGCCTCGATGGTCACGGGCTTTTTGGTGTTGGCGGTCGCCGTCAGTTTGCTCAAAGAATCGATTCAAAAGATAATCGTCGGCGAATCGGACAAAGTTGTGCCCGCCGTCTACGTCGTGCTTGCGGTATCCGTCGCGGCAAAAGCCGCTATGTTTGTATATTATCGAATTACCGCCGCAAAAATCCGTTCCGATTCGGTCAGAGCCGCCGCCACCGACAGTCTTTGCGATTGCATTGCAACCGCGGCAGTGGTCGTGGGCGCGATCTGCGCGGAGTTCGGTTTGGCAGCGGACGGTTGGGCGGGCGTTGCGGTCGCTTTGTTTGTCGGTTGGCAGGGCGTTCGATTGCTTTGGGACGCCTCCTCCAAATTGTTGGGGCAAGCGCCCGACGTCAAGCAGGTACAGCGTATCAAATCTCTCATACTTTCCTACGACGGCGTGCTTGGCATGCACGACTTGCGCGTGTTTTGCTACGGTAACGGCGTAAGTTACGCAACGGTGCATATCGAAATGGATTGCGAGTTGCCGGCGTTGCGATCGCATGCCGTTTTGGACGAAATAGAACGCGCCGTGTTTGAGCAGGAGGGCGTGCAACTCACCGCTCATCTCGATCCGATAAATCTGCGGGATAGCGAGGCGGTCGAATTGGAAAAATCTCTGCGCAAGAGCGTCGAAAACATAGCCGACGGTTTGGAGATACACGATTTTCGACTTGTGCGCGGAGTGGTGAACAAAATCGTATTTGACGCGGGCGTGCCGTTTGATTGCAAACTGAGCAACGAGGCGATCTTACGTTCTATCGAGCAAGCCGTCAAGGAACTTGGCGATTACGAATTGTCCGTCAACGTGGAAAGGGAATAGTTTACCGCTCGGACCGTTTTGGACTTCACAACGACGCTTTGTCGTTACGACTGCGCAAGCGGTCGTTTTTTTGTTTCCGAGAATTTTTTTGACCCCATTTGTTTGTTTTGCCGTATATTTAGCCGTCATCTGAGAAAAAATTGTAGGTATGAAAGTGGATTTTAGCAAATTGCAAACGCTCTACCGCGGACAGGACGACTTTCGTTTGAGAGAGATCGACTGCGGCATAGAGTTAAAAGCAGTGTGTCTTGACACCATGATCGACGACGCCAAAGTTTCGGCTTTTGTGTTGCAACCGCTCGCCTATGTCAACAATGCAAAGAACCTCAACGACGTGTACAAAAAACTCGCCGCGGGTACGGGCGTGCGCAAACCGCCGAACTTTTTTTCCGCGGTGGAGGATTTCGTCAACGGTTACACGCTCATATTCGACGCCGAGAACAACTGCATTTCGGTAGATACTCGTACTGCGGTGGGACGTTCCGTCGCCGAGCCGCCCACGTCTATGGTCATGCGCGGTCCGCGCGAGGGGTTTGTCGAAGACATCAAAGTCAATCTTACGCTTATTCGCAAACGACTCAAAACGCCCAATCTCAAAACCGTCAACATTACTGTGGGCAAGTACACCAACACGGCGGTTACTGTTTGCTATATCGATGGCATTGCGGACAAGCGCGTGGTGGAGGACGCCGTTCAGCGTTTGGAGTCCGTCAAGGTGGACGGCGTGCTGGACAGCAGTTATCTTGCGCGCTATCTGGACGTATCCAAAACCGTTATGTTCCGCAGGGTGGGTTCCACCGAAAAACCCGATATTGTCGTCGGCAAAATGTTGGAAGGTCGCCTCGCCATCATTGTGGACGGCAGTCCCATGGTGTTGACCTTGCCCTACCTGTTTGTAGAGGACATGCAGTCGCCCGGCGACTACTACGAAAACTCTACCATGACCACGCTAAGCCGCTCTTTGCGCTTTGTCAGCGTGATAGCCTCGGTACTTTTGCCCGCGCTGTACGTGTGTCTGCAAGTGTACAATTATCAAATCATTCCGTTGCGTTTTTTGATAACGGTGCTTAACGCCAGCGAGGCGATACCTTTTTCGCCTCTGTCCGAGATGATCTTGGTGCTGATAGTTTTTGACATACTGCGCGAGGCTAATTTGCGCATGCCCAGCGCAGTGGGCATTTCGTTGTCTTTGGTCGGCGCGATTGTGCTTGGCGACGCGGCGGTGCAGGCTGGTCTGCTCGGCGCGCCCGCCGTCATGATAGGCGCGCTTTCGGGCATAGGATTGTTTACGTTGCCCGACAACACTCTCATTTTGTCGCTGTTGCGCTTGTTGGTCACTTTTATCGGAGGCATAATGGGCTTGTTGGGAGTAATTGTATCGACGTTGGCGATAATCGTTTATCTCGCTTCGATGCAGGATTACAAAACGCCCTTTTTGGCGCCTTTTGCACCAGATATTCCGCAGGACAGGCAGGACGCCGTGGCGCAAATTCCCGTTCCCGACATGGCAAACCGTCCCAAGAGCATTCCCAACAACAACGGCAAACGGAGGGGCTGATGGACAAAAACCGAGTTAGTATCGATCAAATTGCCTTGCTGTATTTGCTACTTATCATGGGAGGCAAGTTTTTGACTTTGCCGTCGCTGTTGGCGGGAGATGTGGGGCACGACAGTTGGGTTTCCGTCGCGTTTTCTTTTGTGTGGGACGCCGTTTGTCTTTGTTTTTTGCTGTGGGCTATTCGCATCAACGACAAGGCGCACCTGGACATTTCGGCAATTTTGGACAAGAGCGTTTCCAAACCCGTATCCAAGTTGTTGCTTGCGATATTTTTCGTCGTGTTCGTGTTGCGCACAAACGTGTTGCTGTCCGGTTGTTACAAGATGTTCTCCGTAACGTTCGACGTGTCCACCAATTGGATCGTGTACGTTCTGCCCATTGCGGCGTTGGCGGTCTTTGCCATTGTCAAGGGTTTCAACGCCGTTGCGCGCACAAGTCAACTTTTGTTCGGACTCATTTTGATCGCGGTGGTCGCATTGTTTGTTTCGCCCCTGTCCGAAGCGGAGTTCGGCGCGCTTTTGCCCATAGGAGAAGCGGGTTGGGGCAACATAATTTGGACGTCTTACAGCAGGAGTTTTTGGTTCAGCGACTATATTTTCGTATATTTTGTGCTGGACGGGATCAAAATCAAAAAGCATGTTTTTGCGCCCGTGCTTACGTCTTTTGCGATCGGCGCAACGCTGTCGATAGTTCTCAACGCCGTTTTTGTTGCGTTGTTTGGCTATCTTGCGCCCGACTTTGACATGGCAATGAGCAAAATCGGCGTGTTTTCCGCCGCTAGTACCACCAACGGTCGCTGGGATTGGCTCACGCTATCCATCTGGTTGTTGAGCGTTTTTATCAAAATGATAGTGTTCATTTTCTGCGCTTACAAATGTATAGAAAAGATTTTCGACAAAAATTTTGTCAAGGTCAATTGGATCGCCGTTGCCTTTGTGCTTTTGACGTTGGCGTTGCCCATGTTTGTAACTACCGAGCAACTGTTGAACACCGTTATCAAGTGGGGTATTATTCCGTTCACGTTGGTGCAGTACGTGTTGCCGCTTCTCATGCCGTTGTTGACCAAAACGGCGTTGCGCAAAACGGAGGTGAAAAATGAGTAACATCAAACGCATTGCAATCGTAATTTTGGTCGTCGCGGCGGTGGGAGTGATCGCGGGCAGTTTCAGCGGCAGCGACGTGTTGGATCGCGCGATAATCCTCGGCATGGGCGTAGACGCGGCAGAGGACGGCGGCGTGATCTTGACCGCCGAAATCGTCAGTCCCGGCAACGGTAGCGAACAGGTGGGCACTTTCAGCAAAACCGTTACCGCCAAGGGCGAAACTATCAACGTCGCCATTCAGAACGTTGCCGAACTTACAAGCAAAGAGGCTTCATTGGGACAGTGCGTTGTGTTGGTGCTCGGAGAACAGTATTTCAAAACGGTGGATTTCAGCGACTTGACGGAGTACTTTATCAATCATCACAGTTTCAAGGAGAGCGCAGTCATCTGCTGTTGCGAGGGCAACGCAATGGATCTGTTCAACAAAGCCGACGCGCTGACTCAAAGCATGTCCTTGGCGATCACCACGGCGATATTGGACGAGTCGGAAAAAATCGCCGTTTCCTCTAACAGCCTTTTGGAATACGCTCGCAGTCAGTACGAGTTGGATCGAACGGGCTTCCTCAACTACATTTCCTTTGTTTCGTCCGAGAACACCGACGCTCAACTTCCCGACAAAACGTTGGGTTACATCGGCTATCGGCAGTTGGCTGTGTTCCGTCAAAACAAATACGTTTGCACTTTGGACGAGCAACTCGTCAAGGGAATGTCGCTGTTTGAACCGCAAGTGACGGGCGAAACGTTTGTCAGTTTTGAGGATACTGTCACGCGCACGGTACAGGTCACAAACAAAAACGTCAAATTGAAGCCTGACGGCAAGGGTGGTTTCGAGGCGGAACTGAAAGTGACCGTTCGCTACGGCAGGACGGACAGCGAGGAGGTCAGCGGCGCGCTTACCGCCAAGAACGACAAGGAAATTCCTCAAAAAGTGTTGGACGACGTTTCTCAACAAATTCGATCCGTCGCCGAGCGTTACCTCGCCGCGCAAGCGGAGTACAACTTCGATCTGCTGGACTTTCACGAAGCCTACCGTCAAAAGGAAGGTTCGAGCGACGCTCTGTTCAACAAACCGATGAGCGAGTTTGCGGTAACTCTCACCGTCGAAGTTCAAGAGGCTTGACGCTCGGTATGCGCGGCGGCGCAGTTGCGGATATTTGTTTTGGGCGACTTGTAAATTTTTGTTCATTGGGCAAATAATACCAAAAAAATCTGCCCCATATCCCCAAAATTCGACAAAAAAACGCTTTGCAAGGTTTGCGAGGCGTTTTTTTGCTGCGGGTATCCGTCAAAAGTTTTCTGCGGTCGATAGCGAAGTTTGGTAAGTTTTGTCGCCGCGGCGGCAAAAATCCGCGTTGATTTGTCCCTTCGTCGCAGTTGAATTACACAAACAAGATAGTTGTACTCAATGTAATTCGTAATCTTGACTGTAAGTATAATTTATTGTATAATCTAGTGTTATGAAAGGCACGATTTTGTTCAATCCCTATGACGGATATGCCGTACAAAAGAGAAAAATCGTCCGCATGCAGGAGGAGTTTGCCGCGCTCGGCACGACGATCGAGGTCGTGGCAAACGACGGTTTTGCGGCGTACGTCAAGGACGGCAAGATAAAATGCGATTTGCAAACGGACTTTGTCCTCTATTTTGACAAGGAGCGTATTTGCGCTCGCCTGTTGGAAAAAGCGGGTATCCCCGTGTTCAACAGCGCCGCCGCAACGGAAATTTGCGACGACAAAATGCTCACGCACGCAGTGCTTGCCGATAGCGGTATTCCCATGCCCGATACGGTCGCGGGACCGCTGTGTTACAATCCCGACGCCGAAGTCGGCAACGATTGTTACCTCGGCAAAGTTGTGCAAACTTTGGGATTGCCTGTCGTCGTCAAGGAGTGTCACGGCAGTTTCGGAGAGCAAGTCTGTTTGTGCGATTCGTTGCCTCAACTCAAAGCCAAATTGGCAGAGATCAAAATGAAACCCTATCTTTTGCAACGTTACGAGCGACAAAGTTGCGGCAGAGATATGCGCGTGATCGTTATCGGGGGCAAAGCGGTTTGCGCAATGTTGCGTACAAACGACGTCGATTTCCGCGCGAACGCGGCGTTGGGCGGCAAGTGCAAAGGTGTGGACGTCCCGACGGAAATAGCCTCGCTTTGTCAAAAAGCGGCGCAAATAGTCGGGTTGGATTACTGCGGCGTGGACGTGTTGCTTTCCGATCGCCCCAAACTGTGCGAAATAAACAGCAACGCAATGTTCGAAATGGCGGAGCAGGTAACGGGCGTCAATGTGGCGCGCCTGTACGCCGAGCATATATTGAACAAAATCAAATGAAAAACCAATCAGGGGGACGCTATGAAACTGAAAGAATTTTTGGATAGCAGTTATACGGCTTATCACGCGACGGCTAACGCATGCGAGATCTTGCGGGAGGAGGGCTTTACGCAACTTATTCTCGGCGACAGTTGGCATTTGGAGCGCGGCGGCAGTTACTTCGTAACGCGCAACGGCAGTTCTGTGGTGGCGTTTTGCGTCGGGCAAAACAATGTTTTCAACCTGGCGGTAAGTCACACCGACAGCCCGTCTTTGAAAATCAAGGGCAATCGCCTTATCGAAAGCGACGGTCTGTTGCGTTTGAACACGGAAAAATACGGCGGAGGGCTGTTGTACAGTTACTTCGACCGACCTATGAAGGTGGCGGGCAGAGTGCTTGTTCAATCTTCGGACGGAGTGGAACAACAGTTGGTGGTCAGCGACTACGACATTGTCATTCCGTCGCTTGCTATCCACCTTAACCGCCAATCCAACGAAACGCCTCCGTTGAATTTGCAAACCGATCTGATCCCTCTTTTCGGTCAGGGAGAGGCGGACTTGTACGCAAGTTTGACGGACGAGCATGTTCTGGACGCGGATCTGTACGTCGTCCCCGCGACGGAAGCGTTCGAAAGCGGCGTTCACGGAGAATTTTTGTCCTCGGCGCGTATCGACAATCTCACCAGCGTTTACGCTTCGCTCTATGCGTTGGTGGACGCCGAACCGCAGGACATAGCGTTGGTCGCCTGTCTGGATAACGAGGAAACGGGTAGCGGCACTCGCCAAGGCGCGCCGAGTTTTTTGCGGCAGGTGTTGGATTCCATTGCGGGAGCGTTGGAGTTTACTCGGACGGACATTGCCTACGCCGCGGAAAACGGCATGGTGCTATCCGTTGACAACGGACACGCCGTACATCCCGCCCATCCCGAAAAACACGACCCGTTGTACAAATGCCGCATGAACGGCGGTATCGTCATCAAACATCACGTCAACTATGCTACGGACGGACTGTCCGCGGCCATTGTCAAACGTCTTTTGGACGATTTGCAACTGCCCTATCAGGATTTGTACAACAACAGCGAACTCAGCGGCGGCAGTACTTTGGGTTTGGTAACTGCGCGTGAACTTGGAATGAAAACGTGCGACATCGGCATTGCTCAACTTGCCATGCATTCCGCTTGCGAAACTTGCGGTGTGGAAGATATCGACGTAATGCAACGTTGCTTGACCGCATTTCTGTCCGCGACGATCGCGGGCGTAAACAGCATTACCGTAAAGTAGGAGAAAAACAAAAATGGATTACCTTCAACAGTACAACGAGTGGTGCGCCAAGGTGACGGACGGCAAACTGCTGAGCGAGTTGCGTTCCATGACGCAAGATCAAATACGCGAGGCATTCGGCGGCGAACTTTCCTTCGGAACGGCGGGCTTGCGCGGCATAATGTCCCCCGGCACGGCGCGTATGAATATTTATACCGTGTTCCGCGCTACGGAGGGGCTTGCCCGTTATATGGATTCGCTCCGTCACAAGTCCTGCGCCATCACCTACGATTCGCGCAACAACAGCAGGGAGTTTTGCGAATTGGCAGCCGCAACTCTTGCGAGTCACGGTATAAGGGTCTACCTCACGCCCGAGTGTATGCCCACGCCCTTTTTGTCCTTTATGGTTCGCGAACTCAAATGCGACATGGGGGTCAACGTGACCGCCAGCCACAATCCGTCGGAGTACAACGGTTACAAAGTGTACGGCGCAAGCGGCTGTCAGTTGTTGGACGACGAGGCGCGCAAAGTCACCGAGTTTATCGATACCGTCAAGTTGTTCGAACAGCCGTTGCCCGACTTCGCCGAGTATGAGGGAAATTTGGTGCAGTACACCGACGAACTGCTGGAAGAAATGTATATCGACCGCGTTTTGCAAGAACGTCTTTCCGACAGCCCGTGCAACAACGTCAACGTGGTGTACACACCGTTGAACGGCGCGGGACACCGAGTCGTTCCCAAAACGTTGCATCGCATAGGCGTCGATTCTCTTTGCGTTGTTCGGGAGCAAGCCGAGCCGAACGGCAACTTTCCCACCTGCCCCTATCCCAACCCCGAAAAAGCCGAAGCGCTTGCCCTTGCAAACCGACTTGCAATGCAAACGAACGCCGATTTGGTCGTCGCCAACGACCCCGACAGCGACAGATTGGGCGTTGCGGTGCGCGACGGAGAGGATTTCCGTCGGCTCAGCGGCAACGAGGTGGGCGTTTTGCTCGCCGATTACATTCTCAACAATTGCGACGCGGCGTCCCTGCGCGATTCCGTTATTGTCAAAACTATCGTTTCTACGCCCATGGCGGAAGTTATCGCGGCAAAACACAACGTCAAAACGGTAGAGGTGTTGACCGGTTTCAAATATATCGGCAACGTCGTTGACAAATTGGAGTCGGAAGGACGCCCCGAAAAGTTTTTGTTCGGCTTCGAAGAAAGTTGCGGATATCTGAAAGGCTCTTATGTCCGTGACAAAGACGGCGTAGTCGCCGCAATGTTGATCACGGAGTACGCGTCCGTTCTCAAATCGCAAGGCAAAACGCTTGCGGACAGGCTGCGCGAACTTTACGACGAGTACGGTCACTATCTTATCGATACGGTGAGTTATCGGTTTGACGGGTTGAGCGGCGCGGAGCGCAAACGAAAGTTGCTTCGCGAGTTGCGTAGCAAACCCTTTGACAGGTTGGGAAACAGCCCCGTCACGCGCGTTTGCGATCTTCTCGATCAAACTCGATACGATTTGCCCAAATCGGATGTTTTGCGCTTGCTCGCCGCCGACGGCAGTCAGTTGATAGTCCGTCCCAGCGGCACCGAACCGCTTGTCAAGTGTTATATTACCGTCAAAGGAAAGGAATCGGACAATCAAGCGCGTTTTGACGCTATCAAGAGGCAAATCGACGAATTTTTCGCCTAAAAATTTTTGCGGACAGAACTCTTTTTGTCGGCTTGACCGACTTGCTGGACTTCTGTCCGTTGCAAACCCGCAAGCGCAGGCAAGCGGAGTTTGCTTTCGAAGGAAACGCTTATGAAAACAAAATTTACAACGCTCAACGTGGTAACTACCGCATTGCTCGCCGCCGTAGCGGTGATTTTGGCAAGCGTGTTTCACGCTTTCGGCGACGTGACGGTATCGTCCCTGTTCAGCCCAATGCACTTTCCCGTGCTGTTGTGCGGAGTGCTTTGCGGACCGTATTTGGGACTTATCTGCGGCGTAGTCGCGCCGCTCATTTCCTTTTTGTCAACAGGCGGAGCGCGCCCGCCTTTTCCCGCGCAATTGATCCCTATGATCGTTGAACTTGCGGCATACGGTTTTATCACGGGACTAATGCGGTGGCTTTTTCTCAAAAATCGCAAGACGTACAAATTTGCCTCCGTTCTTGCCTTGGTTGTCGCGATGATCGCGGGGCGCGTACTCAACGCGTTTGTCGGCGCGTTCTTTTTGATGGGCGACAAACAAACGTATTTTGCGGCATTGGGTGCGAAATTTTTGGGAAATTTCACTTCTACTTGGGCGGGGATACTTTTGCAGCTCGTGCTTATTCCCGCAATTTTGTTCGCGTTGCAACGCGGCGGGATATTGATAAAATATTTGCCCGATACGCCGTTCAAACGCAAAACGGAGTCCGTTGCCGCAACGGAACAGTCGGTAGAGGTTGCGCCGACCGAGCGACAAGCCGTCGATTCGGACGACGACTGAACAAACTTTCGGCGAACACGGCGTTGTTACACAAAATCGGTTGAGCGTAACGCTGTGTTTGCAAATTATTGTCGAATATTGCGCAAAGTGATAAAATAAGTCAATTCAAACCGAACTTGCGCCCTTCGAATTTGCTCAAATTCGAACGCGCCGTTGGAGGAAATATGCTCGAACTCAAAAGTATAGTAAAAGATTATCCTGTGGCAAACACCGCCGTGCATGCGCTCAAAGGGATCGACCTGCAATTTCGCAGTAGCGAATTTGTGTCGATTTTGGGACCGAGCGGTTGCGGCAAAACGACGTTGCTCAACATTATCGGCGGTTTGGACAAGTACACGACGGGCGACTTGATAATCGACGGAGTTTCCACCAAAAACTACAAAGATCGCGATTGGGATACATACCGCAATCACACGATAGGATTTGTTTTTCAAACTTACAATCTTATTCCCCACCAAAGCGTTCTCAAAAACGTCGAACTCGCCCTGACTCTTGCGGGCGTACCCAAAGCGGAACGCAAACCCCGCGCGGAGGAGGCGTTGAAAAAGGTCGGTCTGGGCGATCATCTCAACAAACGTCCCAATCAACTGAGCGGCGGACAAATGCAACGCGTAGCCATTGCACGCGCGCTTGTCAATGACCCCAAAATTATTCTCGCGGACGAGCCCACGGGCGCGTTGGATACGGAAACGGGCATTCAGATAATGGAACTGCTCAAACAAATGTCCCGCGACCGTCTGGTAATCATGGTGACGCACAATCCCGAACTTGCCAATGCGTATTCGTCGCGCATAATCAACATTTTGGACGGCGAGATCGTCGGAGATAGCGCGCCGCTCACGAAAGAGGACGTCCTCAAAGAGAAGTTTTTGGATCTCAACCCCGATACGGAGCAAACTCAACAAAGCCCCGCCCGCGACAGACGTTCCAAGAGCAAGGGCAAAAACAAAAAGCGTTCTTCGATGAGTTTCGCGACTGCTTTCAAACTGTCGCTCAACAATCTTTTCACCAAGAAAGGGCGCACGGTGCTTACTTCCTTTGCGGGCAGTATCGGCATTATCGGCATAGCGTTGATACTTTCCGTCAGTCAGGGCATGACCAACTACATAAATTTGGTAGAAGAACAGACCCTGACGAGTTATCCTCTTGCCATCGAGTCCACCGCAATGGATCTCAACGCAATGGTGCAAAACATGATGGATTCGCAGGACAACAAACCTCAACACGGCAACGACAAGGTTTACAAACGTTCAATGATCTACGACCTTGTAAACATGGTGTCCGGCAACGCGCAAAAATCCAACGATCTAGAATCTTTCAAAAAGTTTTTGGAAAAGGAAATCGCCCGAGAGGACAGTCAATTGCACGACGCTATCGTCGGGTTGCAGTATAGTTACAACCTCAACTTGAACGTCTACACCAAAAACCCGCAAGGAGAGATCATGGAGTCCAACGTCGGCAACTTGATGAGGGATTTGCTCACTCTCTATTTGCAGAACGTCGAGGCGTCTACGGGACAGTACTATATGGGTTTGAGTTCGTTTAACATGGACATTTGGCAGGAAATGTTGCCCGGCACCGACGGCGCGCCCGTCAACGACCTCATCAAGGACCAATACGACGTGGTGTACGGCGAGTGGCCCAACGAGTACGACGAAGTTGTGCTTGTAATGAACTCCGACAACGAAATCAGCGATATTGCGCTCTATGCGCTGGGCTTGATAGGGCAGGACTATATCGACGCGGTAGCCAAAGCCATCGAGGACAAAACGCCCGTGGCGGACCCGGGAACTTACAACAATTGGAGTTACAAGGACATTTGCGGCACGGAAGCCACCGTTATTCTCGGCTCGAACTGTTATGTCAAGAACTCCGACGGCACTTGGACGGACCTGCGCAAGGCGGAGGGCGCAATGAGCATGCTCTACGAAAACGGGCTCAAACTGCGCATTACGGGCATCGTGCGTCCCAACCCTGACGCCACAACGCACATGTTGAGCGGCACGATAGCCTACACCAAGGCTTTGACCGACTACGTTGTACAACAGGCGGCAAACTCGCTCATTGTGCAGGAACAACTTTCCCCCGTGAACAAGGATACGGACATTATTACGGGGTTGCCTTTCGGCAGCAGCGCAAGTTCGCTCGACAATCAACAAAAGAAAACCTATTTCGAGGAGTACTTCAACGCCCTTTCCGACCGAGAAAAAACGGACGTTTTTGCCGAGATAATGTGTCTTGACAACGCCGATACGATCGAGGCAAGCGCGACCGCGCTGATGACTTTCATGTTGGGCGATCCGATAAACCGCGACACGTTGGCTACAATGTTGGTAGATCAAATGGGCGGCGACGAGAGTGAAATAAAGAAATATCTCAACAAAATGACCGACCAACAACTTGTCGATTTGGTCAAGCCGACCTTTGTGGAAATGGCTACCCAAAGTTACAAAGACGGCCAAGCGAGCAGGCTTGCCGCCATGTCCGAGGAGGCGCGCAACGAGGAGATAAACGCCCATCTCGCCGCCGCCGACGAGGAACGGTACGCCGAGTATTACGACGAATTGATGAATTTCAGCGAAAACACGTTGGAACAAAATCTTTCCGCAATGGGCTACGTCGATCTCGACAAACCCACAACGATCAGTATTTACGCGCGCACGTTCGATTCCAAAGACGTGATAGCCTCCGAGATCGAGCGTTACAACAGAGAAGAGATCTCCGACGAAAGTCAGCAGATCGTCTACACCGACTTGGTCGCGCTTGTAATGACGGCGGTCACAACTATCGTCAACGCAGTTACCTACGTTTTGATCGCGTTTGTGGCCATTTCGCTCATTGTCAGTTCGATAATGATAGGCGTCATAACGCTCATTTCCGTGCAGGAACGCACCAAGGAGATCGGTATTTTGCGCGCGATAGGCGCGTCCAAACGCGACGTATCCAGCATGTTCAATGCCGAAACGATCATTATCGGGTTTGCCGCCGGACTAATTGGCGTTGTGTTTACGTATTTGTTGTGCATACCCGTCAATTTGATACTGCACGCGACAACGGGCATAAGTTCGCTCAACGCCGTTTTGCCGCCCGTTGCGGCTGTGATCTTGGTGGCGATCAGCGTTGTGCTGACGTTGTTTGCGGGTATAATTCCGTCGCGCAGTGCCGCCAAGAAAGACCCCGTAGTGGCTTTGCGCACAGAATAAAATTTGGCGTTCGGGTATCCCCTGCAAAAAGGCTTCATTCGCGCCGCACACGATTTGGTAAAGACAATTTTCCACTTGTGTGCGGCGCTCATTGCAGATTATTTTGCAGGGGACGCCCTCGCGCCTATGTGAACAAGGACGGGGCATTTTTGAAACTGCGCTCGGGCATTGCCCGAAAAAAGGCTTCACTTCAAACGCCACACATTTAGTAGGGGAACAAAGCCCACTTGTGTGGCGTTTTCGTTGCAGATTATATAGGTATTCGGGTATTCCGTGTCAAACGGCTTCGCTTCGGGCTA
>CANQPI010000024.1 GCA_947625725.1 uncultured Clostridia bacterium | reverse complement strand
GTTGCCCTCTACCTCGTAACTCTTGTCTAACGTTACGTTCAGTTCGTACCTAGCACCGTAACTCTCGCCTTTGAGCAGTTTGTCTATTGCAGGTATGAACACTTGCGCAAGCGTTGTTGCGTTGACCAATTGGTCTTTATCCGTTTGCACGTCCGCATAACTGCCCTCGCTCGTCAAAGTTGCCGTTATGTCCATTACCTCTGTCGCTACCGTCAGTCCGCTGAACGTGGCGTTGCCGTCAAAGGTTACTTCTACCGTTGTACCGTTCAACTCTATGTTAAGGGCGTATCCCTTTGCACTGTCTGTACGGGTCACTTTGCTCAACAGTCCCATTACCGTTGCGGCTATTCCCTTTACAGTCGTATCCGTTGCGGGCATGGTGACGAACGGTGAAAGGGCTGTCAGCAGATCCTCTATCTCGGACGTTTCTACATATATGCCTATCTCGCCCAATGTTACGTATATAGTTCCGTCTTTGTACAACACGTTAATTGTGTTGTTGTAGATGTGCGCTACCCCTTGTACCGTCTTGTTGTACAAATCCAATTTGAGCGTTGCGTCGCCTAGTTCGCCTAGTTCAATATTCAGTTCGGTAACAAACTCGCCTTGCGGTTCCGCTACTTCCTCGGCGCTTTCGCTAACCGTTGCCTCGAAGTTCAAGGCTATTCCCGCAACGTCTATTCCGTCGAGATTTACCTTTACTCCGTCGTCCGTTTGTACGGTAAGAGTTATGTCGCCTATGCCCAATCTGCTACTGTTGAGCGCAAGTACTATGTCCTCGCCCTCTAACGTCAGACTGCCAATTAGTTCGCTCACGGTAGAGTAACTTTCAAGTTTAGTGCCAAAGTTCTCTATTACGGAAATTACTTGGTCGATCGTGTCGTTTAGTCCTTTCAGTTCCGTCAACGCTCCGAGCAATGTCTTGACGTCAATGTCACTGCCGTTTGAAGTTTGCGGCAATTGCACCTTTTGCTCTATGCCGTTGGCTACTATGTACAGCGTTTCTCCTTTGAGAGTTATTTCCGCATTGAGCAACTGCGCTTTGTCGTCGTACAATTTGAGCGTTACATATATACCGTTGTTGTAGTTGAACGTTACGTCTGCTTGGTAATTGTTGTTATTCAACGTTACTTCTCCGTTGAGCGTTGCCTTGAATGTGCGTACATCCTTGAATTGCTCTACCGCAGAGATTACCTTGTCCGCTATCTTGTTGCCGTTGATGTAATTGCCTTCCGACGTGTTCAGTTTGTTCGCTTGCTCTTTGCATAGCGTTGCGGAAATTTGTCCGTTGCCTACTTCTGCCTCTATATTGTTAAAGGTCAGTTTGCCGTCCGCCTCGCCAAACGCTACCGACAGTCCGAAGTTTTCCGTTTCGTAACGGATAGTGTGGCTCTGCAACAGGTCGAATACAAGGTCGGAAAGTACCTTGTTTACGTCTAATTCTGTTGCGTCGTTACCGACCGAAACAAGACCTACTACCTTGGCTATTACGTCCTTTGCCTCGGCGACGTCAAATACGAGATTTATCTTGTTCAGTTTCAAGTACAGTTTGTTCTCTACAAACCGTATCTGCGCAATCTCATTGACTGCTATGCCCTTTACATCACTGTTGGTGTAACGTATCTCCGCCCATATATCCATATTGTACAGGTCGGCAGAGATAGTTGCCTCTACTCCCATGCCCTCTATGCGCATGTTGAGTATGTAGTCCTCTCTGTTGGGAACGGTTACTTTGTTCGCCTCGGTGTACACCGTTGCCTTTACGCTGTTCAGTTTGACGGAGGCAAGTTCGAAGTTGTTGAGCGTGACGGTCAGTTCCCCGTCGCTCGCGCCTACTGCCAACTCGAATGTGCCTAGTCCCAGACTCTCCCCGTTCAATTGCAGGCGAAGTGTGCTGTCCGCGTAGGTGAGAGTTTGTACCAGTTGCGCTATGTCTAGTTCCTTGACGTCGAGGTTTGTTACCGCCCCTATTACTTTACCTACTTGCTCTATGAGTTCCTTTATGTCGCTGTGACTGTTCAGTACGCTCTGTATCTGCTCGTTGGCTAACACTTCGTCCAAGGCTTGCTCTACGTCTATGTCCGTTGAACCGTCCATCTTGAACGCTACATTTACTCCGTTTACCGTCAAGTAGACCGTTCCGTCGGAAATTATTACGTCAAGATCTATTATTCCCAACTCGCCATCTTTCACCAAGGCGGTTATATGTATGTTCTTCGCATTGTCTATTGCAAAGTTGCCCTCTACCTCGTAACTCTTGTCTAACGTTACGTTCAGTTCGTACCTAGCACCGTAACTCTCGCCTTTGAGCAAACGCGCGACAGGCTCGGCAAAGGTTTCCACCACTTCGGTGATGTCCGCAAATTCTCTGCTCCTGTCCACTTGCGCAAACTTCAAATCGTGCGACAGTTTGACGGTGATAACGCCAATGTTGTTGTGCAAATCAATTGCGATCCCGTCCAATTTAGCCGACGTACCGTCCGATACAATGTCAACGTTTACGCTCGCGGAGTCGGGCAGACTCAATGCGAACTTGTAACCGCCGTCGGTGGACGTGCGTTCCGCCGACAATTGCGCGAGAATGTGTTTGATTATGTCAATTACGTCTGTGTTCGCGTCCTCGGTTTGGGGAGGTTCGGGCAGATTGACGATTTGTCCGAGCGCGCCCGCAAGCGTGCCGATATCCGCAAGGGCGACCTGTACCGAAATGTTGCCGTCCTGTACGTAGACGACTCCGCTCTCGTAACTGAACGCCACCGTGTTGTTGAGGAATGTAAGTTGACCGTCGGCTCTTTGATTGAAAAGGTCCAACTTGACAAGCGCGACGATTTCGCCAACTTCCACGATCAACTCCGTTGTGTAACTGTCGGGATCGGGAGCGACTACCTGCTCGGCACGCGGTGTGACCGTAGCGAAAACGTTTGCGCCGATCTCGCCCAATGCCGCGCCATTCAAACCGACAGTCAACTGTTCGCCCAAGCCGAGCGAAAGTTGCATTTTGCCCAAATCGAACTGTTCGAGGTCGAGTTGCGCAACAAGCGCGCCGTTTTGGTCAAAGTACAGGTCGGAAATGATCTGCGAGTAAACTATCTCGCTCCAATCGGCAGGTACGCGCTTTACGGCCTCGATAACGCTGTCCAACACGTCGTTAATTCCCTCGAAGCGGTCCAGCAAGCCCAAAATATCGGCTAAACCGATTTCGCTTGCGTTTGCGGTGTTTGCGCCCGACAGTTTTGTCGCTTGACGAATTCCGTTGACGTCGATATACAACACGCCGTCCACCGCGATCGCTTCCAAGGACAGCAACACCATGCCGTCGGCTTTGTCGCCGAGAGTCACCTCTGCGCGGATACCGCCGTTGATATGCAGTCGGATATTTGCCGCATAGCGCTTGCCGCCAAACGACACGTCCGCGCTTGCCGCAATTTCCAACGAATTGCTGTCTTTGAATGTGTTGACGGTATCCAGAATTTTGTCAACTAGTTCGTTGCCGTTTACAAAGCGACCGTCGGTACTCAGTTTGACGGCTTGTTCGCTCTGCTGTTTAAGCGTAGCGACGTTGTCGTCCCATTGTACCGTGATACCGTCGAACACGGGCTTGCCGTTGTCGTTGCGGAAGTTGAGCCGCGCCGAAATTCCCTCGTAGTCGAAAGTCAAACTCGGCGCGCCGTCCGTCAGACCGTAACCGAACAGCGACAGCAGTTTGAGCGCGTCCGCGCCCTCGGGCAATTTTATCTCGCCGCTACCGTCGCCAAGCATAGCCGCAATTTTGTCCGCAATGCCGCCGAGTTCCGATACGTCGAATACCGCCTTTGCACCGCCGTAGGCAACATACGCCTTGCCGTTGACAATGCGCAGCAACGCCTGTTCGCGCGCGAATTGCACGCTTGCCCATATATCCGTATGTACAAGGTCTATGGACAAATCCATTTCGACGCCCATTGCCTCGCCGTGCAAATTGAGTACGTAGTCGTTGGCGTCGGGGGTCGTCACCGTTTGGACTTCGGCGTTGAGGGCAACGGAAATTTCCGCCCGAACGCCGTTTATCTCTATGTCGCCGACGCGCGCGGCGATTTTGCCATCCTGCGTTACGGCAAGGCTCAACGATACCGTCGTGCCGTCCAATCCCAACTCGCCGCCGTCCAAAGCAACGGTAATTTCGCCGTCACTGAACTCGAATTGCGAAACGATAGCCGAAAAGTCTACGTTCAGCAATGTCGCGGGGTCGAACTGTTTTATTTTTTGCGCCAACGCGCCCGCCGTCTGCACGAGTTTGCTCAATTGTTCGTTACTTTCGGCAAGTTCTTTGAGTTTTTCTTCCGTCAGATACTGTTTGAATATCTCGCTCGGATTCGCGTCGGAGTCGTCTACGGCAAACGCCGTCTTGATACCGTTGACGGTGAGGTAAACCGCGTTGTCAACGTAGATGACGTCCGCGTCCAGCACCGCAGCGTCGCCGTCGAACAAAGTTGCGACCGCATGAACGCCGCCCGCCGCGTCAATATCGAAACTGCCCTTGACGAGGTATTTCTTGCCCTGCACCGTCAGATCCAAAGCAAATTCCGCGCCCAGACCGTCCGAAGCCAACACGTCGGCAATGGGTTTGCCAAAGGTATCGACCAACGTCGAAACATCCGCGTAACTGTCGGCGTCTGTCGGCAGCGAAACGTCCTGCAAACCGTCGCGCGCGACGATAGCCGCCGTAATGCCGTTGCCCTCTGCCGTTATGCTCTCCACGTGCCAACGGTTTTGTTCGTCTACGAGATGAAGCACGACCTGCATGTCGGCAACGTCCAATATCAGATCCACCTTGCCCAAGTCCGTCTGCTTGGCGGTAAAGCCGCCCAACAACCCGAGCAAACGCGTTACGTCCGCTTGCGCCCCGTCTTGCGAAATTTGAGGCAGTTTGAGATCGATCTTGTTTGCGAGGTTGCTCAACAAATCGCCCAACCCGTCGATATTGTCGGTATCCGCTTTGAATTTGAGTTTACCGAAACATACATATACCGAATTGTCTATGTAAGTAACGCAAAGCGTTCCGTTGTTGTTAAACGTCGCGTTGGCGCGCACCGCTCTGTTTGCCAAATCGGCGACTATATCGGCATTGACGTCGTAGCAGTCGTCGTTGACAGGCAACCGCAGTTGAGCGTTCAGTTGCAATTTGCCGTCGGCAAGCAAATCGGCAAGTCCCAAAATTTCGGGATAATCGCCCTCCGAAAGGTCCACGGGCTGCCAATCGCGCAAATTGATCTGCAACAAAAGTTCTCCCACCGCTATTTCAGCGTGAGAGAACGCAAAAGTTTCGCCGTCGAGCGTTCCGTAAAGGTTGGCGTTGATAGCCAAATCGCCGACGGATATGGGTAAATTAGCCGTGCATGCGTTGCCGTCCGAAGAAATCGTAAAGGAAAGTTTGTCCAAAATGGCTTGCGGATTTATATCTTCCAACTCGGACAAGTCTAACGAAGCCGCCTGCGCTTGATCGCCCGACAACATTGCGGAAAACGCTCCCGCAAAGTCCGCAATGCTTTCCGCCGAAGATCCCGCGCGGAAGTCTTGATATTTGAGATAAATCTTTTTGTCGCTGTTGGTGTAGGCTATTTGCGCGTCGTTCACCTTGGCGCTGACGCGAATTTTGTCCAAATCGGATATGTCTAATCCCGAAATGCACAACAACGCGTCGGCGACGCTTTCGCCCTTGTAACTTGCGTTTACGTCAACTTTGAGATCCTGTCCCTGCAAGTAGGGAGTAAACATCTCGACGAGTTGTTCCAAAGCCGTCTTTTCCGTATTAACGTCGCCGCCGTCCTGTCCCAAATAGGGCTCGAAGAAATCCGAATAGGGCAAACTGTCTTGTTCGTAAACTTGGAACACCTCGGTGATGTCCTCGGAACAACTTGCAGTTATACCCATTGTTTTTGCCTTGTAAGTGCAGTCGGTACGCAAAGATTTGACGTTGAAATCGCCGTCCATTGTGACGTAGATCTCGCACTTGGTAAAGGACGGCTCGCCGCTAAGTCCGCCGTTGGTTATCATCTCGCGGCGAAGGTAAGTTGTGGCAGATTCGGTATCCAACACGTAACGGAAAGTGTACAGGCCGTCTTGTTTTTCCACAAAATTGCCGCTCAAAACGGTATCCCAATTGAGTATGTAGCCCGTAAGTTTGTCCGAACGGTGTCCGAACCTGCTGAAAAACGCCTCTTTGTTCAACGGTTGAGCGGAGTTTTCCCAATCAACGTCGTCCAACGAATGGACTCCTCTCGCCTTGGGTTGACGGTATATGTAATCGTTGCCATCCAAATACAGTTGGTAAGCGTTGCTGACCATGCCCTTGGTGATCATTTCTTTGAGAACGCGTTTGTTGCCGAATTCGCCTATTACGTAACGAGAGTTGTGAACGCTTTGCTGTATGCCCACAGCAGTTGACGTTCCGTCGGATATGCCGCTAAAACCCTTGCCGCTGAGCAGGATCTTGTGCGCGATAAAAAGAAATTGACGTACGTCGGCTTGGGGATCGTCTATGTTGACGTCATCCGTTCTGTCCAGATAGACGTTGAGATCCTCCGTAGGCGCGACGAAATCGGGAATATCCTCGCCGCCGATATTCTTCATGACGAGAATAGTCCCTGCCGCCGCCAATACTGCGGCCAGAATAAAACATAATATTTTGAATTTGGGCATAAATTTTACCTCTCGGTAACGAATTTGGCAAAGAAACTGCGCATTTTGTTGGCAACAAAGCGGCATATTACTTCACTTTTACTATCGATTTTAGCCCCGTCAAGTAAATTTTCGGTAAACTTTTGGATTATTTTACAAATTTTTCTATATATAAATAATAAAAAAAATCGCACTTGCGCCAAGAAAAAAAAGCCTCTGCCGAAACGCAGAGGCTTGCGCAACGATAAAGATGTACCGTTGCGATATTCTATTGAACGTCGGGGGTAAACAGGTATGTCACCTCGACGTCGAAACCTTGTTCCGAAACATAGGTCAATTTCAATTCGATAAGACGTTCGTTGCCGAAAATGGCGTCAACGTGCATGTCGGTGCAAACAAACAAACCGTTGCCCACAAAACCTTTCGGGTTGGTCACATCCGCCGAAAAGGTGGATTTGCCCGCCTTGATGTTGTCCAGATACATCTGTCTGAAAGAAAATCCATGGTATTCCACCACGATCTCGTCCAGATCCACGTTGTCCTCGACCAATTTGCCGTCCCGCACGGTGGCTGTGCCTGTAACTTTACCGATGTAGCCGTCGTCGTTGTCGCCGTCGGGGTCAAGTTCGTTGAGTTTGTCAAAGGTGTATTCCACAACAGCCCCGTCCTCTTGGAACGTGATGTTGTACGTACCGTTGAGTTCCACTCCGTCTTTGACGGAATTTACGTTGACGGTAACTTTGGAATAGTTTTGACTCAATGCCTCGTCAAGAATTTTGAGCGTTGAACTTGCGTCGGTGCAGGCGACAAGCCCCGTCAACATGCAGACAAGCGCAAACGCGATCGCCGCAACGCAAAACTTTTTTTTCATTGCGCTACCTCCCCAGTCTTTTGCCCAAAATGGCAGCCAAAGCCAAAAATACCGCCGAAATACCGACTGCCGCCGTCTGCGCGCCGAAATCGGTTGCGGCAAGAAATTCGTCGTTGTAGCCGCCCACATCTTGATTGTATTTGTCGATTTGCTCCAACAAAGCGGCATAGTCGGTTGCGACAGCCGACTTGGAAGCCGCGTCCATGTTGTTGTAGGCGTCGATAGCCCGTTTGATGGCGTCATAACGTTGTTGAAGCGTGACGGCGTTCTCTATTGCCGACATTGCGTTGTTGAAATCCTGCGTGTTGACTTGCTGCGACACCACTTTCACGACAAGGGTCGCGGTAACTCCGAGTGTTTTGACGCTTGTTGCCGTAATGATCGCCTCGCCCTCGCTCACGGCGGTAACAAAGCCGTTTGCGTTGACGTTGACGACGGAGGGCGCGTTGCTACTCCAAGTGACGGCGTTGCTCGCGCCCGATGGCGTTGCCGTAACCGTCAGTTGTCGCGTTCCCCCAACGGTCAAAGAAAGCGCGCTCGGCGAAATGCTCAACGATTGCACCGACGGTTCGGTAACGTTGACCGTGACGCTTGCCGACACCGCGGAATTTACTTTGCTTGTCGCGGTGATGACGGCTACGCCTTCGCCGACGGCTCTCACCACGCCGTTGGTAACGGTGGCGACGCTTGTTTTGTCGGATTTCCAATTGAGGCTGCCGTTGGCGTCTGCGGGAGTTACGCTTGCCGTGATCGTCTGAGTCGCGCCGACATTGAGCGACAAACTGCTCGGCGACAGCGTTATCGCCGTGGGAGCGGGTTTGGGGTTGACGTTGTCGAGATAACTGCCGTAGGTATCCACCACGTCTTGCAAGGTTTTGTTGTAACTTTTGCCGTCGTAGCAGTATATCATCTCGGCATATTCGGGATGATCTATGAAGGGGTTGCGGTTGCCCTGTATTCCAGCGACAATGTTGTTGCGGTAAATTTCGTCCTCATTGGGCGGTTCTTCCAAGTGCCATTTGAGCAAGGTGGAAATTTTGCCTATGCTCTTGCTGTGTCCTGCACCGTCCACAAAGTACAAAGAGTTCTGATCTCCCCACCGCGTTTGCATGTAAAACAGAATACGCGCCGTCGCGCCGCGATAGCCCTTGGCGGGATAGAAGAAACTACCGGATTTGTAGCATAACCCGTCGCCCGTGGCGTATGTTGTGCTGCCATTTTGTTTGGCGATATTGGATGTTGTTTGAGGAACTTCGTCAAAACTAAGACTGCCCCTGATGCTGTTGAGTTGGCACTCTGTGGGGCGCAGGTGATGCGCGTCCGCACCGGGACCCGATTCCTTTGGAAAAGCATTGCCGCCGTCTTTGGGCCAAACGTGTTCACGGTTGGTTTTGCCGTTACTTCCGCCATAGTTATTGGCAGAAACGACAGTACCCGTGTAAAACCACTTTATTTTGCCGTTGTTGGGGTTGTGAACGTCTGCCACATCCGACTTTGTCCACACGTTGTTCAATGCAAGAGAGGAACTGCCGTCATAAACCGTAAATGTTTTGTGCGTTGACGTGATCAACTCCGCAAGTTCGGCGCGAAACTCTTTGCCTTGTTTGTCGGTATTCAGGTTATCGTAGTAACTGCCGCTGTACGTATTTACCCAAGTATCGCGGTCCTCCACCGCGGGCGCAGCCGCATTTGCCGTTGGAACGGCGGCAAGCGCAACGGTACAGACCAGCGTTGACAGGAGCAAAAGTACCAACGTCGTCGCAAGCCCTATTTTTTTTCTTTGCGTCATAGAACTTTCTCCCGAAAAAATTTTCGTGTTTTTACATTATATACCAAATTCGTAAACAAGTAAATACCCTTTGCCGATTTGTTTTCAAACGACGAAGCCGAAACGGAACGTTTCCCCGACAAGTCGTCCTTTCGGGTACGCGATCGACTTATTTGAGTTTGCGCGCGTTGCGTTGTGCCTTGCGGCGAGAAACTTTGCGCCTTTGCTTGGTCTGATTGGGTCTGTACAGCGGCAACAACGCGACAAACATTATTCTGCCGTCGGCGTAGCGCGCGTCTATGCTGCCGCCGTGATTTTCGCATATCGTTTGAGCGATAGCCAACCCCAACCCCGTGCCGGTTTGAGTTTTGTCGCGAGATTGATCGACGGTGTAAAAGCGGTCAAACAAATGGCGCAATTGCTCGTCGCCTATTTCGCGGCAATCGTTGGATACTTTGAGTTCGGCGTATCTGCCGCTCAGCGTCTGTATCGGCGCGAGCGTCAACGAGATGTTTCCCTCGCCCACGGAATACTTGCCTGCGTTGTCCAACAATATGGCGCAAAGTTGTTTCAACTGTCCCTCGCTGCCCATAATCTGCAAATCGACGGCTATCTTGTAGTGGAAAGTTTTGCCCCGTTCGTAGAGCAGTACCTCTTGCGCAAGCACCACCGATTCGACGCAATCGGACAAATGTACCACGTCCAACTGTTCTTTGAGTCCCTCGTCGTTTTTGGCAAGGAAAAGCAGATCTTTGACTAACTCCGTCATGCGCTCCGTTTCGAAGCCGATATTGTCCAACCATTGCGACTGGTCGGAAACTTTTTCGTCGGGGTGAGAGGATATAAGTTCCGCATTGGCGCGAATGACAGCCAGCGGCGTTTTGAGTTCGTGCGAGGCGTCGGCGATAAATTGCTTTTGGCGTTTCCAGGTGGACTCGACGGGTCGCAGAGCCAGCACCGACAAAAAGTAGCATATAAGCAGATAGCAAACGGAACCAACCGCCAACGCGATCAACGAGTAAACGCCGTATTTGATGTCCTGCGAACCCGAGTAGTCGCGGTCGTATATGACAATTCGCGTCACGCTGCCCGCGGTCTGCTTGGCATACAGAATTTTTACGTTAAGAACTCCGTCGTTCATACGTCTGCCAGCAATGCGTTCCACCGCGCGAGCGATGTCATGCGCGGACAAGTGTACTTCCTCTCCCACGATCTGCAAAGTTACCGCGTCGGTTTTGACGTTGTACTCGGTAAGCACCAAACCCTTGACGGAGGACGGCTTGACGGAATTCCAATCTTCTACGGCAAGTTCGTCCTTCAAACGGACGATACGTTCCTCGTTAAGACGGGAATATCCGATACCCAACAACACCGCCAAGCCCATCAAAAACACGACCAGAACGGACAAAAAACTGTACACAATAATTTTGACGCGCAGTTTTTTTATCAAGCCTGTTCCTCCAAGTAGTAGCCGAGCATGCGTTTGGTGGAAATCGTCACCTTGCTACACAAAAATTGCAATTTTTTGCGCAAAAAGGACATGTACGCTTCCACGTTGTTTTCCGTGATGTCGCAATCCACACCCCATACCTTGGAAATGATGGCGTCCTTGCCGATCACCTGCGCGGGGTTGGAAAGCAACAAGTGCATTATCTTGTACTCCTTTGCGCCGAGCGAAACGGACTTTTGCCCGCAATACAGCATGTAGTTGGAAGTGTTGAGCGTGATGTCGGCAAAGGTGAGTTTGTCGAAAATCATTTCCGTCTGACGGCGGGCAAGCGCACGCACGCGCGCCATAAGTTCCTCCGCGGCGAAAGGTTTGGTAAGGTAGTCGTCCGCGCCGCAATCCAACCCCTGCACGCGACTGCTCACGTCGTCCTTGGCGGTGAGCATGAGCACGGGCACGTTGATTTGGTTGTCGCGAAGCAGCCGCACTACTTCGAAACCGTTCATTTTGGGCAACATTACGTCCAATATGACCACGTCGTAGTCGCCCTTTTGGGCGCAGTGAAAGCCCGCCTCTCCGTCGTAGACTACGTCTACCACGTGTTTTTTGTGTCTGAACAACTCGGCGAGAGCGTCGGCAAGTTTGACTTCATCGTCCACAATAAGTAATTTCATTGTTCGCTCCTTAGTTTACGCTGTTTATTTGTATATTTTTGCCAAACCGCCCGCTGCGGTTTCGCGATATTTTTCCGAAATGTCCTTGCCCGTTTCGTACATAACTTTGACAACGGTATCAAAGGAAATTTTGCGACTGTCCGCAAGAAAAGTCGCAAGACTGACTGCATTGATGGCGCGCATTGCGCCAACGGCATTGCGCTCGATACAGGGAATTTGCACCAAACCCAACACGGGGTCGCACGTCAAACCGAGTTGATGTTCCAACGCCACTTCCGCGCTGTACTCGATCTCGTCCAAAGTCATGCCGTACAATTCGGCGAGAGCCGCCGCAGCCATGGCGCAGGCAGTGCCTATTTCCGCTTGACAACCGCACTCCGCGCCGCTTATCGAAGCGTTTGTCTTGACCACGTTGCCCACAATGCCCGCCGTGAGCAAAGCGTTGCATATCTGCTCGTCGGCGTAGTTTTGCTGTTGCTTGGCATACACCAACACCGCGGGCAAAACGCCCGAAGATCCGCAAGTGGGCGCGGTAACGACCTTTCCGCCGAAGGCGTTCTGTTCGCCGACGGCAAAGGCATACGCCGCAACAATGCGATCGCGACGCGTGTGTCGGCTGACGTCGGACGTTTCGTTGAGCAGTTTTTTTGCGCGGCGCGCCACGTTCAATCCCCCGGGCAAAACGCCGTCGGCGGCAAGACCGTCGGCTATGCACTTTTGCATAGTATCCCATATCTCGCGCATGTAGTCGACAATGCCGTCGTCCTCGAAACGCTTTGCGTACTCGTACAGCCGCAAACCGTTGTCGCGGCAGTACCGCTTGATCTGTTCGAAAGTGTTTTGCGGATAGACGTCCTCGCCCTCGCTGAAAGTTTCCCCTGCGATAAGTATATCTCCGCCGCCTATGCTGAAAACTTGCATTTTGGCGGGTTCGCGCCCCTGTTTGTAAGCGACAAACTCCATTGTGTTAGGGTGGATACAGGGTGTTTGTCCGTCGAAAATCACTTGTACGTCGCGCTCGCCGAAAGCGCGTCGGATAGCCACGTCCGTGCCGTGTCCCTTGCCCGTCAATGCCAGCGAGCCGAAAAGAGTTACGGTAAAACTATCGTAATCGCCGTATTTTTTCAAAAATTCTTCCGACGCTTTGACCGGTCCCATTGTGTGAGATGAGGACGGTCCTACGCCTATTTTGTACAAACGACGCAGACTTTTCATTTTTTGCTCCAAATTACGGTAACGGGACCTGCGTTTTGCTGATCGATGGTCATGTCCGCGCCGAAAACTCCCGTTTTGGTGGGTACGCCGTACTCCGTCAGAAGTTTTGCCGTGCGCAAATACAGTTCTTTTGCCCGAGCGGGTGCTTCGGCATTGCCGAAATCGGGGCGGTTGCCGCCGTTCAGATCCGCCGCCAAAGTAAATTGCGAAACGAACAACGCCTCGCCCCCGACGTCCGTTATCGAAAGATTCATTTTGCCCTGCCCGTCCTCGAAAACGCGCAGTTTGGACAACTTGGCGGCAAAGGCGTCGCAACAACTGTCCGCGTCGCCCTTTTCCACGCAAAAATATACTACCAGCCCTTTGCCTATTTGCGAAATTTCGTTGCCGTTTACGGTCAGTTTTGCGCCGTTGACGCGTTGAATCACCGCTTTCACATTGTCCTCCGTTAATAAAATAGTATAACACAAAATATCCGCAATGAAAAGAGTTTTCGCCAATTAGTTCCGAAAGAACAAAATTCTGCTCGGCAAAGCCCCTTGCGTTGACAAAATTTTGCGCGGATAGTAAAATGAATTGTATGGAACAATCTCAACAAAAAGCCGATATTTACTACAAAAAAATGACTCAAACGCCCGTTGCGCGTTTGATAGTAACCTTGGGCATACCCACGACGGTATCCATGCTGATAACCAGCATTTACAACATGGCGGATACCTACTTTGTGGGTACTTTGGGCAAAACGCCGCAGAGCGCTATCGGCATAGTTTTTACGTTGCAATCGATAATACAGGCGGTAGCCTTTATGCTAGGACACGGTTCGGGCACATACGTATCCAAGGAACTTGCCAACAAAGACATAAACAAAGCCTCGCAGTACGTATCCAGCGCGTTCTTTTTGGGCGGGGCGATAGGTTTGATAATGACGGCGGCGGGTTTGATCGCGCTCGACCCGTTGATGAAACTGCTCGGCTCGACAAACACCATTTTGCCCTACGCCAAACAGTACGGAATGTGCGTGTTGTTGAGTTGCCCGTTTATGATCTGTTCGTTGATACTCAACAACAATTTGCGCTACGAGGGCAAGGCTTTTTTTGCCATGTTCGGCTTGGTAAGCGGCGGTTTGCTCAATATGGGTATGGATTTTGTGTTTATCCGCTACTGCAACTTGGGCGTTTTAGGCGCGGGAATGGCAACGGCGATCTCTCAGGTTATATCCTTTGCGATACTGCTTGTTATGTACTTCAAGACCGCCCAAAGCAAAATAAAATTCAAATATATTTGCCGCGATCCCAAACTGTACGGGCAAGTGTTGCGCACGGGATTTCCCTCTTTCATACGGCAGGGGCTCAACTCCCTCAGCAGCGGAGTTCTCAACACGTTGGCGGGCAAATACGGCGGCGCGATAAGCGAACAAATGGCGGACGCCGCCATAGACGGTATGACGGTGGTAAACAAAGTGTCCAACTTTGTGATGTGCGTCGGAATGGGAATAAGTCAAGGACTGCAACCCGTGGCATCCTTCAACTATCAGGCAAAAAAGTTCGGACGAGTAAAGGACGGGCTGTGGGTAACTTGCATGATAAGTTTGATGTGCGTGACGGCGTTGGGACTTCCGATAATAGCCGCGCCCAAATTCTTTGTGGAGTTGTTTCAAAAAGAACCGCTCGTAGCGGACTTTGCCACACCCGCAATGCGCTACGCAATATTCGGACAACTGTTTACGCCGTTGGCAATACCAATAAACATGACTTACCAAAGCATACGCAAGCCCGTCATGGCGTCGGTGTTGTCGCTATTGAGATCGGGATTGCTGTTTATTCCGTTGCTGTTTGCCACCACCGCCGTTTGGGGGTTGACGGGAATACAAATCAGTCAACCCGTTTCCGACGTGCTGACGGGACTGATTAGCCTGCCGATAATGATACGATTTATCAAAAAACCGCAAAAGTCCAACGAATGATCGCTTGCTATCGGAGAAAACAATGGTAATACTTTTGAGCGGCGCAAGTCGCACGGGCAAGACTTTGCTCGCAAACAAATTGGTACAAAAACATTCCTATTTTTGCATATCTCAGGACCTGTTGAAAATGGGCTTGATACGCAGCGGAAACACGGTTCTGACGCCCGAGGACACCGAAGAATTGCGCCTGTATTTGTGGAACGTCACCAAGGAGATAATCAAAACGGCGATAGAAAACGGACAAAATTTGATAGTCGAGGGTTGCTACATACCGACGAACTATCGCGATTACTTTGAACAAGAGTATCTCGACAACATACGTTTTGTTTGTTTGGTTATGAGCGAAAACTATTTGCGCGCTCACTTTGACGACGTTGTCGCGCACGAAAACGACGTCGAACGGCGCGCCGACTCTGCGGAGTTGGAACGGCTTGTGCGCTGCAACAACTATTTTTTGTCGCGTTGCCGCGAATGCAACGCGCCGTATTTGCTCATCGACGGCGAGTACACCGTGGATTGGGATATTTAACTCGGGCAACGTTCAGCCCTTACGCGACGGGCTACGAACGCCTTTCGGCGCGACGGCAAAAACCGCCCGAAAAAGGCGGTTTTCGTTATTATTTTAATCGGTGTTAATTTGTAACTGCCTACAACCGACGCGAGTTTTGCGCGAAACAGGCGGTACGTCTGTGGGGCAAAAATCAACTCGCAATCGTCTGCGCTACGCAACTCAACGGCGCGACTCGAACCACTGCATAAACCGTTCGAACTGCTCGTGTAACTCCCGCTCCGTGCCGTTGTTAAGCACGTAGTAGTCGGCTTTGGCGATAGGACCGCCCTTTTCGGAGTGTTCGATCTCGGCAATATCGCGGCTATCCACCATATCGGGAGAAAGAGGGCGCACGGGGCGTTCTCCCAAGCGTTGTTTGCGGATCTCGCCGTTGGTAACGACGGCAAGTATTATCAGGTTGTCGCCCAACAACTCTTTGAGTATCACGTATTCGCTCCAACTGTACAAGCCGTCCAAAACGACGTTGTTGTTTTGGAGTTTTTGCAAAATTTCCTCTTTGAGAACGATAGCGAAAGCGCCCATTCCCAAGTCGCGACGGAGTTGTTCGCGGACCTTGCGCTCATTTGTTTCGTTGACGGGGATACCGTCCTTGACAAGTTGCGACACGGCAACGCCGCCGAAATAAACGCTCTCCCAACCGAGATTGGTAAAATACTTGCACAAAACGCTTTTTCCCGAACCGCACATACCCACTACCGCAACTGCTTTGTTCATTGTTTCCTCCTTGGTCTGCTCGACAGAATACTACGATAATTAGTGTACACTAAAAAATATTTTTACGCAATAATAAAGGGAAAAAACAAACAAAAAATATTTCGCTTTTGGCAAGAGCGCGAGTTTGACTTTCTCGCGGCGGAATATGTACGCGCCGTTGGCAAGACGGCATTGGACAACGAAAGAAGTCCCAAATCGTTGCCGTCGGTGTGCCGCGCCGAAAGTGCGGCTAATTTTAGCGTTACCGTGACAAACGACTCTCGCGCGCTTTTTACGCAAAAAAACTCGGTTTCGAAGCCGAGTTTTTGTTACCCATTGTGCGATTTTGCAAATATGGGGTGAGATTTTTTTGTTTTTAGCGCTTTGCGCCTGAGGCGGGCAAAAGTTTTGCGAGCAAATCGTACAACTGCGCCGTTTCGTCGTTGAGGGGTAACGGCAACACCAGATTAGCGGCGAACTCCACGACGAAATAGTCCTTGCCGCGCCTGAGCCTCGCCATGTCCGCAAGGCGAAAATTGGTGCGGTTGTCCCTTAGTACGTTGACCGCCACTATCCCCTGTTCGCTGAGTTCTATGCGTTGCACCATTTTGCCGTCGCGACTGTTGACGTCAAAGTAGTTTGCTCCGTTTCGCGCGCTGTTTTTCAACCCTACGGCGTACAGCACGATCAACAAAATTCCTATCGCAAGCAATATTGCGCCGATCGCCGCAAAAGCGAAGGTATTCTTTGCCCCCTCGGCGATAACAGCCAACGCCGTCATCAACGCCGCAACCGCCAGACAAACGCACCCCAAGCCGCAACTCGAAGCAGTCTTGCTCTTGCCGTAACTGCGCATTATGTAGGCGGACTGCTCGCGGGTAAGTTCGTACGTGAAACTAAGCGCGTCCGCGGGGCGTTCCGTCGGCTGAACAGGCTCGCTCGACGGATTGGCGGCCGCCGCCCTGTCAAAAACGTCGCTATCCGTCAGCGCGGTGTACAACGGACGGGTCTGTTCCGTCAAGGGAACAAATTTGTTTGTGCCGACGGACAGTTTGATCACAAAGAAATCGCCGTAATTTTGCACTCCCGCGACGCTCGCTCTATCCAACTGCAAGTGACTGTCGGTGCCGAAATCGGTTACATACAACGAGTTGCCCGCTATCTCGATACGTTCGTGCGCTATGCCGTTTTTGCTGTACATGGCAAAATTCTTTTCCGCTTGAATACGCGCGCCCTTGCGCATTGACAACCCCATTGCCGTCGCCAAAGCCGCAAACATAACCGCGGCGCCTACTTGCAATATCAATTCGTCGGACAAAACTACCATGCCGCCGAATATGACGGCGAGAAACCCTATCGCGACTGTGATGGAAATTATGTATGCCTTGCGGGTGACGCGCATGAACATACGCCGAAATTGCGGCAGATCGTAACTGTACTCCGCTTGCACCATGTCGGGATTTACACAAGCCCGTTCCGTCGAAGTTTGCCCTGTCGGATTTTGCACCGCTTGCGCGTTCAAAACTTGCTCCGCGTTGTTTTGTTCGTCCATAATTTACTCCCCCGTTGCCAAAACAAGTTTGGCGGTAAAAGTCGTTTCGTCGCGCTCGCCCACCAAATACACCGCGTTGCCGTCGCGCTTGCAATATACGTGCGCCACATCCCCGAGCAGCAATTCCTTGTGATACACTATCTCCAACTCGCAAACACGCTCGTGCGGTTGCAACGCGTCCAGAGCAAAATTGATGTAATTTGTGTTGTTGACGTGTCCGTTGACGTCCAGATCGCTTCTGCGCACCGTTTTGTCGTAGACAAACTCATAACTCTCGTCGCGGCGTACACGCTCGAACTGCGGCTCAACGTCGCAATGCGCGTCGTCGAAGTCGCAACGGTATATTTCCGCCAGCCTGTCGGAAGAAACAGCCTTGCGCGAATTGCGGTCGATTACCATCCACATCGTCGTTGCGCCGAACAGTTGTTCGCCGTTGACGTCCAAAGCCTCAAAGCACCTCTCGGCAAAAAAACGTTGCGGTTTGAGCGGCCAAGTGTACAAGTTGAAGCCTTTAATGTCCTTAGTGAGCGGTTTGTAAAAGCGCAATTTCAATTTGGACAAAACCCACAAACAGCCTGTGGCGTCCAAATTGTCCCAGCCGAAGCCCAAAATATCGGCATGCAAACCCGCCGCGTCCTGCATAAACTCCGCAATGCGGCGAGGGTTTACAACGCCGCTCGGGTCGAGATTGCTTTCGTACAGCGCGCACGAAGTTGTAAAATATGTTTTTCGGGGTAACATAGAGCCTCCTTGCCACACGTCCAACGCGCAAGCGGCTTGCAAGCGCGGTCGGACGGCGCACAAAATATTATACCACACCGCTTTTGCTCTTGACAACAGTATTTTTGTGTGCTATCATTACCTAAACAAAAGAAACCCGTGAGGGAGTAATCGACGCTCTGCGCAACAACTACCAACAACCGACGTAAACGTCTGGTATTGTTTGAAACGATAAGACTCACGCAACCTGAAATATCGGTTGCGTGAGTTTTTGATAAAACTTCCTCAAAATCGACAAATGGGGTAAAAAAATATAGTGCGCGGCAACAAAACAAGCCGCGATCGGAGAACGAAATGAACTACTATCAAAACAGCGCCGAAGAGGTCCTTGCGGAAGTAAACTCATCCGCAAACGGTCTGTCCGAGGCGGACGCCGCCGAAAGGTTGGCGAAAAACGGCAAAAACAAACTTGCCGAAGGTAAAAAACAAAATATTTTGCTCAAATTCCTCAAACAACTTGCCGACCCGATGATAATAATACTCCTTGTCGCCGCCGTCGTAAGTTTGGCGTTGACGATCGTCAACAATTCCGACCCAAGCAACCCGCGGGAGTCCTACGCCGACGTGATAATCATTGCGGTGGTCGTGTTGCTGAACGCGGTACTCGGCGTTGTGCAGGAAAGCAAAGCGGAACAGGCGATCAAAGCGTTGCAATCCATGACGGAATCCAAATGCAAAGTTCTACGCGACGGCAAAATGCAATTCATTGACAGTTGCGACCTCGTAACGGGCGACGTCGTTTTGTTGGAGGCGGGCGACAGCGTTCCCGCGGACTGTCGCATTCTGGAAGCCGCAAGTTGCAAAGCGGAGGAATCCGCGCTTACGGGCGAAAGCGTCCCCGTAGACAAGTTTGCCGACGTAATGGACGGCGACGCGCCGCTCGGCGACCGAAAAAACATGTTGTTTATGGGCAGTTCGATAGCCTACGGGCGGGCGAAAGCCGTCGTTGTAGCAACCGCCATGCACACCGAAATGGGCAAGATCGCCAACGTGCTTGCCACCACCAAGGAAGAAAAAACGCCGTTACAAATAAAAATGGCGCAATTGTCCAAAATTTTGACCTACGTGGTGATAGGCATATCGGTGTTTATCTTTCTGTTCAAATTGCTGATGAGTTACGTCAACGGCGACGGATTCGATCTGGACGTGGCAATGGATTCGTTGCTGATAGCGATCGGACTTGCCGTTGCCGCCATACCGGAGGGCTTGGCGACGGTAGTTACCATTGTGCTGTCTATCGGCGTTACCAACATGAGCAAAAAGCACGCCGTCATTCGCAAAATGACCGCGGTGGAAACGTTGGGTTGTGCGGAAATAATTTGCTCCGACAAAACGGGCACGCTAACGCAAAACAAAATGACCGTTGTGGAAACTTTCGGCTCGGACAAAGTCCTGCTTGCCAAGGCAATGGCGTTGTGTTGCGACGCGCAAGTGACCGACGGCAAAGCCGTGGGCGAACCGACGGAGTGCGCGCTGGTCAACTTTGCCCTTGAAAACGGTTTTGACAAAAACGAGTTGCAAAAGCAAACTCCGCGCGTTGCGGAAGCGCCCTTTGACAGTCTGCGCAAAATGATGAGTACCCTGCACCAAACGGACGAGGGCGTAATACAGTACACCAAGGGCGCGCCCGACGAGATCGCCGCCCGTTGCGCCGCCGTTTGGGAGCAAGGCAACGAAATTGCCCTGACTGACGCAATGCGCGACGAAATTTTGCAACGCAACAAGCAATTTGCTGACAAGGCGTTGAGAGTGTTGGCTGTCGCCTACCGACGGTACGACGTTCTGCCGCAGGATATATCCGCGCAAAACATCGAGCGCGACTTGGTGTTTGTGGGACTGTGCGGCATGATAGACCCCGTGCGCGACGAAGTTGCCGACGCCATTGCGCGTTGTCGTCAAGCGGGCATACGTCCCATAATGATAACGGGCGACCACATAGACACCGCCGTCGCTATCGCGTTGCAGTTGGGTATCATAACGGACAAAAGTCAAGCCCTGCTCGGCGCGACGTTGGACGGCATGAGCGACGAGGAGTTTGAAGCAAACGTCGGCAATTGGTCGGTGTACGCGCGCGTGCAACCCGAACACAAGGTGCGCATTGTAAACGCTTGGAAAAAACTCGGCAAAGTGTGCGCCATGACGGGCGACGGCGTAAACGACGCCCCGTCCATAAAGAGCGCGGACATAGGCGTAGGAATGGGCATAACGGGCACGGACGTCACCAAAAACACCGCCGATATGATACTGACCGACGACAACTTTGCCACCATTGTCACCGCCGTGGGCGAGGGACGCCGCATTTACGACAACATACGCAAGGCGATACAGTTTTTGCTATCCAGCAACCTTGCCGAAGTTTTGGCGATATTCGTCGCCACGCTGTGCAACTTTACGCTGTTGAAGCCAGCGCATTTGCTGTGGATAAACCTCATAACCGACACTCTGCCCGCAGTTGCCCTCGGCACCGAAAAGGCAGAACCCGACGTTATGCGCCGCCCGCCGAGATTGAAAAAGGAAGGCGTTTTTGCAGGGGGATTGGGCGTAAACGTCGTTGTGCACGGGCTGTTTGTTGCGGGCATAACCCTTGCCGCCTACTTTGTGGGGGCGCATTTGGAGGACGTTGCGTGGCAATCGGGCAGCGCGCAGGGAATGACAATGGCTTTTATGACAATGAGCATGACGGAAATTTTCCACGCGTACAACGCGCGCAGTATGACGGGCAGCATTTTCCGCATCAAAAACCAAAATTGGCTGCTGTGGGGCGCAATGGCGTTGAGTTTGGCGCTCACCACCGCCGTCATCTATATCCCCGGGCTGAATACCGCATTTGAGTTTGTGAGTATTTCCGCCGCGGAGTACTTTATCTCCTTGGCGCTTGCCTTTGCCATCATACCGCTGGTGGAAATTCAAAAACTGCTTACAAACTTGATACGACACAAAAGCAAAAGGTGAGCGAACCTAACACACAAGGGTTTTGGTAAACAAAAAACATCCAACTCTTGAACCGCTTGGACTCAAATTGGGTGCTAATGGCGGCACGAGTGCCACTCTCATTGAACTCGTACTTGAATTTTATGAAGCATCCGCACACTTGGGTGCTGTGTAAAATTAACTTGCTAGGCGCATTCTCGAATAAAGTTATATTGCGACAACATTCAAAGGGTATTTGCTCCTTTTAGACAAAATATTCTCAAAATTAACGTAAGAGCAAACTGCTTGACTTGGAGAAATACTCCGCGCAAAGGAATATTTACAAAAACACGGCAAGCCCAAGCGGTTTGCCGTGTTCTACTCAGTTTCACTTTGTCAGGTCGCGCACGACCTCGCCGGCGAGGAGCAGTCCCGCTGCCGACGGTACAAAGGATACGCTCCCCGGAATTTGCCGTTTGGCGGTTTGCTCGCGCTCCGACGTTTGTCGCGGCGTAATGGGCGGCTCGGGCGAAAATACCACCTTTACCCCGCGCTCTATGCCCCGCGCGCGCAGTTCCTTGCGCATAACCTTGGCAAGGGGGCAGGTGTCCGTTTGGGATATATCCGCAACGCGAAGCAGTTCGGGTTGCAGTTTGTTGCCCGTACCCATGCAGGAGATGACGGGCGTGCCGCAACCCACGCACAACTCAACAAGCAACAGTTTGCTTGTTACCGCGTCGATCGCGTCCACGACGTAGTCGAAATCGGCAAAGTCAAATCGGTCCGCCGAGGCGGCGTCAAAACGCACCGCACGCGCGTCCACAACGCAATCGGGGTTGATGTCCGCAATGCGCAACTTGGCAACTTCCGTTTTGAGTTGCCCCACCGTGGAGTGCAACGCGTACAGTTGTCTGTTGATGTTGCTCTCCGCAACGACGTCGTCGTCCACAACGGTCAGTTTGCCCACGCCCGCGCGCGCCAAAGCCTCAACGACGTAACTTCCCACGCCGCCCAAGCCGAATACCGCAACATGCGCGGCAAACAATTTGTTCATTTTTTCTTCGCCGAGGAGCATTTCGCTTCGGCAAAATTGCTGTTTGGTCATATTTTTTTCAATGTTGATTTGGTTGCCTTTTTTGCAGGCAAAAAGCGGCGTTTCAGTTTAGTTGCCGTCTTGTCAGACGTGCGACTGACTCCACTTGGTCCGTTTGGGGAAACATATCGTAAGGTTCCAAGTAGGTCACGTCGTAGGCGGCGGCAAGCGTCGCAACGTCGCGCGCAAGCGTAGCCGAGTCACAGGATATGTACACAATGTTTTGCGGCGCGGCTTGTATCAAAGTTTTGCAAATCGTTTCGTTCAAGCCCTTGCGCGGCGGGTCCACCACCACGGCAAAACGCTTGCCTTGGTTTGCCGCAACTATCTTGGGCAACTCTACGGTAACGTCGCCGCAAATGTTCGTTACGCGGGGGACGTTGTTGAGTTTTGCCATTTCGTCGGCATCCTTCACGGCGCACGGGTCGATCTCTATCGCGTAGGTATCGTAGCGTTCGCTTGCCAGCACGTCGGTAAGCACGCCCACGCCGGAAAAGCAATCGACAAGCACTTGCGTTTGCGATACGTCAAGCAACTCGCGCGTTTTGGCGTAGATCAACTCCTTTACGCCGTCGTTGACCTGAAAAAAACTGTCGGGGCTGAGCCGAAACTTCACTCCCAGGTGTTCGCCCTCGATTTTGTCTATGCCGCACACGTGAACGGTCGTTTTGCCCAAAATCACGTTGTTGCGGGCGGTGTTGACGTTGACAAACAGCCCGTATTTGTCAAAATGCTCGGACAGCGCGTCGGCAAAGGGTTGCAAACCGTGGCGGAACAAGCCGTTGCTCACCACCGTTACAAGCAGTTGCCCGTCGATGTAGCGCGCCGCCAAATGCCGCACGTCGCCGCTAAAATCTTGTTCGTTGTAGGGTTGAACTCCCGTTTTGTTGCAGTACTCCGCAAAAATCGCGATCAATTTGTCCGACCAACCGCCCGCGAGGGCGCAACCGCGCGTTTGAACAACGTTGTGACTGTTGCGCTCAAACATGCCGATAACCACATTGCCCTTTACTCCGCGAACGGGCAAACTGATTTTGTTGCGATAGCCCGTTGCAAGGGGACTTGGCACGCAAGGCAAAGCCTCGACCGACAGTTTGGCGATCTTGGCAAAGTTGTTTGTAACTTTGTTTTGCTTGAAACGCAACTGCTCGCGGTAACTCATGTGAGCAAGCGCGCACCCGCCGCAAACGCCAAAATGCGCACATGGGGGCGAAATTCTGTGCGGCGACGGTTGCAAAACCTGCTCGACCGTGCCGTAGGCGACGGTTTTTTTGACAAAGTTTACTTTGACGCGCGCCACTTCGCCCGCAATGAGGCGAGGCACAAAAACAGTGTAGCCGTCCACACTGCCCACCGTTTCGCCGTTGGAGTAGCCCTCCGCGCGGTATGTTACAATGTCGTTACGCCGCAACACGTTACACACCTTTGAGCAACAGTATCGAAAATTTGCTGCCCTCGCCGAGTTTGCTCTCCACAAAAATTTGTCCGCCCAACAGATCGACGATCTTTTTGACAATGCACAGTCCCAAACCGTTGCCGGGCGTTGTGTGAGATTTGTCGCCTTGATAAAATTTGTTAAATATGTTTGACTTGGTTTCTTCGTCCATGCCGCAACCGTTGTCCGAAACGGTCACAAGCGCGTTTAAGCCCACCGTTTTGCAGGTAATATCTATTGAGCCGCCCTCGTCGGTAAACTTGACGGCGTTGTTTAGCAGGTTGACAAACACCTGACTGAGTAATTTGTAGTTGGAAACAACGTCCGTTTGTTCCAAGTCTACGTTCAACTCGATTTTTTTGTCCTCGCACTGCTGTTCGAACATCAACGCGCATTGCCGCAGTTGCTCGTCGAGAGAATATTTTTCCTTGGGTACGTCGGCGGCGGAATCCAACCTGTTTAGTAACAGCACGCTCTCGGACAGATCCACCAGCCGCTTGGATTCGTCTATTATCACGTCAAGATACTCGTTGCGCTGTTCCGTCGTCAGGGACGGGTCTTTGAGCAGGCGCGCAAACCCCGAGATGGAACTGATGGGCGTTTTGAACTCGTGCGAAAAGTCCGAAACAAAGTTTTCGCGCAAGGTTTCGACGCTTTGCAGTTGACTTGTCATATAATTGAAGTTTTTGGCTATGTTAAAGTTGGAAAACATAACGCTGTCCTCTATCCGCACGGAAAAATCGCCCTCCGCAACCTTTTGCAATGCGTCGAGATAGGGCTTGCTCGCCTTGACGATCAACGCCGAATAGGCAAAGGACAACGAAACTCCGAACAAAATACTGAACGCCAAAATTATCGCGCCGAACAGAAAAATGTTGTCTTTGTCTACCTGCCAATACCGCGCGATAAGCGACGTGAGCCCCAACGTGGCGATCATTGTTACCGCCAACAAAACAAACAAACACAGCACAACGATAAATGTTATGCGGCTGAAAATATTCCGTTTTTCCGATTTACGTTTATTCATCATTTCTTACCGCCTTGTAACCCAAGCCTCGCACCGTAACTATTTCAAAATCGGGCGTATCGGCAAAGCGCGTGCGCAACCGATTGATATGCACGTTTACCGTGTGTTCGTCGCTTTCGGCGTCCATACCCCAAATTTCGTCCATAAGTTGCAACCGAGTAAACACCACGTTGGGGTAACTGAGCAACTTGAACAACAACAAAAATTCCTTTTGAGGCAACTGCTCCTGCCACTTGGGGGTTGTTACCGTGTAGGAATTGTAGTCCAACTCAACGCTGCCGACGACCAATTTGTTTTCCGTAACGATCTTGCTGCGCCTCAGCAACGCCTTGATGCGCAAGAGCAACACGTCAAAGTCGAAAGGTTTGGTGAGATAGTCGTCTATGCCCACCACAAAGCCTTTTTTGATATCCACCACGTTTTGCTTGGCGGACAATATGAGTATGGGCAGTTGACTGCCCCCTTGACGCAACGTTTCCGTCAAAGTGAAACCGTCCATTTTGGGCATCATTACGTCCAGCACCATCAGATCTACGTGATTGTGCTCCAAAGCGTCCAACGCTTCCTCGCCGTTGGTAGCCTCGGTCACGTGATAACCGTTGTTGCTTAGCACGGTGGTAAGTAACTTGCGCGTATTTTTGTCGTCTTCTACGACCAATATGTCGAACATAACCTTGCTCCTTTGAGGAGATTATATTTTATTGTACCACACTATCGCGCCGCTGACAAGTGCGAAGCGCAAATCGACGACTTCTCGCGCCCCAAACGGGAACGGCAAAGGCAAGAAAAAAAGAGCGCGCGCCGAAGCGCGTACTCTTTGTTGTTGCGACTAAAAGCACATTGCCCTACCACTGTGGTGTAGCAATTATAATATGAATATAAATTTATGTTATTTAATAGTTGAGAAAAAATCTTTTTCTGTAACAAATAACGTGTTGGTAGAGTACTTGTTTTTATAATTCATTGCTTTCTGTATGTTGCCACCAAATGTCCCATAGGCGTATTCTTCACTTCCCAAATCGCCAATTAGCATAATATCAAGGGATTTAGTAACGCTTGTCGCCACAATTCCGCCACACTTTTCAATGAATTTTGCGACTGACTCTTTTCTACCATACGAGAAGTTTCCTGTCAAATATACCGTGCAACCTTTTACATTATACACTTGTGATTTTAATTCATTTATCGGATTTAACATAGAATTTATTATGGTTTGCAGATTTTCACTTTCTTTTGTTGTTATAACATTATCTTGCAAAATCGTTTCTACTAAATTCAAAATATCATCAAAAGGATAGTTGCCTTTCAGAAAATTATGTTCATATAACCAATCCCGCAAATTTTCGCATTCGTTTTTGCTAATTTCTTTATCACAGACAATTCCTTTTAAAATTCCATATAGAACTTGAATCGACCGAGTTATACCAGACGACGATATTATGAGAAAATAATCTGCTATTGCTTCGCGTAACATTTTTAACTCTTTTTGTGTAATTTTACCGGCACAAATTATTGTATCTAATAAATCAATCACATGAATAATCTTTTCAGATTTAGCAAATCTTTCGTTGTTTTTTCTCCATTCTATAATATATTCCAATTCTGCATTTGACAATTGACTGTCTAAACTGATGCCCTGTATTACACCGTAAATTTCACACATGGCTTTTCTTAAATTCGGTTCTGAAATGAATTCTTCAAAGACAAAACCCTCCACCGGCGAATATTCATGCACAAAATCGTCTAAGTTTATATCAAAACATTTTTTAAGTGCAAGGAAAAGGTCTTTATTTGCACAAGCATCATCAAAAGCGTCATGCTCGGTTTCAATATCTATCCCAAAATAATTGCATATTGTTTTCAACTCGAAACTATCAATCAAATCTCTTGACATACATCTTGTTGCAATTTCGCAAGTATCAATATAATATAGTTTGGGTATATCCAAATTGTATCTTTGCAAGCACTTAGCCAAAGCATCAAAATCCGCACCTGCTATTTTGTGTCCGATCACTATTGCATCGCACAAATATTGTTTTACATTTTCCCAAACTTGCGGAAACGTCGGTTCGTTTGCAACTTTTTGTTGAGTTATTTGATGTTTCACTACGCAGTGAAAATCAAAATCATCTTCGGGATTTACATAAATACCTCTTTCGAAAATAGGTTCATCTGTTTCAAAATCTTCACACAGAATCCCCATTTGACATATAGATTTATTTTTGCTGTTTGCCCATTCAACATCAAAATATGTAACTTTTTTCATTCGAAAAACTCCCTAAATTTTCTTTATAGAAATTGCAAATATTCATAATCAATAACAAGTTATATCAGTACATTTATATGACTCAGGCGCCTCGTCAAACCATTGAAAAGAATTAGCCTCATATTTCCACGTCCCACCAGCATCCAAATAATTCATATTTGCCATGGCAGTACCAATATTGTAGCCATTTTTATCATACAATGTAAATGTTATGCCACCCGTTGAAAGACACGGGAATACGTAAAACCGCAAAGTATGGCGGTATATAAATTTCAATGTTAATCGTAGAAACGATTTGAGAGGTTGCGCCGAATGTCATAAACCTAAAAAACGGCAACCGCCGACAGAGCATTACGCTCCGTCGGCGGTTTTTTGCTATTCTTTATTTAATCAATATTTTTGCCTATCAACTTTTCGTCAATGCGGGGATT
>CANQPI010000023.1 GCA_947625725.1 uncultured Clostridia bacterium | reverse complement strand
CAGCGATTTGTCAACAATTTCAGTGAAAATTAAGAAAAAAAATTTGTGTTTACTTTTGAATTGCCGCTCGGGGCGGGCGGGGGAATACAAAAAACGCCCCCTAACACAACGGATAGGGGACGCCCGACAGTTGAAATACAATGAAAAAATGCGAACATGGGGTAAAAAACGACGGTCAGTGCCGTCGTTCGACGTCAAATATCTACGGCCTAACTTGGTAGCGCGCAAAAGCAAGCGGCAAAATTCAATTGGACGACGAGGTGGAAACAAGTATTTGCTCCACGTCCCGTTTGAGATCCAAAAGCGGTTGCAACAGGGGATACTTGTCCGTCATTTGCGGCGTTACGTCGGGAATCTCGGGCACGTCCTCCGCCGCTACCCGCACCTCGAACATAGCAATGTACAAGTAGGGATGTTCGGGCGTGGGGTCATCTCGGCGAACAGTCAACACCACGTTCAAAAAGCGTTCTTCGTCGGGCAAAACCAGCGCGTGACCTCTCTGAAAACTCTCCACGCGGCAGCCCACCACCTCGTCGAAGCGCACGATCGGTTTGGTGGACAAATATGTGTTGGCAACAAGTTTTGCCTCAAAGTCGATACAGAGCGTTTGCCCCAACGCTTCGTAACGCTTGTCAACGTGAAAATTCTGCTTTTGCAACATACGGTCGAACTTTTGCGCGCGCACTTGAATAAGCAGGTATCCCAAATATACGATCAAACCGCAAATGACCGCCACCGTAACAAACGTCCACCAAGGCAGACTTTGGTAGACCGCGTGAAATACGCCGAAAAACACGCCTATTACCAACGCGCATACCGCTGCAACAATCAACCAATAACCCCAATTTTTTTTGAACATATTCGCTCCCGACAAGTTTGCCGACGCTAATTGGTCAAAAATTTGTTCAACGCCGACTTGCCGCTAGTCATTTTTTTTGTATTGTAACATAAAACTCGTCAAAAATAAACAGGTTGTTCAAAAAAATTCCAAGTAACCGCATGTAACTGCCGACAAATGCAACCCTGTCGCCTTTGTTTGCGCACAGAAAGGCGCACCGCTCGGGCAAATTTACCGCTGTTGACGGGACTGTTGCCAATTGCGAATAATTTCCATAATCTTGGATTTGTAACGTATTTGATTTGTGCCGTTGGATTCGCCGCCCACAAAACACAGCGGGGGATACACCACGCACCACCAATTGTTGCCGCTACCGCTGCCCAACTCGATGATGAGCGCGTCGTAAACGCCCTGCTCCAACGTAACGTCGCCGTAAGTGCGGTCGGGAAACTCCTCCGCGCACAACTTGGCATGAGATGTGTAATCGAAGCCGTTTTCCGCAAGCACCTCGTCGCACACGCGTTCGATGTCGTTCAAATGGGTCTTGACAAGTTTCATTGCGTCCTGTTTGCAGTTTGCTTGGGCGACGTAGGGCGTCAGATAATCCACAACGGCGGATTTGACTTGATATTTGACGTTTTGGTCGGCGGCGTTGTTGCTGTCGGCGCGGATATGTATGCGCAAAAACTCGGCGTTTGCCTGTTGGTCGGGAATGGCGAATATCGCCGCTACGCAAATTGCCAAAGCCACTACCGCAAAAACGATCTTTTTCATAAAACACCTCGCAAATGTTTGCAATACAGTTGTTGACCCTTTTTGCCGCCGTCAAAACGCGCGACCGCGCAAATTTGCGCAACTTGAAAGTTTATTTGTCGAAAAACGATTTTGTTCATTTGCAAAATTTTGCAAGCGTTTTTTTGCAAAAGACTTGATATATCCGTTTTGTATGTGATATTATTACTGCAATAAATAACGGAGGTAAACGATTGTGGCTAATGACAGTGAGAAAATCACCCTGACGGCAGACGAACTGTACAGGTATGTTGTGGAAGAAAGTAACTGCGATATAGAAATATATGTGCAACAACTGCTGACGTGTTTGGGTTTTCGCGCCAAGTTGGAAGGCACCGGCTATCTGGAACAGGCAATCGTTTGCCGATTAGGACTGCCGGAAAACGCCAAAGTGCGCTACACCAAGATCATCTATCAAACCGTTGCGCAAAACAACCTTACCTCTACGGCGTGCGTGGAACACGGAATACGCACGTCTGTTGCCGATTGCTGTATTTACGGCAATTTGAAAGTTTTGAACGATCTGACGCACAAACAACTCGTAACGGAGGACTGCCCGCCGTCCAACGCGAGGCTGATAAACGCCATTGCAAAATTTTTGTTTGCGGAGCGCAAACTCGGACACATCAAATAGCAGGTTAAACTTCGCGTATCCCCTCGGAAACCGTCCGACACAAACGCGACGAAAACCCGTTGGCATTGAGCCGTCGAACCGCCTGTTCGGCGGCTTTCTCTTGCCCAAAGGGCACAAAGTAGGCACTGCCGCTACCGGTCATGCAACACTTCCAACCGCAAGCGTTTGTATAGGAGATGTAGTTTTCGGCGCAGTCGGTCAAAGCCCTTGCCGCCTGTTGCAAATCGTTGAAAAACACCGCGCGGGCGCAGTCTGAGGCAACCGTTTCGGCAAAGGTTTGCGCCGAACAAGTCGTCAATGCAGTTTTTTGTTTGTTTGCCCAGAGTCGCAACGCGTCAAACTCGGCATAGACTTTTGCCGTGGATAATTGCACGTCGAAAGTAGTCAAAGCAAAATACAACGGTTTGGACAGTTGGGCAAAAGTCAGATCATCTCCCTTGCCCCGCATGCGGGCAAATCCTCCGCGTAACATAAAGTTGACATCGCTGCCCGACTCGGCGCATATCCGACGCACTTGTGCAGAGTTGACGTCCGCGCCGAACAATTTGCACATACAGTACGTTACCGCCGCCGCGTCGGCGGAAGAACCGCCCATTCCCGCGCCGATCGGTATGCCTTTGCGGACAAAAATTTCCACCCCATCTGTGCAAAATGCGTTTTGAAACAGCGTTGCCGCGCGCAAAGCGGAGTTGGCTTCGGCAGGTATTGACGCGTCGTCGCAACGGACGTAAATTTTGCCGTCGGTACGAGGAACAACCGTCACCTCGTCAAAAATATCCACGGACGAAACAAGGCTGTCAACGGAATGAAACTTGCCTTGCTTGTCGCCCACGGACAGAGTAAGATTGAGTTTTGCATACACACGCACATTCATGCAACAATTGTAGCACAAACGCGCCGAGATTTCAACCCTCGGCGCGCCTTGCAAATTGCCGGAACTAAATTTTGTTGTAAATTACTATGCGCGCGTCCGCTTGCAACGGATCGGTGATTTCGGGATTGACGGCAAGCAAATCTTCCTCGGACATGTGCAAACCTTTGCAAAGTTGCCAAAGCGTTTCGCCCTTGCGCGCAAGACACACCTCGATCGCAGGCAAAGACGCCTTGTCGAACGGTTGCTCCTCGGCGGAAACGATAACGGGAAAAGTCACGTCGTGCTGACTGTCCACCGCAAAACACAACTCCGCTTCTATCTGCAAGCCGTTTGCTTCCTTGACGGCAAAGTCGCACACGGTAATTCGCGCCTGACACTGACAAGCGGGCATCAGATAATCGACGGGAATAGTTTCCACAAAAGGCAACTCCGCTTGTTCGCCGACGGTGCCGCTCTCCGTCGAATATACGATAGTGGCAAACACAATTCCCTCCACTTGCACGTTGCGTTCGAGCGAGGTGCATTTGTTGACGGTCGCGCCGACGTTTACCGCAGTGACGGGCGTTTTGCCGCTTTGGAGAGGCAAACTGCCCGATACGCGCCTGCGCTCCACCGTACTGCCGCACGGCAACGTCGTCACAACGGATCTGCGCTCGAAAGCAAAGTCGCAATCGGAGCCGTAAGCGTCGGTAACAATGTCGCAACTGCCTATCTTGGTGGCTTCCACCAGGGCGGTCATGCCGATCTCCACCGAAAAAGCCGTGTTTGTATCGTCGTCGGACACGCTCAGGCGCACCTTGGTGTTTTTGACGACGAGGCGAACGACAAGTTGACAATCCGCGTCAATACCGGCGGCGTCCAACTCGCGTTCGAACTTGAAAGGCAAATTGTCCGTTACGATCTCGCCGTCGCTGACGTACGTAAGGCGCACGACCGCATCTCCGCCGAGCCGCAAAACTCCGTCCGTCAAGGTGTAATCGGTGGCGCAAACGCTGCTTTCCGCCAACAAAGCCGAGGTTATGTTGCGGGAGGCGTTGAGTTCCTCGTCCACGACAAGCGGCAAAGAGAACACATCCGCAGACAAAAGATACTCGGTGTTTTGAGTTTGACAAAACACGCCGTCGTTCCCCGTCAACGCGGGCACGCTTTGACTGACGTACGCGTAGGCGCATATTTCCAACAAAATAGTCAGCGTTGCGGTGTTGGCGTTTGTTTCCGTCTTGCTGTCCACCGTCGTCACTTGGAAAACAAGTTTGCTGTCCGTATCCAACAACTCGTTTGTCATGCTGGCGGTAAAATCGGCGTTGAAACTTTGCCCAAGCACCGTTGTGCCGTCGGAATAGAGTAGTTTTACGTTGGTTTTGCCGTAAAAAGACACTTCGCCGCGCGTTGCCTCGTAGGAATTGACTGCGCTATCCACCCCCACCGAGATCACCTCGGCAATGTCGTTCTTGACGGAAATACGCACGCTCTCCGCCGTTTGGATCTTGCCGACGAATTGGCGAGAAAGACAACTAAGATTGTTGAACTGCAAATCGGACATAACTTTACCCCCAAGCATTTTTGTTTGTTTCAATGTAATATACGGGCTGTTTTGCCGCGATAGACCACAAAAAAAAATGCAGTGAACAAAAGTTCACCGCAAAATCGGGCGCAATTTGTCAAATATGGCAATCGTTGCACGGTTTGATAGTAAGTTCGCCGCAAATCAAATCGATATAACTGCAACTGATACGGTCAAAAATATCGTTCGCCAACTTTATCACAAACACGTTGGAGTGAGCCTCGCTCAAAACGCCCTTGTAATGTTTTATTTTGTTGCGCCCTCGGTTCAATCTGACGTCCACGCCCTTGCCGAGCAAGCCGTACACCATTGTTTTGGCGTCGTCCACGCTGATTTTTTTCACAATCCACCTCAAACAATTCGTTGAAATAGATTGTACCCCCTTTTTGCGCAAAAAATACCGACAAGCAAGCCGCCGCAAAAAAAAAAGACTCAACGCATTGCGTTGAGCCGAATATGGTTTAGTCGTCTTCGTCGTCCTCGTATTCCTCGTCGTCTTCGTCGTCCTCGCCGTCGTCATCGTCGTAGTTGACGTCAAAGTCGTCGGCAAGATCGTCGGGATAGTCGTCCAACTCGGTATCGACGTTTTCCTCGTCCTCGAAGTCGTCCTCTTTGAAATCTTCGTCGTTTTCCAACTCGTCGAGAGGAATGATGTCGTCTTCTTCGGAGTCCTTGGTGTCCTCGTCGTCGAGATAACTGCGCCAATCGTCGTTGTCGTCGTCCAACTCGCGCGATTCGTTTTGCTTGTAGTTGGCAAGACAGTTTTCGCACATGTCCTCGTCCAACCCTATATAGGAAGTTTTGCAAACGGGACAAAGTTTGAGCGGTTCGTCGTCGTCAATGATGTCGTCCAACAAAACTATCTTGCTGTCCAGCCCCAACTCTGACTTGCACACGTCGCACATTTCTTCGTCTTGCAATATGTAGTTCAAGTCACAACGCGGACATTTTTTGTACTTTCCCATTGTTTCACCCTCGCAGTGTAATATGTTTGGCAATTGTACCCCAAAATGTAACTGCTTAACCCTAAAAAGACGCTAGTCTGTTAGTGCAAAATACTTTACCATTATTCTACAAAAATGTAAACTGTTTTTTGAAAAAAATTATAAAAAATTTGACGGTATCGCCGTCAAATTTTGTCAATGCTATTTGTTCGCTTCCAACAAAGCCGTTTGCCGCTCCACCGCGAGGTTGAGTTTGGTGGTACATCCGACGCAATTTTGCCTGCGAAAACGGTAAACTGCGTCCGCGGTGGGCAAATACACATAGTCGTTGTTGAAAGACAGCGTGTAGAAAGTCCCCGCCTTGTAATGCACGTTTTGATCCGCAAACGTCGCCGTTATGCCGTTTGCGTCGTGTACAATGGTCGCGTCGCCCATATCCGCGTACTTTTTGCCGACGAGTTTTTCGGCACGGAAGTTACCTTGGTAGCGGTAGTCGGGCGCGGAAACCTCCTGCTGAACGCACTGCGCCTGCCAATTGTACCAATCCACAACTTTGTCGAATTTGCCGCCCACAAGTTGTCCCAAACTGTTTTGAGTAACGCTCATGCCGCATTTGCCGCATTTGAGTTCGTTGCCATGAGCGGTAATTGCAAATTCCTCTCCGCAACACGGACACTTGTACAAAATGTTTTCCAATCCCTCGACCAAGTGGGGATCTTCGATATGAATGTTGTTTTCCAACTGATATGCGTAGTCGTCGCAAGCAAGATCGTCAAGTATGCGACGGTGTATTTCTTCTACGGAAAGTTTGCCGACTTCTTCCGGCGAAACGGCAAGTTTGACGTCCATACGCACGGGTACTTTGTGCGTCGATTTTGTCCAACGGGGGCTGTACAGATAGTTGCCGTTGAAACGGACGGTAACGAGAGGGACTTTGAGCAAGCGCACAAGTTTGGCGATCGCCGGTTTGATGGGGTTGGGCGTACCCACTACCGAAAGTTTTGCCTCGGGATAGATAACTACGGGACGTCCCTTGGAAAGCACATATTGAATGTCGCGTATGAGGGACGTATCGACAGTAAACTGCTTTTTGGGCAATATACCCATATACTTGATGCCGGACGGCCATTGAACCATTTGCGTCACCGAGATCACAAAACTTGCGCAATTGGGATACATGGACATTATCAAACCGCCCACATCCGCAAACCCCGCGTGATTTGCCACCACTACGTAGGGCGGTTTGAGCCGTTTGAACGCGTCGCCGCCGCTGAGTTGGGCTTTTTTGACGAATTTGGTCTTGCCGTACAGGTTGATTGCCGCGCCGATCATAAATTTGCTTGCAAGTTTGGGATGTTTTTTTGTCATGATATGTCCTGCCGAATTGTACTAAACGTATCGTAAAGAAAAATCTCCCACTGCAAACGTGAGAGATTGAGGTTTGCTATTTGCCGAAATTTTCTTGCACCCAATTGATGTCGCTTTGCTTGACGTAGTTGTTTCTTTCCGCCCAATCGATGATGTAATCAACGGTGTTTTGCATTTGGACGTTTTGTTTGAGTTCTTCGACGGTTATTTCGCCGTTTTCTACCATTTGACGAAGGTTTTTTGCCTGTTGGCGAACGCTTGCCATTTGCGTGAGGCTTACCAACAACATGCAAATCAGCAACACCAGCACCAACATTGCCGCTATGAAGGCTATCGCCGTTGACTTTTTGTAAAAGATCTTCATCCGCGTCGTCCTCGTTAATTGTAGTGAACAAATTATACAACAACGACGACAACTTGTCAAGCGTACGCTTGCAACAAAAATAACCGACCGCGCATCCGCACGCCAATGCCAACGGAACGAAAACGCGAAACGCTCCGTTGTTGAACTCCAAATTGACTTTCCAGGTGAGCCAGATAGCCCCAATGCCGAACAGACTGTCGAATACTATTGCCGTCAGTTTGGTGCGGGTCAACCCCGCAAAAAATATGTAGACGAGCGAAAATCCCACCCCAAGTGCCCAAAATACGGCAAAAACATACAGTTGCTCGATACCTACGCCCAACGTCAACGGAACAGCCCTTTGATGGACGCCGCGCCGCGACGAAGCGAGATACTGTCCAAAGTTTTTACTTCCAACACCACCACGCCCTGGTCTTTGTCCAACTTGATAACATTCAGACCGCTGCCGCGAACGGTGAACGTTTCGCTCGTTTTGAGTACCGCCTGCCTCTCGGATATTTCCACTACCTGCGTTACTCTGCGCAAAGTAAGCACGTTATTGTCGAAAGAAAAACTCGTTTTTGCCGATTCCGCCATAAAAACACCCCTTGCACTAAACTATGCAAGGGGAATCGTTTTGATTACACGACGATCACTTTTTGGTAAGTTCGTAACCGTCGGCGGTATCTTTGACGGCGTAGCCCAGCGCGGAAATTTCGTTGCGAAGCCGATCGCTCTCCGCCCAATTCTTTTGTTTGCGGGCAACAAGACGGGTTTCGGCAAGGCTCTTTACCTCGTCGGGCACGTCAAACTGCGGTTCTTCGGGCGATTGTATCTTGTCCAGATCCAACGCAAACACCTTGTCAAAGGTCAACGCCAACTTGTAGACGTCTTTGGATTTGGGCAATTTGACGAGCGTCCACAGCACGCCCAACGCGAGAGGCACATTGAGATCGTCGTTGACCGCCTTCTCGAACTTTGTTTTGTATTCGTCCAAAATTGCCGCGTCGGTGGGGACGTCGCTGTTTTTGTGCGCCCAAAGGGACGCGCACAACTTGTCGTATGCTTTTTTTGCCGAGGCGAGTCCGTCCCAAGTGAAGTTTATCTTTTGACGGTAGTGAACGTTGAGGCAGAAATAACGAAATTCCACAGGCTTGTATCCGCGCGCGACAATGTCGCTTACCGTGTAGGTATTGCCGAGGGATTTGCTCATTTTGCCGCCGTCTATCAACATAAATTCGCTGTGCATCCAATAGTTGACCGCCTTGTGTCCGAGCCAACACTCCGCTTGGGCGATTTCGTTTTCGTGGTGAATGGGTATGTGGTCCACGCCGCCCGTGTGAATATCGAATGTGTCGCCGAGATATTTGCGGCTCATGGCGGTACACTCTATGTGCCACCCTGGAAACCCGCGCCCCCAAGGACTATCCCACTGTTGCAAATGGTTGGGTTGCGCCTTTTTCCACAGCGCAAAATCGACGGGGTGACGTTTGAAGTCGTTTACTTCCACGCGCGCGCCGTGACGTTGCTCTTGGAGATTGATACCGCTCAACTTGCCGTATTCGGGAAACTTCTCTACCGAGAAATAGATACCGTCCTCCGTTTCGTAGGCGTAGCCCTTGTCGAGAAGCGACTGCACGATAGCGATCATTTCGGGAATGTTGTCCGTGGCTTTGGGACAAACGGTCGGACGCTTGATGTTGAGCGCGTCAATATCCTTCATAAACTGCTCGGTGTAAAACGCGGCGATTTCCAACGGCGTTTTGCCCGTTTCGTGCGCGGACTTTTCCATTTTGTCCTCGCCGTCGTCCGCGTCGCTTACAAGATGTCCGACGTCGGTTATGTTCATGACGGATTTGACTTTGAGCCCGTCGTATTCCAACACGCGACGAAGTTCGTCCATAAACACGTAGGCGCGCAAATTGCCGATGTGCGCATACTTGTACACCGTAGGTCCGCAACTGTAAATACCCACTTGACCCGGTTTGACGGGCACAAGTTCCTCTTTTTTGCGCGTGAGCGTGTTGAAAACTCGTAGTTGCATAGCGTTACCTCGCGATCGCGGCGCACGTCCTTGCCCATAGCGTTGAGAAGTTAGGGCATAACGCCGCAAAAAATAGTATAGTTTTATTTTATTTTATCACAAAAACGTCAATGTAACAAGTATATATTATCCAAAAATATGTATCGTCGCGCAAAAACTCAACGTTTGCAACGTCGCAAATCGAACTTTTTTTTGCAACTAGTAAAAAAAGGCGCGGTCTGTCACAACTGCGCCTTTCGTCCGTATGACTTGCCGCCAATCAATTTGAAGTTTTCCACAAATCTTCCTCCCACCGCTATTCAAAATACGGATATTCCTTTGCAACAAACGCTTGCGCATGTGTACATCCGTTTTGTGCTGCCATATTAACATAGAATTTTCTATATGTCAAGTGGGCGTATAGAATTTTCTATATAATAAAATTATGAACGATTCGTTTGAAGAAATATTAAGGGAATACTTGATACGTCACGACTTGACGCAAACGGCGTTCGCTTCGGCTCTGAACATACATCAAAGTCAGGTGAGCGAGTGGCTCAAAGGCAAAGCCAAACCGGGATACGATATGCTAAGACGAATGTCCCAAACTTTCGGAGTGTCCGCCGATTATTTTTTGGGGCTTGCGGACTCGGAAAAACCGTTATAACTACCGTGGCAGACTTCCTTTTGCGGAAGTCTGTTTTTTTACCGTGCGCTCCGTGCAAAACAATTTTGTCAAATCATTGCAAATGTCGGGGCGGTGTGCTAAAATATAAAATGAATTTTTACGCCACGGGCGAAAAACATCTCTAACGCGAGGTACACCACTATGATCGATGTAAATTTGATACGCAACGACGCGCAGGCTGTGCATGACAGATATCTCAAACGCGGCAAGGATATTGACTTTGCCCCGTTCCTCCGTCTGGACGAACAACGCAAGGCGTTGATAGCCGAAACGGAAGCAATGAAAGCCGAACGCAACCGCGTTTCCGCAGAGATCCCCAAACTGAAAAAACAAGGTTTGGAGGTATCCGCCACCATAGCCGAAATGAAAGTTCTCGGCGACAAAATTGCCCAAAAAGACGTCGAATTGGACGAAGTAAACGCCCAAATACGCGACTTTTTGCTGCGGTTGCCCAATCTGCCCGACGAAGATCTCGCCGCAGGCGGCAAGGAAAACAACAAGCCGATAAAAACTTTCGGTAGCAAGCCGCAATTTGATTTTCCCTTCAAAAACCATGTGGATCTGTGCAAAGACTTGGGCTTGATCGACTACGAGCGCGGCGCAAAACTTGCGGGCAACGGCAGTTGGATCTACACGGGACTCGGCGCGCAGTTGGAATGGGCTTTGCTCAATTACTTTATCGACAGTCACCTAAAAAAAGGCTATACATTTATGTTGCCGCCCTACATGCTTGGCTACGAATGTGGCTTGACGGCGGGACAGTTCCCCAAGTTCGAGGACGACGTGTACCAACTTGCCAACGGCGAGGGACGTAAATTTTTGCTGCCCACCGCGGAAACAGCCCTCGTCAACTTGTACCGCGACGAAATTTTGCCGGAAAGCGAACTGCCCAAAAAGTTCTTCGGCTACTCCGCTTGCTTCCGCAGAGAGGCGGGCAGTTACCGCGCGGAGGAACGCGGAATGATACGCGGTCATCAGTTCAACAAAGTGGAACTGTTCCAATACACCACGCCCGACCGCTCGGACGAGGCTTTTGCCGAAATGGTAGATATGGCTTGCGGCTTGGTGGAAGGCTTGGGACTGCACTATCAACTGAGCAAACTTGCCGCGGGCGACTGCTCCGACAGCATGGCGCGCACCTACGACATCGAAATTTACATTCCGTCAATGGACATCTACAAAGAAGTAAGTTCCGCTTCAAATGCGCGCGACTACCAAGCTCGCCGCGGAAACATGCGCTACCGCAAGGAAAGCGACAAAAAGTTGTACTATATGCACACCTTGAACGCAAGCGGGTTGGCTACGAGTCGCGTGTTCCCCGCACTACTCGAACAAAACCAACAATCGGACGGATCGGTAATCATACCCGAGCCTTTGCGCAAATATATGGGCGGCTTGGAAAAATTGACCCCGATAAAAAAATAATTGCAAATATGCGCATACCTGCAAAAAAAGCCCTCCGCAAGGAAGGCTTTAATTTTGTGGAAATGCAAAGAAGGAAAGCACTTCCACTACCGACGGCAATCTCCGAATGCGCGGGTTGTAGCGCATGCTGTGCAAGTTAGTTGATTGCCGAGAGTATCTTGTCGAGATTTTTTTCTTTGGTCTTTTTGTAACTGAAAAAGATGTCCACAATAGGCCAAATATAACCTGTCACCCAACCGAATAACAGTTTGCAAACACCGAGTCCCGTGTCGCCGATGTAAAATCTGTCCACTCCGAGCCCGCCGAGAAATATCGACAAAAGCAATGTGGTTGTGGGATTTTTGAATGTGAGCGCAATCATGTTGTCGTAACAATCATCGGACGCCGAAGCCAAGGAATTTTTCAAAATCAGAACTTGGTCGTCGGGAATGTGATTTTTGAATTGGGTAATAAGCGCGTTTACTTTTTCTGTTGTCATTTTTTTATCCTCCTTGAATAACTATATTATATGGAACAAAATGTTCCACGTCAAGTATTTTAGCACATTTTGTTCCATAATATTTTTTATGGTTAAATTTGCAGAGCGACTAAAAGAAATGAGATTGGCTAAAGGCTTGACGCGAATTCAACTTGCCGAACAATTGGGAGTAAGTTTGAGAAGTATATCTTATTGGGAAACGGGTCAGCGCGAATGTGATTTTTCTACGCTGTTGAAGTTGGCGAAATTATTGGATTGCACCACCGACTATCTTTTGGGCGCGACCGACTACTAAACGGCTTGCGAACCGTTTGCCGAATTGCAGTATCTCTACGCGCAAAGCGATCAAAAAAAGCCCTCCGCAAGGAAGGCTTTAATTTTGTGTTAGATTGACAGTTATCAGTGTTTTGTGGGCAAAAGCGCGTGCTGTTGCACATTGCTCGTTGCAATTGCCGCAGGCGCTTCCGTCGTGGCTTTGGAAATGGTCAGCATAAAGTCGCCCCTATAAGTGGGATAACTGTTGTCGGAAGTATCCATAGAAGCAATCGCCAACAATACGGCAACGGCTTTTTTGCCGTCTACGGTCACTTTGGAGCCGGTTATTTGCTCTTGCGTAACAACAAACGTTATGGATTTGAGTTGTACGTACTTGGGGTTTGCCGTATCGGTAAAATCGTTCATGCCGTCAACTTCTACGCTGTATTTTTCCTTGGTGGCTGTACTTGTTTTCCAATTGCTTTGCCACACCACGCCCCTAGAACCAAGCGGTCCGCTGGGCGTCCACCAGGCACTATCCGCCTTGGTGTCGAGAGTTTTTGCACTGTCGTTGAGGAAACCGAGCGTGCGTAATTGCAAAACGACGTTTTCGGTGACGAACACGTTTTCAATGCTTATCGTGTAGGTACCGGGTTGGGTAATGCCAAAGCCGAAGTTGATACCGTTTGCGGCGGATGCCTCGTCGTCTAAATGCGCATAGTAACTGCCAACGCCCTTCAATTTGTGTACTCTTGTGGGAGCAGAGTCGCCGCCGCCGTTAAAGCCCGCGTCGTAGGACACTTCGCCCACCGTTGCGCCGCAGTTACTGCAAACCTTGGTGAGTTTGCCGCCGTTGGCATTGGGAGCGGGGACGGTATCCTGTGTGTATTTGAACACGGCGTCGTAACTCTCGTGGGCGCATTGTTGCGTTTCCTGCTTGGCGCCGCACTCGCACTCGCCCTCCACAAAGGTGTGGGTCGCGCGAGTGGATTCGTCCACAACTCCGTCGCCGGGGCATTGCTTCCAGTGACCGTCGGCATCAAAACCCCACTCGGTGTACTTGTGTACGTGAGGAGCAAGCGTTATCGTGGCAGTTGTGTCGCCCACTTTCCAACTGACGACATATTCGCCGGCGGTCTTTACTTTGAGATTGCCGCCCGCGCCGGTTGGATAATAACCGCTGCTGGCATTGTGTTCTTTGTAGTTCCACAATTTGAACTCGTCGGAAGTGGCAAGCGTAACCGTCACAGAGAATGTTTCGTTGTCCTCTTGCAGTTCCATTTTGATACATCTGGATGGTACGTTGTCCAAGCCAATACTGCCGGGCCAATTGCACGTGGGGTGACTTGCGACAGTGCCCACTATGTACATTTCGTACTTGTCTTTTACGCCGATACCGGGTATGCTTTGGACAAGTTCAACTTCCAACTTTACCGAAGCGAGCGCCATGTCTTTGGTGGTACGAATGGTAAAACGGTATTCGCCGTCCTTGCCTTGATCCAAAGTGATGTTGCCGTTGATATCCTTGAAGTTTGCCTTTGCCGTGCCGTCAAGATTTGCAAAGGAAAGCACCTTGGCGTCGTCCCATTGATCGCTACCGTCGGAGCCCTTGGAAATGGTATCGGGCAAAATAACCTTGAAGTTGTCGTCGGAATACATCGTCATGGTAAACGTGTACACCGTTTTGCCGTTTTCGTCCGCCTCGGTGGTCTTGTTAAACTTAAATGCGGATTTACATTCGCTCCAACTGCCGTTTTTCAGATCGCCCTGACCGCCGCCGACAACGTAAAATTCGCGAGTGTCGAGTTGCGGTTGCGGAGTGACTTGTTCTTCGTAGCCACATTCGCACTTGCCGTTTGTTCCAACGGAGTGCGGTTCTCTGCTGCTTTCGTCGATAGCGTTGTCGTCGGGACAAACTTTCCAGTGTTGACTGTCGTCGTGATCCCACTTGGTGTAGTTGTGTTGATGCTGAGTTTGTGGTTCGTAGCCACATTCGCACTTGCCGCTTGTTCCAACAGAGTGCGAAGCCTTGCTACTCTCGTCTACCGCGCCGTCATCCGGACAAACTTTCCAGTGTTGACTTTCGTTGTGATCCCACTTTGTGTAACTGTGTTGATGTTCGTCACACGCCACAAGCGCGATCAAAGCGCAAGCCATCACGATCGCCAAACAAACGGCAAAAAGCCTTTTTGCATTCATTTGATTTTTCTCCTTTTTGCTTTTTTTGTGAGCAAGATTGTAACATCCTTACTCACAATATAAATTATACCCCCCCCCCCATAGCGTTTTGTCAATAGCGAAATGAGAAAAATACCCTCTGATCGGCAAATTTTTTGCATGGAACATTTTGGCACGCAAGTTACATTATTAAAAGGCATTTTGAACCGTGTAAAGGCGCGGTTGCGGCAGAAGGTGTTGCCAATTGTAAAATAATTTGATATACTGCTTGAAAAGGCGAGGTTTTTATGACAGAACGCGAAAAAATGATACTTGGAAAAATTTACGATCCTGCGGACGGCGAATTGGCGGTGCGGCGCAGATACGCTCACAAATTGTGCAACGCCTACAACGCGCTTGACGAGGACGACCCCGAGCGCGAAAACATTTTGGCAGAACTGCTACCGCACCGCAACGGCGCGTATTTGCAAGGTCCCGTTTACTTCGACTACGGCGACAACACCTATTTCGGCAAAGGTTGCTACGCCAACTTTTGCTTGACGATTTTGGACTGCGCGGAAGTGAAAATAGGCGACAATGTGTTTATCGGTTGCGGGGTGAGCATTGTAACGCCCGTTCATCCGCTGCTGCCCGCCGAACGCGCCATGTACAAGCGGAGCGACGGCATTGCGACCGACCGCGAATATGCCAAACCGATAGTTATCGGCGACGACTGTTGGCTCGCATCCAACGTTACGGTTTGCGGGGGAGTGACGATAGGCAACGGAAGTGTTATCGGGGCGGGATCGGTCGTGACGCGCGATATTCCGAGCGGAGTATTTGCGGCGGGCAACCCTTGCCGCGTGATACGCAAACTGACGGACAAGGACAGCGTTTACGTCAAGCCGCACTTGTTTGACAACGATTGAACATGTGCAAATGTGCGCATTTTTGCACCCCATATCCGCAAAACAAACAAATTTTTCAGATAAATGTAAAAAGAGGGATTTGAGTGAGCGCAGTGCGTGTGGATACAACGCACAAGCGGATAAAACTCAAATCCCGTCTGCAATCACGGGCGTGTACCGAGATTGCAGCCCTTGCGGGGGTTGGTGGGGTTGCGACGCCCCACCGAAAGACCCGAAAATGAAGGCGCGTGTAGCGACTTCCTTGATAGTTCGCCTTCGGCGGCGTGTCACGCCCAACGGGTCAGCACGCGTAGTCGCGCAGACCGCCGAACGTTTGGGCGAAAAGCATTTTCAAACGCCAAATACTATTCTGCTATATCCCCCACTCCGTTCAAAATAAGACGCGGGCGGTACGGGAATTGCATGACGGTTTCGCGTGTGGATACTCCGCTGAGTACCAACACGGGATCCAAGCCGGACTCGATCGCGGCGACCATATCCGTATCCATGCGATCGCCGATCATAGCCACTTCGGGAGAGTGTATGCCTTTGACGTGAAAACGCTCCATTGCCGCGCGCATCATAAGGGGGTTAGGCTTGCCCACAAAGTATGCCTTTTTGTCGGTGGCGTATTCCACGGGGGCTACAAGCGCTTTGCATGCGGGCACTTCGCCATGCTCGGTGGGGTTGGTGATATCCGAATTGGTGCCAATGAGCAATGCGCCGCGATTGACAAGCGCGGTTGCCTTTTTGATGCTTTCGAAGTTGTAATTTTCCGTTTCGCCGATGACAACGTAGTCGGGATCGACGTCGTTGAGGGTGATGCCCACTTCGTATAGCGCGTTGGTCAGCCCCGCGTCGCCGATAACAAACGCCGTGCTGCCGCCTTGACTTTTGAGAAAACTTGCCGTTGCCAACGCCGCCGTGTAAAAATTGTGTTCGGGAACGTCTAGCCCCATGCGCGCAAGTTTTTGCTGCAACTCCTTGGGGGACTTTTGACTGTTGTTGGTAAGAAACAAAAAACTCTTGTCGTTGGCATAGAGCCAATCGACAAATTTCTTTACGCCGGGCAGCAAAGTGTTGCCGTGGTAAATTACGCCGTCCATATCGCAAATGAAGCCTCGTTTTGCACGCAGTTTTTCCATAAATATCTCTCCTTTACGCCAAGATTTTACCACAACGTATGCGTTTTGTAAACCGTAGCGACGACAACAACCAAAAGAAAATCCCCAAATATTTTGGGGATAAAACATACGTTTTACAAAAGCGCAAATTGTCTACTTGTTTAGGGGTTGCATTTCGTTTAGAAAATCCACAATGTCGTAATTGTCCACTTTGTCGTACAATTTTATCAAACTTTTTTTGTTGTATTTTATCCATTCGAATACTTTGGACAAGTCACACATGACGCTTGCACCGCAATCTCCCTCTGCCTCGGGGCGATCGGCGCCGAAATACACGCTTACTTTTGCGCCTGCGTTTTCATATATAACTCGGTATTGACATTGAGCGACAGACTTTGTTGCGTCGCAGACTCAAATGTTTCCCTGTATTCCCGTGCGTTTTGAGGTCAAGCGCGCCATTTCAAACGGAACGATCTCACAATCGTTCGACGGCATAGCCGTATTGAAGTCGATATATTTGCACGGAACAAATTCCGTTAGCCACACATTGTTTTCGGCGAGATAAAACGCGTAACCGTCGCGATACATTTTTTCGGCGAAAATCTTCAAAACCACGGCTTGACCGTGCCGCGAACCAACGCTAAACGCCGTATGAGGTTCGCTCGACAAGTGAACAAAATTGCGCGAACGCTTTGCGATTCCTTCGGAGGCGATGCCGTCAAGATACTTTTTTGCCGTGCCGTGATAGAGAAATGTTGGCGGGGCGATCGCTTCCATTTGCAAGTTGACCGCCACGGAATGGCCGTAATTCGCTCTGATTTTGGTGCGGTCCTCATTGAAAGAGAAACGACGTTTGGCGTCGTTAGCGACAATTTTTTCCAACTCGCCAAGATCGGTATTTCTGCCTGTTTGCCTTATCCCGTCAATAAGTTCGTCGATATTGGCGTATCCGTTGCAATCCAATTCGACATTCGCCGCAGACGGAGCATGTCGCAATATGTAAGATAAGTATTTGCCGTTGATCATAAATTTCCTTTAATTAAACCAATTTTGCAAAACGTCAAATTTACCGATTCGCTACCCGCTTCTTCGATTCTCAAAAGTAAATTCAATGCTTGTCTGTCGGTTAAAAGTTTGTTATAGTGCGCACAAAACACCGACATATACGCGCGAACGTACTTACGCACGACATCACACCCTCGGGATCGACATTGCCGCGCGATCCTGCCAAATCCGACGACAAAAGAACAGGAATCAACTCGTCGCCCAACACAAACAAATATGTGCGGCGGCACACCGCGTCTGTTCTTGCCAAGGCTGTCGATCCTCAAATCGTATCTCAGCCCCGTATCATTCTTGTCCACGCGAGCCAATTCGTACATGTCAACGTCATCAAGTATTTTTTCACGAGTATCGACCTCGATCTAGGTTTGTGTAATTGGGCATTTGCGGAGAGATGAGATAACCGTCGCCGTCAATTTGTAATTCGAACCGAGAACGATCATCGTCGCTTTCGCGATTCCAGGCAACGATCGTGTAATCCCACATTGTTTTCAATTTATACGTTACGCCGTCCAGTCGAACTACGGGAAAATCCGACGGCGAGTTGAAGAAATCGATCAATCCGTCGATTTGCGCTTCGGTCAACTTTTGTGTATGCAATTTACAGTGCAAATACTCGGGCTTATCTAACTTGACAGATGCTCGCAAACCATCATTCGCTCGCAAAATTTGAACATGGGGTGATTTTTCGCGTTCGATTATTTGCACTTTGATTGGCTTGCCCAAGCGATTGCCGTTGCCGTCCTTTTCGTAAAATCGTCCCACGGTGGCTATCGCGCAATCGAAATTTTCCGTTCTGTATTTATCGTTTGACATTGCGTCGTTCCTCACAATCAAAGTTTTTTTGACAGTTTGAAGAAGGACACCCGCATCACACTCTGTCAAAATGACATTGATAATGTCGGCTCCCGTCAACGCGTACTGTCACCGTCACGCTTTCCAAGCCGAACAGCCGAACGATTTCATCGGACAACGGCAATATGTTTTCATTTAGCCATACCGTTGCTTTGCCGCTATGAACTTCCACTCTGCCGCGCGGATAGTAATCAAACGGTTTGCCGTGCGTGATGCTTTTCGGTAAAGTTGCCCAAGTCGCCTTGTGATTGTAGTTTGTTCCATCTGCGGAACTCAGTCCGCACGCGTCGAAAAACGCGCCGCTCACGTCGCAAGGTTTGCCAAAAGCAACGATATGCGCGGCGTCAAACTCGCTGTCCGACTCCGCCACCACCCAAAAAATTCCGCGGGAAAGGGGAATTTTGTTGTCAATCAGACAATTCATCCAATTTTACGTCCTCTATGAGATACTTGTAAAAACCATTCATTGTTCATATTCCTCCAATATGTTTTTTATTGTTTTCAATTGTTTGGAGGCAACAGTTAGAAAAATGCCATACTCCGATCTTTCAAGCGGCGGTTTGTTTTCTTCGGCGGCAACAACGGCATAGTCGATATACCCGTCATCCGCAATCTCGTCTGCGGCAATGGTCAAAATATCCGCGAGCGTAAGCCGCCGCCATTTGCACCGCCGTTTGTTGAAGTCGGTTACGAGCCATTCTATCAAACGCACAAATCGCGCATGGTCGCTGTGATATGTCGCCGCACAAATGTGTGCAATTTTGCATATTATCCCAAAATTTTGATCGTTTTGCAAATATGCCTCATCAATGTGCCGCGAGATATATGCCTCCATGCGGTCAAGTTCCTGCGGAGTGTAACTATTTTTGTGTATGAGCCGCCGATACTCGGCGTGGAGATGCTTGGTGGCGAAGGGCTCGGCAAGACCGACGTCGCAAGCCCGCCGGAATTGCTCAAAACTCAAAGGCGAGTAAAGATGCGTTGTTTCGTGATCGTATTTGAACTCGATGCTCTTTACAACCGCCCACGACACGCCGCCAAGTCGCCAATCAACATAGTCGAAAGTGTCTAGCACGTCACCACGATGAGGACTACTTGCAAAGATCACCTCGTCGTTTGAATCGGTCAAACCGCATTCGTCAACACAAAATCGCTCAAACTCCGCAAACATCCGCGCCGCAGGGAAGTCCTTGCTATCGCTTAGCAGGATTTCGCGACAATCCGTTCGCTCGATTTCCCTGCGAAAAAGATGCGTTTCGTCCTCGTTGACGGCGCAGACCAGGCATGTTTGAGGGGTTTTGTTTTGAACATAGACAAATATTCGCTTTTTTTCGTTACATTCGTTGGGTTGCATACAGTTTTACACGTTTATCCGCTAATACGGAGAAGAATCCGCAAGAAATGTATTCCGCATGGTATATTTTACGGAAGATCTCACGGCTGTGCGGGCGAGGCTGGCGTGAGTAACCTCGGAATATTTTCCATAACGCCCAGTTGCACAATGAATTTATTAAGAACAGTAAATTTTGAATAGCGGTTTTGTGTTTTTGACGCCAAAATTTTCCGTTTCTCTGCTTGTTACTGCTTAGATTATAACTCATTTCAAAATTTCATGTCAATGCGCAACTGTATCGTTAGGGACTCATGTTGAATTTTTTTGAGAAATTTTGTACCCCCAAATGTACAGTTGTTTTTGATAACGACTTGATGGTATGATTTTGTTTTCAATTTTTATTTGTAACATGCGTAAAACGGAACATACTTGGCGGCACTCAAATTTGTAATATGAATTTAAGTCTGTTAGATAGAGTAACAGAGTAAGATACATAACAGTAATTGTCAAAAATATCGGTACCATCACCGAGTACAGTGGCGCCGATCGAAAAATATCCATAATCATTCGTTTGTATCCGACTGTAAAAAAACAACTATTTGCACGTCGCGGATGTTACTTTGTACCATGGACGCTTGGCGAAGGGACAAGCCCCTCACAACTACCGGAAAATTGTGCCTCATGCCCTGCGCGCCGCACTCGGCGCGGAACATTCTGTTTGAAAAGCAAAACCGCGCAAGGCGTTCGTCCTCTTGGGACAGCAATGTACGACCCATTGGCTCGTTCAAGTCCAAAGCCTCTCCGTTCGCGGTAAAATTCGCACCATCAAAGAATATATTGCCGCTTTCCGTTGTCAACACAACAGGCTGTGCCGTATGCAAATATTGCCTGACAAATCTATACATAGCGTAACTGCTTTTGCCGCCGTGCCACTCCGAAGAGGCAAAGCCCATCAAATCTCTCTCTGTGGGGAGCCATCCCTGCCTTGTCAACTCCTCTCTTATGTCGTCAAGCGTGGCTTGCAAATACTTTTCTTGGCATTTTGCCGCATAGTCGACCCGAGTCGTACCGTCAAAGAATGAAAATTGTGCAATTTCATGGGGATAGAGGTATTCGGTGAGAGCGTCCGTAAACTCAACACTGTCGCTCGGCAACTGCGTGCCGTTCAAGCAAACGGTTACAACTATCTGTCCCCCGCGCATGAAATATGTGACAAAAAATTTACGTTCGCCGTCCACAAGTTCCATTTCCAGCGTGGAGCTTTCCGAAAAACTTCGCACAAAACCTTGGGCATATATTCTGTTCGCCCAGGATTGGGCAAAATAGCACAGCGCATTGAAAACGTCATTATTTTTCGGCAGAATATTGCAACCGTCACCAAGCGAAGTTTGAAATTGCTCTGTTTTGCCTATATTTTTCAATGTGATTTGCGTAATTTTCATATCCCATATCCTCAATATTTGTAATATACATACTGCAAGTTGCCAAATGACGCACACTTGTATGCGTATAAAGACGCGTCGATAGCAATAATGCTTTGAGCAGTGAGGGTAGTCTTTTCGTGGGGCGCAAGTCTAACTATATTTGACGAAATGTTATCGGTCACACTGCCGTCAATGGCATAGATCGTGCACCGCATTTGCACAGTGATAGTGTTGTTAGTCACATTCTGTACCTGCACCGTTACCGTTGGATAAAAACCCAGCGCGTCGTAGTCCACAGAAAGGGTCGGCTCGGTCAATTGTTCGACTTTTTCACTACCGCCCACTATTGCCGAAACAACATAAATTATCACCGCCAACGCCGCCACGCCCACCGCAATTACAATTATCTTGTTTTTTGTGCTCAACTCTCCGAAATTTGACATAATTAATCCCCCGAAGATCGCTCTCCGAGGGATATTGTAACATATTGTTTGTACCGAAAATGGGACATCTACTAAAACTCCTTGCAAAACCAAAATTTATCTTTTATTGCGCTGACCAATTGCCTAAATTGTTCCGCCATTTGCCCATCAAGCGTTTTGAACTTGTTGCTGTCGATATCGTTCAAACCGACGCCATCAAACACTTTTCGGTCGGCATTGTTTGCTCTTGTTCCACGCCAATAGTCACACTCGCCGCTATTGAGCGAGTATCTCAAATATTGCGATTTGTACGCGGCGTCAACACTACGCCTCAAAACAACTGCTCTTTCAATCGTCCTTGTTGACCTGTCGTAGTCATACTCTATGCACCAGGAATATCCGTTCAGGTATTCGTTATTGTACGGAATGTCCGTCAAATCTTTATTCAGAATAAACTTGACCGTATTGTAAATTTGCTCTTTACAATACGCATGAGCATGACTTGGATGACGAAATTTGACAAGCGTTATCGAAATTTCTTTATCGCCCACATCACAGCAAAGATTTCCGTCCCTTACTTTAAGAATTTTTTGGTTTTTACCGTTTTCTGTTTCCGACTCTTTCTCCAAAATTTTTTTGAAATTGATGTACGCATTGTTGCCAAATGCGAGAACAAGCAGATTTTTGTCATTTTGGCAAAGCGCCGCGAGTTCTCTTTTCAACCATTTTTCTTGGCATACCTCAATCGTTCCCTTGGGATAATCGCGTGTGGTCAAAAAGTGCCCACCGTCACCGCACACACCGCATTTGACGGTGTTGGTCGCATAGGCATTTGCAAGGTGAAAGGTGTTGATAACAGCAAAGATCATTTTGCCGTATTCTCCCGGTTTGATAAACTGCAAGCCGTATTCTGCAATCTTGTCATCATAACCCCTGTCCAGCCAATACCAATCGGCAGATGGCAATCGGTTTTGCCCTTCTTGCTCACAATAACCGTTCCCGTCATTGCCGGCGGGGTTTTCCAAGAGAAACAAGACAGGGCGCGTGACTACATTGCCGTCGCCAAACCATTTTGAAATGTATCTGTAACACGCCCGCTCGTTTGCGCCGAATGGATCTTGCGCGTCGTGATCGCACAAATGCGCCGCAACAAAATCCACCGTGTGACTGCCGTGTGATACATAGGGAGCGCGAGGATTCGTAGGCAGATCGCACTCTGCGCAAGCCCTATCCGCCCCTGCATATTGATGACCGTTATTTCGCAAAAAGCGTTCAAAATCGTATGACTTTCCGCCGCCGTAGGGGAGAATAACGCCCGCTTTGAAGTTTAACTCATGCAACCTTTCGACGATTGTTTTCAGGCTTTTTATTTCGTCGCACATTTTTTGCCACCCTCTTGTTATTTGTACAATTGCCTCATTTGCTCTATTTCCGCCTTGACATCATCCACAAGCGACTGCGGCGACAGCACTTTTACCCGCTTGCCGAATTGCAGCAGCCAGAATTTCATCGCCCACGGGCTTGCCGTGAGAGAAAATTTCAAGTTTCCGTCCGACAACTCCGTCACCAAAACGTCCCGACCAAACCAATCTACCACATAGTCCGTCATGTGTTCAACACCGTTTGCCGTAACAAATTCAACATGTTGAGGCTCGTCGCTATACAAATATGGCAAAATGTTGACGAGTTTGCCGACATTCAATCCCTGCTCACAACCATGCACCAAACCTAACGGACGTGCTACACGTGGCGTCAAAACGAGATCGCTCAGTTTGTCCACGCGTACAAAGGCAAGGTTGTCGTGACCGTCAAAGCACAGCGCGGCGTAGTAGAAACCGTTTTTTAACAGCAGTTGATAACAACTTGCAAAGTGCTTTTCCGTGGAGCGATGATGTTTTTGCAGATCCTTGCCGTAACCGTCGTAGAAAAATTCCACTTGACGTTTTGCATCTATCGCCTCGCACAACACCTCAATGTTATAAAAATAGTCGTACCCGTCGTTTTTGCGCCATTCGTCCAAATTTACAACATGCTTGGCATAGTTTGCAAAATACTTGCCGCCTTCCGCCGCCAACTTGCCCACCAACTCTTTGGTGTGGCGCTTGTTTATGTTGCGATTGGCGATGACCGAATCGATGAGCAAGCGCAACTCGCCCACCTCAAATCTTTTGACAGCGAGATACATGCCGGTTTTGTCGCTGACAATGTCGTAGCCGGCTTGTACAAGGTATGCCACGTTGCGAGCAACGGCCTTGCGCTCGCACTCTATGCCGTACACGGTGCGCAGCAAGTTGATAACATCGTTCTGGCGCAATTTGTGTTCCGCATCAGAGTACTCGGTCAAAATTTCCAAAATACGCAAAATCAACAATTTTTTCGGCTCAAAATTTTCCATATCCTTGGCTCCTTTGCCCCTGTTACTATCTACATTGTACCGAAAACGGTACATTTATTATATCATAACCTCACGCATTTCGCAAGGGGTCTGGTAATTACTGAGCCGTACAAAACGCCTGTATTCAATCGTCAACGTTTAGTTGTTTCAGACGAGTGTCTATATTCAGACCGCGTTCATAGACAAGCAAACTTTTGTTGTGCGCAAAGTATTCCGCACAACCGTACCTGCCGATAAACTCGGCGCTTGTTGTGTTAGCGGTTAGTTCCACCATCAAGATGGATATTTCTTGCTCTCTGAATGCCTTGTCACAAAAGTTGATGGCATTGGAAAGCATTTTGCTTGCAGCAGATGCCGACGCTTTGAGCCTTGATACCTCTGTGTTCAAATACTTTTTGAATATGGTTATTGCTGATAGATTAGTTTCATTTTGGACATTTTGAGCAACATTACGCAACGCGGCGGCAGCCTTCAATGAAGCCCATTCCTTTTCGGAGGAAAGCGCGCCGACGATTTTGAGTCCTTCCGTTTTCTTTTCCATTTCATCCACAGCCGTTAAAAGCGCTTGCTTTGAAGCCGCTTCGGGCGCATGCTTGCATTTGCGCAACACCTCTGCTTGTAGTTCCAACGTTTTTTCCTCTTTGATTACGTTGTGCATGGCGTTGTTGCAACTTTCCAACAACAGCCCGATAAGCGTATATTTTTCATCGAAACGAGCATCACGCACCCTTTGACAAAGTTCCTCGCTTGCGCAACCATTCAAAATATCCTCCACGCTGTATTCCTTTTTATACTTGTAGTACAAATCGTAGTAATTGGCGAAGTCGGCGGCGATCGTTTTGTTTTGCAAGTATTGCGAAATCAATTTTTCATCAACGGCTATTCCGTTTTTTTCGTAGAGTTCTATCATTCTTCCAAGGTCGTCCCAACCTCGTGCCGTAACAAATCTTTTGCCGTCAACCGTGGAGGATATGTTGAAAAAGTTGTCCCGTTTGATGGATAGATAAGTAATGATGGCGGGGTGTACGCTTGTTGTGTAAGCAAATTCCTTCCATACATCAAAGTCCGGCTCGACGTCGATGCGTTTGAGTCTATCCCAGGTGGCGATATCGAATTCGTGCACCGAATCGTTGTATTCCCGCGGATTGCCTGCCGCTACCACTATCCAGCCATCCGGCACCTTATGCTTGCCGAACACCTTGTACTGCAAAAATTGCAGCATCACGGGAGTAAGCGTTTCGGACACGCAGTTTATTTCATCGATAAACAGTATTCCCTCGCTAATGCCGGAACTCTCAATAAGGTCATGTACCGAGGCAATAATTTCACTCATGGTATATTCGGAAACGCTACATTCTTTGCCGTTATACGTTCTGTTTTCTATATATGGAAGCCCCAACAAACTTTGACGAGTGTGATGCGTCATGGAGTAGGATAACAGCCCTACGCCCACTTCTTCGGCAATCTGCTTCATTATTGCAGTCTTGCCAATGCTAGGAGCGCCTATCAAAAAAACGGGACGTTGCTTTTCGGGAGGAAGGCAATATCTAATTCGTCCTTGGTGAGATACGCCGTAATTGTGTTTTTGATTTGTTCTTTTGCTTGTTTGATGTTCATAACTCTACTCCAACGTATCTTTTTTTATATCCTGCGACTCTACGATAATCTTGATAGCCCACGGCGGGACGTCGTAGTTGTTGTAATCGTCATCGACGAACACAAATGCCGTGTTGTATGACGGTTTTTGCTCAGGGAAATGCCCCCCCCCACCCATCGGTAAAATAGATGAGTCCGTTAAGATGTTTTAATTCACCACTTGCTATCTGCTTGTCAACATAGTTAAAAACGGGTCTGAAGTCGGTGCCGCCAAATCCTGATAACTTGATATCGGCAAAAACTCTTTCGAGTTCGTCAACGGAGGTTATTTTTGTGTCCATTTGAATTGTAGCGTCGCATTGAATGATATGTATATTGACTTTGCTGTGGTAGCCTTCCTGCGATTTGAGAATATCGTAAGTTCTGCGTATAAATGCCCGCACCTTTGATCCCGCAACGGAACCGGATGTGTCGATGGCAATGACAAATTCTTTTATTCGCTTAACATCTCTGTACTCGAGCGGTTCCACCAGCGGCATGTTGCCATAGAGGTTGAGCCCCAAGGTGTAGAACACGTAGTCAAATTCATCATTGTTTATCTTCTTTTCTTCGGACAGCACGGCAAATCTTTGCAGAAAATTTGCATAATCATATTTTTTGCGGTTTGCCTCCTTGAGCGACATTATCATACTGCCGGCTTTTGTGCCCCATTGCCTCGAAAAGGTTTCCAAATCGGTCACAAGGCGCTCGGAAATTTCTTTCCACTCCCGCTTTGCAACCAAAATTGCCAGAGATTGGATGCTACCCGGATCCCATTCGCCGTTTGAATCATCAGGCGAGGTATTGCCTGACGAATGGGCAGAAGTTTCGTCGGTGGACTTTTGCAAGTTGCGTCGGTTACTCGCGTCATCTTGTTTATGTCCGTCGGATTGCTCGACACCATCGGATCGCTCATTGTCGTCATCTTGTGGCGTACCGCCTCCCGCAGAGGCGTCCTCGACCGTTTGCCATTGGGAATGTTCGTCAATTGTGAACAACTTTTCCCATGACTGCAACGTTTGTCGAGATAATTTTTCAGATCGCAAATATGCGTAAATTTTTTCCGCAGTCAAAAATTTCGTCTTTTTATTTATGCTTTGCGCAACGGTCTTGCGCTCTTTGGCCGCGGGTATATCCGTGCATGGCAAGTTCAATTCGTCAATTATCGTTTCCGCCGCAATGTCGCAAGCCAGATTCCACAACTGCCGCTCCGTATGTGAAAATGGGTGCATAAACAGACAGTGCGGGATAATGTGCAAATACGCACGGGTCGCATGTTCTTTACTAATTTTGTACAGCGTGATAACGTAGTCGGGATCGTAGTATATCTTCACTCCATCGGTGGCGATCGAGCCTTCGTAGCATTCGAGAGGAAGTTTGGCAATAGCGGCACTCAAAAACCTGAAATTTACCAACAATGTACTCCGCGCAAGGTCCAATATATCTATGGCGATTTTTTCTTTTAGAGTCATCTCTACGGTCAATTCGGTCGCCATGCGCTACCTCAATCCGAATTTTTTGCTGAGGAGCCTTTCGTGTTCCTTTTCCGTAAATTGCTGCGCATACTCGACCAGGGCTGCCACGCGTTCCGGGTGACGCCCGTCGTTTAGCACGAATATCGCCTCGTCCACATCGGCGAAAGGAATGAGTTTGTGTTTCAACATATAAGCAAATTGCCAATCATTTTCGGTTTTGCACAACTTGAGGGCATTGCGTTTGATATACTCATGATTTTTTTGGATTATTGTTTCCGATATCGCTTCGCCCTGTTCCAACAATTGAAAAAATCCGGTCAAATATTCCTCCTTGAGCAAACTGAATTGAGTGACGCTTGCATTTGGAGCATACACGACTTTTATCCTGCTTCCACCGCAATACGATTTACCGAAGGCTTGCATGTTTTTGGGCGGCGCTCCCTTAAAAGTAACAGTTGTCAAACTCAAGTCAAATGCATACAAACTCATTTTTGTAACAGAATCGGGTAGCGTGAGCGATTTGAGCCGATGGCAATTTAAAAACACGTCGTGACTGATACTTTCCAAACCATCCGGCAGAACAACCGTTTCCAACGAATAACAATTTTCAAACATGTTGTGCTCGAGAGTTTTTATCTGCGCAAGAATTATCACCGTTTTGAGCGATGTGCAGTATTGAAAATTTTCACGCTCGATTTGTCGTACAGAATATGGAATAACGATTTTTTCTAAAGATTTGCAACCCGAGAAAGCGCTCAACCTTATTTTTTCCAACCCATCGGACAACGTAACATCACGCAAGGATGAACATTCGGAAAACGCACAAACGCCAATCTCTTTTACCGTCGACGGTACTACCACTTTTTTCAATTTTTTGTTGCCCCAGAATGAGCTTGCCCCCACTATATTGACCGTAGTTGGAATTATAACTTCCTCATCGTTGCCCATATATGTGACTAACCTACCGTCTACAATTATAAATTCACTATTCATATTCACCTCGATTCGACCGCGCAAAAACAATTGCGCAATTATTGACTTGTTTAGGTTGCCGCACAATGAATAATATCACAATAGCCGTCCCCAAAACGGTACAATGCCGCCTTGCCACAAAAAAAGACGGCAAAATGCCGCCACATACATTCGGACAAAACAAAATACCCGGCCAAACCCTTGCGGGTTCGACCGGGCACTGTATGGTGGAGTTGCTCCATCCAAATCCGAACTCAATTCTTCTTCCAATTCTTTTAAGGTCAGCTCTCGTGTGCCGTCCT
>CANQPI010000022.1 GCA_947625725.1 uncultured Clostridia bacterium | reverse complement strand
TACCCCTTCACTTAAAAGGGCGATTTTTTGGCAAAATCGTACCCCCTAAATTGAAAATTTTTCAAAAAATTTTTCTTTGTCGGCTTTAAGTGCCACCGCGCCATTCATACCGTCATGCGATACCCCTTCACTTAAAGGGGCTTTTTTCGGGCAAAACCGAAGGGTCTAAATTAAAAAAAATTTTTGAATCTCTGCAAATCTGTGGCAAATTGCCCAAAATGGGGAGGCAGGATAAGGAAGTTGGTCACAAGTGCCACAACTTCGCCCCTCAACAAGCGGGAAACCCGCCTTTGGGGAGAGATATCATTTTCTTTTATTGGATTTTAAATTAAATTTTCTTTTTAAAATAGTGGCATCTTCCTGATTGAACATAAAATGCATGTTTTCAAGAACCTTTTTTTCTGTTACTGCAAACCAATAGATTTTCAAATTCTTTTTTGCTCGTGTAATCGCCGTATAGAAAATATTATGAGAGATTCTCTCTCCCACTTCATCGGTAATAATAATCTTTACTGATTCAAATTCTAACCCTTGCGCTTTATGAATAGAAACGGCATATGCTACCTTAAATGGAACTATATCATCTCTGCCTCTATCTTCATCATCGTTCGTGACAACTTTTCGCACATCAAAACTAACAACGGATTTTTTATCATGTAAAGGTTGTTCCAATTTAAGAGAATAGCCATCGACATCCAAACCGTTTAATACTTTATCTATTTATTATAAACTTATTTAAGCCACAAGTAAAGCGTTTTAGCAAAATGATAGTATAAATTGGGTTCAAATTTGCGCAATAAAAAGCAATAGGCTATCCCGTTGCTTTTTATAAGAATGAGCCATTTGCAATCAAATATTTGACTTTATCCTCAAGAATATTTACCTTGTGCTAAACTTTCCATATCATTTATTTGACGAAACCTCCGCAACCCCTCACACACGACTATCGCATTGCGCTGTCGGCGAGATGTAACAAAAGGGTTGCAATTTGCAAAAAGATAGTGTATAATGATCTTGCTGCGCTAAGCGGGGAGCCGGCGGTGCCCTGTCACTCACAATCCGCCACAGTGGGGCTGAATGTTGCAGGCGGCTCTCGGCGTGGAAAGCAGGAATCGGCAAGGAGCGTTGATACCAAGGTCTTGTGCAACGTGACACTGTTAACCGTGTTAGGATGGGGACATAGCAGCACTACGCAGATCGAGCGTGTGCCACAAGGTAGCTTTGGAGTAGTCACCTACCGAGATACCGTTTCGGCGTCGGAAGTCAACTGCAAATGCGCAGTTTTTCGAAAAAGACAGGGCTGTCGCGTCAAAGCGCGATAGCCCTTGTGTTTTTTTTTGACCAAGCAAAACAAAAAAAAGTATCCCATATCCCCAAAACGGCAACATGGGGTAACAAAACAAGGAGAAACAATGGACGAAAAGAAATTTGCTTTGTTGATAGACAGCGACAACGTTTCGCCGAAATATCTCAAAACGGTGATAGACGAAATTACAAATCTGGGCGTGCCCACCATCAAACGCATCTACGGCGATTGGACGGCAAGCGACAAGCAAAGTTGGAAAACAAGCCTGTTGGAATACGCCCTGTCGCCCGTGCAACAGTACAGTTACACCACGGGCAAAAACAGCACCGACTCCGCTATGATAATTGACGCCATGGACCTGCTGTACACCGCCGAAGTGGACGGGTTTTGCTTGGTTTCCAGCGACAGCGATTTTACCAAACTTGCAACGCGCCTGCGCGAGGCAGGCAAGATAGTTATCGGCATGGGCGAAAAGAAAACGCCGATACCGTTTGTAAGATCGTGCAGTCAATTCAAGTACATTGACGTGCTGTCCGACGGACAATCCAAAAAAACCTCGGCAAAATCGAGCAAAACAAAAAAGCAGTCCGCTAAAGAACAGCCCAAGTCCGAAACGGACAAGCGCAAAGATCAACCCGTCCCCAAGGGCAAAAACAAAACGTCCTCCGCCGCAAAAGAACAGCCCGCGCCGCAATCGGAAACGGAGACCGCCGCAGTCAAGACGGAACAAACGACGGAAACAAAGGACTCGACCGAATCCTCCGCAACGCCTATCGAGGAGATCGGCGACGCCATACGCAAAATTATCGAGGACAGCGACGAGGAAAGCGGTTTGATACCGGCAAGCCGAGTCGGTTCGATTTTGCAAAACAGATACCCCGACTTTGACAGTCGCAACTACGGTTGCCGCAAAATGACGGATCTGCTCAAATTGCTGAATGTGCCGACGGTGTCTTTCAACGACCCCAACAACCCCGTGCCGAACGCCGCGTTGCTGTATATCAAGGTGAAGTGACCGACCAAGGTGAACTATCCGACCAAACGCAAGTCGGTACGGTTGACTAACGCTCCGCGCAACCGACCCCTACGGGGCGCAAGTGCGCCGACTTGGTCGGACTACTAAGGAAGTCGCTACACGCGCCTTCATTTTCGGGTTCCCACGCAATGCGAGTGTCATTGCGTGGGAGGAGGCGCAACCGATTGTTAGCGGTACCGACTGCACGACAGTGTAGTTGGTGCTAACCAAAGCCGAGTTGCGCCGAAGTTTCGGTGGGGGATCGCAACCCCACCAACCCCCGCAAGGGCTGCAATCTCGGCACACGTCCTCGTCGTAGCCCTCGTTAAGTAGCACCAACCGCACAAGCGCGGTCGGAACCGCTACCACTCGGCTACTCCTCTCCCACCCAAGTCTATTGGACTTGGGTGGGTACCCATTATTGCAGACGGGATTTGAGTTTTATCCGCTTGTGCGTTGTGTCCACACGCCCTGCGCTCACTCAAATCCCTATTTAATTAGAATTTTATTTTCAGAAACAAGTTGACTACTGAATTAGAAATTGTTCCTCGACAACTTGTGCGGTACTTAGTTTTGCAGGGTGAGTTTGCAACTGCGTTTTTTGCCTATTCCACGCCCCAATATTTGCCATTTGAACCTACCGACCAAACGCAAGTCGCAAAGTAAAAAAAGCAAGTTACACCAACTTGCTTATTTCTTTTTTTAGGCGAGAAATTATCTTTTTTTCCAAGCGCGAGATGTAACTTTGCGAAATGCCCAATATATCCGCTACTTCCTTTTGCGTGCGCTCGTCATTGCCGTCCAAGCCGAAACGCATTTCTATAATGCGCTGTTCGCGTTTGCTGAGTTTTGCCAAGCCCTCTTCCAAAAGTTGCCGCTCCACTTGGTTTTCTACGTGAGTGTAGATTGCGTCGCTGTCCGTACCCAAAATATCCGCAAGCAACAGTTCGTTACCCTCGCCGTCCACGTTGAGCGGCTCGTCCAAACTCACTTCCGCTTTGCGTTTGGACAGTTTGCGCAGGTACATCAATATCTCGTTTTCGATACAGCGGCTGGCATACGTGGCAAGTTTGATCTGCTTGTCTTTTTTGAAACTGTTGATGGCTTTGATCAATCCGATAGTGCCCACCGACACAAGGTCCTCCATATCCACGTTGTTGTTTTCGAACTTCTTTGCCAAAAACACCACCAAACGCAAGTTGTGTTCCACCAACTTGTCCTTGGCAAAGGAATCGCCCTGCGCCACCTTGCCGAGCAACTCGCTTTCCTCTTCCGGAGAGAGGGGATGCGGCAACGCCTCCGTACCGCACAGATAATGCACTGCGTTTTGAGAAAGGGACATTCTGTCCAAAAGTTTTTTGAGTAGATCGAGTAGTTTCATATTAACCTCCGCAAAACTCGTTTGATAACAAAATATTGTAGATAGTTTGACATTTGTCCGCAGGCAACGCCAGATACACCTTGGAGTCTTTGCCGTTGGCGACGACGCGCGCCTCTACCGCTTTGACCGTTTTGCTGCCCGCAACGGTAGCCACCGTCACGTCAACGGCGTTGCCGCCAAGTACCTGCTTGGCAAAATAGTCGGCAAATCCGCCGAATTTTTTTGTCACAAAACACACCGGCACACCGTTGTGACAAAGTGTGTTGCCGCTATCGCAAAAGCCCAACGCAGTGTACGATTTGTCTAGTTGTACGGTGATTTTGACGGTATGGGGTAAAATTTTTTTTGCTTGGCGCAGATACGCGACAATGCTGTAACACAAAAACGCCGCCGCGGCGACAGCCAAAACGTAAACAAACAGCGGCACTCGCATTTCGTAAAACTGCCCGTCGGAGTTGAGGTAATCAACATTGAACAAATTGAACAAGCCCACCACTGCGCCGCCCAACACAAAGGTATATGCGCAAGTCAACAAAATATACCAAAAAAGTTTTTTTCCCCGACCGACGGCGACAAAACACATTGCCGCCAAGCACGCCGCTTTGACAACGTACGTCCACGCGCCCTTGACCCAAACGCTGACAACGGCGCACAATGCGCCGACCGCCGCGCCGAGAACAACGCGCCAAATTTTGCAGGGCAGTTTGAGCGTTTTGGCGGCGGCAAACAACAGCAAAAAGTCCAAGACAAAGTTGTCCAGGACGACGTACTCGACGTACACGTTCATGTTTTCGATTGTAATGCAACGCGGAGGAAAGTTATTGCAAAACTTTGTAGTAGGACACCATTTTTTGTAAAAACGCACAAAAAAGCGGACTTCCGCTTGCATTGCGAAAGCCCGCTTCGAAATAGATTACTGCTCTACCGCAACTTCGATCGTGCGATAAATTTCTCCGTTTACGTAGGGCATCGGATCGACGTTTTCGTCGTTGAGAGCAACTTCCAAGTGAAGATGCGCGCCCTCCTTGTACTCTTTGCCCGCAGACGCGCCTGCAAGTCCCAAAAGGTCGCCCTGCTTGACGGTATCGCCCTTGCTAACGGTGAGGTCGGTCAACGAACCGTAGGTTGCAATGACGTTATCTCCGTGATCTACCACGACATAAGAGCCTTTGAGCAGCGATTCGCCCGTTTCGATAACCGTTCCGTCGTACATTGCAACGACTTCCGCGCCGTCTGCCGCCAACAGGTCAACGCCTTGGTGTACGCGCCACTCTTTGAGCGTGGAGTTGAAAGCAAACAGGTTGCTCGGACCGAACGTAAACTCCATGCCGAACCCCGTGTATTCGAGAGGTTTGACAAAGTGTATGTCCACTTTTTGCGTGGTGGGCTTGTTGTCGTTGTCATTGGGTTTGTTGTCGTTTTCGTTGGGGTTGCTCGTCACGGGGTCGTCGGGAATGACCGGCGTGTTGTCGCGAGTAAGCGTGACCGCCAAAACGACGGCTGCTATTGCCAAAACGCAAAAGATAAGCAACAGTAACGCCGCGTTGTTGCGTAAAAATCGCGTAAATTTGTTTGGTTGTTTGGTATCGTTCATTGTTTTTTGCCTCCGAAATTTGTTTGGTGAGAGTTTTGACCTGTTTGCGGTATCTTATACCTGTTTTTTTGCTTTTGATTTGCGTATGTAATTTGTCGCGGGGTTTTTCGACTGCGGAAAACGTACCACTCGCCTCAACGAACAACAAACGCGTGCGACTGTGCGGCTAGTCAGTAACTGCCCAAAATAAGCGGACTGCCCACCGTGACCGTGCCCTTGCCGAAAGCGATTTGAACGTTTACGCGGTTGCCGTCCAAAGTTACGCCGCCGTTGATTTTGTAACTGTATCCGCAAAACACGCTGACGTCGTCAAGTTGATACTCCGCAATGCCGTTGACCCCCAGAGCCTGCGCAACGCGATCCACGTCCGACCGACCGCCCTCGAACGTAACGCTTACGCCGTCCACCTTGTCGCAATCCGTCAAAATGCGTTGCAGATCTTGCGCGTCGCACTCCACGATTTTGCAAAATCCAAGGTCGTAGCCTTGGAGCGACGTCTGCCTGCAATAAACGCAAACTTTGCCGTCGGGGGAAATCTGCCCCACAAAAGTTGCAAAATCTCTCGGCATTGCATACAGCAAACCGCCCAAAAGCGCAATAGTTATGAAAAATATCGCCAAGAACCGATTCATCGCTTTCACCGCTGTGAGTGTTGACTTGTACGCGCGACAAAATTCCGAAACAAATGCAAAATATGTTAAAAACAAACGCGTCTTGTCGAAATGATTTTTCTGACGCTCCGACAAAACGCCCCGCGTCCGACAGCGAAACGCACAACTCACCCGAAAAAAAAAGTAAAAAAAATTGCTTCCCATTATAGTGGAAAGCAATGTTTTGCCGAAATTGGTTTTGATTACTATTGGCAGTCCATTTCGAAACAAAACAGACGAATCAAAGTTTCGACCTGGTGTTTAGTGAGTGCAAAAGAAAACCAGCATTTCCCATTATAGTGGAAAGCACTGTTTTGTTGCAATTGCGAATAACACTTCGTTTTTTCGTCGCCGCTCTCGTTAGTCAGCACCAAGCGCGCAAGTGTGCAGTCGGTTTGACACTCGGCGGCTCTTCTCCCCACCAAGCCTTTCGGGCTTGTCGGGGAACCCCTTGCGCAGACACTTCCCCACTCGTGGGGAAGCCCTCTCACAGTTACCAATTTTGTGACGGTGCAAGTGTTCCAATCAAAGTTACGACCTTGTTCCACCAAGGTATGAGGGTGTTGCTCGAAAAACAATCTGCAACGAAAACGCCACACAAGTGAGTTTTGTTCCTCAACTAAATGTGTGGCGTTTGAAGCGAAGCCTTTTTTCGGGCAATACCGAGGCACTGTGTGAAGCCGTTATGTGTGTAAGCACCCGAGTGACAATTGCATTGGGTCAAAAAAACAGGGATTTGAGTGAGCGCAGAGCGTGTGGATACAACGCACAAGCGGACAAAACTCAAATCCCGTCTGCAATCGGCGACCTGCGCGGCGATTGCAGCCAATCTTGGGGATGTCGGGGCAAGAACCCCGACGAAATTCAAATTAGAGAAGGCGCGTGTAGCGACTTCCTTAATAGTCCGACCAAATCGGCGCACTTGCGCCCCGTAGGGGTCGGTCGCGAAGTCGACCGTACCGATTTGCGTTTGGTCGGAATACCCGAGCGCCTCCTACTCGAAAAGTTTACTCATCGGCAAATCGGTATAAACGCGCTCGATCGCCTCGGCAAAAATATCCGCTATGGACACTACTTCTATCTTGTCGATATGTTTTTCCGTCGGAAGTTCGATAGTATCCAACACTATCACCTTGGATAGCGCGCTGGCTTGAAGCCGTTCGATTGCAGGTCCGCTAAGCACCGCGTGAGTACAAGCGGCGATAACTTCCTTTGCGCCGTGTTCCACAAGCGCTTGCGCTCCTTGGCAAATCGTTCCGCCGGTATCGATCATATCGTCCAACATCAAACACGTGCGCCCGTTGACGTCGCCGATAACGTTCATCACTTCCATAACGTTAGCGCGAGGACGACGTTTGTCTATTATCGCGAGAGGGGCGTCAAACTTGCTTGCCATCGCGCGGCTACGCACCACGCTGCCCGTATCGGGGCTGACAATGGTAAGGTCGCTCGGGACGCCGTTTTTCTTGAACCATTTGGTAAGTACGGGCATGCCCAACAAGTTGTCTACGGGAATGTTGAAAAAGCCTTGCACCTGACTGCTGTGCAGATCCATTGTCAACACTCTGTTTGCGCCCGCGGTTTGGATAATATCCGCCACCACCTTTGCCGAAATGGGATCGCGCGCGTGCGCTTGGCGGTCCTGACGGGCGTATCCGAAGTAGGGCATTACCGCCGTGATCCGCGCGGCGGAGGCGCGTTTGCAAGCGTCCGTTATCAACAGCAACTCCATAAGGTTGTCGTTTACGGGAGTGTTGGTAGATTGCACAATAAATACGTCGCAACCGCGCACCGACTCCTTGATGTTCACGCTTGTTTCGCCGTCGCTGAACTTGCCGACGTCAAGTTGTCCAAGTTCGAGGTCCAATTGTGCGCAAATTTGCTGTGCCAATCTGCGGCTGGAATTTCCCGCAAAAATCTTGATGGCTCCGTGTACTTGATTGAGCATAAAAAACGGTTTCTCCCTCAAAAGATTGCACTAATATTTTAGCGCAAATTCGAGCGGAGTGTCAAGTAAATAGAGGGCGTGTCGCATTGTATTTGCCGCGCCCCGCCCGCTCGCGCAAGGGGGGGGGATAGTTCACAGTCGCCGACTAGGTTACGGTGCAAGTTGTCCCAATCAGAGTTCCGACCCTGTTTCACTAAGGTATGAGGGTGTTTCGTGACGAACAATTTGCAACGAAAACATCACATTCAAATCTAAATGTCGAAACTCATCCACCGTCTGACGACGGTCCCCCTTCTCTTGCGTCCCCAAGAGAAGGCTTTTAATGCAGTCGCCGACTTTGTTTCCCATTATAATGGAAAGCATTGTTTTGTTGTAACAGTTGCAAACTTTATTTCAAAACAAAAAGTTCTAATCAGAGTTCCGACCTTGTTCACACAGGCGCGAGGGCGTTCCCTGCAAAATAGTCTGCCATGAAAACACAACACAATTCTAAATGTCGAAACTCATCCACCGTCTGACGACGGTCCCCCTTCTCTTGCGTCCCCAAGAGAAGGCTTTTAGTGTAGTTGCCAACGTCGTTTCCCATTATAATGGAAAGCAGTGTTTTTGTTGAAACAGTTGCAAACTTTATTTCAAAACAAAAAGTTCTAATCAGAGTTCCGACCTTATTCACACAGGCGCGAGTGTATCCCTCGCAAAATAATCTGCAACACACTTGCCCTTGTAAAAGGGGCACTGAGGGTGTTGTACAACAAAACAATCTGCAACAAGCATTATCCTTGTTTCTGGGGAGTGCCGAGGGTGTCGCTCGAAAAATAATCTGCAACGAGGGCGTAGCCCGAAGCGAAGCCTTTTTTCGAGCAATGCCCGAGGCACTATGTGAAGCCGTTTTGTGTGCAAGCACCCGAAGTGCTGTATGAAGCCTTTTTGCGAGGAATATGCGAGCGCCCTTTTACTTTTTCTCGTAGTTTCCGCAGTAGTGAGCCGTGGGAACGTTCTCGGCGGGCGTAACGGTTATTTGCGCCAATTTGCAGCAGCAACGATTGCCGTCGTGATACTTGCAAGCGCGCACGTCGCACATTATTGTTTGTTGATTTTTCATTTTTTCTCACCTCCTGCGTTTAGTATCGCCATTATCCCGCCAAACAATACTTTGTCCTGCCGCGCAAGTCCATTTTGCTATTGACTGCGTCGATAAAAAATGATATACTAAATAATTATAGAAAACAATTTTACGCAAACAAACGGATCTGATTGGGCAAAAGAATTTTGCGCAAGCAAAGGCAAAGCGGAACGTCGGGATAGCGACGCCGCGCCCGCAACCAAATAAATCAAAAAAGGAGCGTCGAGTCTATCCAACCGACGAACGGACGAATGAAAATACTGTTACTTGCAGACGTCAAAGGTCAAGGCAAAAAGGGAGATATAATAAACGTTTCCGACGGATATGCTAACAACTTTTTGATCAAGCGCGGTTTGGGCGTTGTGGCAACCGCCGACAAAATAAACTCGGCGGAAATACACCGTCAAGCCGTGGAGAAGCAAAAAGCCGCCGAAAAACAAAAAGCGCGCGAGGACGCCGCACGGCTCAAAGGGCAAACGGTGCATATCGTCGCCGCCACGGGCTCGCAAGGCAAGATGTACGGCAGCGTTACCAACAAGGAGATCGCCGAACAACTCGCGCAAATGGGGTATCCCGTGGACAAAAAGCAAGTGATCCTCAAAGAGCCGATCAGGGTCACGGGCAACTACACCGCCACAGTCAAACTGTATGCGGAAATTTCCGTCACGATCAACGTGTCGGTTGAGTAAAAGGCGTTTTATGATAGAAAGGGTAAACAAAAGAAATCTGCGCAAGTTTGTGGACTTTCCCGACAGTTTGTACGAGGCGAACAAAAACTACGTGCCCTATATGAAAAGGGACTTGACCAAAACGCTGGAAAAACTGTTGTTCAAACAGAAAAACTACGTTGCGTTGCTATCCGTCGAGGATAACGTCGTACAAGCGAGAATTTTGCTCACCGTAGACAAAAACAAACAACTGCACACGGATAAATGCGGGTTTTTCAGCATGTTCGAGTGCGTGTACGACTACGACGTGTGCAACGAATTGCTCAACGCCGCCGTGGAAATTTTGCGGCAAATGGGCGCGGAGTGCATATCTGGCAGTTATTTCCCCTACGATCCCGACAACCGTCGCGGCATTTTGGTGGAGGGTTTCGACGCGCCGCCGCTTGTGTTTACATCATACAACAAGCCCTACTACGACGACTTGCTTACCAACTTCGGCATGAAAAAACAAACGGACGCGTTGCAGTACAAAATCGATTTGCAAAACAACGAATACCAACGCGCAAAACGCGTGGAGGAATTTTCGCGCAAAAGGCACAACTACCGCGTGGATACAGTGGATTGGAAAAATATCGACCGCGACATAGAGGACTTTCACACCGTAATGCAAGTTGCCACCAACGAGATCATCTACCAAGACGCGCCCTCTGTGGACGCGCTCAACGTCATTGTCAAGGGTTGGAAAAGATACCTCAACAAGGACTACATTCTGATAGCGCGCGACAACGCCACCGACGAGCCGCTCGGAATATTGATGGCTCTGCCCGACTACTTTGAATTGTTTGCCAAAATGCACGGACGGTTGGATCTGCGCGGTTTGCACGTATTTTTGCGAAACCGCAAAAAAATTCACGGGTTGCGCGCAATGTTGCAGTACGTAGTGCCCGAATACCAAAACACGGGCATGTTGATGTCAATGTATTGCAAACTGTGGGACGCCATTCAAGCCAACGGAATTACTCGGTTGGAAGCGGGTACGATAATGGAAAACAACGCTCCGAGCAACAGCGTCGTGCAAAGCGTGGGCGGCGCGTTGGCTCGCAGGTACAGGCTGTACTACAAGGAGATTTGATATGAATTTACTATTGGCGGCAAGTTCGCCTTGGCAGACGGTTTGCACCGTTTTGGCAGTTATTTTTATGCTGGTAATGCCGGCGGTTGTTCTGTGGCTGGTCAAAAAGGTTAAATTTTTGGGATTTATCGGCGCGATCGCGCTGTGCTATGCGTTGGGAATAATCGTTTCGGTGATACCCATCCCCTACGACAGAGGTCTGACGGAAACGTTGAGCAGCGTTTTTGTTGCGATCGCCATACCCTTGATCCTGTTTACGTTCGATATAGGTAGCATGCGTTATTTGGCAAAAAACACCGTAATTTCATTTGCCTTGGTAATAGTTTCTGCAACGGTAGTATCCGTCGCGTCGTACTTTGCGGCGAGTGCGGCGGGACTTGCCAACGCAAACGTGCTATCGGGCATGACAACGGGGCTGTACACGGGCGGAACGCCCAATATGATAGCCATTGCCAAAGCGTTGTTGGGCAACGCCTCGTCCGACGTAATAGCGGCGGCGCAAATATCCGACTTCTTTGTGGGCGGCGTGTACTTTTTGTTGATACTGACCGTCATCAAACCTATATACAAGCGTTTTTTGGGGGACAAACCCGTCAAAGGTAACAACAAACAAGCCCTCGAACAACGGGAGAGCGCATATACGCAAAGCGGCAACGCCGCCGAAGAATACAACTTTGCGTCTATCCCGCGCGACAGAAAGTCCCTCGGCAAGTTGGCGTTGGTGATACTGCTTGCCGTACTGTGCCTCGGTTTGGGCGTTTGTTTGGAAATTCTCATCAATGGCAACATGCAAGGCAGTTTGTACATAATTTTGACCGTGTCGATACTCGGCATTGCGTTGAGTTTTTTCAAACCCGTGCGCCGCGTAAAAGGTCCGTATCAAATAGGACAGTACCTGGTGTTGATCTTTTCGTTGGGGCTGTCGATGAGCATAGACATTACGCAACTTGTGCGCGCTATACTGCCCACGTTGGCGTTCTTTGCATGCTCGCAGGTGGCGGTGATACTGTTGCACCTGCTGTTATGCAAAATTTTCCGCATAGACGCGGGTACCGCGCTCATCACGAGCACGGCGGGGATTTACGGTCCGCCCTTCATTGCGCCTGTGGCAAACGCTTTCGGCGATCGCGACTTGATAGTGCCGGGAGTTATCTGCGGCACGTTCGGGCTGGCGATAGGCACTTTGTTGGGTTGGGGATTGGGCGCACTGCTCGGTATGATAGTAATTTGAGGTGAAATATGAAACTCGACGAAAACATTTTGCAAATTTTCAACAAAGATTGGGCGTTGGTGACAGCCGGCGACGAACAAAACTTCAACACAATGACTATCGGTTGGGGCGGGTTGGGTACGCTGTGGTCCAAGCCCGTTGCGACCGTATACGTCAAACCCTGCCGCTACACGCACGAGTTTTTGGAACGAAACGAATACTTTACGATAAGTTTCTTCGACGGCAAGCACAAAACCGCGCTGGGCGTGCTTGGCAGCAAGTCGGGCAGAGATTGCGACAAAGTGGCTCTTGGCGGGCTGACGCCGCGATTTTTGGCACATGGGGTAACTTTTTGCGAGGCTTGCACCACCTTGGTCTGCAAAAAGATCTACCGTCAGGACCTTGACCCGAACGCCATTCCGCAGGACGCGCGCGACCGCTACTACCAAAGCGAAGCGCCGCACACAATGTACGTCGGCGAGGTAGTAGACGTCGTTCGCTGAACGAAAACCAAACCGTCGCATTGTCCCATTGACACACCGATACGCCAAACGCCCCGCTAGGTAGCGGGGCGTTTGATTTAGGCTGATTTACAAAATCATATTTTGATAAAATTTTCAATTTAGCCCTATCTCCGTAATCGGAGTGGACGTGAGGTGTGCAAACAATCGCACGTCGTCGATAGTCAGCGCGGTGGAAACGACGGAATGATGTCCCGCGCCGCTGTTCAACCAGGCTTTGACGCCGTCGGTAAAGTTCGGTTTCACTTGCCACATGACGCGCGCTACCGGCAACTTCGGCATAGATTTGGGCGCGGTCAAACATATACCCGCCGTCACAATACGGAAGTTGCTTCCCTCGTCCGTCATGCTAATTTGCAATCCATCTCCCGTTATACCGTCAAAAACCAACCGCGCGGGCGGTTCCTTGTCGCCGATACTCAGCGGATGCACTTCTATTTTCGGCTTGCTCGCCGCGAATACGGGCGAAACTTCCAGCATGTGCGAGCCGAGAACAAGTTCACTGCCTTGGGTGAGGTCGTACGTGTAGTCTTCCAAAAAGCCCGTCGCGCCGCCTGCGCAAGCCATTTTTGCGCAAACTGCGGACAGCGCAGCCGTTTTGTAATCGCCCTCCGCGGCAAAGCCGACGCCGTCTTTCATTATGTTTTGCACGGCAAGACCCGGCAATTGCCGTAGTCCGTGCAAGTCCTGAAAAGTATCGCAAAATGCCCCTGTACCCGTGCTGTCCAAAAACTTGCGGAGAGCCACCTCGTACCTTGCCTGTTCGCGCACGGCGGCAACGTCGTCGGTGTTGAAAACATACAGGTCGGCGTATTCTTTCATTTTTCCGTCGATTTCGCCTTTCGTCACGCTCGCCGCAATATCCGCCAAATCTCCAATGCCGTAGTAGTTTACTTGCCAGCCGAAGCGGATTTGACTCTCAACGCGATCTCCGTCGGTGACGGCAACATCTCTCATATTGTTGCCGAACATTGCCACTTTGAGATTGCGAGAAAAATCCAATGCCTTGGCAACGCGGCAAAAACGCCGTATTTCCTCCACCACGTCCTCATTCTTGTAGTAGCCCACCGCCACTGCATGCGGAATTCCCAACCGTTTCAATATGTACCCGAACTCCCTGTCGCCGTGCGCCGATTGATTGAGATTCATATAGTCCATGTCTATCTCGTCGTAGGGAATGTGTTCGTTGTACTGCGTGTGCAAATGCAACAGCGGCTTGCCCAACAGTTGCAGACCGCGTATCCACATTTTGGCGGGAGAAAACGTGTGCATCCAAGTTATCACGCCTACGCAGTCGGCGTCCGCAGTTGCGGCAAGGCAAACGTTGATAATTTCGTCGCGGTTGCGCACCGTCTGCATACATTCCACATCAACGGTATCCGCGAGTTTTTCTCGCAAAAAATTTGCTATGTTTTTGCTGTCCGAGGACACGCGCGCAAGCGCGTCCTCTCCGTATAGATCCTGACTGCCCGTCACAAAATATATTTTTTTCATTTATCCTTTACCTGTCCGTATGTTGCATTTTTACCGTGTTTGCGCAAATAGTGCTTTTCCAGCATATAGTCGTCGATAGGCGGCGCGTCTTTGAGCGTGCAAGTGAGATAAGCCATCTCGGCGCACCGTTCCGCAACGGTGGCGTTGTACACCGCAGTGGGCGCGTCCTGCCCCCAAGCGAACAATCCGTGTCCGCCCACGATCGCGGCAGGCACGTCCAAGTAGTTTTTGTTTGCGAATGTTTCCGCTATCACTCTGCCTGTGTTGAGTTCGTAATCGTTTTCCACCTCATCGCGAGTGAGTTTGCGCGTGCAAGGTATCGCCCCGAAAAAGTAGTCGGCGTGAGTCGTCCCGAAAGGTTGAATATCCAAACCCGCCTGCGCAAAAGCCGTAGCGAACGTACTGTGAGTATGTACTACGCCTCCTATGCCCTCAAAACTGCGATACAGTTGCAGATGAGTGGGTAGATCAACCGACGGACGTTTGTCCCCCTCAACTATGTTGCCGTCCGTATCGACGACTACCATGTCCTCCGCGCTCATATCGTCGTAACTGACGCCGCTCGGTTTGATCACCACCAAACCCCGCGAGCGATCTATCGCGGACACATTGCCCCAAGTGTAGATCACCAATTTGTTTGTAACCAACTGTTTGTTGGCGGCAAGCACCTGTTTTTTCAATTCTTCCAACATCAAAGCCTCCTAACCGCTTCTTCTTCGACGGATAGACAGCGGATGTACCTTTCGTAATATTTTTCAAAGCCTATTGCGCCCTCGGGATCGGGAGAAACGACCGTTTCGCACCGAGAACAAAATACCGTTTTGTCGAGATAACTTTCCAAATCGACGTCTTTGCGGGACATATAGGCGGCAAGCAATGCCATTCCCCACGCGCCGCCCTCTCCCGCGGTGTTGCTGACGGCGACGCATGTATCCAACGCGTCGGCAAGCAGTTGTTGCGCCACTCCGTCTACCTTGAACAAACCGCCGTGCGCAACGATCTTATCCATGCGCACGTTGTCTTTCTTCAACATATCCACGCCCTTTTTCAACACGCAAAACGCCGAGTAAATGTTGGCGCGCATAAAATCGGACAACGTCAATTTGCTATCGGGGCGGCGAGCGAACAACAGTCTGCCTTCGGGATAGCCCAAAATGTGTTCTCCTGACAGAAAGTTGTACGCCACCAGACCTGCGCAATCGGGTTGCCCGTTGAGCGCGGCTCTAAACAACAATCGATACAATTCGTCCTTGGAGAGATCGACTCCCGCAGATTTGGCAAACTCGTCGAACATATTTGCCCAACTGTCTATATCGCCCGAACAGTTGTTGCAGTGTACCATGACCGCCTGCTTTCCGACGGGCGTTACTGTCACGTCGATTTCCCGCTGAAATTCGGTAACGGGTTCGGAGGGTACAAACACGGCGAACACCGACGTGCCCGCGGACACATTGCCGCGTCGCTCGGTTATGCTGTTTGTCGCCACCATGCCCGTCTGCACATCTCCCTCCGGCGGACAAAACGGGATTCCCGCGCGCAAAAGCCCCGATTCGTCCAACAGTTTTGCTCCGCGCTCCGTCAAAAACCCCGCGCACTCTCCTGCCGAGAGCAAACTCGGCAAAATATCGGCAAGTTGCCACGGCATTTGCCTGACCTCGGCAAGACTTTGAAAGCGGGATATCATCTCTCCGTCGTAGCCTTTGTCGGCGGCAAGGGGCAATATGCCCGAGCCCTCGCCCAAGCCCACAACGCGCATACCCGTCAACTGCCAATGGACATAGCCTGCAAGCGTGGTGACAAAGTCAATATCCTTTACGTGTTGTTCGCCGTTTAGTATCGCCTGATACAGGTGAGCAATGCTCCACCGCTGAGGTATATTGAAATCAAACAGTTCCGAAAGCCTGTTTGCGGCTTCGGCGGCGGTGGAATTGCGCCAAGTTCGGAAAGGCACAAGTTGTTTGCCCGTTTTGTCAAACACCATGTAACCGTGCATCATTGCCGAAATACCTATTCCCCTCAATCGGGAAACGCGTACTCCAAAGCGAGCCGCGACGTCGGCGCACATTGCCGAGTAACTGCGCCTGAGTCCCGTCCACACGTCGTCAAGCGAGTAAGTCCAATAACCGTCCTGAAATTTGTTTTCCCAAGTGTGCGTTCCTACCGCCAATACCTTGCCGTTTTCGTCCACAAGAACGGATTTTATGCGAGTCGATCCCAACTCGATTCCCAAAAATGCGTCATCGATAATGTTTGTTTGCGCCATGCGTCGCACCTCTTGTAATCAAACGTCACGCGGCAGGCAGTACGTTGTTGCCCGCCGCGTGCGTTGTTTTTTTGCTTATGTTTGCTAAATGCCGAAACCAATACACTGGTTGGCGCAAGCGATAATTGCCGACAATATTCCGCAAACGATCGCTCCCAACCAAGCGTTGCCCGTGCGTACATACATTCTGCGTTGAATGACCGTACAAATACCCACCATGGGGATAGTCGGATAAGCGTAGCAGAAGTTTTTCCAAACGGCGTTGTTTTGCACTACGCCCACGCTGATGTAGTAGTTGTTGGCGGCGGCTATTATCACGGTAAACACAAACGTGTTTGCCACCACTTGCAACAAAATCGTGAGCCACTCGGGCATATCCTTGACGCGATAATTCTTTCCGAGCGCGCCGTTTACCAAATAGAACGCTATGAAGTAGGGCGCATAACTGAGATAGGACAAAATACGCGAGCCCTTGAATGTGCGGAGATTGAGCGTGAATATCTGGAAATCCACCGCGCTCACTTGCCACATTCCGAACACCACTACGTAAAATGCCGTCACCAAAATGCCTGCAAGCAACAACGTTTTGAACACGTTTTTGCCGTTGCGTACCTTGAAGCCCTCAAACGGGTTGTCGATACACTCGCGCGAGAAGTTTTCCTTGTAACGTATCTTGTTGACAATGATACGCACTATCCAAAATACCGTCGTCACGCACAGAGCGAATATTGCGCAGATGACTCCCCAATAAGCAAACCGCCACACTTCCGTCCATCTGTCCAGGTGCAAATTGGTAAAGATACCCGTTTCTCTTTCCAACAGCGTTTTGAATATGCTGTTGGAGAAGCACTCGTCCAATTTGAAACAGTAGAACAGTCCGCCGAATACGGCAGTAAGCGCAAACGTGAGCCAATAACTGATGGCTTTGAGCGGATCTTTGTAGATCGGTTCGCCCACGGCGATCTCCTCCTCCGACGCTTTGAGCGTAGAGAAGAATTTGGTTTTGAGCAACAGGTCCACAAGTCCGATAAGCATTGTGAACAAAGCGACTATTCCAAGCGCGCCCGCTCCCTCTTTGAGAGTCCACACCTGATTGCCGGGAGTAATGAAACGCGCTCCGTCGGGCACGCCGTATGCCGAGTAAAAGAAGTCTACGCTTGCCGCGGCGGTTGCAGTGGAAAACGTGCAAAATTGGTGGATACCGCGGAACTCATAGTACACGCGTATCGATCTTCCCTCGGTTGCAAGCCTTTCGCCCTTGGAAGCCACCGACGCGTACTGTGTGCGTCTTGTCACAAACTCGACATCTTTTGTGGGTTGAGCAAGCAACGTGCCGCTGTTTTTGTCGTAGATACCGCCGTTGACGATACTGTATTCATCGCCCGTCACGGCAGAGGGATCCAATCCGACAAAGGTCATCGCTTCGCGGGACTTCATAAAGTAGTTGGAGTTTACGCCCGTGGAAGTGTACTTGTAGTACTGCTTGGAGGCTTTGAAATGGTCGTCGGAAGTTACCGGCAAAAACTCGTCGCCCTTTTTGTAGTACAGTTTGCCGTCCACACTGCCGTCGTAAATGCCATGAACGCCGCTTGCAAACGTCGTGGAGGTCATTGTGTTCTTCGCAATGGGTACATAGACGGGATTCTTGGTTGTGCAGCCGTCGTACATATCGTCGGAATTTGCCTTGATATTGCCGAGGGCAATCACGCTGGAACCTGGATTGTACCTTGCCGTGGAGCAACCCGCGGGAAGCGCAGCCGAAATGAGTCCCATGTGATATCCCGCAGTAAGCGCCTCGTCCGTCGCGCCCACAAATGTTTTTGCGACGGGCGCGCTCGGTCCGAAAAATCCTTGCGTTACCACTTGCACGTTGCTGGTGGCTTCGGGCGAGTCCAGACCCAATGCGCCGCTGATCACCATTCCCGCAAAGGAGTGTCCCGCAACGCCGATGCGTTTTTCGTCAACAATGCGGTTGCCGTCCTTGTCGGTGAGGTTGCACAGATATTTGGTCGCGTCCAGCAGTATATCGCCCGAGTTGAGCGACGTTTCGTCGTTGTGTCCCGACTGTTCGCGGTCTATCATCAACGTTACAAAGCCGCGACGCGCCAACTCGATGGCAAACTGCTCCTGCATTTCGCGGTTGTTGTACACGCCGTGGGTAAACGTGATGGCAGGCGCGGGATGTTCCTTGGTCGCCGTTTTTGGTATAATCAATATACCCGCCGTCACCTTGCCGGTAATCGTGTACTGTTTGGGTTGATCTCCGTCGGTGGGAGTCCGCGTGATCACGCCTGTGTTCGTAGCATTGCGCAGATCCTTTATTGACGCCGTCCAGCCGTGAGTCATGCACAGCGAACAGGTCAAAAAGCAAATGACGATCACGCACAAACTTGCCAGAAAAACGATAAAAGACCACGGCAATTTTCTAAACCGTTCCGGCAACTTAATTTTCATAATCTTCTTCTCCTTTTTGTGTATTTGCAAATTTTTACATAGGTTTTGCTTCCTATTTTCAGACATATTTACGCGCCGTTACACACGGCAAAAAGAATTGTCATTCAAACAGCAACAGCAATCGGTTCAACGTAAGGCGGTTGCGCATAAATGGACTGAGCGCAAGCAACGCTTCCTTGCGACCGTCCTCTATGCCGATATCGCTCAATGTTTTTTTCAGACCGAACGCGTCGAAAAGCCTCGCAAGCCTTTGCGGAGTAGGGATATTTTCCAAAACGCTCGCCACTTCGCTCCACGAGTTTGCCAAATTGTCTACGGACGAGAGGCTGTCGGGACGGTTTTCGTCATACAGCGACTCTGCGAGATCTCCGAAGTTGTCGCGATAAAATTGCATATCTTTCAGCACGTCGCCGTTATCTTTTATCTTGCGCAAAGCGACGTCGGCATTTTGAAGGACATGGGTCGGAATTTCGCCGTTCAACAAGCGGTAACGTTCGGCAACGGCAAGAGTACCGACGCCCACGCTCTCGCCGTGGAGAGCGTCGGATCGCAATCCCAACGGTTTGGGAGAAACGGCTATCAAGTGAGAAAAATGATGTTCCGCTCCGGACGCGGGACGGGAACTCCCCACCGCTTGCATTGCAAGCCCCGACAGCAAAAGCGCGTCCAAAGTACGTTTGCAAAAGTCATTGCCGCGCATATCCTTGCCCGCAAGTTCCGTCACGCTTGTCAACGCATCTTCCACCAGACGGGCGATCGGTTCGCTGTACGCCTCTCCCGTGAGAATGTGTGATATTCGCCAATCCGCAAGAGAAATATACTTGCCCAAAATATCGCCCAAACCGCTGCGCGTAAGACGTACGGGAGCATGGGCAACGACGGACAAATCGGCAAATACCGCAACGGGCGCAACGCCGGGCAAAGTCACTTTGGTACCGCGAAAGGTCATTGCGCACACGGAAGAACAAAAGCCGTCCACGCTTGCCGCAGTCGGGCAACTGACCAAACGCAAACCTTTGTCCTTGGCGCAGTAACGCGCAATATCCGTTATCGTGCCCGAACCGAACGCGACGATCGTACCCTCGCTGCCGTCCAAATGAGAAAGCGCCTCGTTCACCGCTCTTTCGTCGGCGTGCAAACCGCAAGCGTCCAGAACGACGGTTTTGTCAAGACAAGGCACCGCTCCAACCGCGTCTGCGGTGTTAGAGTCGAAAAGTCCGACTAAGCCGCCGTATTGGCGCAAGCGCGGAATCTCTTCTCTCAGAGCCGCCAACCCGTCGCCCACAACGATTTTTTCCGTGACGGTCGCAAGATGTTCCTGACGAATTTTTTGCAATAGATCCATTTCGGCGGGCATAACTTACCTCCTGCAAAAACATCATAGCATTTCCCAAAAGCGTAATAAAGAAAAATATTAGTAAATAATGGACATTTATTATCCTTTGTGATAAAATTTTTTTGTAAACGTCAATGGGAGGACAAAATATGCTTAGCCAACTTGAACATCGCAACTACAACGGCAACGAGAAAATTTGGGTGGGAACATATCACAATCTGCACAATATCAGCCATTGGCATACCGACAATGAAATAATTTTTGTTATCGAAGGGGGCGCAGACGTATATTTGAACGGCGAAATTTACCACATTGGCGAGGAACAGGCAATATTTTGCCAAAGCGGCACGATACACTATATAAATTCCGATAAAGATAGCGTTATAGACATATTTTTATTTGACAACTCGCTTGGCAACGAAGTCACGTCGAGATACAAACTTGTTGACCCCGTGCTGAAAACAAAATTCGACCTCAAAAAATATTTTAACTTGATAAGAACGGAGTTGACAAACAGAGAACAATTTTACGAAATCAAAACCAACTCGATAATAACTTACCTGATAGCCGACATTTTTTGCCGCGAGCAATGCGCGGTAATAGAAAAAAACGCTCAACATACCGTTACCAACTTGATGGGCTTGCTCAACTACATTGACAAAAGTTACGAATACCTGACTTTTTCCGAAGCGGCAAGTTACGTCGGATTGAGCGAACCGTATTTCAGCAAACTGTTCAAACATATCTACGGAATGACTTTTTCCGAATATCTCAACGTTGTGCGCATAGAAAAAGCCATCGAACTGCTCACATCCGACGCGACAATGCCCATCACAAAAGTCGCGTCCGAGTGCGGCTACTCGTCCATACGCCACTTCAACAGAATGTTTTTGCAAATAACGGGTTACTCTCCCACCGCTCTGCCTGCCGATTACCATTTGGACGTGAAGCAATTCAAAACGGAAACGGAAAGTTTCAATCCGACGTTGAAGGAGTCGCGATTGCTCAATTGAAACGTCGGTCAAAACAAAAACATTTCAATAATAGATGTTGAAGTGTGAGAGTAAACAAAAACAGACAAACAGTTGTTTCTACCCAAATCTGCAATCACGGGCGTGTACCGAGATTGCAGCCCATGCGGGGGTTGGCGGGGTTGCGACTCCCCGCCGAAATTCAAATCAGAGAAACAACGTGCAGTTGTTTCCTTAGCAGTCCGACCAAGTCGGCGCACTTGCGCCCCGTAGGGGTCGGTTGCGAAGTCAACCGAACCGACTTGCGTTTGGTCGGTAGGCTCTTATGGCAAATGATGGGGGCAACAAATTTATATCTTTTTCCTATTTTCCTTCACCCCAACAGTTGACATAGAGCCGAAAAAAAAAGTCCCTTGGTCGCAATGACCAAGGGACTGTGTTGTTGATACGATACGATTATTTCAACTCCGCTTCGGCGCCGGCTTCGGTCAATTTCTTGACAAGTTCCTCGGCAACTTCCTTGGGTTGAGCCTCTTTGACGGTCGTGGGAGCGGACTCGACAGCGTTCTTTGCTTCGACAAGTCCAAGACCCGTGATTTCGCGAACGGCTTTGATAACGGCGATCTTGTTGGGACCGATCGCTTTCAAAACGACGTCGAATTCCGTCTTTTCTTCCACAGCGGGAGCGGCTGTTGCGGTTGCTCCGCCTGCTACCGCTACGGGAGCGGCTGCGCTAACGCCAAACGCTTCTTCGATGGCGTGAACAAGTTCGTTGAGTTCCAAAACCGACAGACTGCTGATCTCGTCGATAAATTTCTTTGTATCCATTGTTATTCTCCTATTAGATTTTTTTAGTATAGTTTGCGCTTTCGTTGTTGCGGGCGAAAGCCTACCCGTTGAAGGCTATTGAGCCTTTTGTTCGGCAACTGCGTTCAAAGCAACTGCCAACCCGCGCATGGGCGCGGAAAGCACAGATACCAACATTGCAAGCAATGTTTCTCTGCCCGGAACTTTGGACATCGCCTCGCAAGTGGCTGTATCGGCAAATTTCTTGTCGAACATACCGCACTTGATTTGCATTTTGTTGTACTTTTTGACGCCGTCGAACGCTACCTTGGCGGGAGCGACTGCGTCCTGAGTGCCGAATGCAAACGCGCTCGGACCGTTCAAGGCCTCGTCAAACTCGGTGTAGCCCAACTCGTTGAGCGCCTTGCGAACAAGGGTGTTTTTGAGAACTTTGTACTCTACGCCGTTTTTGCGAAATTCCGAACGAAACTCGGTGTCCTGGGCAACGGTAAGTCCTTTGTAGTCGAGAATGACAAACGAATGACTTTCCTCGATCATCTTTTTGATCTCGGCGGTTTTGTCTATCCTCGCTTGCTGCGACGGACTGACGTGCCCCTGATGACGTTCGTGATCCATTGTTTTCCTCCTGTATCAATTTTTTTACCCCATATCGACATTTTGATGGGGAATACAAAACCCTTGCACCGCATAGGTACAAGGGTAGGAGTCGATGTGACTGAAATAACCTCTGATGTACCTCGGCAAGATTTACTGTTACTTGCTGTCTTGGGAACGGTTTGGGGTTGTATTTGGTTGTTGAGTCAAGGCTTACTTGTAACTTACCTTGATACCGGGACCCATGGTCGTTGCTACCGCAACGGATTTGAGATAAGTCCCCTTGGCTGCCGCGGGTTTGGCTTTGATGATGGCGTCCATGATAGTTTGGGCGTTTTCAACAAGTTTTTCCGTGCCGAAAGACTTTTTGCCGAATATTACGTGGCAGATGGCTTGTTTGTCTACGCGGTACTCCACTTTGCCCGCTTTGACGTCGTTGATGGCTTTGGCAACATCCATTGTCACCGTGCCGCTCTTGGGGTTGGGCATCAAGCCCTTGGGACCGAGCACTCTACCCATACGTCCCACAAGACCCATCATGTCGGGAGTCGTGATCATAACGTCAAATCCAAACCAATTTTCCTTTTGGATCTTTTCGATATATTCCTCCGCGCCGACAAAATCTGCGCCCGCAGCCGTCGCTTCGTCCGCTTTGGCGCCCTTGGCGATCACCAAAACGCGCACGGTTTTGCCCGTTCCGTTGGGAAGCACCACCACGCCGCGAACCTGTTGGTCTGCGTGACGGGGGTCTACGCCGAGTTTTACGTGCAATTCGAGCGTTTCGTCAAACTTGGCGGGAGCGACCTTGACCGCAAGTTCTACCGCTTCGGTAAGATCGTATTGCTTGGATCTGTCGATCTGTTTCAATGCGTCAACATATTTCTTTCCCATTTGGCGCCTCCGTTAGTCCACTACGGTCACGCCCATACTGCGGGCGGTACCGGCAATCATAGAGCATGCCGCTTCGAGAGTGGCTGCGTTCAAGTCAACCATTTTGAGTTTGGCAATTTCTTCGATTTGAGCATGCGTGATCTTGGCAACTTTGGTTTTGTTGGGCGTGGCGCTACCGCTCTCGATACCGCACGCTTTCTTGATAAGCACGGGTGCGGGAGGGGTTTTCAGCACAAACGTAAAACTGTGATCCTGATAAATCGTTACAATTACGGGAATGATAAGTCCCGCTTTGTCCTGCGTGCGGGCGTTGAAGTCCTTGGTGAACGCGGGAATGTTGATCCCGTGAGGACCGAGCGCCGAACCCACAGGGGGTGCAGGTGTGGCTTTGCCGGCGGGAAGTTGAAGTTTGACAACCGCCGTAACTTTCTTTGCCATGGTGATTTCCTCCTATTCGTGGTTTAGCGAGGCGACCGATATGTTTTTTGCCGCCTCTCCCAAATTTGCGCGTTTTACGTCCGCGCCCGACGAAAACAACAACTAGTCCTCATCCGTTACCGTGGTGGGATTAGCGATTTTTTCCAACTGAACAAAGTCCATTTCCACGCCCGTTTCGCGCCCGAACATGTTGAGTACCACTTGCGCCTTTTGACGGGCGGCGTCGATATCCTTGATGACGCCTACCAAGCCCTCGAACGGTCCGGAAACAACGGTCACGCTGTCGCCCACCGCCATGGAGAAGTCCACAACGGGGTCTTCCAAATGCAGGCGTTTGACTTCGTCGTCGGTCAAGGGCCATGCCTTGCCGTTGGGACCGACAAAACCCGTTACGCCTCGCGTGTTGGTAAGCATAAACCACAGTTGCGAGGAATAGACCAACTTGATAAACACATAACCGGGCATGATCTTGGCTTCGTACGCTTTGAGTTTGCCGTTGCGATCCTCGATGAGCGTTTCGGTGGGGATCTTGGTGTCCAAAATCACCTCTTGAAGATTGCCGTTTTCCACCATTTGCTCAATGGACTTTTTGACCAAACTCTCATAGCCGGAATATGTGTGCAGAATGTACCATTTTGCTTCGTTTGTTGCCATCTGTCACTCCGAATTGTGTTAGCCGTTGCCGTTCCAGGGCCATACCCAACCTTTGCCGCCGGGCAAACTGATGAGAAGATTTGCAAATATCATATCTGCTATCAATATGATAACCGCAAAAACCAAAGTGACGAGCAAAACGATACCCAAATTTTTGAGTACGGTCTTGAAGTTGGGCCAAGAAACCTTTTTCAGTTCAGACCAACTCTTTACAAAGAAAGAGCCCAGACGTTTGAAAATATTCGGCTTTTTGGGCTTTGCCGTAGAAGTACTTTTTGTAGCCGCCATGAGATTTTCTCCTTACTTGGATTCTCTGTGCACAGTGTGCTTTTTGCAAAATCTGCAGTACTTGTGGCGTTCGAGTCTGTCGGTAGTGGTTTTGCCGTTTTTGTAGGTATCGTAATTGCGTTGTTTGCACTCGGTGCAAGCCAAAACGACCTTGACTCTGTTTCCTTTTTTCGCTGCCATAACGTATCTCCTGTCTGCGAAAACGCAAAATTTTCGCACGCAAAAAATTACACCCCATACAGAAGTGCAAGAGTATCTTACCATATAAAGCAAGATTTGTCAACGAAAAACAGGCAATTACGCAAAAAAAGTATTGACAAACGCCGCGTTGCCGAGCGGCAAAATCGGGTATTGACATTTGCGGATATTTGCATTACAATAAAAGTCTGCCAACAAGGAGAAAATAACCATGATCGACTACAAAGAATTGGTACGCAACGCCTACGAAGCGCAAAAACGCTCATACTGTCCCTACTCTCATTGGGCTGTGGGCGCGGCTCTGCTTACAAAAAGCGGCAAAATTTACCTCGGTTGCAATATCGAAAACAACACCTTTACGCCGACGGTGTGCGCCGAGCGCGTCGCCCTGTTCAAAGCCGTCAGCGAGGGCGAGAGGGACTTTGTCGCCATTGCCATAGTCGGCAACGACGTCCACGCAAAAATCGGCGACGCGGACGTTTGCCCGCCCTGCGGAGTGTGCCGACAGGTCATGGCGGAATTTTGCCCCGCCGAGTTCGAGATCGTGTTGGGACGGAGTTACGACGACTACGAGGTGTACACGCTCAAAGAGTTGTTGCCCGTGGTAAGCCTGCCCCTCAAACAGTAACGCGAGCAAACGGCGCAAGTTGCGGGACAAAAGTCCGTTCGCTTTGCGCCACGACCGCAACCGCGCGTAGCAAAGTCGGCTTGCGACATGCCTGCGCCGCGCCGTTACGCGCACGCGCGCGCATATATCAATATGTAAATATGCGCATTTGCACATATTGCAAACAGCCCTCGGAGAACTCTCCGAGGGCTGTTTTTGTTGTTTTGCACTACTGCCGTGACTATCGCGCGACGCGAGCGGCGCGCCTGTTTGTGCCGACGTTAGTTCAATGTGTGGGCGTTTGTCCAAGCGGCGGAGTCGCCCCACAACTTTGTCAAGTCGGAAGTAAAGTACCGTGCCGTGCCGTAACCGGGCGTTGTGTGTTCGAGGTCGAAATTGATGTGTACTATCGTGATTATGTTGAGAGTACCGCACAATCTATCCAATTTGATCTTCGCCAACTCGTCCGGTTTGTACTCCCACTTGCCGGTTCCTTCGTTTTGATACATCAGATTGTCAAAGTTGCCGCTGTGGTGGATCTTTATATCCAGCGTTCCCAACGCGGAAGAAATTGAACTGAGATTTGCTTTGATCTCGAATTGCTTGTGGTCGGCAACCGTATTGCCGTCGTTGTCGGTGGCGTCGCCGTAGTTGTAGGAGTCGCCTTTATCGAGAATATCCTCAATACCAAATTCGTTTGAAGTTGGATTTTTAATCTGTTCATCTATAATTCCCTGAACGAGGTTGCTGAAATTCAGCAGTTCCCACAAATACCTTTTGCCTGTTATCAGATTGTCCATAAACTCGCCCGGAGAAACGTTTGTGGCTTCGAAACCGGGTTTACCCATTCCGGAGGCAGAATCCAATATTTTTCCTGTTCTCGTAACTTTCTTTTGTCCGCATTTGTTGCAGTCATATTTAGTAAAACTTCCAATATGGAGCGACAAATCGTCGGATCCACAATAAGGACATCTGTGGTTAAGCATTGAGTCGCGGTAAATGCTGAATGTTCCGTCTTGGGTGTTGAACGTCAGGTACGAATAGCCGCCGTTGTCTTTGAAAACAAGATCTTTATCGGGTCGATCGATACGTACTGCAAAGTAACTATCGCCGTACTCGTCTATATCGGCGTACATGGTCAATCCGATATCCACATTGTACAAACTCATAATATCAACGTGAAGCGTTCCCTCTATCTTGAACGACCGTCGTCCGGGTTCGGTTGCGGCAGGCGCGCCGTCAACAGGCGTGTAGTCCTCGTAGTTGCCCGCCGTGATAGTTACCGACGCCAACAACTCATAGATACTGTCAAAGTTCATAAAGTTGCTCTTGTCGTGCTCGGTGAGGTAGGAATTGACGGAGTGATCCAAGTAGTCGTAGGTACGGGTATCCGCAACGGAGTCTTGGGCATTCTCGCCGTAGAAGGGCGAAGCCGTGACCACCAAGTCTGTCATTGACAAACTGACGTCGCCGTAGCCGAATATCAAGTTCTCGACGGTGAGTCCGTTGCCGACATGCTTGCTGTGATCGTCGCCATCTCTGCTGCCGTAGAAAGGCTTGACTTGCAAGGTGATATTGTTCAACTTGTCGAACAGGGCTTTGCCGTTGATGTCGATTTCGAGGCTCTTGTAGTCCTTTGTTTCCGACTTGTAGTCGTAAGTGATACTGTTGAACAAACGGGCAAGCATGCCAAGTTGCAACTTGGGTCGATTGTTTTGCGCCTCGGCGATCATATCCTTGATGTTGTTTACAAGTCCGCTGATCGCGCCGTCAAGCACTTTATCCAAAGCGTCTTTGAGTTGAAGAACGTCTTTCAAACTGTCTATGCCGAGCGACGCGTTGAGTACGCCTGCGCGGTCTTTGCTTGTGTCGTAACTAATGTACAGTCTTGACTTTGCCGTGTTGGGACCATCGCCGCCCGATTCGCGCAGTATGGCGACATCCAGATACAACATTTCGGTGTAGTTTTGCGTTGCTTTGTCCCACTGTTGAATATCGAGTTTGGCGCGCAACTGCATTGTGTTGAGCAATGTGAACAGCATGTCGTAGCCGTCTTGCGGGTTTGTGCCGAATGCGCCAATCATTTCCTGCATTGTGAATTTCGTATCGGCTTTGTTGAAGTAGAACGCTATGTACGAACCCGAAACTATGCGGTAGGCGGAGTCGAGAGGTTTATTGTTGCCGTCAACGCCGCCGATAACGATATCGGCATTGCCCGTGAAGTCGAAACGCCAAGCGTTGGTGTTGACCAAGTCGAATATGACTCCGTTGTTGTCGTCCAACTCACCGCTTGTACCGTAGAACAGGTCTTGCAACACACCGTCGAGCGAAACGTATTCGGACTCGTCGGCTGTACTTTGGTTGATGGCAGCGATATATGAACTGTGTACGTCGCGTTGAACGGTGTTGCTGTCTACTTCTAACTTGGTGCCGTCGAATACACTGCTCATATCCACCGTTGCTTTGAGAATGTTGCCGCCGATAGTAGCGTTCACGTCAAAGCCGAACGCTTTCAGACCCACTCCGATATGCGAGCCGTCGTTGTGCGTAAAGTGAAGCGTTTTGAGAATTTCGCGGAAGTCGCCGCTGCCCTCGAAAAGATTGGGCAATTGCGTTTGCTGCGACGCAATTTTGTTGACGATCTCCTGCACGTCGTTCACCAACCTATCGATATTGCCGATATTGACGGAAGCGTTGACCGAACCGAGGTTGGAAATGAACAGTTTGTTGCTGTTGATGTCGTACTTGACGTACAGTTTGGCGGCTTCTTTTTCGTCGGGGGCTTGCGAGGTTATCACTGCGTAGACGACCATTTGTTCAAGGTCGAGGCTGATATGAATAACGTTTGCTATGCCGCTGTTGTCGTCGACCGTGACGTCGATATCCGTAGTCCAAGTATGGGTTTCGTCGTCTTTGGGTGCTTCCACCGTGCTTTGCGTAGCCATAACCGCGGCGGACGTGACGTTGATGGTTATATCCTTGTAACTGACGGGACCGAGCGACAAGTTTAGCCCGATAGCGTTGTCGCCTACTTTGTAAGAGGATACGGTTGCCGAAACGTTCTCGTCGAGTTTGAGCGCAGAACCGTTGACGTCCAATTTGAGTGCGCCCTCTTGGGTGCTGAGTCCCAACATCTGCGAGAAGTTGACCGCAAGCCAATCGGTATCCATCAAACTGCCGACTATCTCCGCAAATTGCGTGAGATATTTGTTGTTGTACTCTTTGAGTTTGTCGATATCGAACCCGCTTGGTTGCGCGCCCGCGTCTTTGGCATTTTGCGCGTTTGCTTTGAGCGGTATCTTGAACTTGAACCCGCCGAAATCGGCATACACGGTGTTGCCGACGATCCACAGTTCGCCGTTTTCCAAAAGCATGTTATCGTTGTAGTACACTTTGAGCAGTTTTACGTCAACGTCAAAGGGCAGAGCGCCGTTGCCGTTGTTGGGCGACAGGAGAGCCTCCGCATTGACGGTGTAGACGTTTTCGCCCAACTTGACAGAGCCGTTGAAGGTTATCGAGTAATTTTCCGCGTGGATCAGAGCCTTGATACCGGGGACAAGCGCCTCCGTCAGCGCGCTCGCGCCGACATAACTATCTTTGTTTTGTTCCGCGTCGCTCAAACCGACATTGTTGACGTCGATTTCGGTTTGTTTGGCGCTTATGCTGAATTCGCCGCCGCTCACGCTTACGTTGCCGAGCGTTACTTTGTCGCCGACGTTAAATCCCAAGTTGACGTTTATGCCGTCCAGGTTCAAACCCAACGCGTAACCGCTCTCATTGTCGGTGTAACGCAAACCATTGAGCAACTTGCGCACTGAGTCTACGCCGCCGAGATCCGTTTGCGGCAAAGTTATGCCCAGATCGGCAAGCGCGTTCGTCACCACGTCTATATCCTTGTGAATGTTGAACATCAACCGCACGCCGTCGTCGCCCAACCGCAGGTACACGTTGCCGCTTTGCGTGTTGAACTCGAATGTCGCTTTGTTGGTGAGGAACGTTGCCCAACCGAAAATTCGATTGTTGTACAGATCCAACCGCACGCCGACTTCGACAACATAGTCGCGTTGAGATCCCTCCGCAAGCAAACTTGCCGCCGCGGGGGCGTCTTGATCCTTGACGTTGAGCAAGATTTGCAGGCTGAGTTCGGTAACAAACTCCTCGGGCGAACCGGGAGCGACGACTTGCTCGCAAGAACGTTTTAGCAACGCGTTGGTCAACGATACCGTCGCAACGGTGTTTTCGCCGTCGCCCAAGGCAATATCGCCGAATGAGAGAGTGACGCCGTTGCCGTCCACGCGGGCACGAACGTCGAGGTCAGCCGCCAAGCCCAACTTTGTTGCGGCTACAACAAGCGTGACCGTTCCGTCCTCCGCTACCGACAAGTCTTTGACAAAGTCGCTGACGGTACTTGCTTGACGCAAATTGTCGGGCAAAGCGGAAATCACTTTGATGATCTCGTCCAAAACGTCGTTTATGCCGACGTAATCTTCGAGCAGAGTTTTGAGGTCATCCAACTCGAACGCGTCGCCCGTTTGATCGTTGCCGTCCAATTGGACCGCCTGCTTGATACCGTTGATATCCAAATACAGAGTGCCGCCCTTGACGACTATGTAGCCCGTTACCAACTGCTTGCCTACGCCGTCTTTCAAAGTGACGTCCGCGCGCACTCCTTGATCGTAGTTCAAATCGATATGCGCCGTGTAAGCGTTGCCGTCCAACGTCAAAGCAAGATCCAATGCCGTTTGTACGCCCGAGGCGTCTTTGAATATGGCAAGCGCGTCCGCGACCGCGGTCAACAGTTTGTTACCGTCGGCAAATTCGCCGTCGCCGATCGCTTCGAGTTGCATTGGGGAAACGATTTCCGCAGTGAAGCGCATATCGCCCGCTTTTACTACGATATTTTCAAATGCAAGCGTGCGTTCTCCCGCAAAGTTGATGCTCAACTCCAAGTTCTCCGCGTTGAACGCAATGCTGTGCGCGCCAGCCAAATCGAACGTCAAGCAGGACAGTATGCCGTCAATATCCAAGTTGCCCGCGGCGTTTTGACCGTTCAACAGCGCGACGAACCTTGCGATCGCGTCGCCAAGACCGTTCACGTCGAACACCAACGCTATTTGTCCTGTCGTCCCCGCCTTAATGTACAACTTGTTGCCGAAGTAGCGAACAAGCACTTGTTCTTTGATCTTGATACCGTCTATCGGGTCGTGAGCGTAATCTATTTGCGCGCGAATATCCATATTGCACAGATCTGCCGCAATATTGGCGTTTACGCCCATGCCGTTGACGTTGAGATACAATATGTAACTGTCGGTAGACTTCGGAACGTCGATTTCCACCGCGTCGGCGACCACCGTTGCCTTTACGCTGTTCAGTTTGACCGTGGCAAGTTCGAAGTTGTTGAGCGTGACGGTCAGTTCCCCGTCGCTCGCGCCTACTGCCAACTCGAATGTGCCTAGTC
>CANQPI010000021.1 GCA_947625725.1 uncultured Clostridia bacterium | reverse complement strand
TGGCTCTTTTCATTGAATTAGGCTGCCTTGATTCTTAAATTTAGATTTTTGTGTCCATTTGAACGCTCAAACCCCTCTAACAAACTTTCGAGTATTATTGCCTCGGGGCTGTCGGGTATATATTCCATTGCAGATACAAGTCTTACTCCGTTATCTTTCAATGTCTTTTTGTGCATTGCCATTTCATACTTGTTTCGGGAAAACCTGTCAATTTTGTACACTAATACATAGTCCCACTCCATTTTGCAACTGTCTTTCAACATTCTTTGAAAGTCCGGTCTGTTGTCGTTTGTACCTGTCATTGCTCTATCTATGTAGGTATCTAAAATCAGTATGTCGTTTGCTTTGGCATAATCGTTACATACACGAAGTTGTCCCTCTATGGACTGCTCCGTTTGGCTATCGCTCGAATATCGAGCATATATTACTGCTGTTTTCATTGTTCTTCTCCCTTTAATTTAGATTTTTAATTTGTCTTTCGACAAACGAAAGACCAAACGAAAGCGGTTGATCCTGTCAACAGACACCGTGTGTCCTTTTTCTACTTGTCCTTATGATTCAATTCCTCAACAAGAAAAAGGCTCGCTGTTGACAGGAAAAACGCTTCCGTTTACCAACCCGATCGAAAGACAAATTAGTTTGTCTTTCGCAATTTATCTATTGTCTCTTTACTTACTACTCCCACATAACAGCCTTCGTCCCAGCAGATAAAGTCGTCTGCAAGCAGTAACTTCCTGTCGTCTACGCCTATAGGGCATATTATATCGTTGTCGTCAATATCTGAAATAAAGTAAGTGGGTAATTTACCGCCGTACACAATCTTTTCTTCTTGCTTTTCTATGTATTTCATTAAATATCTAACCGATTGCATTGTATCTTGTAAGGTACAAATATTTTTGAAATCATTTCTGCCGAAGTGTTTGAGAAAGTGGGTATTTTGTTGGGTTATTTGCCCCCTGTGCGTTTTGGTGCTGTAATCCGTTACTTCCTGCAAGGTGCCTATCATTGAGGGAATGTAGAATATTCCGTGAAAGTGTAACCTCTGCTTATCTGGCGAACGCTCCCATGCTCCTATGTATTTCCAACCTCTTCTGCTAACAAGGTGTTTAAGAGTGTTTCTCAATTTCTCCTTGAAACTGTCCTCTGTGTGTATCTTGTCGTTGTAGGTAAAAGTGCAAAAATGCGTCCACTCCTGCAAATTCACCTTACGCATTAGGCGTACCTTTCTCTTTATTCGGTTTGTTGCTACTCTGTTTAGTTGCTTTTGCACATATTCCTCTGCTTGCCATTCGTTCTCGAAGATGTCTTTAAGTGAATTGGTAATAAACTCTTTTCTCTCTTTCTTTGGTAAACTCTTACTTTCAGAATACGCTTTGTTAAACTCCGCCTTGTGCGGTTCGTATTGCTGTTCAGACGGCTTTTGTACCCTTGAAAAATGCTCTTTGGGTATTGCTATGTAATGGCTGCCATCAAAGTATATTTTGGCGTTTGTGTATGCCATAAGTTCCTCCTTGTTTTTGGGTAAATAAAAAAGGCGGAATACTCCACTAAAATAGTGGTCGTACTCCGCCCTTAAAACGCAACCTCTGTTTCTATACGAAAATCTCGGCTTGCCGTTTTTGCAGTTACGCTGTGTTCATTCAGTTGTTTTTTTGTACAGTTCAAGCACTTTGGAATAGATTGCCTCAAAGAATATCTGCCTTTCGCTTTCCGACAGTTCTTTGATGCAAGGCTTTCCTTTTGCCGTTACGTAAATTGGTTTTTCAACATCAGTTAGTCCTCCTTATTCGGTTTTAGAAAAAATCCCTCCATATATAAGACAGGAAAAAGACTGTTTTTTAACTTTTCCCCGAAAATATTTAAGAAAAATTTTTCTGCACATATATTTACCCCAACAAAGCCCAAAGTCTACCCAAACAAATTCTTTACTCTGCGCAACTTCTCTCAGACAGGCAAAAGCAGATACACCGCAAGGCACGCCGAATATGCAAGCCGTACAAATTGCAAATGCAAAAGCAGAAAACCGGCGACAGCAAAATGAGGGAGCGATCCGCAAGCAGGCTCGCGAGGACGCTCCTCTTTGCTTCGCCACCTGCGTTGCCTGCAACAACGGTTGCGTTGGTTGATTGCGCGGTGGGTGCTTGGCTCGGCAGGAGCATAGCGACTGCCGACTTGTTTAAGTCAAGCACCCACCATGGTGCCAAAATGGTGAATATACTTATCTCTGCGTGTTGATTTTTATATTATTTTATGATAAAATAGAACAAAAAACATGGGAGTAATGTTGTGAAAAGTATTGAGTTGTTTGCTGGTGCTGGTGGATTAGCCCTCGGATTGGAGCAAGCCGGATTTGAACACATAGGCTTGATTGAATTTGACGAAAGTGCCGCAAAAACTTTAATTTTTAATAGACCCAAGTGGAAGGTTCTTTGTGAAGATATTGCAATAGTGTCTCAAAGAGATTTAGAAAAAGAATTTGACATCAAAAAAGGAGAATTGGACTTGCTTTCTGGGGGCGCACCCTGTCAATCTTTTAGTTATGCAGGAAAGAGATTGGGACTACAAGATGTCCGTGGCACAATGTTTTATCACTATGCCACATTTCTTCAAAAATTGCAGCCAAAGATGTTTCTGTTTGAAAATGTGAGAGGCTTATTATCACATGACCAGGGTCGTACTTTTCACACAATCTTGTCGATATTTCAAGAACAAGGTTATAAAACCGTATATAGAGTTCTAAACGCTTGGGATTTTGGTGTACCTCAAAAGAGAGAGCGACTTATAACAGTTGGCATCAGAAACGATTTGGTGGACAAATGTCATTTTTATTTTCCGAATAAACATTCACTTAGACCAACAATGCGTGACGTTAAATTAGATGTTAATCCATCAAAAGAAAATTGTGAGAGATACTCTGCTTATAAAGAAAAAATATTCGCGCTGGTTCCGCCTGGAGGATATTGGAAAGATATTGACCCCGAAATCGCCAAAGAATACATGAAAAATTGTTGGTATATGGGTGGGGGTAGAACTGGAATATTAAGAAGAATTGGTCTGGATGAACCATCGTTGACAGTCTTGACAAGTCCTGGGATGAAACAAACAGACAGATGTCATCCAATTGAAGTTCGACCGTTTTCATATCGCGAAAATGCTCGTATTCAAACTTTCCCAGACACTTGGGGATTTTACGGTACTTTATCAGAAAAGTATAAACAGGTTGGTAATGCAGTGCCGGTTAATTTAGCAAAAGAAATAGGCTTGCAAATAAAAAAAGCGTTGGAGGGAATAAATAATGACTGACAAATACATGCTGTCTTTTATAAAACAAAAGGATTTTGAAAAACATGTTGCAAAAACCATAGCGAGTTATAACGAAACATTAAAATCGGTAAATCTCGAAAAATTTAATAGCAATATTGTCGACCCAATAAAGTTGACTTTTGATAAAGCATTGTTCAAAAAATCAATCGAAGAAATAATCGAGTTAGAAATACATAGACAACGCGATAAGTCAAACACTAATGCAATCGGATATTTTCATCAGTATATGTTCAAGTATATTGCTAATTGCGAAGTGCCGCTTCACGGTTTTGACGTGGTCGTTAATCAACAAGACGGCACGAAAATTTATGTTGAAATGAAAAACAAGCATAATACCATGAATTCATCATCGAGTCAGAAAACATATATAGGTATGCAAAATCAAGTCTTAAATCACCCAGACGATATGTGTTTTCTTGTAGAAACGATTGCAAAACATTCTCAAAATATAGTTTGGCGTTGCTCGGTAAACGGTCAATCCGTCGCACACGATAAAATTCGACGCGTGTCTATGGATAAATTCTATGAACTTGTTACAGGTATTCCCGATGCTTTTTATCAAGTATGCAAACAATTACCCTTAACGATTGATAAATTGATTAAAACCGATATTGTTGAAACGGTTAAAAAAGATACTGTAATCGATGAGTTAAAGGCTAAAAACCCCGATTTGCTAAAAGCGATTTATTTACTTGCTTTTGAAACATATAACGGCTTTAAGCTATAAATTTTGGTGTGTATTATGATATTAAGAAACTTTTTATATCTTAACGAACAAATGCTAAACGATTATCTTTCTGCAATTGAAGGATTTGTGACGACAAAAGTTATTCAAACTTCTAAACAAACAAACGCAAAGAATGCTGGCATTGGAATAAATGCTAGAATTGTAAGTGGTGAAATAGGTAAAAAATCCAATAATGAGTTTGAAACTCAAATGGAAGCGCAGATTACACCTGCCTCAAAAGTTCAAAAGCTAATAGATTATTTAAATGCTGACGAACCAATAAAATTTTATGATAGTATGAATGACGAAATATGGCAATGTATACAGCGTGAAGAAGTCATTGAGTTTATGGGTACGGTAAGATTTTCAAAGTTAAAAGAAATTGCTAATGCTGTAAACGAACTTGAAAAATTATGTAATGCCTTGCAAGATTTTACAGAAGTTAATATGATTGATAAAAATACTCAAAAAGGCATGCAAGGCTTAAAGCAGTTGAGCGAATTACAAAACAAGAATGAGGTACCGTGTCTTTTATCTTTTAATTCATTAAAAGAATATCAAGTGGTATGCTATCTGGATGAAACGTTCTTTAAGGTCAAACAAGAAAATTTTGTGGGTGATGTAACCGTTTTATGTAAAATACAAAAAAAGATCGAGCGCGGTCAAAGTGTTGAACTTAATGATATTTTTAAGACGTTTAGAGAATTACCACTTAATAGAGCGCAACGCAGACAAATGCCTAATAAAAAATCTCTTGAAACTCCAAAAGATTTGTCCGATATCGTTAAGGGACCCGCGTTTGTAGTTACTCCAATAGCGATTTATAAATGATATATATTCGATTTACGTTGGCACTTCTCCGCCAAAGCAGAATAATACGAACCCGACAAATACTGTTGGGTTCGTATTGTTTTATGCCAACGATTGGTTTGGGGTTGTTATTTCACGATAGATAAGTATTTGCGGACGTTGCGAGATAAACTTGTGGCGTTCTTTCATTCCTCCGCCCATTTGCCTTTCGGTTGTTGGTTGTAGCACGGCTCTCGCAGGCGTCAACGGGAGAAAAATTTGCGTATAATTCGTAAATGGTAAAGTGTCGGGCAGTAGTATGCTGTTCGGCACTTTTGTTATGCAAATTTTTCTTGGCTCATTCTTCGCCGTTGACGTCTGCAAGAAGATATGCAAGATAGTAATACACACCGAGCTGCGCTCCTCCCGTCCTTGCCGAAAGGCAAATATCTTGACGGAGGAATAGAAAATGACAAGAATCGATGAAAGACAAGTAATTACAGCGGACAATGTGAAGTGGCTCGGCGAGATGATCGCACTTATGTCTGCCAAAAGCAGTGACAAGCTGTTTTGCCACAGCAAGGTAACGCAATTGTATCGTGGGTTGATAAGCGATATATTCTACAACAACCACAATCCCAACTACCACTTTTCAAACGGGTACGACCTTGCAATGGATGAAAAAGAGAAACTACTAAAAGACCGCAATAAGACCAATCGATGGATATATGAAGTCATAGGAGATATTTGCGAGGTATAAAATGTACGAATTTGCAAAATACACAAATAACGACAAAGAATTCGCTTTCAACTTTGTGTCGGCAAAAAAAGGTATTCACAAGGCGATAATCGAAAAGGATTTTTGGGTGTGCCTTACGCTCGATTATCTTTTCAATAAGTCCAATCACAAAGACGCGTTTGCTTTCAAGGGCGGAACGAGTCTGTCCAAGGGATTTAATATAATAAACAGATTTTCCGAAGATGTGGACCTTATTTTGGATTGGCGTGTTTTAGGGGTTGATAAAGATGAACCGCTCAAAGAAAGGAGCAACACCAAACAAGACAAATACAACGAGCATTTGAAACATTTGGCGGAAGAGTTCATTGCGGATGCTATTCTTGTTGATTTGCAAGAGCATTTTTCTGCTTTTCATAGTAGTATAGCATATATTAGATATTTTTACAAGATTTTAATTCCCATATATATTCGATTAGTGCTTTTTCTCCGCCAAAGCAGAATAATACGAACCCGACAGAAAACGTCGGGTTCGTATTGTTTTATGCCAACGATTGGATTTGGGGTGTTGTACCTCAACAGATAATCATTTATGAACACGGCGGGTTGAACTCTGCACTATACTTTTTGTTAATTCTTCCTGCTTTATCCATAAAAAATGCACCACCAATATTTGTTCGCTTCGTGTCTGACTTTTTGGGTGCACTTCACACCAAACTATCGCAATGGCAGAGAACAACAAAAGTGGAGTCAAAAAACGTTGACTCCACTAGCCTGTTACATAGTCACAAATCTCCGTTTGTCGCAACGACGCAACGCCCGGACGCGCGCAAGTGCACTTGCTACCACTGTCGCACGCTCCGCTTGCCCGCGCTCACGGATGGGCACGTGTTACTGTTTGTCTTGTTTGTCCTCTTGCGCCGCGTTTCCTTCGGCTGTTTTGTCGTTATTTTTGCGTTGCTTGGAGGCAAACAAGCGACTGAACCAACTCTTGGGTTTCTGCTCGATGATGGTGACGTTGTCTTCATCCAGCGATTTGGTCACTTCCACTTCTTCGTAGTCGCAGTAGTCTTCGGTGATAGCCTTGGTGGTAGTTTCGTTGAAGAAACGCGTGTAGCCCGTTTCCACCGCAACGCGAATAACGTCGTGTTCGTGGATCGTATATTTGTTGGGTACTTTTACCACCACGTCTATGTCGCCCACTTTACCGTGTACGTTTAGAATATCCCCGAGCAATTCCACAATACCGACCTCAATGGAGAAAGACGCGTCGGCAAACTGTTCAAAGCGGTCGTCGTCCTCAAAAATCAAGTTTTCCGGACGGACGCCGTAAACAAAGTTGTGTCCAACGTAATTTTTGAGCAATTGTCTTTCGTCGGGGCGCAGTGTAACTGTTTGATCGGAACCGCGAATAACAAACTTGCCGTCCTCGCCGAGTGTGCCGTACAAAAAGTTCATTGCAGGCGTGCCGATAAAGCCCGCAACAAACAAGTTGGCGGGATGTTGGTATATCTCGTTGGGAGTGCCAATTTGCTGGATAAAGCCGTCCTTCATTACCACAATGCGGCTTGCCATTGTCATTGCTTCGATTTGGTCGTGGGTAACGTAAATAGTGGTCGCGCCCACTTCCTCGTGTATGCGGACGATTTCGCTACGCATTGCCACGCGCAATTTTGCGTCCAGGTTGCTTAGCGGCTCGTCCATCAAAAATACTTTGGGACGACGCACAATGGATCTGCCCAGCGCCACTCTTTGACGCTGTCCGCCGGAAAGATTGCGAGGTTTGCGATCCAGATATGGCGTCAAACGCAAGATTTTCGCCGCCTCTTGAACACGGCGGTCTATTTCGTTTTTGGGTACCTTGCGCAGTTTTAGCGCGTACGCCATGTTGTCGTACACCGTCATTTGAGGGTACAGCGCATAACTTTGAAACACCATTGCTATGTCCCTATCCTTGGGTGCGGTGCTGTTTACGAGTTTGCCGTCGATGTAAAGTTCGCCGTAGGATATCTCCTCCAACCCCGCTACCATACGCAACGTTGTGGATTTGCCGCAACCCGACGGTCCGACGAAAACGATAAATTCGCCGTCCTTGATGTCGATGGAAAAGTCATGTACGGCATGAACGCCGCCATCATAAACTTTGTTTACATTTACCAATTTTACCGATGCCATATTTATTTTACCGCCTTGTTTATTTTTTCTTTGTTACCCATTGCCGCTATCGCGCCAAAGCCTGTCGTTGTGTATGCGCCGCACTTACATGCAAAGTTGAGCATGTCGTTCAAATCGACGCCGTTGTGGTCGCCGAACGTCACACCGTCCCCTATAAGCCGAGAAATAAACCCGCCGAAGAACGAGTCGCCCGCGCCCGTTGTGTCGATCGTTGCCACCTTGTAGCCGCCGCAATCGGCACGCAAATCGCCGTTGACGTACAACTTGGCACCGTTGCCGCCATCCGTCACCAAAAGCAATTGCGTTGTGCCGTCGAACATGGCTTGTGTCGCGGGCGATCCCACTTGCTCGGTGATAAACTCCAACTCATCCTTTCCAACCTTTATCACATCGGCAAGGGGAGCAAACCGCCTTACCGTTTGGCGCAACTGTTCTTTGTCCCACAAATTGAAGCGCAAGTTGGGGTCAAAACACACCGTCGCGCCCGCCGCGTGCGCCCTGTCTATCAAGTCAAGGTGCGTTTGGCGCGCCTCCTCGCTTGCAAGCGCCACGCTGCCAAACTCCAATACATCTCCGCGCTCAAAGATCACGTCGGCAAAATCGCTCGGAGTAAAGGACAGATCCGCCGCAGTTCTGCGATAAAAACTAAACTCTCGCTCGCCGTTATCCGCAAAACTGACAAATGCCAGCGAAGTGTCGTGTTTGTCGCTCCTGCCCACGTGGCTCACATCCACGCCCTCGCGCGCCAATGTTTCCACCAGAAAGTCGCCGAAAGCGTCCTTGCCCACCTTGCTGAGATAGGCGCAATCCGTACCCAATTTGGCGGCTTGTACGCATACGTTTGCAGGGGCTCCGCCCGCTTTTTTTACAAACTGTTGAGTGTCTTTGAGAGAACCCGTACCCACCGATTGAAAATCGATCAGCAACTCTCCCAAACAGTACAGCCTACTCATAAAACTTCACGTCCTTTATTTTTGCGCCTGTACCGTTGGAGTAAAATCCGAAGTTGTTACCGTCCATATCTGTGATACGCGACGTCAAAGCGACCTGTCCGTCCAAATAAACGGTGACGACCTCGCCGTCGATTATCACGTCCACCTTGTAGTTTTGCGCCGTTTGGTAGGCAAAAGCCACCTGCGTTAGCGGCGTCCCGTAGCGCAAAATGCTGGATACGCCATTGTAGCACACGAGTTGATTTTTTTCAAGGTCAAACGCCACCACCGCGCTGCCCAAACGGTTGTTGTAATCGCCGTCCAAGCCGAAAGTCAAACCGAAATTGCCTTGCGCGCCCGTTATCTCCACTTCAAAAGCAATGCGCGTCACGTTGGAAGAAAGCGCCTGCATGCCGCATGCGGCAAACTTGCCGACCTCGAAATCGAACTTGCTTTGTTCTGTGCCGTCCACGGTGACATACTTTACTTGATGAGATAAAATTTTACCGTAACTCTCCGGCATAACGGCGCACAACTCGCCGTTAGACTGTTGCTTGATTTGGTGGGTGACAAGGTTGCCGCCCCAATCGAATCCGCCTGCCGCGCCGCCCGAAAGTCTTGCGCACCAAGCAAACGCAAACAGTTTGTCCTCGGCTTTTTCAAGGCGTCCCGCATAAAAGCCCGCGGCGTCGATTGTGTCGCGCTCGAATTTGTGCCATTCGGGATCGTCGTGCGAAGTTTTGTAGCGGTAATGCGTAACGCGGTTGTCGCCCTGTTCGCTATACGCCAAGTAATAAAACCCGCCAAACTCCACATAGGACGGACACTCCATATTGTAGTCGCCGCTGTCGTTTACGAAAAAGTTGTCCACAAACGTCCAACCCTCGTCCGACGCGGACAGACTCTCCGATTCGAAGCGTCTGATGACCGCCGGGCTTGAAGCCGTGTTGTCGCGAGTGGTAACAAGCATATAGTAGGTGCTATCCGCCTCGTCCCAATACACATAGGGATCGCGGAAATCGTTTTCGTAACCGTACAGATTGAAATCCTCGTCCTTATCCCAATGTTTTTGGTCTGTGCTGGTGGCGTGACGTACCACTTCGGTGTGTAGCAACTGAGGCAAATCCGTCGATGGAGCATTGCCGTTGTGCCCGGTGTAAAAGCAATGATACAGCCCGTTCTTGTCCTTGATAAAAGAACCCGTGCCCAATGCCGCGTCGGGAGAGTCCACCTTTTCCTCAAAGTTGAGGGCTATACCCTCGTCGGTGTAGTGAACGTAGTCGGAGGTGGTCAATCGCGCTATGGGGTGGTAAAACTGACTGTTTGTACCCGTACTGTTGCGCAGGTGATAAATATTCATCACCCCGTTGTCGTAAAAAGGCATTACGTCGCCCATAGTAACATCCATGGAGTCGTCTTTGGTAGAAGCGGGAAAGACGTTTGCGCCTTTTTGCTTTACGTTGCCCGCGGCGGGCACGCATGCTACCATACACACGCATATCAACACCGCCAATATGGGTATTATCCAAAGTTTTTTCATTTTTTGACTACTTCCTTTATGCAAATTTGCCTGACGTTGCCGCCAATCTCGGTTGTATAACTCCCGTCTATGTAAATTCTGCTGCTGATAACTTCTCTGCCGTCGTCCACAAACACTTCTATGCTGGATACGTCTAACAAAATGCGGACGTCGCACTCGTCGTAACTGCGATTGGTACGCCTCACGCAACCGAACAAATTGTTTGTAAAATTGGTGTCCAGATACACGCCGCTGTCCTTGCCCACCGTTACGCACCCGTTGTCGCCGACGATCTTGATGTATCCCTCGCCGCCAAAGCGAAGCGTTATGTCGGCACATTTGGGCACAGATCCCTCGGGTACGTCGCGCAAATAGGCGTTGAGCGTTTGCACGGGATTTTGAAAGATGTCGCCGTCGCGTATGCTGACTTCGCGCGGAATGGAAAACGCGCCCACCCAACCATGAGCCTTTTCTCTCGTAGGATACTTGCGTTCCCACATTTCCAGCCAACCTATCATGACGGGCGTGGATATGCCGCGAATAAACTGCGGAGCGTAAAAGGCGTCGCCTTTGTCTATCTCCTTGATGTAGTCCACCGCCATTGTGCCCTTTTCGAAATCCAACTCGCCCACGATAAACACGCTGGAATTGACGTTTTTGAAGTCGTTATCCCGTTCGGGCACGTTGCAACCGCTGGCAAGAATGACGTCCTTGCCGTCCACGCGGAAATAGCACGGACACTCGCACATCTCGCCCAACTGATAGTAGGGTCCCAAACTGAACGCATAGTGAAGCCTATCCAACGTTTTGCCGCTAAGCACCACTATCACGCCTTTGTTGAGGTTTACGTCCTTGCCGCCGAGAAACACGTAGTAGGTATCCCCTATCAACACGGGACATGGGTCGCGAAAATCGCTCCTGCTAAGGTTATCGGGCAAATACTCGTTGTCAAATATCTTGACGCCGCGATCGAAACTGAAACCGTTGTGCGAAGTTGCTTTGTACACTTCTTCCGTGCGAATGCCGTTTACCTCTTGATGCAGAGTGTACAACGCGGCAAGCCTGCTGCCGTTGTTGTAGTCGATCGCGCCGCCGCTATATGCGCTTGCGCCCTCTATGTCCGGCTTCAATGCCACGCCGTCATCCACGTAGTCGATCAAGTCTTTGGACACAAAGTGTCCCCAGCACATGCGCCCCGGGCAACTTGCGTAGGGGTTGAATTGATAGTACAGGTGATACCTCTCCTTGAAGTACACCAACCCGTTGGGGTCGTTTAGCCAACCTATGGGCGGCAACATGTGATACGCAAGTCGATAACTGTTGTTGACGGAACTTTTGCTCTTGGCGATATATTGATTATCGTTTTGTATGTTTTTTGTCATGATCAACCGTCCAACTCCACATCGCGTTTGCAAATACGAATGTCGCTGATTTCTATTGTTACGTCGTGATACTGAGTGTTGAGAGCGGAGCCGAACTGCCACACAAGTTTGTACAGTCTGTCCGCAACAACTCCTTGCGGAGTTTTGCCGTTGCAAACAAAGGATACGGTTTGCTCAACATTAGCGGTGAGCGTCACCTTTTGCCAAAGGAGTACGGGATCCCATCCGTCGGAAATCGGTCCTGCCACAACAAACTCTATGGGAGAGGTGGCTTTGATTCTGAATTGCACCACGTAGTTGGCGCCGCTACCTGCCACCCAGAAGGACGGGCTTGTAACAACGTGATTGCTGTCCTTTGCGTCGAAATCTTTTACATAATAGGTGATATTGCCCAACTCGGAGTGGAACTCGTAGTCTGCCGTGGAGTTGAAACACGTAAAGTCGGCAATTTCAAAGTTGTCGGTGCCCATCGCTTCAAGATGTTCTTTTACGTGCAAATCGGTTATCGTGATCTGGTTGCACTGCGTTGCCGATTGTACATATATCCACAGCGGTCCGACGTTGTTTGAGTCAACCGATACCTCTGCCGTCAACACGCCGTTTTCGGGGTTGGTAAACTTGTGAAGTTGCAGTTCGTCCCATTGATTGCGCTGAATTATTACTTCAAAATCGGCGGGATCGTCGGGCGTACCCTCCTCGCGCAACGGGAAACTGTGCCGTTCAACTTTGAAGGATACTTCGTAGGTCGTGTCGGGTTTGAGTTGAACTCCGGTGTTGACGAACATTCCGCCCGCCCAAATGTTGTTTGCGCCTGCGTGAGTTATTTCCAACCGTGCGCCGCTGCCGTCCTCCAACGCCCAAGCGTTGCCTTCCAAACCCTCCGAATTGGCAGGGTCGATACGCGGCGAAACCATGCTGCCGAAATTGAAATCGGGCGTCAATTCCACCGACGTGCCGCTTTGCTGAGGATAACGTACAGAAGTGTTGCCCACAACAACTTTTGCCCTTCCCAAGCCGCCTATGCACAACTCCACTTGCACGTCGCAGGAAGTTTCGGAACTATCTGGGCAGGTGCATGAGTACTGCAAAACGTTGTCGCCCTGTTGCACGGCAATTTCCGCAGTGGGTTCGCCGTTGCAGAACACCGTCACCTTGCCGGCGACGTCGGACTTGAACTGTGTGGAAAAATAGTACTTGCGAGTAACAAAACTATCTGCGCTGAGAGAGAAAGTACGCACGACGCGCACGTCCTCGGCAATTTCGCCGTCTTGACTCTCCACCACAAATTCATTGTCCCTCATTCCGCTAAATATAACCTTTGCCGCGCCTGCCGTTTCCACGGAATAGCCGTCCGGCATAGCGAAAGAATGATAGGTTTCGCGATCGACAACGTCTACATAGGCGCGCTTTTGCGCGGTACGTCCGTTGCTATCGGTTATTTGGTAATTGACGGTATATTCGCCTTGCTGTTCAAAGGTTGCAAAACCGTCGGAAGTTACGTCTACGTGCGGTTCCACGGTGATGGAAAGGTTGGGAGTTATGTCCCCGTCCTCCTTGTCCAGCGCGGCAACGCCGTCGAGAAAGTCCACCGTGCTGTTTACCAGACACTGCACGTCCTTAACTCCCACTACCGTGGGCGCTTTGTTGCTTTCCGCCTGAGGTGTGCATGCCGCCAAAAGCATGACTGCAAGCAGCAATATCAACAAGGTTCTAATCTTTTTCATCGTTTTCTCCATTCTCGTCAGAAGTTTGGTTGTTTGTTTGTTGCGACTGTTCACTTTGTACAACGGTTACGTCCACGTCATCTCGCCAAGGTTTTACTTGACCTCTCTCGTCTAGGTAATCGTCCTCGTTGACTTTCTTTTTTAATTCGTAGACTGTTGTACCCAACGCCTTGGCTTTGAGATGCAAAAAGTTTTCCTTTATCAACATTGAGTTGAACAACGGCACCGCGTACAACGTCAATATCACGGGGTAAGGGTAAAGCAATATCATCGCTATTATGCCCGCTACCATTGCCAACGCCACGAGGCTTCTCCACCAGGAGCCGAACAACATCATCAAACCATTGTACAGCAGTTGACGAAAGTTGACCTTCATGTTGGCGATGACGGTAGGCGCCGTTACCAAGTACATTGCCCCGACAACCAACGCCACATAGCAAACCGCCAACACAAAGTAGTTCATTTGGTCTACATGGGTGTTAAAAAAGTAGATATTCAGCACGGGAAAGACTATGATCACCAACTCAAACAACGTAAACAACGTGATGATCTTCCAATTTTGCCCTATCGTCACAAAAATGTCTTTGAAACGACGTGTACCCATTTTGTTGCCGAAAAACGCGGTTACGCCCACAAGCATGGGTACAAACATCACGATGGTAAACGCCGATAAACCCATCAAAAGAGTTACCACCAAAAATTCCAAAGCATAGTCGCCGATGACTCTCAGTCCTCTCATGCACCGTTCTCCGATTTGCGCCTTTTACACAGTGGCTTCAATATACCTGTCGTAAGCCGCTTGATTGATACGCAATACAGCGTTAATGGAATCTCTGTTGACCGAAAGCAGGTTTTGCCAAGACTCTCTTGTCGGCGCGGTATTGCCGATAACGGCTTGTGTGTACCAACTTGCGATATTGTTGCTCAGCGAAAACTCGTGCGTGTTGAGTTCCAACAATTCCTGCTGCGTATAGTTGAGGTTGGGTATTGTAGCCACTCCCTCAAACACGTAGGGTTTGACGTAACTGTTGAGGTTGTCCAGCCGCAACTGCGCGCGCGACTCCATTTGAACGGAGTTGTCCCACGTTTCCTGCGTGAGATACACCACGCCGTAGGGTGCGTTCCTCATGCGGAAGTCGTCGGCGCTTTGCGCGCCGTGATCGTCGTTGGGGATAAGTTTGCCGTTTTCTTTGTTGGGCAAAAACGCACCGGATTTTATCGAGCCGTAGTTGAGTTGCGCCGAGTAATCCGGTTCGAAAAACTTGTCGAAGTAGGAAAGCAACCCCTCTTTGTCCTCGCAAGAGGAAAGTATAACGCACTCGCCCTTTTCCACTTCCTGCTCGTTGCTGACGCCCACGTAACGATTGCCGTCGTCGTCCTTTAAGGGTAAAACGATTACATAGTCGTCGCGATATTCCTTGGCAAGGACGGTGTCCTTTTCCCACCAATAAAACGCGCCGTATCTGCCGTCCTGCCCGTGAGCGAGGAATTGACTCTCGTCCTGGTCAAAAGACGCCGAGGAAATTAGTCCGCTCGCGCACCAATCGTGCATTTCGGTGATGGCTTTGAACCATTTTTCGTCCTCTATGGTAAAGGTGATTTTGCCGTTGAGTATCGTCTTGTGTTCGCGGTTTTCGGGTACGCCGAAAGAGGCGATAAGGTCCGATTCGTTGCCCTGCCAATTGCCGCTGACAAACGTCAACGGTACTTCGTTGTCTTTGTTGCCGTTGTTGTCCATATCCAAATCGCGGAACTTTTGCAAAATCGCTTTGAATTCCCACCTGTACAGGTCAAGTCCGTCGGTAAGTTGGTCTTTGGTCAAGTTCACTCCTGCGGGCAAATTGCCGTCGTCGATAAGTTTTTCTATCCACTTTTTGTTGATATACAAGATGTTGGGATAGGCTTTAAGCCCCATTTCCTCCACTCTCGGCAACGAATAGATGTGCCCGTCGGGAGATTTGAGCGCCTCGGCGATATCGGGACGGGCAGTCAAAATTCTGGAAAAGTTGGGCATGCTGTCCATATACTCGTCGATAGCGACTATCCTGCCGCGCCTGCCGTAGTCGTACAGTTTGAGGTTGGAAAAGCCCGTGTGATAGATGGCGTCTATGCCCTTGGTGCCGACGGGGTCGGTGTTGTTGGAATACTGTGCCGACGTGTTGTAGATCCAATTTACGTCTATACCCGTTTCCTGAGCAAGTTCCCTGAAAACCGGCATGGAATTGTAGTCTTTTACGGCGTCCTCTTTGACTGTCAGCACGGTAAATTGATGTTCCGTATTTGTGCCGCCTCCCATTGCAAACACAACGAAAAGCGTTACGCAAACCACCCACAAAACCGTTGCGGTTACGCCTATGATGATTTTTTTCATACAATCCTCCGTTATTTGAACGAGCCGACAAGTACGCCTTGACCAAAGTGCTTTTCTATCATGGGATACAGTACCAATATGGGTACGGTAGCCACAATGATGGAAGTAAATTTAACCTGAGTTGCTATACGCATTTGTTCTACTACCACTTCGCCCTCACCCACGTTGGTAGCGGACAGCAATCCGTCCAGCACCGTTTGCAGAGGGTAAAAACTCTTGTCGATATTAAAGATATATGCGTCTATATAGTTGTTCCAGTGTCCTACGGCGTAAAACAACACCATTACGCTGATTATCGAGGTCGATATGGGCAAAATCAAATCAAAGAAGGTGCGAACCTCTCCCGCGCCGTCGATTTGCGCCGCCTCCAACACCTCCTTGGGCACGTTGGAGGAGAAAAACGATTTGCACATAAACACGTTGTACACGCTGACGCCGCCGCCGATAATGAGGATCAACGGGTTTTGATACAACCCCAATGCCCGACACACAATGATATAGGGTACCAAGCCGCCGCCGAAAAACATGGTGATGATAAGCATTGTCGTTATCAACTTGCGGAAAGGCAAATAATCGCGAGATAACGCCCAGCCTGCGGGAATGGTGAGAGCAACGTTAAATACGGTACCCAACACGGTATAGGCTATGGTGTTGAAGTAGCCTCTCCACACGTCGTCCCGTTGGAACAAACTTCCGTAACCGGAAAAAGTAAGTTTTACGGGATACAGCCACACGTCGCCGGACATAACGGCGTCGGCGTCGGATATGGACGCAATGACAATGTAGTATAGCGGATACACTACTATCACGGCAAGCAAAAACAGGATAAATCCGCAAATCACGTAGTACACCACGTCGCCTTTGCTTTCTTTTATCTTGTTTTTCTTGGCAATTTGCTTTACCTCGTTGTAGTTGCGCGGGGTTTGCGACTCTGTCTCGCCGCTCGTTGCCATTGCGACGTTGTTTGGCGACGTATCATTTGCGGTTCGAGCGGTATTTGCTGCCGCATGGCGTTTTTTGAAACGACGTTTGTAAAGCAAAACGCCGATAACCACCAACTCAAACACTATGATAACAAGAAACAGCGTCAAAATCAAATCGTTTGTGGAAACTTTTCCCAAAAGTTCAAACACGTTTGTACCCTCCTTTTACCACATGCTGTTGTTGGTAAGTTTTTTGCTGGTAAAGTTGGCTATAACCAGCAACACTACGTTAATGACGGAGTTGAACAATCCCGCGGCGGTACCTACGCCGTATTGACCGTTCATCAAGCCGAATTTGTACACGTATGTAGACAAAATTTCACTCGTTTCCAAGTTGCCCGCCGTTTGCATAAGCAAAACTTTTTCGTAGCCGCAACTCATAAGGTTGCCGACAGACAATATCATCAACATGACGATGGTGGGCAATATTGCCGGCAAATCCACGCTGAATATGCGGCGGAAGCGGCTTGCTCCGTCCATTTTTGCCGCCTCGTGCAGAGCGGGATCAACGCCGGAAAGAGCCGCAAGGTACACTATCGCCGACCAGCCGAAGTCCTGCCAGTTGCCGCTGAAAATAAACAACGGTCTAAACGCCTCGGGCGTCAGAAACAGTTTTAATCCGCCGGCATCGCCGCCCATTTGTCTGCTGAGTTGATCCAACAGTCCGTCCGAACCGAAAATCAGTTTCAACATTCCGACCATTACCACCAACGATATAAAGTGCGGCGCATAGTACAGTATTTGCAAACCCTTTTTCACCTTTTTGGAACGCAAGGAGTTCAGCAACAATGCCACGATTATCGGCAGGGGAAAACCGACCAAAAAGCCGAAAATGCACAGCAAAAATGTGTTCAAAAAGTAGTCCCAAAAGTTGGGGTTGGAAAAGAACGTCTTGAAGTTTTGAAATCCTACCCAGGTTGTGTCGCTACCGATAATGCTGTCACCCGGCATATAGTCCTGAAACGCCACCAAAATGCCGTACATTGGCGCGTAACAGAATATCAAAACATAGACAAACGCCGGTATGATAAACAGTAAGATCCATCCGTGACGGCGAAAATTGGTTTTCCACGCCTCCCACTTGGGGTGTTTCTTTTTCTTGTCGTCGGCGGGGTTGCCGTCCAATGCGTCGTACGCCTGTTCGACAAGGTCTGCGCCGATTTCGTCCACGACGTCCGACTGTTGATCAAGTTGATCCTCGAGCGCGGTGGAAGTTAGTTCGTTTGACATGTTTGTCCCCCTTTACTTGGTTGTATCAGTGTTTTTTTGTCTTTTTTATCGCTACAAAAGCCACGTAGCCCAATATCAACGAGCCGAAAATGGTGATGTCTACCCAAAAGAATACATGGGTGGCTTTTTCTTCCATCTCGGTGAGCGTTTCGACAGGTTCGGCAAGCACAAACTCCGCAATGGGTCTGCCGCAATCGGTAAACAACTGCACGCTGTGTTTGCCAAAGCCGATTGCCACGGCGTCCTGCGCCGATATTACAACGTTTCCATCACGTTGCTCGAACGCAACATCGTTGCCGTCCACCGTCACCTTGTGTACCTGCGTGCCGGCGTTAAGTTCCAACACCACGTCGTTGCCGCTGTAAAATCTCTCCGCGGTCGAACGCACCGTTACGGAAGTGAAATCCGCCGTTACGTCAAAGTCGAAGTCCGTAAAATCCGTCACGGCGCGGAAAGTGTAACTTACGCCCGCCTCCAACGTTTTGAGATAGTCGTCGGACAGACTGAGTACTCCGTTGCGCACCGAATAGTCGTTAGCACCAAGTTTGACGTGTCCGTCGGTGATGTTGATCACCTTTTGCACGGAGTAGCCGCCCAAATACAAATGTCCCTCGTAACTGTCGTTTTGCACCAGACGAACGTTGGTTATTTTGAACTCCCCGTGAAACACGTTTAGTCCCAAAGCGCCGCCGTTGTAATTTTGCAATTTCAACGTCAATGCCGCAACGGAGTCGTCGTTTACAAATACTTTTGCAACGCCTTGATTGACAGCAAGGGTAAGTTTGAATAGTTGTCCCTGTTCAAATGGGTAGTCAACGGATCTAAGTTCGCCAATGCCCGCTTGCCAAATTTTTACTTTGTTCTCCGCCGTGTCCGCAGTTGCCACCCAATAGTTGTATTGAGTGTCGTTTACGCCAAACACCAAGCCCGCGGCTTGCGCGTTGTCGGACGGCAAAAACTCCGCAGAGTAAACAAAGTTGTCCGTTACGCGCTTGTCGCCGAAACGGAAACCGTCGCCGTCGCAGGAAAGCAACATACCCTTGTCCCCGTAGAAGGCAAATCCGTCGCCAATACGGGGGAAATCGAGATCGCTCGTCCAGCCGTCGGTATAGGAGTACACCTCTATGCCGCCGTGGGAAACGCCGTTGTAACTTACGTTTACGCGCGCAAAACCTTGTTGCAAAGGCGTAACGTAAGCGATTGCGCCGTACTGTTCCAAACGAACGTTTTGAGCGCCGTCCACCACTTCGAACTTCACCTTGCTTTCGTCAAAGTCGCTGCCGAAAGAAGAAGCAACTACGGGATACGAAGTTCCCACCGTACCGTCTATTTTGTCGGTGGTAATGAACAGGTCGTCATTGTCGGGTATGTCGAATATGCTTTGCATGCCGTGTACCTGCGCCTTGACATTGACGTCGCCATTCGCGAACAAACGCATACCGTCGGATATTGCAGAGGGGAATATCGCGCTGAAAAAGTCGGCTTTGCCGCCGTCGGCAAACACTGTTACAAACGCTCTATCCAACAAAACGCGCAACTTTAACTTGCCGTCGTTTAGTTCCACTTGCTTAGAGTACTTGTCCGTGTAACGCAGAGTGTTTTGAGCAAGCAACGAACTCTCCGAACGATCCAATGTGAGCGTTTGCGTTGTCACGTCGTACACCAATTTGACTTTTTCCACATCGGATACGCGCAACCACAACTCGGCGCGGTTGGCGTTGCCGTTGCCAAAATCCAACTCTATGTCCAAATCGGCAACGTCTGCGCGAACGTCGCTTAGCGCCGTTGCGCCCTTGGCAAGTTTGCCGTTGTACTCGCCGATAACGTTTGTGCGCAGTTTGTCGTAACCCGCCACGGGGTTGCGAGCGAGAGCGTAACCATCGCCGTCCTTGACAAGATCGAGTTCGGTCGCCACCGTCATACCGCCGTTGTACGTTTGACGGAAACGTTCGTACAAGCCGCAAGTTTTCCAACTTGCAGACCAACTTACGCCATAAGTTTTGCCGTCGGGAGCGTCGTTGAAAGTTTGCAACGCGTAGCAATCAATGCCCTCCTCCAGGCGACGAATGGGTTGTTCGCCCACAAACAAGCCGTTGTCGTCCAAATCGCCCACAACGTAGTACTCGGCGGGATAATACGTATCCTCGCGCGAAGTTCCGTTGTATTGGTGGCTTTGCGGTTTGTCTTCGGGCGACATTGCCAACACATACTTTGTTACGCCGTCAACGGTGTAACGGGACAGGTCGGGACACTCTCCCCAAAAACCCGTTTCGCCGAGGAAAGTCCACTCTTTGAGGTTATCCGACGAATACATTCTTATTGAGCCGCCGCCGACCGCTAACAACCATTTATTATGTTGTTCACTCCAAAAGACCTTTGGATCGCGGAACTCGTTGTCGCCGACGCTGCCGTCGTCAGAACGACCGATCACCTCTCCCCAAACTTCAAAACTATTGCCGTTATCTTTGCTATACGCCAATATCTGACGTTGATCCTCTGTGGGTTGGGTGAGTATTGCAACTATGCCCTGACCGTCCGCCACTTTGCCGTTTGCGCCCACGTCAAACAAACCGCTGGTGTTGTTTTGGTCGTAAACGGCGCTGCCGGAAAACATCATTCCGTAACCGTTTTGTCCCTCGGGCAGAGCAACGGGTTGCTCCGTCCAGTGAACAAGATCCTCGCTTGTGGCGTGTCCCCAACTCATGTGCCCCCAACCGAGTTCCGTCATGTCGGTGTTTTTGTCATAGTTATATTGATAGTACATGTGCCAAGTGCCATTGACGTACAACAACCCGTTTGGATCGTTGTTCCATCCCCGCTTTGCGGAAAAAGCCAATTGATTGCGGTAGGCGCCGGCATAGTCGTCGACAATTTGCATTGCCGCGTAACCCCGTGTTTCGACAGTCAATGTTGCACACAGCAACGACGCCATCAAAACCGCCGCCAACAGGCAAATTGTAACTATCCTGGTTTGTTTAACTTTCATAATATCCCCCAAGGCGATACTTTTTGTTGCGCGCGCATTGCGCGTTGAAATGCTTTTTTTCTTACTGTACGGACGAGATTGTAAAGGTGAAATTGCACTGCTCGCCCAACTCTTTGTTTACAAGCACGTAAAGCACATCTCCCGCCTCGACCGTAAGGTCGTTTTGCATCGAGAACGGATTGGAATCGCCGCCCCAGGACGCTTTGCCGTTGTTGGTCTTAATCGTGCCGTCGGAGTTTGTCAGCGCCCAGCGGACGGAGAATTTACTTTCGAAAAGGACACTGAGCGTAAACACAAAGCGCACGTCCGCCGCTTGATCGAACCTGTATCCAAGCGCGACCATGCCGTTGTTGATCATCCAATCGCCCTTGATTTCCATTTTAGGATCGCCGTGCGTAAAGGCGTCCGAGGTTTTGTCCGTAAGGGGCGTGACGGTAAAGGTTTCTATTCCGTCAAACTTGTAGTCGGCAATTCCTACCGTCCAATTGGATGTACCCGCAAACGTGTCATTGAAATCTGCGCCGAAATTTGCAATTTCCTTGTCAACTGCGTTTACCGTGATCGCAAAGTTGCACTGGTCGCGGTCCGTTTCTTTTTGTATCAATATGTAAAGCACATCGTTTGCCTCAACTTCGAGATCTTGCGAAGCGCGCAGTTCTCTGTCGTTGCCCACAAATGACGCTTTGCCGTCGTTGGTTTTGATCGTGCCGTCGGCGTTCTTCAACGCCCAACGAATGGTAAACGCGCTGTCGGCTTCCTTTCCGCGCAAGTGTAATTCGAAGTGTTCGGTGCCCGCAACGTCAAACGTGTAAGCAATGCCCACCATTGTGTTGATCGCCATCCAATCGCCCTTGATCTCTACCCAAGGTTCTTCTTTGGTAAACGCGCCGTCTTTTACCGTCAGATCTTCCGTAAACACAAAGTTCTCTTGTGTCCAAATGTACTCCACCGTTCCCACGCTCCACTTAGACGTGCCGTCAAGCGTGGCTTGGAAGTCGTCCGCAAAACCGCTTGGTTCGTTCCATTCGGGTTCTGTCGGCTCGGTTTCGGCTGTTACTTCAAACGTAAAGTGGCAACTGGCGCTTGCTTCTTGATTTATCAATACGTACAACACGTCGCCCGCTTCTGCCGTGCCTTCGGCGGAAAGTTCCACGTTGCAATTTCTATCGCCCCAAGTGGGATGTCCGTCGCCACTCTTGATCGTTCCGTCGGAGGCGTTCAATGACCAGCGTACTGCGAAATCGCCGTCCTTGTCGCCCGTCAAAACAAAGCGGAAACCGAAAGCCGTTGCCGTGTCGAAGCGGTAGCCCAACGCGACCATGCCGCGGAAACTCAATGTGTCGCGCCTGATTTCCATTTGCGGATCGGCATTTACAAACGCACCGTTTTCCGTTTGCTCAATTGGTCTGAACGTAAAGTTTTCGCCGCCGTCCCAAGTGTAATCGGCAATGCCTACTTGCCAAGCAGAGTTGCCCGCAAGCGTGTCATCGAAGTCGTTGGCAAAGACAGCGGTTGAAGTCTGTGGCTCCGGCTTGCGTGTTTTGATCGAGAAAGTGAAGTTGCACTGCTCGCCTGTTTCCTTGTTTACAAGTACGTAAAGCACATCTCCCGCCTCGACCGCAATGTCGTTTCGCATAGAGAACGGATCGGAATCGCCACCCCAAGACGGTTTGCCGTCGTTAGTCTTGATCGTGCCGTCGATGTTCTTCAACGCCCAACGGACGGAGAATTTGCTTTCGTAAAGAGCACTGAGCGTAAACACAAAACGCACGTCTGTCGCTTGGTCGAACGTGTAAGCCAAACCCACCATTCCGTTGTTGATCATCCAATCGCCCTTGACTTCCATTTTTGGATCGCCACAAGTAAAGGCGTCGGTTGTCTTTTCGGTAAGGGCGGCAAACGTAAAGTTTTCATTGTCACCCCAAGTGTAATCTATTTTGCCTACTTGCCAATTGCTATCGCCCGCAAGCGTGTCGTTGAAATCTGCGCCGAAGTTTGCCAACTCGATATAGTCCGAGGGCAACTTGGGTATGGATTCCGTTTTGGTTTCGCCGCAGACTTGGCAGGTATATGTGCGTACGCCGTCTTTATCCTCTGTGGCGTCCTCTGTGACGGTGCCGCCGTCCCACTTATGACCGGTTGCAGCCATTTCCTCGGTAAAACTTTCTTCGCAACCGTCGTTGACGCAAGTAAAGGTTTTTGTCCCCGTATCGGTGCAGGTGGGCGCTTCTGTAATCGAACTGTTCCAGACATGCAGACAGGGTGCATAAAGGCGAAAACCCAACGCGCCTTGGGCGTTGCCGCTCAGCACGAGGTAAAGCGTATCGTCCTTTTGCACATCTATGGCGTCATCTCCCACGTCGGCGACAAAGTCCACCGCGCCCGATTGCGTATTTAGTTGTTTGTGCGATTTGACGCTGCCGTTAGCCGCTTTTACCACAATGTATGCCAACACGCTACCCTCAAACTTGACGGTAAATGCCGCTTGACACTTTTCGGGCAAGCCCTGACCGAAAGTGTACCCTACGGCGACTGCACCCTCTATCGTAACGCTGTTTGCCGTTACTGCCGTTTGACCGTTGCTCGCCAGAGTAAAGTTACATGTTGCGCCGTCAAAATCCGTTGCGACGCCGTAACTCCAACTCTTGGAACCGAATTGCTCGACAAAATCGGCATAGGCGTCTAACACCTCTACGCGCGTGGTTTGGCAGTTTTGACACGTAAAAGTGCGTTGCCCCTTTGAGTCAAAGTCCGACAATGTTGTGATAACGCCTTGATCCCACTCGTGGTCCATTTTGGCTATCGGTTCCGTTTTGATTGCCGTGCAACCGCTATTGGTGCAACGAAAAGTGGTTTCGCCCACTTCGTCACATTTGGGGGCTTTGGTTTGCGTACCGTCGTCCCACTTGTGCGGCGTTACTTGCACAGGGATAGTTTTGGTTTGCTCACAACCATCCACCGTGCAGTGGAAAGTTTTGACGCCCTCCTTGTAACAAGTGGGTTGAGTTGTTATCTCGCCGTTATCCCAAACGTGGTCGTGCTTGCCAACATTGGCGCCGTTGCATGCCGCAAGGCACAAAGGCAGGCAAATCAATACCGCCATCATCAGGCTGAAAAATTTGAGCCTTTTCATAAATACTCCTATATATTACATATTGCTAACCGATTAAAATATCGTTTGTCGGCGTTTTTGCCATATAAGAATAATATTTACAAAACACCTTGTCAACAAAAAATTTCGAAATTGTGCATTTGCACAACACTTAAATGATAAAATTTGTGCATATGAAAAAGTTGACTTTTTGCGACGGCTATACTAATATTTATGTGTGGGTCGGTTTGTTAACGGGACAAAACTCAAAAAAAGAACTCGACGGACCGTCGTTTCGCCGAATTTTCGCGCAAAGGGGTAAAAAAAATGAAAAAAGCCGTAACGATACAAAGCATCGCCGAACAACTGAATTTGTCGCGCAACACCGTATCCAAGGCGCTAAACGGACAATATGTACCCGAAGCGACGCGAGAACTTGTGCTAAAAAAAGCGCAGGAAATGAACTACAAATGTTTGAACGCAAGCCACATCGAAATGGGCGCCAAGCGTTACCGCATATTGATGGTGGCGGGCAAGCCCCTTATCAACATAAATTATTTTATTCCATTGGTAAAATCCATTGAGAACAGTTGCTATCAGCACAATTATGAACTTTTTCAGTACACATATGCGCTTAATCGCACGCCATTTTCGGGATTTGCCGAATACGTAAAGGAACTCAATGTAGACGGCATTGTGGCAATTGAGTGCTTTGACAGGGACTTTGTATCCAAATTGGTAAATTTGGGTAAGCCGATCTGCTTTAACGATTTTACCGCAAGCAACCTCAGGTTAAACAAAAACTACGACATCATAAGTACCGACGACGAAAAATCCATTTTTTATATCGTAAAATATTTGGGACAAAAATACAACATAAAACACTTTACTTTTGTTGGCGACCGCACTCACTGTTTGAGTTTTTACGACAGGTATGTGGGCATGCGCAGGGGCATAAGTTTGGGGATCGGGCTACACTCCGACAGCCACGACATACTGTGCAAGGACGAGAGTTTTGACTACGGCAATCCCGAAGCGATAAAAACGGAAATTTTGAAACTGCATCACAGACCCGAGTGTTTTGTTTGTTGTAACGACTTTGTTGCGCGCAACGTTTGCGACGCATTGAAAAGCCTCAAACTGCGCGTGCCGCAAGACGTACTTGTCGTCGGGTTTGACAACGTGCCGGAATCCACCGCCGTAACGCCCGAGATAACGTCTTTTTCCATCGATAAAGATTTTTTGGGCAGGGAGGCGTTGAGAACGCTGGTAAACCGTATTGAAAACCCCGATACGCCGACTCGCCTGATAACAGTTTCCACCACGCTTGTGTTGCGAGAATCCACCAACCGCACACACCTTTGATTTTTCGCCGACGAACAGCGCAAACCTCTCCCCTCCGCAAAGGCAGAGCAACACGAACCCGACAAATATTGTTGAGTTCGTGTTGTTATGTAAAGCGCGTGTAAAATAACGTATATTGTAAACTTTACAAAAACGCAAAAAGCGCATTGTTACATACGCGCTTTGGGCTAATAAACTTGCGGTTTGTATAATATTTTTTATTTATTGAATTTGGTCACAAATAATAACTTTGAGATACTTGCGTGTGCTTGTCTTGAAACAAGTCGGTTCGGCTGTACTTTCGCACAATTTGCGGTGGTCGATTTTAGCGCAAAAAAATGTTTGACATCCCACGAAAAGTGTGTTAGAGTATAGAAAAAATAAAAAATCGCTTTGATAAAGTTAACCTGCTTGGGATGAACTCTGTTCATCGTAGAGCGCTTGAAAATTTCAAGAACTTTATCGTTGCACGGAGAAGATTTTACGCTATTTCCCGCAACGATATTGTTGCGGGAATTTTTTTCGGCAAAACAGCCGCGGCACGGCTCAAACCGAATCTTTCTCGCAACATAATGAGGAGAAAGATATGAAAATCGTTGCTATTGTAACTACAAAAAATCGCCTTGAACTGCTGCAAAAAGCATTGCAATCGATAAGCGCGCAAAAACGCAAGCCCGATTTGACCATAGTCGTGAGCGATTCGTCAACCGATTGCGACAGCGAAAAAACTCTTTGCGACCAAATTGGCGCGATTCTGTTGCGTGACGCTTTTACGCACAACTATGCGGGTTCTCTGAACACGGCGTTATATTATCTGCTCGAACAAGATCTTTTTTGCCCGCACGACTACTCTCGCACATATATCGCCACCTTGGATGACGATGACGTGTGGGACTCGGATTACCTGTACGAATGTGAATGTGCGGTAAAAGACGGGCAGGACTTTGCCGTATGCGGTTTGATATTCTTCGACGGACAGAAATACACGTCCTTTCCCATACCGCAAGCGCTTTCGACGGAAACGTTTTTGCAAACAAACCCAAATTTGCAAGGATCTAACACATTTGTAAAAATGCAAACCCTCCTCAAAGCCGGGCTTTTTGACGAAAACGTCTGTTCCGCAACGGATCGGGATCTGTTTGTGCGAATAATGTTGCTCAAACCCACGTTCGTGGTGATAAATCGTCACCTTGTTACGGCAGATGTTTCAAACAACAGACAACGCATAACAAATTCAATCGACAAAAAAATACAGGGATACCGAAGTTTTTTGTACAAATACGGCGGATTGATGTCCTCGCAAATACGAGAAAATTTTTTTGAACATGCAAAAAACACTTTCGGTATCGATTGCAAACAGTTACTTTGCCCCTCTGCCGCACAAGGCAATGATGCGCCGCCCACCTTCGATGGCAAGTACGACGGGCATCTGACAATAGGCATGATCGCGACAGACGCAACTCTCGCGGCTCGTTTGATAAATGAAATTGCTGCGCTCGATCGTCCCAACACACAAGTCGTTGTTCTTGTAAACACTTTGCAAAATGTTGAAACTTTGCAATCGACGGCAAAACAGTTGAATACCACACTGTTGACCCGCGAATTGCTGTCACAAGACAAACGGTACGAAGCCAAAACGGCATATCAAAAATATTCCGACGGGATAATATCCGATATAGCGGTTGCGCGAGGCATTTTGCAGAAATATATTTACTACAACACACACGCCGATGATGTTGTGTGGATTCTTGATGACGATATGGAGTTGAAAGAAATTGTAGGCGACAATATCCGCACCATCAACATAGACGGCGTGATCGCCGCATATCGCAACGATTACGACGCGGTTGTGGGCAATTACTGTCTTGACGCACCGCTACCCACCCTGTCGACAGTCCGGTCGTCATTGCTCGACTACGTTTACACCAAATACTTGAAACTTGACGAAGGCAATGCCGAACGATTGGAGGACGATTACTACGATCTGTCGGAAATCGAACGTCGCCGTTTGGAAACTCCCTATCGCGTGGACGCGAACACGACCTTAGACGACGTTTTCAGCGGAAAGGCGCAAGCGCGCAAACTTACTCTGAAAAATTTCGAGCCCCGTCCCGTTTGTAACCGAGGCGGAAACACTTTGATTTTCAACCGAGATCTTTTGCTGCTACCCAACATTTCTTTGCAGATAGGAGATGTTATGGGCAGACGAAGCGATTACTTTTGGACAGTGTTCGCGCGCCAAAAGGGGTTCAAGTTGGTCAATGTGCCGTTTGCCACATTGCACAACCGCTCCAAACAGCCGTTTGAGTTTGCAAAGGAACAAAACAAATTGCTGAAAGATATTATCGGCGCAGCCTTTACACATGCTTATGAGATCTTGCCGCGAGGCGGCTCGGTATATATGTTTTTTGAAAAATACCGCGATTTTTTCAAGCGGCGTTTATCCAAATATGTCGCAAATATTTACCGCGTGATGGGATTACTCGAAATCGTCGGCGATGTCAAATACAGCACAATGCTGAACGAACGAACGCTAAACGAATTTACAGAACAAGCCAAATCCTATGTGAATTTTGTAGAAGTCAGCACAGCATATAAAACCTTTTGTACAAAATTGAGCGAAACCGAACTGCCGACGGACGAAATTTGCAAATTGTTGCAAACAAACGGTGTTTCAAAACCGTTGAAATTGTTGGGTAGGGGCAACGAGGGCTTAGTCGTTTGTGACGGAGAGTTTGTTTACAAGGTATTTTGCCATGACGATCTCGATTGGAATTTTCTGAAAGAAATTGCCGCCTGTTTTGGCGAGTGTCGCCAACTTTATCCGTTTGAACTGTTTCGCATGGGAAATCATCCGATAATAAAATATCCGTTTGAACCGTCAGAAAAGTACACGGGCGGACACGCCGACGAAATAGCCGAATTGATACGTTTCGGAAAAAATCACGGATTTGTTTTCAACAATTTCAAAAAGGAAAACTTTATTGTTGCAAACGGTCGGCTCAAAATGATAGATTACGGCAATTCACTCCGTCCGTTCAACGAGGAAGAGTATCGAATATCCATAAAAAGAGCCTTTCAAACAGTGCGGTATCCCTTTTTGACAGAGGATGAATTCAAAAAAATCGTTTACCTTTCTTATCGCGGGGAAACAGCCTTTGTGGATTTCGGGTCGGATTTGTTTGAACATCTTGTAGAACCGCGCAGCAAGGAACAGCAACATGACGAGTTGATAAAACAAATTGTCGACAATTACCGCCCTTCTGCCATTTTGGACTACGGCGCCGGCAAGTGCAAAATTGCCAACGCCCTTGCAGAACAATACGACGTAAGCGTTTTCGATATCGATACCGAAACGATCTGCCGCCGCGCGAGCAAAAAAGTAAACGTAATAAATAGCATAGAAACGATCGGTAGCGACAACTTTGATATGATCATAAACAACCTCGTTCTTTGCTGTGTAAACAACGCTGTCGCCGACGAGATAGTACAAAACATCACGCGCTTGCTCAAAGTCGGAGGCAGGGCGATAGTAAGTATTTGCCATCCGTTTTTTGACCAAGTAAACGTAACCGAATTGCGTTTGCAAGGTTACAACGGGACTTATTGCAGGAGCGCCAAATTCGAAAAACACACAAAATTCGGCACTGTACGCGAAGACTTTCACCGCCCCGTTGAATTTTACTTCAATTTGCTGCAACGCAACGGACTGATTGTAGAAAATATCTACGAAACTTCCGGCGTAGATGCCGACTCGTTGATGCCTATCGGCGAACAACTCGTGTTTGATTGCCGCCTTGACGACAAACCTATCGATTTGCACGATTGTTCGCTGATGATAAAAACCAATCCCATGGAACACGCCGATATCTACTCCTCGATAGTTCACATTGTCGGGCAGTTGGAAAAGGGGTTGCGTTTTGCCAAACGGATAGTTGTTGCCGACCTCACCTCAGGGAAACGCGTTCGAATGTATGCCGACGATAACGCCGACAAACTTTGTAACGAACTGCAACGCGCAAAAGATAACGGCTTGATAGACGAAATGATCTTAGCCGAAGACAACCAACGTCAACAAGAAATCTACACCGAATATTTCGGAAAGGCATGCGAAAACTCACACTCGGCAAACGGTCAAGGACTATACGCTACGCTGTTGGGGTTTGATGGGATTGATACTCGTTACGTATTGCACTCCGACAGCGATATATTGTACAACAATTGCGACAGAGAAGGCATTGTCGAGGCGTTACATTCACTACAAAACGCCGTCGTAGCCTCAATCGGAATACCGCATGTTTCAAGCCTGCCGCCGACGTTCGGCAAGCGCGTAGAAGTACGCAGTTGTTTTGTAGACTTGGAAAAATTGCACCGCTTGCTTCCGCTCGAAAACAATATTATCAACGGATGTTTCGAATTGCCATGGCACCGTGCGCTGGACGCAAGACTCTCCGCAAATGACAGCGTACGTTTCGGCAACAATAAATGCCGATTCGTTCACCCTCAAAATTCACTTAAAACCATCCCGAATCTCATTGCTACATGCCGCGAAGCAATGGAACAAAACTTTATACCCAAGTTACAATCGGACAAAGTAGATCTTGCGGGAGAACGCTCGGACTGGACGCCCGCCACCGACAGCGAAATGATTGTATTTTGCAGGGGCTACAATACCCCCTGTTCCAAAGTCAAACGCGCATTGGACAGTTTGGCAAGGCAATCGTTTCGGGATTTCGTGCTGATTTACATAGACGACGCGTCCACCAACGAGAGCGGACAGTACGCGCACATGTTGTTGACCAAGGACAAACGTTTTTGTTCCAAAAGTATCGGACTGTTTAACAACAGTCGAGTCGGCGAATTGGACAATATGGTTTTCGCAATGCAAAATATCATCAAAAATCCCGAAGCCATAGTTGTTTGTCTTGACAACGACGATTGTTTTGTTGACGACGCCGCCTTGGAACGTATAAAAGCCGAATTTGACAAAGGGGCGGACTATACCTGCGGAAATTGTTTCAGATACGATAAGCCGCTGAAAACATACCGCGTGGCGTCTTTCCAAAATGTTTGGGAGCGTCAAGGAGATAACGTGTGGCTGCATCCAAAATGTTTTAGGAGAAAACTCTTTGACAAAATCGACATAGAAAACGACTTGAAAAATAACGGCAAATTCTACACAATCAACACCGACTTCGCATTTGTACTTCCCATGCTGGACAATGCCGCATGCCGTTTTATTCCTCAAATACTATACTATTTTGAACCCAGCGCCGACAATCAAAAAAATGCGGGCGACTACAAAAAGGAGTATAAGATCGAAGTGAAACAACAAATTTTGGAAAAAGCGAAAGAAAGATATAAAAAGAAACATCTAACCTGACAATGTAAATTACAACCCGCCATACGACAATTACGGCAACACTTGCCGACAAAACACAAAAAAATTAAATATTAAGAGGAGAACAAAAATGAAAATAGGTATCGTAGGCTACGGTCATGTAGGCCAAGCAATGCACAAACTTTTTAAGAATGCAGTGTGCTATGACAAATTCGAAAAAAACCTTTGTTCGCGCGAACAAATAAATGAATGTGACGCCGTGTTTGTATGCGTACCGACGCCAAGTCGTGATGACGGCAGTTGCAACACGGACGCCGTTGAAGAGGTTATAGCGTGGTTGAACGTGCCACTGGTCATTCTTCGCTCCACAGTGCCGATAGGATTTACCGACGCTATGATGGAAAAATACGACAAAGAAATAGTTTTTCAGCCGGAATACTACGGCGAAACTGTCGCGCACCCATTTGCTCAACTTGCATCTCGCAGTTGGTTGGCATTCGGCGGCACGCCCAAAGGAATCCACCAAGCCATCGCCGTGTATCAAACCGTGCACAATTCCACTGTAAAAATTTTACAGGGCGACGCAAAATCGGTGGAGTTTGCAAAATATATGGAAAACGCCTTTTTTGCAGTAAAAGTCACGTTTTGCAACGAGATGTACGATATTTGTCAAGCGCTGGGCGGAAACTACGACCTTGCACGCGAAGTGTGGCTTGCCGACCCGCGCATAAGCAACTATCACACATTTGTATATGATGACAACCGAGGCTATGCGGGGAGTTGTTTGCCAAAAGACATCGCCGCAATAGTGGCTCAGGCGAAACAAGCGGGACAAGATGCGCTGTTGCTCAAAAGCGTAATGCGCAAAAACCGAATTTACAAACCCGAACTTCAACGCTTTGACAATCTTGACGAATGATCGTTGGAGGCGCTTCGCCGCGTTTCGCAATCGTGTAAATTTGCGCAAGTTTAGTCCGTTGCAATTAACATGCGAAAGGTAACGCAATGCCGACAAGATGTATTAACAAAAACCGCTGTGAAGAACACTTCCGCGAACAAAATAATTTTGTATTGACGGCAACACCCAATTGACAAGCAACCCGCCGAATTGATGGCGGGTTACTGAAAACGTCGCGATACGACGTTGGCGTTCCCGGCGCGATTCGTCCCAAACAAAGCGCCGGGTAAGCGGAACGAAGTGGAACGCTACATATTTCGTTGTCGCGACGGGGCAAGAGCAAAGGGCGACAAGCAAACGGGAGCAAAAGAAAAAGGGTTCACCTTGCGTGAGCCCTTTTCTGTTGCGACGCATAGCGCGGTCGCCCGACATGGCGTTCCCGGCGCGATTCGAACGCGCGGCAGTCCGCTTAGGAGGCGGATCCTCTGTCCTGCTGAGGTACGGGAACATATTAAAAATTTTTTTAACCAAGATTTTAACCAACTTTTTTGAATAGCACAAATCTTGGTGCAAAACAGCCATTTTACTGCCAAAATTGGCTGTTTTTTGTTGTTTTTGCCCGTTTTGTATGGATAGACTACTCGCTTAGGAGGCGGATCCTCTGTCCTGCTGAGGTACGGGAACATATTAAAAATTTTTTTAACCAAGATTTTAACCAA
>CANQPI010000020.1 GCA_947625725.1 uncultured Clostridia bacterium | reverse complement strand
GAAATAAGCAAGCCCGTAGAGATTCCCAAACTGACTCCTCACGTCTGCAAGCACGTTTGCGAAACTTGCGGCAAATGTCTTGACGAAACATGCACCGACCCCGTCTGCGCAGAGAAGTGCCAAGGGCACATTGAAAAAGTGTTTACACCTATCAGCACGCCGACAGAGGGCGAATACTATTTTGCAATGAAAGTAAACGACGACTATTGGTATATAACGGGACAAATGGCGGCGACCTATTATTTCGGTACGGTCAAAGACATCAACAATGCTGTCATGGTAGAACTCGTTGCCGACGGCGACGGTTGGCTTATCAAGCAGGGCGATAGATTTATTGAAATATCTATCAGTGGTAGTCACATAAACGCTGTTTACAAAACAGCACAAACTGCGGGTAAACATTGGACGTGGAACGCTACGGAACAAGTATTTGTATGGGACGGTCAGTACATTATCGGCAACACGGGTACATACACCAACATTGGCGGCATAGAACTCAGTCAAAAAGGTAGCAACCACTTTGCTGTACTCGGTGTGTTTGAACAACCCGCCGAACCCGAAGAAGTAACTATCAGCAAAACGGGTACGATACGTCTTTTGCCCGAAAGCACCCTTACGCTAAGCGCAACTGTAACCCCCGCCAAGGCTCCGCAAGATATTGAATGGAGTACTTCCGACGCGGAAAAGGTAACGGTCGTCAACGGTAAAATAACCGCCGTTGCGCAAGGCACTGCTACAATAACAGCCACAGCCAAAGATACGGACATTTCCGCAACGGTAACGGTGGAAGTATTGGACAACACTCAAAAAGGTTACACGCAAGACAATCCCCTTTCCATAGACGAAGCGATAGCCCTTATGGATCAAGCGGGCGACGGCGTGGAAGTTTGCGCCGACGACGCGGGAGCAAGATACTTTGTTGCGGGTACGGCAAAAGAAGGCTCGACGTATAGCCAATTCAGGTGGACATTTGATATTGACGGTAGCAACGGCAATACAATGCACTTTGTCACAATGTCAAGCCAATTTGTTGAACAATCAAAGATGAGAGATGGCCTGTTGGACAATTGCCCTGTCGTTGTTCGGGCAATACTGAAACTTGACGGCGAAACCTACACTGTGGTAAATGAAAGCGGCGGTGGCAACCAATCGCGATCTGCTGTAATTACGTCCTGCACTTTCCCCCAACTTACGGGTATCACGGTGACGGGCGACAACGAAGTTTTGGAAGGCTCCTTCATCAATTTGAGGGCAGAGCCCGTACCGCAAAATGCTCCGTTTGAGGATATTGAGTGGCATTCTTCGCAAGAAGGTAAGGCAACTGTGGACAACAACGGTACGGTGACGGGCGTTGAAGCGGGTACGACGGAAATAACCGTATCTTGCGGAAGCGTAACGTCCGCCCCCTTTACCGTCACTGTAAAAGATCTTTCGGCAAATATGGCAGTATATGATTTTTCCGGCGGACTGACGGCGGACACGGTTATCAATGATTTGTACAAACGTAAGCAAACCGGAGATATTTTGGACAACTTTATCAAGGTGTGGTGTCCCGAATTGGACGAAATAACTTCCTTTACCGTTACAAATATACGAACGGGTACAAACGCAAGCAATCACGGACTTATGTATACTAGCGCGGTAGGGGGCGTAGGAACAATTGAAATAAAAACAACACATCAAATCAAGGCGGTTTCTTTCCAAATCGTTTCATCTTCTATTTCAGAATTTAACGAATTTACCGTCAACGAAAATGATGTAAACACAACGTCAGACGGTAGTTGGACGGGCAAACTCGGCAGTGCGTATACCGAACGCTTTGAATTTGCCCAACCGACCGATACGATAAATTTCAGTGCGCCTTATGAAATTGGAAACAACTTTGTAATAATCGGAATAACATTGGAGTGGTAAAACATCTTGTCTACCGAACAAATTAGTTTTTCATTGTGCTTTTTCTCCGACTGCGCGCATGAGGTTGGGAAAAACTCGTGAAAACGGGGCTGTGCAATTTTAACTGCACAGCCCCTCTCCTTTTGTTCCGACCAAACGCAAGTTTTGCGCTCGCATATCCCTCGCAAAAAGGCTTCATACAGCACTTCGGGTGCTTGCACACAAAACGGCTTCACTGCGCACTGCGTGCTTGTTGCAGATTGTTTTGTTGTACAACACCCTCAGTGCCCCTTTTACAAGGGCAAGTGTGTTGCAGATTATTTTGCGAGGGATACACTCGCACCTGTGTGAACAAGGCTGTAACTTTGATTGGGACAACTTGCACCGTAACAAAGTTGGTTGCTGTGGAGAAAGTTTTCCATTCGAGAGGCGAAGTTGTACTTGCGTTATAGCAAAATATTGCTTTCCATTATAATGGGAAACAACGTCGGCGACTGCATTAAAAGCCTTCTCTTGGGGACGCAAGAGAAGGGGGACCGTCGTCAGACGGTGGATGAGTTTCGACTGTCAAATCCGACTAAATATTACGATCATTGCCTCTTGGGTTTATTTGAAAAAAATAGTTTTTTGCAAAAGGGATTTGAGTTTTGCCCGCTTGTGCGTTGTGTCCACACGCCCTGCGCTCACTCAAATCCCTATTTTTTTGACCAAATGCAATTATTACTTAGGCAAACACCCTCGCGCCTGTGTGAACAAGGTCGGAACTCTGATTAGAACAACTTGTACCACAGCAATGCCGAAAATAGAAAATCGACTTTTTCACGAGCGGGAAATTGCTCCGCGAAACCGACCCCTTACGGGGCGCGAGCGCACCGACTTGGTCGGACATCTTTGTTGCTCAGTAGATGAAAATTCTTTGTTTGAGGTAGTCTTTGAGTTGGGCGATAGCCACGCGTTCCTGTTGCATGCTGTCGCGATCGCGCACCGTCACGCAACCGTCGTTTTCCGTGTCGAAATCAACGGTTATGCAATACGGAGTGCCGATTTCGTCCTGTCTGCGGTAGCGTTTGCCGATACTGCCCGACTCGTCGTAGTCGCAAGTAAATTCTTTGAGCAAGTCGTTGTAGAGCGCGGTTGCGCTTTCGCCGAGTTTTTTGGACAAAGGCAACACGCACGCTTTGAAAGGCGCAAGTTCGGGGTGCAGGTGCAACACGACGCGCGTGTCGTTTTCGCCGACGACCTCCTCGTCGTAGGCGTTTACAAGAAAGGCAAGGAACGCTCTGTCCGCGCCCAAACTCGGCTCGATAACATACGGAACGTACCTTTCGCCGCTGACGGGGTCGGTGTAGTCCAACGTTTCGCCGCTCACTTCGGAGTGACGTGTCAAATCGTAGTCGGTGCGGTCGGCAATGCCCCACAGTTCGCCCCAACCGAAGGGGAACTTGACCTCGAAGTCCGTCGTCGCCTTGCTGTAAAAGCACAGTTCTTCCTTGTCGTGATCGCGCAGGCGCAAATTTTCCTCTTTCATGCCGAGCGCGAGCAACCAATCTTTGCAGAATTGTTTCCAATAGTCAAACCATTCCAAGTCCGTCCCCGGTTTGCAGAAAAATTCCAATTCCATTTGTTCGAACTCGCGCGTGCGGAAAATGAAGTTGCCGGGAGTGATCTCGTTGCGGAACGATTTGCCTATCTGACCAATGCCGAACGGCAACTTGCGACGAGTGGTGCGGCAGACGTTTTTGAAGTTGACGAAAATTCCCTGAGCCGTTTCGGGGCGCAAGTACACGGTGGAGGTGCTGTTTTCCGTCACGCCGACAAACGTTTTGAACATCAAATTGAACTTGCGTATGGGGGTAAAATCGCATTTTCCGCATACGGGGCAATGAATTTGGTGTTCGGCGATGTAGTTTTCCATTTGCTCGTTGGTCATGGCGGCGACGGGTACGTCCGCGCCGTGCTTGGCTTGGTACTCCTCGATAAGGTTGTCCGCGCGGTAACGGGTCTTGCAACTCTTGCAATCCATCAACGGATCGCTGAAACCGCCCAAGTGTCCGCTGGCTTCCCAAGTTTTGGGGTTCATTATTATCGCCGAGTCGATACCGACGTTGAGCGGGTTCTCCTTGACGAACTTGCGATACCACACCTGTTTGATGTTGTTCTTCATTTCCACGCCCAGCGGACCGTAGTCCCACGAATTGGCAAGTCCGCCGTAAATTTCGCTGCCCGCGTACACAAATCCGCGCCCTTTGCACAGATTTACCAACTTGTCCATAGTAAGTTGAGTCATAGTTTTGCACCTCGTTTTGTTTGCTTTCATTGTAGTTTTCGAGCGGAAATTTGTCAAGCAAAAAATAACCTTGCGTATATCGGGATTGTATGTTATACTAATACAGGAAATTTTGGACTATAATTACATTGCGACGCCGCAAGGCGGAGCAAATAATTTTCGCTGCGCCGCAGGGCGTTGCAACAAAATCTGCTTGTGCTGCGCCGCGTGGCGCAACAATGGAGGTAAAACTTTGTTTAGTCGATTCGGAAATCCCTACATGCGTCGTTGGACGCGTTTGCAACGTCGCGGCGGCATGGCGGTGGAACAAAACGCCGCCACCTATCGCGGGGTGACGGGCAAAAGCATTTTTTTGGTGGTTTTGACGATAGTCGTGGCGATCGTGACGGAAGTTGCGCTTTGGTTGACGATATTCAACGTCGAGGCGGGCAATTTGCAGGAGGAAACGCTCTATCGGCTTGTGTTGATAGGCGTTGTGATCGCCGCCGTTTCGGGCGTGGCAATGATCGTCGGGTCGATAGTGCTGATATTCAACCCCGCCGCGGCAAAGGTCATTGGACCGCTGTATTGCTTGATGCAAGGCGTGTTTTTGGGGGCTATTGCGGGTTTCGTCAATATGTTTGCGCCGGGAGTGTCTTTGGCTGCGTTGTTGGGTACGGGCGTGGTGTTTGCCATGTGTCTGTTGCTCTACAAGGGCTTGGGCGCGCGCATTAGCAGCAGATTTGCGCTCGGCATGGCGATCGCCGCGATCAGTTTTGTTTTGGTGGAGTTGATATGCGTCCCCGTGGTGTGGCTTGTCGCCGCGCAAAGCGGCAACTTGGCTTTGCTATTGGGAGTTCAGGCGGCGTTGGCGTTTTTCTGCGTTATCTTTGCCACCGTTACCGTGTTTTGGGATATTCAAAACATAGACTATATGGTGCAGGCGGGCGCGGACAAAAAGTTCGAATGGATACTTGCGTTTAGCCTTACCACCAGCCTTATTTACCTGTATATGGAGATTTTGGAGTTGCTGGTGCGTATATTTGCGCTGTTCGGCAACAAAAAGGACTGACTATGAAAGAAGTTTTGCATAGCGAACAACTGTTGGACAATCACGGCAAACTTGTAGCGCGAGGCTATTCGCGCCACATGAACTTTGTCTACAACAACAAGTCCGTCCGCACGCCGCGCCTCAAAGAGTGGGATTTTTACCAAATTCATTTTGACGGGCGTTACGTGCTGCAACTGACGTTGGGGCATGTTTCCTACGCTATGCAAGCGGGGGCAACGCTTTTGGACCTGGCCACGGGAGATAAACATCAACTGAACAAAGTTTGCGCCGTCAATCCGTTTTTCAGGCGCAAAATGCCCACCAATCCCGAAGTGGCGCATACGTTGCAGTATTTTTCGCACAATTTGCACGTGCAGTTTGAAACGACGGACAAGTTTCGCCGACTTGCTTTTACCGCAAACGACTACTACGGAGTCAAGGCGGAAGTGAACATAATGCTCGGCAACGTTAGCAAATCCAAGGAAAAAATGGTGATCGCAACGCCTTTTTCCAACGCCAAACAGTGGTATCTCAACTACAAAGAGAATTGCTTTGTCGTCAACGGCTACGTGCGCATTGGAGAAGTGGCATATCAAATAAACAACGGTTTCGGTCTGCTGGATTGGGGCAGGGGCGTGTGGCCCTACCGTCACAAATGGACGTGGGGCAACGGCGGCACCGTCGTCAACGGCAAATACTTTGGTTTCAACATAGGTTGGGGTTTCGGCGACACCGAGGAGGCAACGGAAAACGCCTTTTTCTACGACAACAAACTGTACAAGTTGGGCGAAGTGCAGGAAATCAAGTACGACGACGAAATCAGGTTTGTGGACGAGGACAGACGGTTTGTTTTTCGCGTTGAACCGATTTTCGACAATTTTACGCGGACGCACGTTTTGTGGGTAAACAACTCTTGCCACCAGATTTTCGGCAAGTGGAGCGGTTACGTTGTGTTGGACGACGGCACCAAGTTGCAAATACCGCCCTTTGTGGCGTTTTGCGAACATGCTGTAAACAGGTGGTAGGGGCGCTCGGGTATCCCCTGCAAAAAGGCTTCGTTCGCGCCGCACACGATTTGGCAAAGACATTTTTCCACTTGTGTGCGGCGCTCATTGCAGATTATTTTGCAGGGGACACCCTCGCGCTCGCGTGAAAAAGGACGGGACTTTGATTGGACAACTTGTTTTGAGATGAGATTGCCGGCGAATAAATAGTTTCCCCGACGAAAGTGGGTGTGGTGCGTAAAGCCAATCAAAACATAGTGGTATTGTTAGCCCCGCGCGCCTACCAGACAAGGTCGGGCGGGTTATGTAACGAAGTTTGAACTATTGAAAAAAACGACTTGCAGAAGTCGTTTTTTTGTCATAATTTGTCGAAACGGCGCATTTGATATAGCAAAAACGTCGGAGTTGGTGATGAAAGATTACATAGCGGAGAGAGTTGCGGACATTGCCGACTATCTCATAGCGCACAGGTGTACCGTACGCGAGGTCGCGCGCGTTTTTTGCGTGAGCAAATCCACGGCGCACAAGGATCTTGCCGAACGTTTGCCGCAGTTGGACGTCGAACGGTACAAACTTATCTCGCAGATCCTCGCCGAAAATTGGGACTCGCGTTACCTGCGCGGCGGCGAAGCCACCAAGAGAAAATTTTTTGCGGGGTAATTGCCCCGCAAAGTTGTTTTTTTGTGTAAAAATTTTGACCCAGGTCGCCGATTTGCAACTAAACGGCGGCTTTTGCGGGTTTTTTCTTGCGCAGTTCGCTTTCCAACTCGGCGCAATCTTTGACAAATTCTTCTTCGCTCTGCGCCAGATCGACGCTATCCAACACTTCTTGCAGGTGGTACTCGGTGATGAGATAACGCACCGTTTGTCTGCCGATTATCTCCGCCATTATGCCGTTGACAAGCCCGTGTACGGACGAATCTATGAGCGTGCCCACAATGTCGCCGAGAACGGGCACTCGCTTGAATACCGCGCTTACCGCTTTGCCGCCGATCGCCGCGGATCCCACTCCGTAGGCGACTATCGCGTTTTGGAGTATCGTGGCGAAAATCTTGACGAGGCGCGCGTCCGACGGACGAAATCCGTACAAAAACATTATGTCCTTTACCATTTGCAAATTGAGCATCACCACAATGGCGGTGTCGAGTTTGTTGTCCTGTGACAGCGCGGTCAGCCAACCGCATTTTAGCGCAATGCGGTGCGTTATCGCCCGAGCGGATTTTTTGACCGAACCCTCGTACAGCGTACTCATTGCCTGTTTGAGGTCCTCCTCGTTGCCCGCTTTGAGCGCGATAGCCATTTTTCCCACGACGTCGCTGTCGTACCAACCCACGCCGTCCACCTTGGAAGTGATGTCGATTATCTTTTCCGCAATGTCGTGCCGTAACTTTTTGTTGTGACGTTTCGCCGCCGAAGCGGTGTACACGTTGACGTTCGTTTCGAATGCGCGCAGTTGCACGATCTTTGCCAGCGGCACGACAAAGACAAGTATGTACAAAACGACACTTACTCCTATCGCCGCGTATCCCGCATATTCGTTCAGTTCGTACACGCGCAACGTCACAAAGAACAAACACGCAAACAGCGCAATGCCTATCAGGCTGGCGGTCATCCAAAGCAGAAATCTTGCGCCGCGCGCGTTTTGGCGGCGAGTGTACTTTTGTTCGTATTCCGTAATCGTCATTTTGCCGCCGTGTATGTCGGTTTTGACGTTGGTGGTTGTGTCGTCGGCGGGGGTTGCCGCTACCGTTTCGACGGGCAGTTTTTCTTTGTTTTTCATTGTCAGTCCTCTGTAATTTTTGTCCACAGGTTGTACCGCTCGGGGTGCATTATCGCGTTGGCGAATTTCTTTTCAATGTCGGGGTACTTTTGCGACAGTTCTCGTACAAGTTGCTTCATGCTTTCGCGCTCGGTGTGGTGGTTTGCGGGGCAAGGGTTGTTGACTACGGGCAGTTCCTTGGCAAAACCCGTCAAGTCCCGTTCCGCAATGTACACAAGCGGACGTATGAGAGTTACGCCGCTTCGCGACATGTACGATACGGGTTGAAAGGTGTTCAGCCTGCCCTCGTAAAACAAACTGAGCAAAAACGTTTCCACAACGTCGTCGCGGTGGTGTCCGAGCGCCAATTTGTAAAAGCCCCGTTTGGTTATTTCGCCGTTGAGCGCGCCGCGCCGCATTTTTGCGCACAAACTGCAAGGGTTGCTTTCTTTGCGTATGTCGAAAATTATTTGCGCAATATCCGTTTTGACAACGCTGTACTCCACGTCGAGTTGTTTGCAGTAATCGGCGACGGGCAGGTATGCGTCCTCGCAAAATCCCATATCCACCGTTACCGCCAGCAAATCGAAGGGGATACCGAAGTACTTGCGGTAGGCAGCCAACAGCGTAAGCAACGCAAGGCTGTCCTTGCCGCCCGATACGCCCACGGCGACCTTGTCGTTGGGCGAGATCATTTTGTAGTCGTTGATCGCCCGTCTGAATGGAGAAAGCAACTTGTTTAGTTCCATAAGACAATTTTATACTTTGCATGGAATTTTTGCAAGTTTTTTCAAAAATTATTTTCAACCTATTTACAAAACAAACAATAAATGTTATTATTTGCGTATGAGATTTTCCAAACAGCGCGAGGCAGTCTACGAAGTTCTGCGATCGACGGATACGCACCCCGATGTGGCTTGGATCTACAATCAAACGCGCAAGATCATTCCCAACATCAGTTTGGGCACGGTCTACCGCAATCTTAACGAACTTGCGGCGGCAGGGCGGATCAAGCGCGTCAGTTGCGAATGCGGCTCGGAACGGTTTGACGCTCAAATCCAACCCCATGCTCACTTTGTTTGCATCAAGTGCGGCGCGATCACCGACGTGGACGCGGGCAAATGTAACGTCAGTTGCCGCTTGGACAACGTGTTTTACTCCGAGGTTACGCTGTACGGAATTTGCGACGAATGTCGCGCCCCAATCGAACAAAATAAAAAGGAGATACAACAATGAAATGGATTTGCAAAGTTTGCGGTTACGTTCACGAAGGCGACACCCCGCCCGAAAATTGTCCTCTCTGCGGCGTCGGTAGCGAAGAATTTGTCGCGCAGGAAGACTGACATATTACGCAAGTGTAATTGCGTTACAAATTTACAAATATAAAAGGAGAGAATTTTTATGAAATTTGTATGTTCTGTTTGCGGTTACGTTTACGAAGGCGACCAACCTCCCGAAAGATGTCCTCAATGCCGCGCCCCCAAGGAAAAGTTTGTCGCGCAGGATAGCGAAATGACCTGGGCTTCCGAACACGTGGTGGGAGTGGCGCAGGGCGTTCCCCAAGACATAATCGACGATCTCAGAATGAACTTCAACGGCGAGTGCAGCGAAGTGGGTATGTATCTGGCAATGAGCCGCGTGGCGTTCCGCGAGGGCTACCCCGAAATCGGTCTGTATTGGGAAAAAGCCGCTTACGAGGAGGCTGAGCATGCCGCCAAGTTTGCGGAACTTCTCGGCGAAGTTGTTACCGACAGCACCGCCCAAAACCTCAAAATGCGTATCGAGGCGGAAAACGGCGCAACGCTGGGCAAAACGCAACTTGCCAAACGCGCCAAGGAACTCGGTCTGGACGCGATACACGACACCGTTCACGAGATGGCTCGCGACGAAGCGCGTCACGGCAAGGCGTTTTTGGGTTTGTACAACAGGTATTTCAAAAAGTAAAGCAAAGTTTCAGACAAGGAGCGGACGTTCGATCCGCTTCTTTTTTTGCGCAAAATTTGCGCTTGCATTGGTACGCGCGGTGTAGTATAATTATATTGGTATAGTAGCAATATGCGTTTGCGCGGGTTTCGACAGCGGCGCAACGCCTTTCGTCACGGACGGGCGAGGCTCTACGGGACGGCAAATTACATTCGGAGCAGGTTATGAACAAACGCAACTCATTTGCACTAATTGCGATATTTGTCCTTGTGCTGGCGGTTTCGTTCGCGTTGAGCGCGTGCGATTTTTCCCAAGAACTGACGGCTTTCTACGACGGCGAAGTGTTTGTGGGCGACCAACTCGACGAATCCAAGTTGACTGTGGTCCTGATAGGCGGGTTCGGTTCGCACAAACTTTCTCGCGACAGTTACACGATAGGCGACTTTGACAGTTCCGCCGCGGGAGTCAAAACCGTCACCGTTAGTTATGTCAGCGGCGACAAGACTCTTTCCGCTACGTTTACCGTAGAAGTGGTCGCTCCCGTTTTGACGGGCATAAAGGCGGTCTACACGGGCGGCGACATTCACGTCGGTGGCGAGATAGACCAAACGAAAGTGACCGTTACGGCAACCTACTCCAACGGCAAGTCCCGTACCGTCAGCGAGTGGACTATGAGCGAACTCGACGCTTCCACGCCCCGAAACAGCTGTATCGTCACAGTGACTTTCACGGACAACGGCGTTACGCAAACGGATACCTTTGAGGTAAACGTGGTACGCACGCTCACGTCGATTGAGGCAATTTATCTCGGGGGCGAAATTTTCGTCGGCGACTCCGTTGACAAGTCGGACGTCAAAGTGACCGCCTTTTTCGAGGACGGAACCGACGTCGAAGTTACCGACTTCGAGTTGCAACCGACGACTTTGTCGCAAACGGGCGAAACGGACGTTTCCGTAATTTACACCTTCGGCGGTATCACCAAAACAACGCAAATAACCGTTACCGTGGTCGCGCCAAGATTGCTGAGTATAACCGCGCAGTACGACGGCGGCGCGGTGCTATTGGGCAAACAGCCCTCTCCCGACGACCTTACCGTAACGGCAAACTACTCCGACGGCTCGTCCAAGCCCGTTGACGGCTTCAACGTCGGGTCGATAGACAGCACTTCGACGGGGAGCAAGGTGTGGAATATTTCCTACACGGAGGGGGACATAACCGTGCAAACTACCGTTAATGTGGCGGTAGTGAAGTCGTTTGGTCCTACCGAGGACAAGTACGACGTTAACGTCATCAAGGACGAGGCGTTATCCATTCACTTTTTGATGTTGGGAAACAAATTCACGGGCGACAGCGTGTACGTCAAGGCGGGGGATACCGATATACTCATAGACGCAGGCTCTCGTTACGACAGCGCGGCGACTATCGAAAAATACGTCAAACAGTACTGCACCGACGGCAAGTTGGAGTACGTCGTGGCGACCCACGCGCACCAAGACCATATCGAGGGATTTGTCAAAAATAGCAGCAACGGCGGCGGCGTGTTGGATAGATTCGAAGTGGACAACATCATCACCTACGCGGGCAAAAATACGACTTCCAAGATAGCGGGATACTTTACCGACAAGTTGAACGCGCTCAAAAATCAAGGCGTCAACGTGATAACGGCAAAAGATTGCGTAGACAACACCAACGGCGGGCGGAAAGAATATCCGCTTGCCGACGGAATCACAATGGAAATACTCGATCAACGCTACTACCACGAAAAAACGAGCAACGAAAACAACTACTCCGTTTGCTTGATGATCAAACAAGGCGACAACAATTACCTGTTTACGGGGGACTTGGAGGACAACGGCGAGGAGTCGCTGGCCGCGCTCAACGATTTGCCCAAAGTGCAATTGTGGAAGGGCGGACATCACGGCTCGTATACGGCGGGCAACGAGGCTTTGTTGCGCGAAATTCAGCCTGAAACGGTGTGTATCTGCACGTGCATGGGTACAACGGAGTACACACAGGGACAAATGACCACAAGTTCTTTCCCCGCGCTTCCGTTTGTGGAACGCGTGGCTCGCTACACCGACAGAGTGTATTGCACAACGGACGGCACCAACTTCTCAAAGGATTCTTCCTCAACGTGCAGACCCGCAAACGGCAATATAGTGTTTGCTTGCACAGATGAGCAGATCACCATGTATTTCTCCAACAACAATCTCAAACTCAAAGAAACAAATTGGTTCAAAACTACTTCGTGGTTTCAAAACAGCACCAAATTCCCCGACAATTGGCGCGTGTAACGTCGTTTACCGCGCGACTTTGCATTGATATATGAAGGACTCATTCGACATCACAACCGCCTGCGACGGCGAACAGCGCGTCAAAGGCAAAACTCTTTCGCCCAAGCGCAAAAAATTGATTTTTGCGCTTGTCGCTTTGCTGTCGGCATCGATTTTGGCGGCAGTTTTGCTGGGCGGTTACTTTTTGGGTTGGTTCGGCGGCGTGTATGCCGTTCACCGTTACGACAAACGGTACTACGACGTTGACGCCATTCGTCAAGAGCAGTTGTCCGTACATTTTTTGCAATCGGACAACGGTTGTCCCGGCGATTGCGTCTACATCAAAGCGGGCGATACGGACATACTGATAGACGCGGGATCGCGCCGAACGAGCGCGCGAGCCATCTCTCTGTACATCGACAGATATTGTCGCGACGGAGTGTTGGAATACGTGGTAGTCACGCACGGCGACATAGATCACATAAGCGGCTTTGTGGGAACGGACGGCGTCAAGGGCATTTTTGAAAGATACGAGTGCAAAACTATCATTCAATTTTCCATGAGCGTCAAAGAAACGCAGGTGTTTGCGGACTACTGCGCCGCGCGCGACGCCGAGATAGCCTCGGGCGCAAAGTGCTACACGGCGTTGGAGTGTTGCAACAATATCAACGGCGCGCAAAAGGTGTGGGAACTTGCGGACGGTATCACAATGGAAATACTATACCAAAAGTATTACGAAACATACACCGAAACGGAAAACGATCACTCCGTATGTCTTATGATAAATCAAGGGGACGATCACTATTTGTTTACGGGCGATCTGCAACGTTCGGGCGAGGAGTCGCTGGTCGAGTGCAATCCCGATCTGCCGCACGTCACGCTTTACAAGGCGGGACACCACGGGTCGAGAACCTCCTCCAATTTGGTTTTGTTGAACAAAATTCAGCCTCAAATAGTGTGTATATGTTGCGTTGCCGACAACACAGTCAACGGTCAGCCCACCGCCGATAGCGCGCCTGCAAAGGCGGCTCTCGAACGCATTGCGTCGTACACCGACAACATATACGCCACAAACGTTGCCAAACTCAAAACCGACTCGGACGGCAGTTTCGTTCAGACGGGGTGCGACCCGCTCAACGGAGATATAGTGGTGGCTTGCACCGACGGCAAAATAAGCATGTATTTTTCGCACAACGACGCAAAACTCGGAGATACCGAGTGGTTTCAGCAACGCCGCGCGGCTGATGTTTGGGAGAGTATTCGGATATGATAACATTTTCTTTTTACGGCACGTCCCACGGCGAGGGCTACGGCGGCGCGATCGAAGGTTTGCCCGACGGTTTTGTTTTCGACGTTGAGGAGATCAACAAACAACTTGCGCGCCGCAAACAGGGCTACGGCAGGAGCGGCAGACAAACGTTCGAGGATGTCGCGGTGTTCGAGGACGCTTGCGGCAACAAGGTGACGGTGAACGGCGAAGTTAAATTTTTTGTCGCCAACGCCTGTCGCGAGAGCCGTCCCGAAATAACCGCGTTGCGCAGCGGACACAGCGACGTTGTCGGGCGCGCTCGCTATCCCGAGTTGACGGTTCGGCAAATCGCCGAATTCAGTTCCGCGCGCAGTAGCGTTTGCTATGTGGTGTTGGGCGCGATATGCAAGCAGTATCTGGCGCAAAAGGGAATTTTTACCTATCACTACGTGGAAAAAATCGGGGGCATATCTTCTCGCAACAGATATGTGTTCGGCAAGTCGGAAAATCAACCCCATTTCGCCGTTTTGCACTGTCCTTGCCGATATGCGACGGAGTTGATGAAACAAGCCGTCGACAAGGCGAGGCGCGAGGGCAACAGTCTTGGCGGCATTGTGGCGGTGGGGGCAACGGGCGTTCCCATGGGGCTGGGCGAAATCGCGCCCTACTCCGAACGGCTGGACGCGCAAATAGCCTGCCACTTGATGGGCATACCCTCGGTAAAAGGTATCGGATTCGGCATAAACGACAAATTTGCCTCTTTGAGCGGCGTCGAAACTCACGACGAACTCGAAGTCAAAAACGGCAAAATAGTTTACGCCACAGACAAGTGCGGCGGGATCGTCGCGGGATTGACGACGGGCAGAGATATACTTTGCCGCCTGACGGTCAAACCCGTCCCCACGGTCAAGGGAGTCGCGACCGTTGACAGCGGCACTCTTGCCGTCGCGGAACAGCATTTCGAGCGCGCCGATACCTGCGTTGTACCCAACGTGGGAGTCATTGCGGAAAATATTTTGGCTTTTGTACTTGCCAATCAAATTTTGAAACAGGAAAAAGAATTATGAGCGACGTTCGTTTCGGCAAATTCATTTTGTCCGACTATTCTGACGCATTGATCGTAACAGACAGACATATTGCGCAATTGTACGGTATCGAGGGAAGCAACGTGTATTTTTTGCCGCGCGGCGAGCGTGCGAAGAACTTTGACGAAGTTACAAATCTTTGCCGTTGGTTTGTTCGCGAACATTTGACGACGGACGGACTTGTAGTCGCCGTCGGCGGCGGCAGTATCGGCGACGCCGTCGGTTTTGCGTGCAGTATTTTCAAGCGGGGAGTAAATCTTTTGCATGTTCCCACCACATTGCTTGCAATGGTGGACAGCAGTATCGGCGGTAAAACGGCGATAGACCTTGACGGTATCAAAAACGTTGTCGGCACGTATTTTTTTGCCGACGCACTGATTGATACGAACTTTCTCGGCACGTTGGACGGCGAAATGACGTTGTCCGGCTACGGCGAAATACTCAAATACCGCATGTTGGACGCTCGCGTGGACGAACTTTGCGGCAACGGGGCAAGTTTATCGGACATAATTTGCGCCTGCGCGCAGTACAAGCAAAAAATATGCGCCCAAGATCCTTTTTGCAAAGGCGAGCGCAACGCGCTCAATTTGGGACATACGATCGGGCATGCAATGGAAGCCGCGCTTGACATTCCGCACGGCGTTGCGGTAGCCAACGGCTTGTACTACGAAACGCGCTTGGCGGCGGAATTGGGCGTGTGCGACTCTTGTTATGCGGACAGGTGGCGCGCCGAGATATGCAAGCGTTTTACCATATATCCCCTAAGCGAGCAAATGTTGTCGCTTACCTTGCAGGACAAAAAGAACGTTGCGGCGGGCGGTTCTTCGACGGTGACGTTTGTGCTGCCGCCCGAGTTTGGAACGTATTCCATTCCCTTTGAGCGCGTAACGGAATTGGCGGGCAGATGAGCCCCGCTTGCAAAGTCTGTACGTTACGTGCTATGAGAGGGTTTCAACTATGATTGCTTTCAACAACGAATTTCAACTCAATAGCGACGTCCGTTGCAGCGACAAGTCGTTGACGCACAGGGCGCTAATTGCGGCAGCCATAGCGGACGGCGAGAGCAAACTGCACAACGTCACGCTGTCAAACGACGTCAAAGCGACGGTCAACGCGCTTTGTCCCATTGCGCGGATAAGCATAGAGGGCGAAGCCGACTCTCCCTACGGAGCGACGGTCACGGTAAAACCGCGAACGCGCATGCCTAAGTCTGTTGCGACGGTGGATTGCGGCAACAGCGGAACGACTGCGCGGTTAATGGCGGGTCTGTACTGCGGACTCGGTCTGCGCGCGCGTTTTGTCGGGGACAAAAGTTTGTCAAATCGCCCTATGGACAGGGTGATACGTCCTTTGCGCAAGTTGGGCGCGGATATTGTTGCCGAGCCCGACTGCTTGTTCGCAACGCGCGGCGGCAGGCTTGTCGGCGCGGATCTGACGGCGGAAGTGCAATCGGCGCAGGTCAAGAGCGCGGTGATACTTGCGGGACTTTTTGCCGAGGGCGTAACGCGTTATACCGAGCAAATGCCCACGCGCGATCACACCGAGATAATGTTGCGCAATTTGGGCGCGGACGTCGTCGCGGACGGCAACACCGTAACGGTACGTCGCAGTCGCCCGCGCGCTTTCGAGTTATCTCTCCCCAACGACCCATCCGCAGTGGCATATTCCGTGGCGTTGGCGTTACTGACGGACAGGGAAGCGACCTTTGTCAACGTACTGCTCAACGAACGTCGAACGGGGTTTTTCCGCGTGTTGAATAACGGCGGGGCTAACATAATTTTTGAAAACGTTCACAGCGTACTCGGTGAAAAGGTCGGCGACGTTTCGGTACGGCGCGGCAAACTTGCGCCCTTTTACTGCACGGCGCAACAAACGGCGGACGGCATTGACGAAATTCCGTTGCTTGCCACCGCGGCGTTGTTCGTCAAGGGCACGCACACCTTTTGCGGAGCGTCGGAACTTGCCCGCAAGGAGTGCGACCGTATCGAGGCTATCAGGCATATCGCGCGCGTTTGCGGACAGCAATGCGTTTTTGACGGAAACGACCTCGTTTTGATGTCGGACGGCGCGCCGACAGGCAAATATTTTTGTTCTTTCGGCGATCACCGCATTGCCATGTGTCAAACCGTTCTTTCCGTTGCGGCGGGCGGCGGGTGCGTGGACAGCGCGCCTTTCGAGGTTTCCGACCCGAATTTTTTGTCGGGGTTGGGTATCGTTCCGCACAAATTCGGATTGGTGGGCACAAATATATCGGGCAGTCTTTCGCCGCGTTTGATCGCTCATCTCGCGCTGAAAACGGGCGTGTGTTGCAGTTACGACAGGGCGGATCTGCCGCGAGATGTTTCCGACTCCGAATTGACGCAAGCGATAGGCAAGTTTGACGGGGCAAACGTCACTATGCCCTTCAAAAAACGCGTTGCCGCGCTTTTCCGATCCGAGTTGCCTTCCGTAAACACGGTTTTTCACGGCGAGTGCTTTTCCACCGACGGCTACGGAGCGGTGCGTGCGCTAACGGAGCATAACGCGGATTTTGCGGGCAAACCGTTGTTGATAGTGGGCGCGGGCGGCGCGGCGGAAGCGTGCATTGCGGAATTGCTTAAATACGGTTGCAAACTGCGCGTTGTCAATCGAACCGTTTCGGAGGCGTTGACGCTCAAACAAAAGTACGCCCTGCCCGATCAAACGGAAGAACCCGTCGGGGTTTTGAGTTTTGTGCCGCAATGCGAGTTCGAGCAAAATTTGCCTTTGCCCGACAGTTGTCGGTTTGTGTTTGTCGCCGACTACAAGGGCGCAAGCGGTTTGCGCGACAAGGCAATAGCGCGCGGCTTGCAGGTGATAGACGGCTTGGAAATGCTCTATCATCAAGGCGCAAAAAGTTTTTCGTTGTGGACGGGCGTTCCCGTTCAAAGCGATTACGCCTCTTTTGTGGCGGATCTGAACGTAATGCGGGAGGAAATATGAAAATTTTGTTACTTAACGGAGTCAATCTAAATATGTTGGGACGGCGCGACCCAAAGTTGTACGGTCACGACACGTTGCAACAGTTGGAGGAAAAAGTTTGCGCTTATGCCGCACTGCGCGGAGCGACGGTTACTTGTCGCCAAAGCAATTGCGAGGGCGAGTTGGTGGATATTTTGCAACAGACGGATTGCGACGCGGTTATATTTAACGCAGGGGCGTACAGTCATTACAGTTACGCTCTGCGAGATTGTATCGAGTGTTTGAGCGTTCCCGTTGCGGAGGTACACATGACGGACGTAAACGCCCGCGAGAGTTTTCGTCATATCGACGTGCTGAGCGAAGTGTGCGCCGCAAGGTTTGTAGGCAAGGGGTTGCAAAGTTATCTGGAAGCGGCGGACTTTGTGTTGAGTTTATGAAAATAGTGTTGACGGGCTTTGCCGCTTGCTACAAAACTTCCGTGGGCAAATTGCTTGCGAATCGGCTCGGTTTGCGGTTTTTCGACGTGGATCGCGAGGCGGAACGCCGCGCTGGAATGACGGTAAGGGACATTTTCGAACAATTCGGCGAAGAATATTTTCGCCGCGCAGAGGGGGACGAGTTGACCCGTCTGACCGACAAAACCGACTGCGTTGTGGCATGCGGCGGCGGAAGCGCGCTGCTTGCTCAGTACTCTGCGCTTGCCGAGAGCGCGACAGCGGTAGTGTGGTTGGACGCTTCCGTTCAAACGGTGATCTCTCGGTTGGACGGCGCAAGACCGCTTGCGGACGGCAAAACGCCCGAGCAGATCGCGCGGCTGATGACGGAGCGAAAACCCTTTTATGCGCGCTACGCAAACGGAATTTTCAACACCGACGGCTTGTCGTCCGAACAGGTTGCGGATACGGTCGCGCAATGGCTCGAAACAAATATTCTGCAATAAATGTTGAGATGTGAGAGTAAACAAAAACAAAGAAACAAAATTTTTTTACTAACTCTGCAATAATGAGTACCCGCACAAGACAAAAATAGATTTTGGCGTGAGAACAGCCGAGCGATAAATTCCTCGGCATTATGCGCGGGTGACGCGTCCCGTCTTGGGACTGTCGGGGCAATACTCTTGCCGAAAGTGCAACAAACATTTTTACCTTTGCAAACAGGTACTCGAAAGGTCAAAAAAACGACGCGACAATTTGCCGCGTCGTTTTTGCTAACACTATGAGTTTGTTGTTTTCGGTTCGTTATGCCGCTTTCTTTTGAGTCTTTTTGTTTTTGAAAATCTTGACGACTATCACTACGAGCAATGCCGCTACCAACGCCACGCTGGAAATTACCGAGAACAGGAGTCCGAGATCGACGGGTTCTCTTTCCGTCGTGGCGGTTGTATTGTCGTCGCCGTTATTTTCATCGGACTTTTCGGGAACTTTGAGCATTTCCGCCCATTCGGTTTCGGAGGGAACGGACTGTACCAATCCGCTCAACGCGCCGTCTGCGGGAGCGTCGCCGATTTCTTCGTCATCTTCGGGAGAGTATGCGCCCCAACTTACAAAGTTTTTCAGTTGCGCGCCCGTGAGGAGATCTTTGATCGTCAACGCCTCTCCGTTGAGTTCGTAGTTGCTATTCAGCGACCAAGTGACTACGTATTTTTCCGCTTCTTCGCCCTCTTCGAGGTCGGGATCGTCCGTCATTGCGTACGTGCCGAGATTGGTCATGTCTATGTTGTCGTAGTAAACTTCCGTACCCGCTTCCGTCAAGACGCTTCCGTCCAACGCTCCGTTAAACAGCGCAATGCGCACGGTTTGAGATTCGTTGCCCGTTATCAGCACGACAAAGCAACTTGTCCAACCGTTTTCCAACGGTTTGGTGGTGTAGTCGTAGCCGATTGCTTTTTGCTGGGCGGCGTCGATATTTTGCGCGCCTGTCACGCTTGCGATTACTCTTGCGCTACGCTCGGCGGTGGTGTCGTTGTTGAGAATGTAGAAGTTGGGCTTACCCTTTACCAAGAATGAGAAAGAGTACACTGTGTGCGCCGACAGGCTGATCGTCGAAGACAGGTAGCCGAAACTTGACTTCTTTACGTTCTTGATGTACAACACGTTGTTTTGTTCGTCGTCGTGACCGTGGTTAGCGGTGTAGTTGCGGATAACTCCGTATTCGACGGCGTCCTGCACTCTGTTCAGATCGGTGATTTCCTCGTTGCCTCTGCCGTCGCGATACAGCATGTTGTCCCCTGCAAACACGGGAGTCCAACTGCTAGGTTGATCGCCGTTGTTGTTGGTGGTGGAGAAACTGCCGTTTGTGATGTCGGGCGAGTAGGAGTTGCCTATCAAGTCGATCTTTTTGGAGTACGATCCGCTGCTTGCGCTGTTGTAATCTTTTGCGGAGATGTTTTCGTACGTGGGCGTCGTGACATACAGCGTTCCGTTGGGAACATAGTCGCCGCCGTCGTAACCGTCTTTGCTGCCCAATGTGATCAAGATACTTATTTCGTGTTCAACGGTGGCGGGCTTGATGTAGACGTCGTACTTGACCCAACCGCAGTTGGAGTCCGTATCGATCTCCTGACTGCCGACCTGAGCCGTCCAACTGCCGTTTTTGACGTCCTCCCACTCGTTTGTATCGGGGTCGAAAGATTGTACGTAAATGTTGATTTTGGACAGTTTGTTGATTTGATCCACTCTCACCCAAAAACTGATGTGGTGGTGGTCTTTCTGCCAAAGGCTGTATTGCGTGTCAATGCCGCCGTTTTCGCCCTTGCCGGAGTTGAGTCTGAAACCGATCGGTTGCAGTTTGTCGGTGGGAACGACTCCGTTGTGCGACAAAGCGAATATCTTGAAGCCCGTCGGGACGCGTTGTGTTTCCGCGTCGGGATCTTCGTCGGCATTGTCGTCGTCTTTGAAGAAGTCATCTCTGTCCGTAAAGGGAGAGTATTCGCCCGCGGCTTGCGCAAATGCGTCCGCCTCTTGGTAGGTTTTTACGTCCGCGGCGGTTTTGCCTTCGAGAACTTGCCAATCGAGATATTCGGATTCTTCGTCGATATCTTCGTTTTCGATAACCTTGTATGCGGTGCTGTCTTTGGCGTCGTCGGCATCCACGACTTTGCGGTAATCGTTGGCGGTCACTTCTTCGTAGGTGATGTCGTCGATAAACAGAATGCCTTCGGCGTTGATGGGCTGTTGTTCGTCGCCTTCGCCTTGGAGAGGAAGTCCCTCCTCGCCGCTATACACGTTGCCCAAACCCACGCTTACGCGAATGTATTTGGAAGAACTGTCGCGGTTGAAGATGTAGAACGTCAACTCTTGCCAACCTTCGGTATTTTCCACATTGAATTCGTATGCGTACCAATTTTCCTTTTTGGCGGAAGTGTTCTGCTTTTGCAACATGACCACCGCATTGCCGCTTGTTACCTGTTCGGTGTTGAGCCAAACGGTAATTTTGACGGATTTGCCGCTGCTTACCGTAAAGTAGTCGGAAAGTATGCTCGCGGCGGTGGCTTCTCTGGCGGCTATCATGTAAACGTTGTCGTCGTCCGCGTCCTCGTTGGGCTTGCCGGGATTGGTCACTTGCGTGACGCCCTCTATCGCAAGGTCATCCGCAACGGTCGCCCAAGTGTCGCCCTCCCCGTCGGTGGCGGTGGTGACGATACCCATCAACGCTTGACTTGTGCCGGACAGGTCGGAAAAGTTGTGCGTGTAACTTGTGTCCTTTTGCGGATCGCCCGTGATAGCCTCGTAACCCTTTCTGAGCCAATTTTGCGCTCCTTTGGGATAGGACGTGTCGTCGGAATTGGTGTAGAAGAAATCTCCGTTGCGGATAGTGAGCGAAGACGTTCCGCTGCTGCTCGAATTTTGATCGGCGGGAGTCAACTGCGCCGGTTTGAGAATAAGCGTCAACGCCACGGTCAAAATTATCGCCGCAACCAAGATTATGGCGGTAATGATTATCGCCTTGCGCTTGTTGTCCGACAACGGCTGTGCTGTTGCTGTTGTTTTCGATTTTTTGCTCATAGTTGTTTCGATACCTTTTTCAAAATGTTTTTTGTTTTTTCGGTATGCTCAAATACATACGTACTCCTATTTTAATACAAACTAAAATAAAATGCAATCAAAATATGCAATCAAATTGAATTAGGATACAAAAAAACATGAATTTAACGGCAAAAAACAAATGCTTTTTGGTGGCGTTATCCGCTTTGGCGGGTTTTGTCAACGGATTTTTGGGCGGAGGCGGCGGCGTGATAGTGGTCGCCGAGATGCTTGCCATTCTCAAATTGCACCAAAAATACGCGCAGGCGACCGCGCTGTTGGTGATATTGCCTCTCACAGTCGTATCCGCGATAGTGTACCTCGTCAAGGGCAACGTGGATTGGATACCTACGCTTTGGACGAGTCTGGGCGTTGTAGCGGGCGGTATAGCGGGCGCGCTGCTGTTGAGCAAGTTGAAAGGCAACGTGGCAAAAATAATTTTTGCGTTGGTGTTGATCGCCGGCGGGATCAAAATGTTTTTTTAGGAGCAAACGGCGACTATGCAAGTTTTTTTGTTGATACTTTTCGGATTTCTGTCCGGTATCGTTGGCGGAATGGGCATGGGCGGCGGTACGGTGTTGGTGCCGTTGCTGTCCTTTCTCGATATACCGCAAAAGACGATACAGGCTATCAATCTTGTGAGTTTTGTGCCTATGTGTTGCGTGGCGTTGGGGTTTCACGCCAAAAACAAACTGCTCAAACCGCAAAACGTGTGGTGGATCGTTCTCCCCGCGATCGCGCTTGCGGTAGCGGGCGCGCTTGTGGCGGACATGGCGCAAAACGATGTGCTGCGCTACTGCTTTGCGGCGTTTTTGTTGGCGGTGGGAATTTGGCAATTGATCGTCGCCGTCAGGTTTGCCGTGCGGCAACACAGGCAAAAGCGCAATTCCTCGCAGTCTACGCGCAACGCTCTTTGACAACTCGCGATACGTCCCGCGCCAAATGCGGGACGATTTGTTTTTCTTGCGCTTTTTTCTTGCAAAACCTTGTCAAATTTGGTAAAGTATAGGCAAGGAATTTGCAATGAAATTTTTGGCTTTCGACATAGAAGCGGCAAACGGCTACATGCTTTCCAGCATTTGCAGCGTGGGAGTGGTTATCGCCGACGAACATTTCAACTTGATCAGCCGCGAAAATATCTGGATAAATCCCCGTACCAAGTACAATCTCAACGGCACGCGCGCCAACGTGGGCATAGACCTCGGTCTGGACAGGGCGTTGCTCAAAGCGTCGCCCGATTTCAAAAAGATCTACCCGCGTTTGAAACGGTTGCTGACCGATCCGCAGTACATTGTGTTGGGACACGCCGTGGACAGCGACGTGCGGATGTTGAACAAGGCGTGCGAACGTTACCGTTTGCCCTCTATCGACTTTCGTTTCGTATGCTCGCAACTGCTGTACAAGTTGTACAAGGGGGATAGCGAAGTAAAGGGCTTGAACAGGATCGCCGACGAATTGGGCATAACCTTTCACCAACACAACAGCGAGGAGGACGCTTACGTATCATTGCTGACTCTCAAATATCTGACGGAGGACAGCGGACTTAACGTAGAGCAACTCATGGAAAAGTTCGGCGTTCGGTGGGGTTCCAACGTAAATTTCGAGTTGACCCGTCCCGTTTCCGTTTTGGGACAGGTATCCAAAAAACACGTAACGCAACTTGCGATAGAGCGGATACGAGAATATGCCTCCTCAGTCAAGGTCACGTCCTCGCAGTACAAAAACAAGACGTTTTGTCTGGCGAGATCGTTGGAACTTAGCGACAGCGACGTTTTGTACGCCGTTTTGAACAAAATTATGCAAAAGGGCGGACGTTACGCGGCAAAGTTGCTCAAAGGCAACTACTATGTGACGGGCGAAGCGCATACCGACCAAGACGTCATGCGCGAAAAGCGCGTGCAGGAACTGTGTTCGCAGGGCGTGATGAAAACGGTGAGCATAGACGAAATTTTGGAGGAAAAACCTTTATGACTGTACAAGAGTTTTTGTTCAAACACGGTCAAAACGTCCAAAACGTAGACGTTGACGCGTCGCTGAACGAATTTTTCCGTCAAAAAGATTTGGGTCTGCGCGGCGAGGGCGGCAGTTTGCCCCTCATTCCCGCGTATCTGACGGACGTGAGCCGCGACAGGATCGAGCGCAATTCCAAGCGTATCGTCATCGACGCGGGAGGAACAAACTTTCGCAGCGCGCTGGGCTACTTTGACGAGGACGGCAAGGCGCATATCGAGGACATTGTCAAGACGGTAATGCCCGCTTCGGACGGATACCTCGGCAAATCGCAATTTTACGCCGCTATCGCCGACAACGTTTCGCGGCTGTTGCCCTTGTCCGACAAGATAGGATTTTGCTTTTCCTATCCCGTGCAAATGGGCGCGGACGGGGACGGAACGGTGCAACCTTTCACAAAGGAAATCAACGCGCCCGAGGTGGTGGGCACCAAGGTGGGCGGCGAAACGGTCGCGGCGTGCAAGGCGTTGGACGGCAAGGACAGACGTATCGTCATTCTCAACGATACCGTCGCGACGTTGTTGGGCGGCATGGCGGGCGCGGAACAAAAGTTTTCGGCGTATTTGGGCTACATCTACGGCACGGGGACGAACGTGTGCTATGTCGAGGATACCGACAAGATCGTCAAGGCAAGAGATTTGGCGCAGGGCAGAATGATTGTAAACAGCGAGTGCGGCAACTTTGACGGATTCGAGTGCGGCGACTTCGATCGCGCGGCGATAGAGCGCACGTCCGCGCCGCAATTTCACCGATTTGAAAAAATGACCGCGGGCAAATATCTCGCCGACGTTATTTTCGAGGCGTTGACCGTCGCGGCGAAAGAAAATATGTTCGGGACAAAGCCGCAACTGTCGCGCTTCGACCTCAAAGACGTATCCGACTTTCTCAACGGCGGCGGTTTGAATGGCGCGTTTGCCGACCGAGAGGACGCCGAAACGGCGAGGGAAATTTGTTTCGGGGTTATCGAACGCGCGGCAAAAATGGGCGCGATAGTAAATTCGGCGTTGGCAATATCTTCTTGCAAAGACAAAACTCTGCCCGTGGCAATTGCGGCGGAGGGGACGACCTTCAACAAACTGCCGCGCTATCGCGATTACTTCGAGCGGTATCTGACGGACATTTTGGGACGGTTCGGAATAGGCTACAAGATACTTCAAGGCGAAGATCTCAATTTGATAGGCACTCTTATGGCTACAATGGTGCAGGATTAGGAGAAACGTGTGACAAAACTTACCGACAGCGTTATGAAGCCCTACCGATACTTTGGCGGCGAGTACAACGTACCAAACATGTCCAAACCCTGCGACGTGCGTTTTTGCATGTGCGTGGCGGACGGCTACGAAGTGGGAATGTCCAATTTGGGCGTCAGAATATTGTATTTTTTGTTCAATTCGTTGGAGGGAGTGGTGTGCGAGCGTTGCTACGCGCCCTTTGACGATTACGCAAATTATCTGCAACGGCAAGGCAAGCCGCTGTGCAGTCTGGAAACTCAAACTCCCCTCAAAGATTTCGATTTCGTGGGATTTTCCATTCAGTACGAAATGTGTTACAGCAACGTGTTTTACATGTTGGAAATGGCGGGCATACCCGTTTGCGCCGAGGATCGCGGCGAGGACATGCCCTTTGTGGTGGCGGGCGGACCTTGTACCGTCAACCCCGAGCCTATGTACAAGTACTTCGACTTCTTTTTCGTGGGCGAGGGCGAAACCCCTTGGAAACAAATAATCGAAGATTACAAACGGCAAAAAACGCAATATGGGGTAAAAAAATCCGAGTTTTTGCGTTATGTGGACGAGCATTACAGTTGTATTTACGTTCCCGCGCTGCACCCTGCCGCCTACGACGGCGACCGAGTGACGAGTTTGCCCCAAAGGCGCGTGTGGCGCAATATCGAGTCGGATATGAACACGGTTTTCACTCCGCAAACGCAACTTGTGCCGAGCATGGAGATTGTTCACGACCGCGCCGTCGCCGAACTTTTTCGCGGGTGCGCCAACGGATGTCGTTTTTGTCAGGCGGGTTTTATTTATCGTCCCGTACGCGAACGCACTCCCGACAACGCGTTTGAACTGTGCAAAAATTTGTTGGAAAGCACGGGTTACGACGAACTGTCGCTCAACAGCCTGTCTACAAGCGATTACAGCGGATTGTATCAATTGTTGGACAAACTGTATCCCTATGCCGCCGAACATCACGTTCAACTTAATTTGCCCAGCATGCGGTTGGACAGTTTTCGAGGCAATATGGCGCAGGGCAATCGCAAAAGTTCTCTTACGTTCGCGCCCGAGGCTGGTACTCAGCGGTTGAGAAACGTCATCAACAAAAACATTACCGAGGACAACATTCTCGAAACGCTTACGCAGGCGTTCCGAGAGGGGTATTCCTCCGTCAAACTGTATTTTATGTTGGGGTTGCCCACCGAAACGTGGGAGGACGTCGAGGGCATATATCATTTGGCGTGCAAGGTGCGCGCGCTGTACAAGCAGACCCGCACGTCGGCAAAGCCGTTGCGACTTTACGTAAGCACGTCAACGTTTATACCCAAGCCTTTTACGCCTTTTCAATGGTGCGCGTTTACCTCTCGCCAAGACGTCGAGGCGAAACAGCGGTATCTGATGGATTCTTGCAAAAAGAGCGGTATCGATTTCAGTTACAACGATTACGAAAGTTCCTTGATAGAGGCGGTGTTGGCGCGCGGCGGCAGGTCGATAGCGGACGCTTTGTATATCGCGTACCAAGACGGAGCGCGTTTCGACGCCTGGGGCGAACGCTTTGACTTCGACCACTATCGCAAAGCGTTTGAGCGGTGCGGCACGAATATAGAGCAAATAGTGGGAGCCAAGCGGACGGGCGAACTTCTTCCCTGGAATTTTGTGGATATCGGCGTGACCGAGCAATACTTTGCCGCCGAGTACGCCAAGGCAATGACGGCCGCCACAACGCCCTCTTGCACCAATCGGTGCAACGGTTGCGGGCTTGCCAAGTACGGCTATTGCAAAAATTCTCACGGAAACACCAGCGTAACGACGGACGACTTGTCTACCGAACCGACCGCAACGGGCGTTGAGTGACCTATTTGCTACGCGAAAGTCTTTCGAATCGGGCGAACAAATCAAATTAAAGATATATGTTGATATTCAAATTTACAAAAACAAAATCGGCTGCGCTTGTGTCGCATATAGATAACCTGCGCGCCATTACCTACCTCATTCGTCGCGCGGGGCTCGACGTACAATATTCGCAGGGGTTCAATCCTCACGTCGAGTTGAGTTTTTCTCCGCCGATCGCTCTGGGAGTGGAGTCTTTGGCGGAGTATCTCTCCGTCAAAACGGAGGAAACCGCAAACATGTTGAACCGTCTTAACGAGGCAAGTCCCGTCGGTATCGAGTTTGTGCGCCAATTCCGTTGTTCGGTCAATGTGGCTGCCGCGCTCAACCGCGCTCGCTATCTTTTGCAAGCCAAGGACATCGGCAAAGTCGTTGCGGAGATCACCTCGCCCGACTACGCGATAACCTACGACGAACGGGGTAGATCGGTAACAAAGGACGTTTCGTCGAAAATATTTGCCGCCGAGAGCGTGGACGCAAATTCCGCTCTCGTCACGTTGGGTATCGGCAACGACAATCTTCGTCCCGACAGGCTTGCGTTGCATTTGATGAACAAGTACGATCTGCAAGGCGATTACCGTATCGTCAAACTTGCCGCTTTCGTAGACGACGTTCCCGCGGACGATTACCTGGCAAGTCACAGCGACTGAACTTCGCCTTTTGTCGCAACCGCCGAGTTCGGCGGCGGGCTTTGTACGCACTGTGTGGTCGTTTTAGGGTCGGTTCAAACGGATAGCGGCGGACTTTTCGTTGAAAAAACCGCACCCATATCCGCATTTTCGAGATAAATTTTGCAAAGTCGTTCGACTTTCGCCCTGTTTGCGGGTTTTGGGTCGTCGAAAGCAAACATATCCGCGCACAAAACAAGTCCCTCGGGTTTTGCCCGAGGGACTTGACAAACGTAAGAGGTCAGTCTGTAAGCCGAGTTCTGTATTAGACGGTTATCTGTCTAGCACTATCGTTACCGATAGCGTCAAGCGAATATGTCGAGATGCCGAGCAGGCATTTGATCTCATTTCTTGCACCGAGTGGGGTTTACATGAACGCATTGTCACCAATGCGTTTGTAGGCTCTTACCCTGCATTTCCACCCTTACGGCGCTAACGCCGCGGTATATTTCTGTTGCACTGTCCTTGAAGTCGCCTTCACAGGCCGTTAGCCTGCACTCTTGCTCTGTGGTGCTCGGACTTTCCTCGTGAGTTGCCCCACGCAACCGTCCGGCTGTCTCTTACCGCTAGATTGTAGCGCAATCGCGCCCAAATGTCAAACAAAATATTGCCTTAGCGGCAGGTTTTGCGGAACGTTTTCGGCACAAACGGACAACGCAAACTCGGGCTTTTCGCAACGCGGATACGGACAAAATGCGCCCCGCAACAACTCGGTGCGCTTTTTTGTTGCCAAAATTTGCGTTATTTGATACAATGAAATCATCTATGAAAATTATCAAACTTGACAACGTAAGTTTTTACTACAAGGCTTACAACGAGGACGGAACCGTCGGGCGCGCTATGGGCGTCGAGGACGTTACCCTGTCGATAGAGGAGGGCAGTTTTGTCGCTTTGGTCGGACACAACGGTTGCGGCAAAAGCACTCTTGCCAAGTTGCTGAACGCGCTGTTGTTGCCCGTGACGGGTACTGTGACGGTGTGCGGTTTGGACAGTTCGAAAAAGGAAAATCTTTTTGAGATACGCAAAAACATCGGCATGGTGTTTCAGAACCCCGACAACCAAATGGTGGCAAGCATTGTGGAGGAGGACGTCGCTTTCGGTCCGGAAAACTTGGGCGTTGCTCAACCTGAGATAGCGGAGCGCGTTTACGAAGCGCTCGATCAGGTGGGCATGCGCGACTTTGCCAAAAACTCCCCTCACAAACTCAGCGGCGGACAAAAACAGCGTATTGCTATCGCGGGAGCGTTGGCTATACGTCCCAAGGTGCTTGTTTTGGACGAATCGACCGCCATGTTGGACCCTCTCGGCAGGCGCGAAGTGTTGGAAGTCGCTCACAAACTCAACAAGCAGGGAATGACCGTGATACTCATTACGCACTTTATGGAGGAGGTTTTGGATTGCGACAGCGTGGTCGTTATGAACGGCGGTCGCGTTGTGGCGCAGGGTACTCCCAACGAAATTTTCGACAACAAGCAATTGTTGGACGAGGTGGGACTCAAAGCCCCGCGCACGGTGGAATTGGCAAGCAAACTTTGCGCGGCGGGATTCGACGTGGACGCGCATTGCCGTGACGCGCGCAAATTGGGAGGCGACGTATGTCAAGAACTTCGAGAAAAAGTAAAGTAATTCCCAAAGCGCAACCGCCCCAAAACGCGGCAATTTTTGCGCAAGACCTAAACTTTACGTACAATCCCAAGTCGCCTTTTGCCAAGCACGCTCTCGCGGACATAAATTTGACGGTCGGCAAGGGCGAGTTCGTGGCGATAGTGGGACACACGGGCAGCGGCAAAACCACGTTTGTGCAACACCTCAACGCGCTCATTCGCGTTCAGAGCGGCAATTTGTTTGTGTTGGAGCAGGATCTCGCGGCAAAAAAGCCCGACCTCAAAAAACTCCGTCAAAACGTCGGCATGGTGTTTCAGTACCCCGAATATCAACTTTTTGCCGATACGGTGCTTGCCGACGTGTGCTTTGGGCTGAAAAACTTCGGCATAGACAAGGAACAGCGGCAAACAATGGCGAAAGACGCCCTGGAACTTGTCGGTTTGGAATTTGACAAAATCAAGGACAAGTCGCCGTTCGACCTTTCCGGCGGCGAAAAACGTCGCGTTGCGCTTGCCGGAGTGCTGGCAATGAAACCGCAAATACTTGTTTTGGACGAGCCTACCGCGGGTTTGGACCCTCGCGGCAAGAGCGAAGTGCTTTCTTTGGTAAAAAAACTCAACGTCGAACAGGGCGTGACCGTCATCATGGTGTCGCACGACATGAACGAAGTGTACGAAAATGCCAATCGCGTAATTGTGTTTCGCGACGGCATGATCGCCTATGACGCAAGTCCGCGCGAACTGTTCCGTTTGGAGAGCGAGATAGAGTCTATGAATCTGGAAGTCCCCGCAATGGCGGCTTTCTGCAACGAATTGGAGCGCAACGGCGTGCGCATACCCGATAAATGCAAAACGGTGGACGAGGTGCTTGCCGCAACGCTTTGGCAAAGGGAGGCGCGCAATGTTTAGGGACGTAACGTTCGGTCAGTACTACCTTGCCGATTCCTTTGTTCACAAAATGGACGCACGCGTAAAACTCCTGCTGACGTTGCTGTTTATGGTGGGGATCTTCTTTGTAAAGAGTTTTGTCGTGTTCGGCTTTGTCGCCGTGTATTTGCTGACGGTGATATTGATAGCGCGCGTTCCGCTGAGATCGGTATTCAAATCCATCAAGGGCATTATTGTTTTGTTGGTGCTGACGGCGGTGATTAATATACTGTTTACCAAGGGCGCAAATGACGCGGAACAACCGCTTTGGTCGTGGTCGCCGTGGAACGGTTTTACGATAGAGATCTACGCCAACGGACTTATCAAAGCGGGGAAACTCTTTCTGAGATTGGTGATGTTGGTTATGGGCTCGTCGATTTTGACGCTCACGACAACGCCCGTGGATCTCACTCACGCGGTGGAAAGTTTGCTGAAACCTCTGCGCATAATCAGGTTTCCCGTGCATGAGTTCGCTTTGATAATGAGCCTTACGTTGAGTTTTATTCCCAGCCTCATAGAGGAAACGGACCGCATAATTCGCGCGCAAAAGGCGCGCGGCGCGGATTTCGACACGGGCGGACTCGTCAAACGCGCCAAAGCCTTTGTGCCGATACTCATTCCTCTGTTGGTGGGCGGTTTTCGCCGAGCGGAGGAACTTGCCAACGCCATGAACAGCCGCTGCTACGAGGGCGCGACCAAACGCACCTGTATGCGCGTGATGAAACTGTCCTGGCGCGATTTTGTGGCGGGTTTTGTCGCGGTCGCGTTTTTTACGGGAGTGTTTTTGCTGTACGGCATGGCGAAAAAATGGGGCGACATTACCTGGCTGTATTACTGAAAATCAATCGTCAATGCGTTGCGGACGGCGTGTTTTAGTCACTGTCGGTTCGTGTAGATAAGTCATGTCGCTTGACGGAATATGCAAAGCGGCGTTGCAAGAAATTTATGACAAAAATCAAACTTACAATCGAATATGTGGGCACGGATTTTTGCGGTTGGCAAAGCCAAAAAAACGGCAATTCGGTGCAGGACGCGGTGGAACGCGCTTTGGGCAAGTACTTTGACCGTGATTTTGTGCGTATCTATGCCGCAGGGCGCACGGACGTGGGCGTTCATGCCAAGGGGCAAGTGGCGCATTTCGTCGTTGACAAACCCGTCAACTGCTACAAACTGTGTTTGGGCGTCAATCTGGCTTTGCCCGCGAGCGTTGCGGTGACTTCCGCAGAGGAAGCGGACGACGATTTTGACGCGCGATTTTCCGCCACGTCCAAAACATACTGTTACCGCGTTTACGTATCCGCCGCTCGCCGACCCACTTTGGACGTAGACCATACGCAAATTTACCGTCCTCTCGACGTTGCGGCAATGCAACGCGCGGCGGCGTTACTTGTGGGTACGCACGACTTTGCCGCGTTTCAAAAGTCGGGTAGCAATCTGAAAGGCACCGTCCGCACGGTAAACAGTTTTCAAGTGACGGACAACGGCGACGGAACGATATGTTTTGTCGTCAACGGCAACGCATTTTTGTACAATCAAGTGCGTATAATGTGCGGACTGCTGGTAGAAGTGGGCAAGGGCAACAAATCTTGCGACGACGTTGTCGCCATGCTAAACGGGACGAAACTGAAAATACGCACTTTGCCCGCCAAGGGACTTACTCTTGAACGCGTTTTCTACTGAACACATTGTCGCGGGGTGAAAATATGAAGGGAAAAATTGCATGTAGAGTTGTATTTTATGCGTTGATAGTAACGGCTGTCGGCTGTATTGTTGCGGCAAGTTGTTTGCTTGCGCATTATCCGACGGTAGCGTATTGCCTGTACGGGGGCGGGGCGGCGTTGTTGCTTGCGCAACTGTTCGTCGCTATCGGAGTGACGTTTTGCAAACCCAAACGCAATTTGAACGGGTTTGAACAGTGGGCGACCTGCTGGATCGTGTGCGGAGTGTTGCTCGTTTTTGTCGCGCTTGTACCCGTGGAATTGATTTTGCTTGTTGTGGATGGAATCTGCGAAACGGTGCGCGACCGCAATCCCCGCTCGGACGAAGCCTGAGGGCAAGTACGTCACGCGCATTTTATTTGTTTGCTCACACGCTTTTACTTTTGTTTTGAAATCGTAATTTGAGCGACTCGAATGTATCGGGTCGTTTTGTTGTAAAGTAAACTCACGCGAGCGATAGTAGCGAGGGGTTTGAAACAGTTGCGACGTTGAATAAAATATCCCGTAATGCACAAACTACCTTCAAAACGGATTTGGAGGTTTTTTTATGAAACGACACATCACGCTGTTGGCTCTTGTTTCGATAGTCGCGCTTGTCGCCGTCGCGTTGACCGCTTGCGGCATGTCAAACAATCCCAAGGCGACAAAGCAAACATTGGAAGAAAAAAACTACTCCGTCGAAGCGACAATAGGTGACAACGACCTCGAAGCGCAGGCGGAATTGGATAGCATGAGCGACGAAATGAAGATCACCGCGGGCGAGTTGGTCGCCATGATAGCCGCCACAAAGGGCGGCGCGGGGCAGGATACTGCGGAAAACTTTGTTTATATCTACTATTTCAAGGACAGCAAGGTCGCAGACAAGTTTTGGACGGCTAACAAAACCGAGTTGGACGCGCTCAAAACAGAGTACAAAGACTTTGACGGCTTTGAGATCGGCAAGGATGGCAGCGTAGTCTACTTCGGCACAAAACAAGCCATCAAGGACGCGCAATAAAAAAATCTTGGCTGTCATTGGCAAAAATCCCTATATGGGGTGCAAAAAACAAGGACTTGCGGGTAAATGCAGGTCCTTGTTTTGTGTTTTATAACATTAGTTATGTCGTCAAATCACCCATTCGCCGTCGCGGAACAGCGGCGTGACGCTGCCGTCGTAGGCAATGCCGTCTATGTCGATATCTTTGGTGCCTACCATAAAGTCCACGTGTTGCAGGCTTTGGTTCATTCCATGCGCGGCGAGTTGTTCGTCCGTCATTTCGTTGCCGCCTTTGACGGTGGTGGGATAACTCGCTCCGAACGCAAGGTGACAACTTGCGTTTTCGTCGAACAGCGTGTTGTAAAACAGTATTCCGCTCTCCGCAATAGGTGAGTGTTTGCCTATCAACGCGATCTCGCCCAAACTGAGCACGCCGTCGTCCGTAGTCAAAATGTTTTTGAGCGCGTCGTAGCCGACTTTGGCTTGGTAGTCAACTACGCGTCCCTCGCGGAAAACTATCTCAAACCCGTCTATCACGTTGCCGCTGTTAACCAGAGGCAAAGCGTTTACCACTTTTCCGTCGATTTTGCGGTTGTGCGGCGCGGTAAATATCTCCTCGGTGGGCATGTTTGCGGTAAAAGGTATGCCGTCTTGACCCATTTCTTCCGCGGCGATCCATTGGTGATCCGTCGCTAGTCCCACGCGCAGATCCGTGCCGTGAGCGTTTGTCAAATGTATGTATTCGAAGTTATGCTCGTTGAGAAAACGCGCGCGGCGGTGCAATGTGTCAATGTGTTTGCGCCAGGCTTCCGTGGGGTTGTCGGCGTCCAAACGCATTATGCGACCTATGGCGTTCCACATTTTGTCCACGGCTACGTCGGGATCTTCGCCCGCAAACACCTGTTGCGCCCAGGCGCGCGTGGGAATGGAAACAATCGTCCAACGCAGCAAATTGCTCATAGTGGCGTTGCGAAATTCCTTGTTGGCTTGCATGTTGGCAAGATTGCTCGTTTTGATCTTGTTTGGGTCGCAACCTTTCAAAATGTTGGGGTCGCCAGCGGAAATGCTTATCAGGCAGACGTTGTGTTTGATGTAGTAGTCGCTTTGCGCAAGCAGATATTCCGGCACTTGGGACAGGGTTTCCTCGGAGGCGTTCAACATTTCTATGCGCCCCAACACCTCGTCGCGCCATTGCATGTGTACGCGCTTTGCGCCGAATTCGTAGGCTTTTTGCGCGATCAGGTGCGCAAAATCCGCACACTGTACGTCGCAACGAATAACCACTTCCTGACCTTGTTGCATGTTTGCGCCGACTCGCACCGCAAGTTCGGCAAAGTTTTCCAATTGTTTTTGTGATAGCATATCAGCACCTCGAAAATTATCTTTCAATCAATTATACAATTTTGCGCAGTCAAAGTCAATCAAACGCCGTTGTCAAAACGCAACGATGGTGCTATAATATTTTTACCGAGCGCCCGTGTGAACAAGGACGGGACATTTTTTAACTGCGCTCGGGTATTCCCTGCAAAACGGCGGGGCGACCGTAGTTGTCGAAACGTTGACCTCAAATGGAAAGGAGTAAGAATATGCAAAATCCCACCGCAACCATAACAATGAAAAACGGCAAAAAAATCACCTTGGAACTGTATCCCGAGTTTGCGCCGAACACGGTAAACAACTTTATCGCGTTGGCAAACGGCGGTTTTTACGACGGGTTGATATTTCACCGCGTAATTCGCGGTTTTATGATACAAGGCGGTTGTCCCCAAGGTACGGGCACGGGCGGACCGGGCTACCGTATCGAGGGAGAATTCAAACAAAACGGTTGTTACGGCAACACCTTGAAGCACGAGCGCGGAGTTATCTCTATGGCGCGCGCAATGGATCCCAACAGCGCGGGCAGTCAATTTTTTATCATGCACGCCGACGCTCCTCACCTTGACGGCGCGTACGCCGCATTCGGCAAAGTGACTGACGGCATGGACGTGGTGGACGAGATCGCCGACGAGTACACCGACTTTCGCGACCGCCCGTACAGTCCGCAAGTCATTTCGAGGGTGCGCGTGGATACTCACGGAGAGGAATATCCCGCTCCGCAAAAAATTTAGAATTTTCCGACCAGGCGCAAGTTTGGCGGCTCGGGCATCCCCTGCAAAAAGGCTTCATTCGCGCCGCACACGATTTGGTAAAGACAATTTTCCACTTGTGTGCGGCGCTCATTGCAGATTATTTTGCAGGGGATACACTCGCGCCTGTGTGAAAAAGGTCGGAACTCTGATTGGACAACTTGTACCGCAACAAAGTTGGTAACTGTGTATCGGCTTCCCCTTCGAGAGGGGAAGTGTCTGCGTAAGCAGGCGATAGGGACGAAGTGGTATTCGGGTATTCCGTGTCAAACG
>CANQPI010000019.1 GCA_947625725.1 uncultured Clostridia bacterium | reverse complement strand
CGGCGACTGCATTAAAAGCCTTCTCTTGGGGACGCAAGAGAAGGGGGACCGTCGTCAGACGGTGGATGAGTTTCGACTGTCAAAGCCGACTAAATATTACAATCTTTGCCTCTTTGGTTTATTCGAAAAAACACTTTTTTGCAGACGTGATTTGAGTTTTGCCCGCTTGTGCGTTGCGTCCACACGCCCTGCGCTCACTCAAATCCTTATTTAAGTCCTCGGGCATTGCTCGAAAAACGGCTTCACTGCGCACTGCGTGCTTGTTGCAGATTATTTTTCAAGCAACACCCTCGGCACTCCCCAGAAACAAGGATAATGCTTGTGGCATATTGTTTTGTAGTGCAGCACCCTCGCGCCTGTCGCCGATTGCAGAGGTGGTTAGAAACAGCCGTTTCTCTGTTTTTTGTTTGCACCCGCACCTTGGCAATTATTACAAAACAGTTTTTTCTGTACCGCGCTTTCGGGCGCGGTATTTTTCGTTGAATAAAAAAAATATATATATAATTTCCGACAAACTTCTTGACATTCAAAATGAGTATGTTATACTAAATGCGTAACATAATTACAAATTTCGACAGACATTTTGACGGGCGGCAAAGTCGCGCCGTTTTTGCGGAATTTCGGAAAATTTTTCGAGGCGCGGTTCCGTTCGTCGCAAGTAATATCGGCAGTTTTGCTTTGTATATTATATAATTGCGGTTCGCTTTGTTCTGTCTGCAAACAAGTCGTTTCAACTTTACGTTGACAAAATAAAAAAAGGAGAGTTTCTATGAAGATTTACGACATTCTGAAATGGGATCCCGCCGACGAAGAAGGCAAAGAGATAGTTGCCTACAAACACGAGGCGGAAGATTTCAACACGCATACTCAACTGATCGTTCACGCCTCGCAGGAAGCGATCTTCTTCAAGGACGGTCGCGATCTGGACGTGTTTGACGCCGGCAGGCACACGCTTAGTTCGGACAATCTGCCGCTGTTGGGCAAATTGGTCAACCTTGCCACTGCGGGGCAGACGCCCTTCCATTGCGAGGTTTACTTTGTAAATAAAATTTACCTCAACGACCTCAAATGGGGCACACCCGAGCCCATCTCCGCCACCGACGTGGTAAACAACCTCACGGTGCACATTCGCGCGCGCGGTCTGTTCGGCGCGCACATCACCGACGGGCGCAAGTTTTTGCGCAAGATAGTCGGTACTCGCGCGGTGTACACGAGAGAAGAACTCGCTATCGAGTTGCGCGCCAAATTGGTGGAGTTCGTCAGAGATCTGTTGGGCAAATGTTTCAAGGAAAGACATCTTGACACGTTGGAACTTGACAGTCACACGATAGAGTTGTCCAACATCATCAAGGAACAACTTGCACCCTACTTTGACGAGTTCGGTATCACGTTGCACAACTTTTCCTTTATGGCCATTTCTCCCTTGGAGGAGGACCTCAAAGAACTCAACGAGGGTAGGAGAAATCTCAAAAAAGCCGAGTTTGAGGGCAGAGCCGCCGCTACCAAAATGGACTACGAGTCGGAAGCCCTTGCAAGAAAACGTGCGCGCGAAGGTTACACCTATCAACAGGAACACAGTTTTGACGTACTCAAAACCGCGGCAGGCAACGAGGGCATGTCGGGCAACATGATGGGCGCAGGCATGGGCTTGGGCATGGGATTCGGAGTAGGCGGCGCATTCGGCGCAGGCATGAACAACATGAGTCAAAATCTCACCACGAATTCTCAACCCCAACCGTCCGCTCCCGCAACTACGCCCTGTCCCAAGTGCGGTTCGCCCGTTGCGGCAGGCGCAAAGTTCTGCGCCAACTGCGGCGAAAAAATGGTAGACCCCAACACGGTGATTTGCCCCTCTTGCAACAATCCCGTACCCAAGGGAACAAAATTTTGCCCCGAGTGCGGAACTAAACTTGTCAACAATTGCGTCAACTGCGGCAAAGAACTTGCTCCGGGCGCAAAATTCTGTCCCGAATGCGGCACGCCGCAAAAATAAGGAGGTATCTTATGAAAAAACTTTCAGGACGTTTCTATTCGCTGATAGTTCTTGCTATCGTATTTGTAATTTGGAACATTCTCGCCTGGGCGTGCGTGGATTGGAAAACGATCAAACCCGACGTGTTCTTCTACTGCGGCTACGGCTTTATCGCCTTGTCCTTTGTGTTGGTGGGGTGCGTTTTGGCTTTTTACCGCGCCAAAAAGAACGTGATCTTCTCCGTTTTGCTGCCCTCGTATCTGGTTAGCGGCGCGTACATGCTCATCAACTTTATTTTCAACACGGTGCTTATGTGCATGCCCGAAAAAGACAACGTCAAAGTGGCCGTTATACCCAACGCAATTTTGTTGCTGTTGTTCGTGATAGGAATGGTGGTGTGCTATATAGCGATCGCTCATATCGGCGGCAAAAACGACGTAATTGACAAACAGGTATCCGCTATCAAAACGCTCTCCGTCGAGTTGGGACAAATCGCCGCCCTTTCCGACGACGCCGAAGTCAGACAAGCCATTGCGGCTTTGCGCGAGGAAGTCGATTACAGTGACCCCATCGGCGTAGAAGCCACTGCCGATTTGGAAAAGGACGTCAACAAAGGCGTCGCCGAGATACGCATGTTGGTGGAGGGCAAGTACGACTCCTCTCTTGTCAAGGACAAAGTTACCGCCACGCGCAACAAACTGCGTCAACGCAACGAACTGCTTCGTGCAAGCAAGTGAGTTTTCTGTTTGAGAGGTATATTGCATGGACGGAATAGTCATCAAATGTCCCAACTGTGGCGACAACGTAAAAATAGACGCTCAAACGCGCAAAGGCATTTGTGAATTTTGCGGCACCGAAGTTTTGCAACCGCGCGGCAGGTTCAACAGCGACGAAACGGTACAAAACGAACTTGCTCTTTGCTACAAGAATTTTCAAAACGGCGATTTTGCCACGGCAAAAAAACACGCCGACGGGGTTTTGGCAATATCTATCGACAACGCGCCCGCCTTGTATGCCGAGGCTTACTACGATACCTATGCGTCGGTCAAGCATACCGACGCGGCGTTGCCAAGGTTCTTCGACCAAGTAGCGGATCTTGCTTTGGACGAGGGCGAGATGGCAATGTTGCTGGACATGTTCAAACTTACCCGTCGCGGTGTGGAAAATTTCGAAGTGCAAATTCTCCGTTTGGTTTGCAGCCAGATGAACAACGCGCAATCGATAGTCGGCTTTGTGGACGACTTTTGTCCGTTTCTTATCGCAAAACGCGGTTCGATCGCGTTTTTCACGTCGGAATTGGCAGAGTTGTACAAGCAACTTGCCGCCCGTTGCACAATTCCCAAAACGTGCTACGCGCTGTTGCAGGCGATAGACAAAAACCCCGCCTCGCCCATTCTTCACGACGAATTCTTTTTGCGCACCAAGACGCGTCTTTTTTACGAAAACTATATGTTGCCGTTGGGAGGGATAATTTCGTCCATGAACAACGAGGAACTCAAAACAAAATTCTATCATGTTTACCAAAGTAAACTGTTGAATTATCAAAAAAAATTAAATTAAAAAAAGGAGGAAGTAACTTATGGCAGATGGATATATCGACCTTTCCCCGATTATTCGGGAGATAGCACGGGTCGATAGAAATGTGGACGCGGTTAATTCCCGCGTTCAGGCACTGTACGGCGAAGTAGTTCCCGCCGTTAGGTCGCTACGCGGCGACATGGAACAACTCAAACGTGACTTCGTTCAGATGATCGAAGAAAACAGACGTCAAGCGGCGTTGCAACGCGCTTTGACGGAGATTGTCCGCGTGCGTCAGGAGTTGGAAAGGAACTTCGGCAACTACAAGGCGGTACGCAACACTATGATGGGTATTTTGGAGGCTACCGACTCGCACCTCGTGCAGGAAACGGTCATCAACAACGTTTCGCAGGAGTTGATGCTCAGCGCGCCGCGCTATTGGTTGGCGCCCGTAGTCGTGGCCTTGTCCGCCTGGATAGCCAACAACAAATCTCTTGCTTATCGCGCGTTGGATGAGGCTATTCGCCGTGACGACGAAAAGACCAGCCTTACCTTTGCTCTCATTTGCCGTCGCGCGGGCAAGAAAGACGCGTGCTTTATGTGGTTGTCGCGCTATTTTGCAATGCAAAAGGCGGACAACATGAAAGAAAGCATTATCGCTTACATAGACGCTTACACCAACGGCGTGTTCGGCATTGACGATCAAAACCGTTGCGAAGAGTATATTCAGCATTGGATTGCGCAATTGCAGCGCGACAATCCCAACTTCGCAGAGGAACAAGTGGATTATTGGAAGAACCTTTGGGCAAGCACGTACGACAAGGACGAAAAGAAAGTTTATCCCGACCTTGCGCTTTGCTGCCCCGAGTTCACTGCAATGAGCGAATACGCTCAACGTATAGAATCCGCGCCGCTTATCGCGCAGGAATTTGCAAAAATTTTGTCCACCGAGGTGGACCGTCAAAGCCTTGTTACCGCAATCGACAACGAGTTGATCAAGTTGGTAACAAACTACGACACCGACGAGGCTCCTTTGCGCGAGGAAGAAGAATTCCTTACCGACATCAAGAACTCCAACGGCGACGAGAAATGGGCGAGAGCGCGTCAAGAAAGGCGCAAGGCTATGAGAGTTGACAGCAAGGTAGACCTTGCGGGACGCCTCAACGAAGCCATCACTAGCGGCGGCGATTCCAACGTTTCCGCAAAGAAAACGGCAATTCGCTTTATGCAAGGTCACATCAAGACCGCTTTCAAAGAGTACGTAGAGGAAAAAGCCTCCGCTTACCCCGAGGAGATCACTCTGCGCGTAAACGATTGGGAGGGCAAAACGACCGACGGCTCCAACCGTCAGGAATTGGTTTCTTCCTACAACACAGAGATCGAAACCCGTCGCAAAAACGCCCTTGCCAATGTCAAACCCACAACGTTCATTGTAATGTTCTGTTTGGCGGCGGTGGGACTCATTTTGGCAGTTGTCGGAGGAATTTTGACCGGCAACGAAGGACTGGTCGGAGCGGTTCTGCTTGTCCTCGGTATCGTCTTGCTGCTTGTCGGCTTGATCGTCGGCTTGATAACAATGAGTAAGTACAAGAAAAAACGCGCCAAGATCAACCAAACTCACGATATGATGGCAGACAGAGGCGGCGCAATGCTCAACAACGCTATTACGCAAAGAATCACGCTTAACGACATTGTGGCAAACTTCAACGCCGCAGAGAGTTGCGAACAAATCTTATTGACGGAGGGTGAATAATATGTCGGAAGAAACATTGGATATGGAACTTGACGGTGTGCAGGACGAAACGTTAGATTCGCAAGAACAAACATTTGAGTCCGACGACCTTACCGAAGGCTTTGACGAAACTACCACCAACGCCGCCACCACCGAAGAAGATCTCGGCGATTTCGGCACGGAGGACCTCGGAGAGTTCGGAATAGAGGACGAGGGAACTATCGACCTGGGCGAATTTGCCGTGGAAGAAAAGAGAGAGGATCTCACTCAGGAACTTTCGGGATTTGCCAAGTGCTTCCCCGATTGGGCGCTCGAACCCCCTCAAAAGTAATTTTTACGCAAAAACCGACTTTGTCGCAAAGTCGGTTTTTTTGCGCTCGCAACGGTGCGTTTTGCCTCGTCGCTTTGTCGGCGGCGCGGACGGCTCGGCAACAAAACAACAGCCCGCTTGTGACAAGCAGGCTGTTTTTGTAAACATTTTTGAGATAGGCCATTTCCCTCGTTGACGCGGCGGAAGGGCGTTTTGCAATCGTGCGGAAGTTACTTCAAGTCCGCTTTGCGGAATCCTACCCAACCCATTCCCACAAAAAATGCGGTCAGCGGCAACTCGTACAAAAGTATTTTTCCTATCATTTCGCCGTCCACTCTGCCCGACAGATCCAACAGCGTTGAGTTGTAAATGGGTATCCAACTCAGATCCGCTTCGACCACGTTGCCGCCGAGAGTGAGCAACATTGTTACCACTTGGACGATCGTCATTATGACGCTTGGCAACAATATGCAAATTAGCAACGGGCAGGTCAATCCCACCGACAGTTTGCGCGTGACAAACAGGAACATGCACATCATCGATTGAACAAACAAAACGGAAATCAGCCCCATTGTAAAGGACGTAATCACTTCGGTAAACGCCGTCAACGCCGAAACCGTGCCGAAGCCGAATATCGCGCCGCCGAACAAAAGCGACGTTACAAAACTTGCCGTCATGTAACTTGCGCCGATAGTCACCGCCATTATCAGGTAGGAAAAGTAAATTTCCAATCTGCTGCGATTTGCAAGCAACATATTGCGGTATGTGCCGTACTTAAACTCTCCGCTGACAAAAATGGAGGAGCAAATCAACGCAAATATCGCGCAGTCGCCCGTTACGCCGGGCAAAGAGGACAACAGCGAACCCGTCATGTTCGATTGCCGCAAAGCCAACCAAATGTCGCCCCATGCCAGAGATTCTTCTATCAACAGGGAGGAAAGAAACACCAACACCGCAGTCAGGAGCATTGACACAAGGGGCAATCCCGCGCACACGCCGAACAACGCCCAAAACAATTTGCTGCGTTTCAAACGGAAAAATTCCAAAGACAAGATATTGTTCACAGCACACCTCCGTTAGCGGGCGAGTCGGACTCGTGCAACGACCTGATGTAGTAGTCCTCCAAGGAGTCGCTTGTCTGAACAATGCTCGTTACGTTTACGCCCGCGTTTGCCAACGTCAACAACACCTCGGTGGGCGCGACTTCGGCATACAGTTCCACTTGCGTAACTCCGATAATTTCCGCCCGCCCGAATTTGGACAGCGCGTCCTTTGCCACGCCCGTTTTGTCCACGGTCAATCTCAATTTGTGGGGCGCCTCGTCAAGTTCTTCCGCCTTGACGTGGCGAATGATCCTGCCGTTGTCCATCAAAAAGAACTCCGTTGCAAATTTGCTCAATTCGGAAAGAATATGGCTGGAAATCAACACCGTTACGCCCTGTTCGCGGTTGAGCCGAACGATCGTTTCGCGTATTTGCCGTATGCCCTCGGGGTCAAGACCATTGGTGGGTTCGTCCAGCAGCAGCAGTTGCGGTTTGCCCACGAGAGCCATTGCTATCGCCAAGCGTTGGCGCATGCCGAGAGAATAATTTTTGACATACAAGGGCGAGTTGGGCGCCAATCCCACAACGTCGAGAGTTTGTTCGAGATACTGCTTGTTTTGTTCCAAGCCCAACAGTTTGCATTGCGCTATCAAGTTGTTTATGCCCGTCAGGTTGTTGTACAAGGACGGGCGTTCGACAATGGCGGCGACGGTAGTGCTGTTGCGCGATTTGCCGCCCACCAACTCAAAACTTCCTCCGCTGGGCTTTGTCAAACCCGTCAACAATCTGATTAGCGTAGTTTTGCCCGCGCCGTTTTTGCCCACAAGCCCCGCTATCGAGCCGCGTTCCACGGTTATGCTGACTTCGTCTACTACCTTGACTTTGCCGTACACTTTGGTCAGTTTGTCGGTAGTAATTACAGCGTCCGCCATGATTTACCTCCGAAAAAAATTTGTTTGTTGACAAAATTATACATCAACGCCGCCTGTTTTGCAAGAACTTGACGTAAAAATAAAAAGTCGGCGTCAACCAACTTTTGCTTACCCGTAAAGTAGGGATGGCACTTGTTGCAAATTTCTACCTTGATGATGTCCGTATCCTTGGTAGTACCGGTTTGGAAAGTTGCGCCGCAAGCACATACAACAGTCGCTTGATGACCCACAGCAAGCGAGCAAGTTTTTTTGTTGCAGCGCGCAAAGTGCAAGACAAAAAGAAAACGGAAGCAGAACATGCTTCCGTTCGTTACCATTAGTCCAGACCGTATTTTTTCTTGAACTTGTCCACTCTTCCGCCGGCGTCAACCAACTTTTGCTTACCCGTAAAGTAGGGATGGCATTTGTTGCAAATTTCTACCTTGATGATGTCCGTATCCTTGGTAGTACCGGTTTGGAAAGTTGCGCCGCAAGCACATACAACAGTCGCTTGATGATAATTCGGATGTATACCTTGTTTCATTGTTCGCACCTCTCAAAATATTTTGCCCTACTATTGTACTATGCCGCGCCCGATTAGTCAAGTGTTTTGCACAGTACGCAGGGCGCAACTTTTTTACAATTTTATATCGAGCAATTCGGCAAGACGTTGTATATGCCGCCCAAAAGCATTTTGTTTGGCAGTGAATTGTCTGAAAATTTCTTCGGGATGTTCTACGTGTTTTACCAACTCCATTATCAAAAAGGAGTACGCCACCCTTGCGCAAGTGCTGTTGTTCAATTGTTTTTTCAACAATCTAAGTCTGTTTCTTTCTTTTTTCATACGATCACCTCATGTCAATTTCAGTCAAATAACCGAATAATTTTCTTTTGGAGCCGCCTTGCATACTCGCAGGCTTCCCACGCGCCGCCGAACTTGAAGTACGTTCCCGATACAACAAAGTCCGCCAACTCGACCATTTTTCTGTTTGTATGCCAAATCGCAAATTTGACGGGCACTTTGTTTTCCAACAGATACAGCGAACCGTCAAAGCATTGTGGCAAAACAAAGTTCTTCGTCGGCGGGTAGGACAGGATCAATGTGTTTGTTATCGCATAGTCGTCTTTCAATTCGTCCGTCAACACGCCGCACAACATGTCGAAGTTTCCTCGACCGCCGTTAAAAAACTCCCTCACGCCGTGATTTTTGACCAAGTCGTCCAAGATAGCCCGCAACTTGTCGCGGTAGCCGTAGTAGTTGTAATCTCTGTGTCCGAAAACCGCCGCAATCGCCACAAACAAGTTCTCCTTGCAATTTGATTTGTCTTAATGTCACATAATGACAAGCAGAAAACAACATGTATTATACCATTATTTTTATCATAATTGCAATATTCTGACAAAAATAAACAAACTGAATTTGGAGAAATTATGTCTAAGAAACCCGAAACAACGGAATTTGCCACCTCTGCCTATTTTCAAAAATTTTTGAAAGAGGCAATCGACGAACAAGATTTGACCAAAGTTCAATTTGCCAAGGCTGCGGGAGTAGGTTCGGGAGTTATTATCAGAGCGACACTGTATCAATGCGTGCCAAGCATCAAATCTTTGGTAAAATTAGCCGATTATTTGCACGTACCGATTATGTATATGTTCGGCAAAACCGACGAACGCTACTTCGAACCTGCAAGAGAACCGTCAAATTTCTTTGTTCGTCTTGAACAACTCACGGTGGAAAAGGGTGTAAAGTACTCCGCCTTGGCTCATTCCATGTCTTTTGCTTCCAACGCCGTGTATGAGTGGATACGAACGAAAACATTGCCGTCATTGGACTATTTGTTGGAATTGTCCGAGTACTTTGACGTTTCGGTGGACTACCTGTTAGGCAGAACGGACGACAGGTGATATTCGTCGACAAAAGATTTGATCGTAGGCAATAGTGCAATGCCCTGAAATTTGCGCGAAATTTTACATAGACATATAATAGGGATAATTTGGAGGAATGAGTAGATGAACTTTAATGAGGCGGTTGCCGCACGATTAGAAGAAATTATGAAAGAGCAAAACGTAACTCAATACAGATTGTCTGCACTGAGCGGTGTGGCGCAATCGACGATTCATTTTATAAGAACGGGTAAAACCAAGTCGATAAATCTTGTTGCTATCTATGAGATGATGGACGGCTTGGGCTTGGAAATAAAAGATTTCTTTGCAAGTTCGCTGTTTGACAGAGAAAATTTGGAGTGAAAAGTCGAAAAAAATTTTTCGGCTTTTTTGTTTGTAACGCAAGCGCGCAACACACAATTCGGCAAAAAATTCATATAGTAAAATATGAAGATAGAGGAGATCCCGCGTCGTGTGCATTTTGTCGGCATTGGCGGTGTGGGCATGAGCGGTTTAGCGGAATTTCTCGTTGCGCGCGGCTATACGGTCACGGGCAGCGATCGAACGCCCAACGACCGTACAAAGTCGCTTGCCGAGCAGGGAGTAACGATATGCATAGGACACGACGGGGCAAACGTCGGCGACGCCGAGTTGGTAGTGCGAACATCCGCCGTGGCGCGGAACAATGTGGAAATCGAGCAAGCAAACGCGCGCAACATCCCCGTGGTGTTGCGCGAGCAACTTTTGGGAGCGGTTTTCGACAGTTTTGACACACGTATCGCGGTATGCGGCACGCACGGCAAAACCACCGTTACGGCAATGATACACCAGGTTCTGACAAGCGCGGCGGTGGATCACGCGGCGTTTATCGGGGGAGTGTATCACGGCAACAACTATTTCGACGGCAACGGAACGGTGGTGGCGGAGGCTTGCGAATTCAATCGCAGTTTTCTCAATTTGCACCCGACGTTTTGCGTGTGCCTCAATGCCGAACACGACCATCCAGATTGTTACAAGGACGAAGAAAGCGTTCGTCGCGCGTTTGCGCAATTTTTTGCCAATGTAGATCCAGACGGTTGCGTTTTGCTACCCCATGTTCTCAAAAACTTGTGCGTTCGCCGCAAAAAAACGATTTTTGACAAAGCCGTCGGCGTACAAAACGTTCGGCTTGCGGCAGGCAAACCGAGTTTCGAAGCGACATTTGCCGACGGACAAACGGCAAACATAACCCTCAACGTGGTGGGCGCGCACAATGTTTACAACGCGCAAGCCGCGTTGGCGTTGGGCGAAATGCTTCGTTTGCCGCGCGACAAGATGTTGTCGGGACTTGCCGCCTTTGACGGGGTGGATCGCCGTTGGACGGAAACGCCCTGCGCGTTGTGTCGGACGGTGGTGGACTACGCGCATCACCCCACGGAACTTGCCTGTTCGGTCGAGGCGGCGCGCAGTTTGACAAAGGGGCGCGTGTTGTGCGTGTTTCAACCGCACACGTTTTCTCGCACGCGCGCTTTTTGGCAGGGGTTTGTGGACTGCTTCAAGTCGGCGGACGCAGTGGCGTACCTGCCCGTCTATTCCGCCAGAGAAAAGCCCATTGCGGGAGTAAATTCCTTTTTGTTGGCGCAAACTGCGGTAAAATGCGGTCTTAACGCCTGCTTTTTGCCCGATTTCGACTCGGCGGCGTGTTGGATACGCGGCAACGCCTCGCCCAACGACGTACTGCTTATTTTGGGCGCGGGCGACGTTTGTCAATTGGCGCAACAGTTGTAGTTTTGCCGAAAACCGTCAGGACAAATACGCCACGTCGCCGCCGCACTCACTGCATACAAAGCAGTTTCTTTTGGCACATTCGGGACACATCTGTTTGCGGCATTTTGTGCAGACGCAGTAGTCGTTTGCGTCTATTTCGTTGTTGCAGCCAAAGCATTTCATATCTTGACCTCCGCTAATAGTATTGACAATTTTCAATGCCGTTAGCGGTTTTTGCACAAATAAAGTAGTTTTTGCGCGTATAGTTGTTTGCAAAGGATGTTGCAATCGTCGGCAAAATATGCTAAACTGATTTTATCTATATTTTCGGAGGTTGAACGTGGCTAAATTCGACGAGGCAAAAGCCGTTTTCGGTACGTTGTGCCAAACATTGGATCAAATGCAATGGAAATACAACAAGGAAGAACACGAGGATCGCTTTGCGGTGTTCACTTCGGCGGTGGGCAACGACCTTACGATAAAACTTGCAATACATATCGACGTTGATCGCCAGGTTATGTATCTCAAATCGCCCATGCCCTTTGCCATACCCGAAGAAATGCGCGACACAATGGCAAAAGCGTTTGTTATGGCAAATTGGTCGATGCTCAACGGCAGTTTCGAGATGGACTATTCCGACGGGTTTTCGGCGTTCAAGTTGATAGTGCCGTATATGTCCAGCCTGATCGGAACGGAAGTTTGTCGCTACATGATATTGCTGTCCTGCAACATGGTGGACAAATTCAACGACAAACTGCAAGCGGTTTGCAACGGACAAATGACGTTGACCGAATTGCAATCGTTCATCAAACAAAATTGACGTAAAAAAGCCGCCCCTTGGTAGGGCGGTTTTTTGTTGCGGTATATTTCGGTCGAAAACGTTTTGACCGACTATTTCGACACAAACCCAAGCACCATTGCGCTCGGACCGAGATGTACGCCTATTATCGGCGAAAGAATACGTATTTTTACGTCCGCGTTGGGGTTTGCCTCGCGCACCTTGCTCGCCAACTCGTTTGCGTAGTTTTCGTCGTTGGCGTGAGTGATCATCACGGTGTGCCGCTCGGACAAGTCGGCGTGTTCGAGATAGTATTCGATCATGCGGGCAATGGACTTTTTGTATCCGCGTTGTTTGCCCCACACGGACAGCGTTCCGTCGCCGTTGAATTGTATCAACGGTTTTATGTCCATCAAGCCACCTATGAAAGCGACTGTGCGGCTTATGCGTCCGCCGCGTTTCAGACAATCCAGATCGTCCACGTAGGCGCATGCCATTGTGCGGTGACGAAATTCGCATATATCGGCGCAGTTTTCGTCCAAAGTCATTCCGTTGTCTTTGTTTTGTATCATTCGCTCGGCTATCAACCCCGAAATTCCCGTCGCGCGCAGAGAGTCCACCGGCACAAAACGTGCGTCGGGATACTTGGCGTTGAGTTCTTCCGCGGCAATGCAAGCGGAATTGAACGAACTTGACAATCCGCTACTCAGACACAAACAAAGCACCGATTGACCGCTTGCCAAATACGGTTCAAAAAACTCCGCCCACTTGGCAGGGGAAATTTGAGTGGTACTCATCGGCTCTTTGTTTTTTACAAAGTTGTAAAATTCCACGGGGTCCATTCCGCTTTCGTCGTCGGTGTAGCGGTAAACTTCGCCCCCGATAACAAATTCCATTGGGACCAGATTTATTTTTCCTTGTTCTACGTAGCGGCGTTCTATATCGCCGGACACGTCGGCAAACAGCAAATAGTCTTTCATAAAATGCTCCGTAATAAGTTTGTGCAACGACTTTGCTTTTAATGTCAAAATGCCGTTACGTCACTCATTAGTATAACGGATAGGGCTATTTGCTGTCAAATTTTTTTGCGACAAAAAGTGACATTTGTTGCGATTTTGTCATACTCGCAAACTCTATATATGCAAAAGCGGACAAATTTTCGCAAAAATTTGTCCGCAGAGCAGTGGCGGCATAGGGTCAACTCACGTGCCCTTTTTGATGTTGCAGTCGCAGCCAACTTGCAATGCAACTGATGAGTTCGCAGTTGGACGGCGGATACTCGGGTTGAGTAATGTTGTTGTGCAACAACTCGTTCAACGCCACAAGGTTGCCGTTTGTGTTGGAATCGCACACGGCGGTGCGTATCGCGCGCTCGACGCGAATTTGAGTTGTGGCATATTGCTCGGCAACCGCCGCGTACACCTGATTGTGAAATATCACGTGCGGGCGGTAATTTTTGTAATACAAGTAGAGGATCGCGGCTTTGAGGTAGACCGTCCCCGAAAGTTTGAACTTGAACCCCAAGAACATCAACAGTTCGGTGGTCAACGCTTCTATGTCGTTAGTCCCTTGTTTGAGAAGATTTTCGTACAGTTGGTTTCCGCGCAAAAATGCGTTGTTGTTGTCGCTATCGCTCACGTTGAATCCCCCTTGACGAATTTTATGAACATATAATAGCACAAAATTTTGATATGTGCAACATTTTTTTACAAAAATATTTAGACTTTTTAACGAACTAATTTGTAAATTTTTGGAACACATTGTAGAATTTTTCGTCAAAATATGTTAAAAAGTGACAAATTTTGACATTTGAACAAAAGTTTTGAACCCCTTTGTTCCCGCGCGAAAACGTCCTTTGCCGCCATGCGGAAACATTCTTTTTTGTGTTGACAATTTGCCTCGGTTGAACTACAATCTAAGTTATAATAATATAAGAGGTTTTTATGGACAAAATCGCAGTAGAAAAGAAGTGGAACGAACTTTGGCAAAAACAAAACGTTTACAAATTCGATCCGAACGACGCGGACAACAAGTATTACGTTTTGGAGATGTTCAGTTACCCCAGCGGAAGCAAACTGCACGTGGGACATTGGTACAACTACGGACTGACGGACAGTTTTGCGCGCTATCAGATAATGAAAGGCAAAAACGTCTTTCAGCCTATGGGATTTGACGCATTCGGTTTGCCTGCGGAAAACTACGCCATAAAAACGGGTATTCATCCGCAGGATAGCACCTTGCACAATATCGAGGTGATGGAGAGCCAACTCAAAAATATCGGCGCGATGTTCGATTGGGATCACGAGATCAAGACTTGCCTGCCCGAATACTACCGTTGGACGCAATGGATATTTGCCGAGTTGTACAAGCACGGTTTGGCATATCGCAAAAAGGCCCCCGTCAATTGGTGTCCGAGTTGCAACACGGTGCTTGCCAACGAGCAGGTGGTGGACGGACATTGCGAGCGTTGCGACAGTCAGGTCGTCAAGAAGGATCTCACGCAATGGTTTTTCAAAATCACCGACTATGCCGAGGAATTGTTGCAGGGTTTGGACGGGCTCGATTGGCCCGAAAAGACAAAAGCCATGCAGCGCAATTGGATAGGCAAGTCGCAGGGAGGCGAAATCGTGTTCGATCTTGCCGACGGCAGCGGCAGTTTCAAGGTGTTTACCACTCGCGCCGACACGCTGTTCGGTTGCACTTACGTGGTGCTTGCTCCCGAGCATGAACTCGTTTCCAAAATCACCACGGCGGAACATCGCGATCAAGTCGCGGCATACATTGACGAGGTGGCAAAAACCAACGAAATCGAGCGTTTGTCCACCGCCAAGGAGAAAACGGGCGTGTTTACGGGCGCTTATGCCGTCAATCCCGTCAACGGAAACAGAGTTCAGGTGTGGATAGGCGACTATGTGCTTGCAAGTTACGGCACGGGGGCTGTAATGGGCGTTCCCGCTCATGACGCTCGCGACTACCTGTTCGCTCAAAAGCACGGTTTGGAAATAAAACGCGTGATTTGCGGCGCGACGTCGGACGTAGAGGACGATTTGCCCTTTACCGAAAGCGGAGTAATGGTCAACAGCGGCGAGTTCGACGGGTTGACGAGCGAGGAGGGCAAACTTGCCGTTGTCAACAAATTAGCCGCTATCGGCAAAGGCGAACTCAAAACAAACTACCGCCTGCGCGATTGGCTTGTGTCCCGTCAGCGTTATTGGGGCGCGCCGATCCCCATTGTTTACTGTCCTCACTGCGGCGAGGTTTTGGACGAAAATCTCCCTGTGTTGTTGCCCTACGACGTCGAGTTCCGTCCGGACGGCACAAGCCCGCTTGCCAAGCACGACAAATTTATACACGACGTCAGATGTCCCAAGTGCGGCGCGCCCGCCACTCGCGACCCCGACACGTTGGATACTTTTGTTTGCAGCAGTTGGTACTATCTCAGATACCCCGACGCGCACAACGCCGACAAACCGTTCGATACCGAGTGGATAGACAAAATGCTCCCCGTTGACAAGTATGTCGGCGGCGCGGAACACGCTTGCATGCACCTGTTGTACGCGCGATTCATCACCAAGGCGCTCAGAGATATGGGTTATTTGCACTTTGACGAGCCGTTCAAATCGCTTGTACACCAAGGCGTTATTTTGGGCCCCGACGGCAACCGCATGAGCAAAACTCACGGCAACGTCGTTTCTCCCGACGACTACGTAAACGCTTACGGCGCGGATGTGTTCCGTTGTTATTTGGCATTCGGCTTCCGCTATATCGAGGGCGGTCCGTGGTCGGACGACGGGATCAAAGCCATAAACAAATGGTTGGATCGCGTTGAAAGATACGTCGTCGCCGCCTACGGCGAGTATCCCGCAACGGACAACTTCGGTCATGACGAAAAGGAACTCAACCGTGTTCGGCACAACACCGTCAAGGCGGTGGACGCGGACTATCCTGCGTTTTCTTTCAACACGGCGGTCGCTCGCATGATGGAACTTGTCAATGCGCTTGCCAAGTACGATCAACTTGCGGTCAAGAACGTCAAATTGTATCGCGACGCAGTAGACGACTTGCTCAAAATTTTGTGTCCGCTTGCCCCGCACTTCTGCGAAGAACTGTGGAGTCAAACGGGACACGACGGCAGCATTGTAGTGCAAAAATTCCCCGAGTACGACGAGCGCGCGCTCCAAGTAAGCGAAGCGGAAATTTTGATACAGATAAATTCCCGTCCGAAAGTGCGCCTCACGTTGGATACCGCGCTTTCTCCCAAAGAGTTGGAAGCGGCAGTTCTTGCCGACGCGTCCGTTCGGCAAGCGTTGGGCGGCGCGACAGTCAAAAAGGTCATTGCAATACCGGGACGATTGGTAAACATAATCGTTTAGCGCGGCGCAACAACATTGTTGACAAACAGAACGCAAATGTACGTTTCGTCGTCGTGCGGTTGACAAATGGAACAAGAATGTTACAATGAAATCAACCGAAATTTAAGGAGGGAAAACAATGGATTTTTACAAAAATGCACGTCCTTTGGGTATCGGCGATACGCCCCTCATACCCTACGAGGAAGATTTTGACGCGGATATATACATCAAAAACGAGGCGCACAACGCCAGCGGCAGCGTCAAGGATCGCGCGGCTCTCGGCATGATCCTGGACGCCGAGGAAAAGGGTATCTTGCACAGCGGCGATACCATTGTGGAAGCGACAAGCGGCAACATGGGTATTGCTCTCGCCTACGTGGGCGTCAAGCGCGGTTACAAGGTGCTTCTTACCATGCCGGACAGCATGACCGTCGAGCGCAGACAACTGTTGCAGGGCTTGGGCGCGCAATTGGTGCTTACCGAGGGCAAACTTGGCATGAAGGGCGCGATCGAAGCGGTGCAAATGTACGCCGACCGCCCCGGACACGTTTGGCTCAAACAGTTCGAAAACCCCGCCAACGTCACCGCGCACTATTTGTCTACCGGCAAGGAGATAATCGAGCAACTTGACCGCGTGGACGCGTTGGTTGCGGGCGTGGGTACGGGCGGCACGCTCATCGGCACGGCAAGACGGTTGCGCGAGCAATTTCCCGATGTGGAGGTAGTCGCGGTAGAACCCGCAGGTAGTCCCGTCATTTCCCGCGGACAAAAGGGATCTCACAAAATTCAGGGTATAGGCGCAGGTTTCGTTACCGCGCTCTACGACGACAAGATCGTCAACAGGGTGGAACTCGTCACCGACGACGAGGCAATGGATATGTTCAAACTGCTCAACCTCAAACAGGGTTACAGTTGCGGAATATCTTCCGCCGCCAATATCGTAGCGTCAACGCGCTTGGCGCAAGACCCCGCTTACAAGGGCAAAAATATCGTAACGTTCTTCCCCGACGGCGACGACAGGTATTTGTCTTTGTTGCACGGCGAAAAGTGAAAAAATATCCGATTTTTTCTAAGTTACGTAGTTGACAAAATTGCTCAAAGTGTTAGAATGGTATTGACTATTTTAGGAGGTATATTCAATGAAAAAGTTTGCACAAATTGCGGCTCTTACGCTTGTAGTCGTTTTGACGGTGGCTATGCTTGTGGCTTGCGCTTATTCGAGCAACCCCCAAAAGGAAAAAGAGAAGTTGGAAAAAGACGGTTATACCATAGTGTCGTACGACGAATTCGACAAGGATGATGAGTATGCGGCAAAGATCGTCGCTACAAAATCCAATGTAGGTTCCTTTACCGTGTCGGAATTGCTCGACCCCGCAACGATAGAACATTTGAGATTTGAAAGACTTCGCCTCGATTACTACAATCAAGCATACATTGCCAAGGAAGCCTACGAGGACGAATGTAAAAATTTCGCCGGCAAAGATAACTACACGGTTTCACGTCAAGGCAAATTGGTCATCGTTCAGTACGTGGCTACGGGTGAAGCGGCAAAGAACGCCAAATAATCGAAAAACACAAAATAATTACAAAAACACTCAACTGCGGTTGGGTGTTTTTTGTTGCGGTGGCAACGCGGCAACCGATCGGGCGATTCGACACGGAGCGACGGAGCAACGTCCGTCGGCGCGCGTTTATCTTGACAAATACATATCGAGGTGATATACTGTAAAATAATTATAATGGGCAAGAGGTGCATTATGGCGGACGAAGCAAAAAAGAGGGTATTTTCGGGCATACAACCCACAGGCAAAATAACGCTCGGAAACTACTTGGGGGCTATCCGCAATTGGCTTCCCTTGCAGCAACAGTACGACTGCTTGTTTTGCGTTGTGGACCTGCACTCTTTGACGGTAGCGCAAGTGCCCGCGGAACTTCGCAAAAACACGTTGGATCTCGTCGCGCTGTACATAGCGTGCGGTATCGATCCCGCCAAGAGCAATTTGTTTATTCAATCTCACGTACACGAGCATACCGAATTGGCTTGGATATTGGATACCGTTGCCTACGTGGGCGAACTTAACCGCATGACGCAGTTCAAGGACAAGTCGCGCCGCCATGCCGACAACATCAACATGGGACTAATGAACTATCCCGTGCTGATGGCAAGCGACATTTTGCTTTACCAAACGGATCTTGTGCCCGTGGGCAAGGACCAGGTGCAACACGTGGAACTGACAAGAGATCTGGCGGAGCGGTTCAACGCGCGTTACAGCGACACTTTTGTCGTGCCGCAATGTCTTGTTTCCAAGGCGGGCAGCAGTATCAAGAGTCTGCAAGATCCTTCGGCAAAGATGTCCAAGTCCGATCCTAACGAAAACGCCGTTATTACCCTTTCCGACGACGCCGACGCTATCCGTCGCAAGTTGCGCAGGGCAGTTACCGATAGCGACAGCGGACCTAACTGCGTGCGTCACGGAGAGGACAAAGCCGCGGTGAGCAATTTGCTCAACATCTACACGCTGTGCGCGGGAGTAAGTATCGACGAAGCGGAACGGAAATTCGAGGGCAAGGGTTACGGAGTGTTCAAGGACGCCGTGGCGGACGCCGTTATTTCCGTGGTACAGCCCATACAGGCGGAGCAAAAACGTTTGCTCGCCGACAAAGCCTATTTGGAGTGCGTTTTGCGACAAGGCGCGGAAAACGCCACCCATATTGCCCAAAAGACCCTTTCCAAGGTGTATCGCAAAGTGGGCTTGATCCCAAAAATACGCTAATGTTTGGATATTTGAACATCGAAAAGGACAAACTCGAAGAGGGCAAACGCGGTTTGTGGCAAAGTTTTATGTGCGGAATGTGCATTTCCACAAAAAAGCAGTTCGGCAATCTTCCGCGAATGTTCATATCCAACGACGTAAACTTTTTCAACGTGTTGTTTCACAGCGCGACCGATTTGGACGTTGCGGTGGAGCGGCACAGGTGCGTCAGTTCTCCGTTTGTCAAACGCGCCATTCTCGCGCCGACGGAACTTTGCGACAAAATGGCGGTTGCAAACGTATTGCTCAATTATTGGAATTTGTACGACGACGCGGTGGACGGCGGCAGCGTAAACAAAAAGACGGCTTTGCGCGCGCTACGCCCCGCTTACAAAAAGGCTCGCGTTTTGATGTCGGATCTGGACGAATTGATAGCCCGCAGATATGACGAGTTGCGTCAAATGGAGAGATCTTCCGTCGGCAGTTTGGATCGCGTATCGCACTCCTTTGCGCAATTGACGCAAGATTTTGCGGATATCATGCTTGGCGAGCAGTCCAACGACTACATTCGCACGCTATGCTACAATTTGGGCAAATGGATCTACCTTATCGACGGCTTGGACGACGTGGAAAAAGATCTCAAAAAAGGCAACTACAACCCGTTTGTATCCTGTTACGGAGTAACCTCCGCGCGGCAATTGTCCGACAGGTACGACGAACTGAAATTTTTGATGTACGCCGTGCTTAACAGGGTGGCAATGAGTTACAACGATTTGAACCTCGGCAAGTACGCGTGTATTCTCTCAAACGTACTGTTTGACGGTATTCGCGACAAAACAAAACAAATTCTTGTCCGCTACAAGCCCGACTCGAAGTCGGACGGACAAACTCGGCAAAAGGCTTGCAACGCAAGCAACGATCGATCGGAGAAAAAATGAATTACAACGCATACGAAATTTTGGGACTGTCCGAGTCCGCCACTCAGGAGGAGTTGGATGCGCGTTACAACCAACTGCGCGAACAATATCAAAAAGATAGATTTTTGCCCGGTGACGCCGGCGAAGAAGCGTCGGAAAAACTTCAACAGTTGGAGGTCGCCTATCGCGATATAATGATCGAACGCGAGGAAAAAACTCAAACGAATGATTTTCGCGACGACGCCGACTACACCGACGTGCAACAACTCATAACCGAGGGCAAGTTGGACGAGGCTCAATCCAAGTTGGATCAACGCGTCACGCGGGACGCCGAGTGGCATTATATTCAATCAATATTGTTTTACAAGCGCAATTGGTTTTTGGAAAGCAAACGTCAGTTGGAGTTGGCTTGCGAGATGGCTCCCGACAACGAACGCTATCGGCAAAGTTTGGACAAATTGACCAAAATTTTGGCGTCCAACACCATAAGTCCCGATCAAATGCGCACCAACTCGCGCCCCGTAGACAACGGACCGACGATTGGCGCGGGTAACGGCACATGCACGGGCAGTCCGTGCGCCGACTGCATACTTTGTAACGCTTGTTGCAATTGTTGTCAATGTTTGGGCGGTGGCGGCTGCTGATGAAAGGCTCCGCGCGTATCATTGCCCTGTGCGGCATTTGCGGCGCAATATCTTCGGTTTGTTTGTTGCTCACGAGTCTTGTGCCCTACGCCGCGTTGATTTTCGGCGTGTTTGCCTCCGTTGCGACGGTCGTTCCGTTGTTGATCGACGGCAAAAACCTGCGGTTCTCATTGTTGGTTTACGCAGTGACGGTCGTTATCGGCGCAGTTGGCGGAGTATTTATCGGCAACCCCGTGGCTGTTGCGCCCGTATTGTTTTTTTGCGTACCGTTTTGCATTGTCAAGGTGTACGGCGAGTCCGTCAAACTGACGGCAAACGTAGAGGGAACGCAAACCGTCAACGATCCGTTTGACGACGAAGAAACGCAGGTAATTCAAATGAGAGTCAACACAAAGCGGCGTTTGCCCGTTTGGCTCAAATGGCTGTTGTATTACGCGTTGTTGGAGATCGGTCTTGTTTTGACGTTTTTGTTTACCTGGTTGTTGACTCCCGCAGTGTTCGAACGGCTGTACTCCAACCGATTGGTCTTGGGGCTTATCGTGGCTGTCGCGCAAGTGGCAGTGCCCCTTTACGATCTGCTTTTGCGCGGTTGTTTGATCGCCGCGTCCAAAGTCGTTCGCAAAATCTATCGTTGACAAACAAAACAAAGGACGGGAGCGAACTCCCGTCCTCGTTTTACAAAAGACGCTAATTGCCTGCCGGTGATGCGTTTACACTCGCAAAACAAGTTTGTATTGAATATTCGGTTTTTGGCGCGCGTCATGTGTTTGCAAAAACGGATTTGTGTGTTAAAATAATTGTATGAAACTACTTGTACCTGCGGCGAGCGGCGTCGAAGCCGTCGTCAAACGCCAACTTGACAAATTGGGCTATCCCGAAACGCGCGCCGTCAACGGCAGAGTGGCGGTGGACAACTGCACTTGGCGCGACGTTGCCCGCCTCAACATGTTTTTGCGTAGCGGCGAGCGGGTACTCGTTTGCCTCGGACAATTTGACTGCCCCGATTTTGACTCGCTGTACAACGGCGTTGCCTCTATCTGTTGGCAGGACATTGTGGATGGCGAAGGGCGCGTAACCGTTGTTACCAAAAGCGTCAACAGCAAACTGTTTGCGCATCACTCCATTCAGTCCGTGGGCAAAAAGGCGATCGTTTCCGTGTTGGAGCAACGTTTCGGCGCGTTGTCCGAAACGGGCGCGGACTACCGCGTGGAGTTGGACTTGACAAACGACGTGTGTACCGTCAATTTGGATACGAGCGGAGCGGGACTGCACAAACGCGGTTATCGCACGCTGCCCTACGACGCGCCTCTCAAAGAAACCACCGCGGCGGCGTTGATCGACTTGACGGTGTGGAATCCCGACAAAATGTTTGCCGATTTGTTTTGCGGTAGCGGCACATTGCCGATAGAGGCCGCGCTCAAAGCGTTGAATATCGCCCCCGGGCTAAACCGCAGTTTTGCGTTTCAGCAGTGGGCTTGCGTCGATTCCAAGGCTTATCAAACGGCGTTGGAGGAGGCGCGGGACGTTCGCGTCGATCGACCTCTCAAAATAGTGGGCGGGGATATTTCCGAGCGCGCGATAGAAATAGCGCGATTTCATGCACAACAAGCGGGCGTGCAAAATTACGTCAAGTTCAACCTGCGCGAGGCCAGGGAGTTTGTTTCCGATAGCAGTTACGGCGTGGCGGTGTGCAATCCTCCCTACGGCGAACGGCTTGGCGACGTGGAAGCGGCCCGTCAAATTGCGCGCGACATGGGCAAACTGTACCGCACGTTGGACAAGTGGAATTTCTATTTTCTCAGTCCGCTTGCCGATTTCGAACACGATTTCGGCCGTCGCGCCGACAAAAAACGCTACATTTTCAACGCAGGCATCAAGTGCAGTTTCTATTCTTTCAACGGTCCCAAGCCGCCCAAAGTTTTTCCAAAACAGGAAAAATAGAACAGGGAATCGCGTGATTGAGCAACGAAAAATTCTACTCTGTATGGGGCAAAGGACGGCTTGGTAGAGTAGCAGAACCCCAAAAATAAAAACTGTATAATAAAAAGGTAGGGGCAAAATGAATTTTATCTATGAATCTCTTATTATAATTGCAATAGCGTTTGTAATGATCGGCTTTGCTTCAATAATTTGTTTTAGAGATAAGCATTACTTTATAAAGAGCAAGGATATTGAGAAAAAGCATTATATTCTAAAAAAAAGCCGTTTCCTTTTTCTTTACGCTTTTTGTATGACTTGGAATTGGAAAAGCGGCATAATCTTAAAATCAACATTTTGGGGAACATTGGGATTTTACGCATATTATCTCTGTTTCTATGTGGCGGATTTGGTTTATTTCATCGTGACGGATAATTATATGATAATTACCAGACCATTTGCATTTGTTATATTTGCAGCAATTGTTCCATGGATTTTAGCCATACTGTTTTGTGCAATTAAAGCCATAATCCTTTCCAAAAGAAAAGAAGAAATCGAATTTTTTTAAAACTACTTACTTAGCATTTAGTAAACAAGTGGCAGTCGAACGACTGCCGCTTGTTCTTTACTGTCAAAATAAAACAAAACAACTTATTTTGAGAGAATTTTCTACGACCCAAGTCGGGTTTCACACACATCAATCGCTACAAACCGCTATTGACACCGACGGTAAAACAGGGTACAATATTCAATATAAATACTGAGAAATTTGTTCGATTTTATCGTTGGCTCATTTCAAAAGGAGATAAATCAGAGTGCAAAGTCTTTGGATTATGGTTGGTGTGCGAGGCGGTTTGGCAATGGTTCTTCTTGTTGTAGCCATTGTGGTTTTAGTAAAAAGACCGAAGCAATACATTTTAATAACGATATTTTGTCTTGCCGCCATAGTACTTTTCATTGTATTTTCCGTACCATATTACAAGGATATTGCTAAAAAGGAAACGACTGCATTTGTCGGAACTTTTTTGAAAGATCAAGTCGGATTTGCAGGAACAAAGCCTTGGATATTTATGGTGTCCGACGAGCGCGTTTCGGTAGAAACTTGTATATGGAGTGGCGACTATAATAATTATTTTGAAGAAGGGCGTACATATAAAGTTACCTATTATGTTAATACAAGAATCATAGCCAAAGTCGAATTGATTGAGTAACAGCGCGTAAACAAAATGTAAAGCGGCAAATTGTATTTGCAAGTATCTTTACATTAGGTTTTGCGTTTGCCAAGTTCAACACTATACCAAGGATAACGACCTGCAAGCGACAAAATACGCCGCCGGTACGAAAAAGTTCAATTACGAGTTTGAAAAGGACTGCACTATCATTTGGTATTAAGATTTTCCAATGGAATTGGGGGTAAAGATTTGTCTACGAAGAAGATAGATGTTTCGTTAAGTCGGGGAAAACTTTGGAACAGAGCGCAGAGTGTTGTTTTTTACTGTGGTATTGTCGCTTGTTGCTGTTTTTTCGTCATTACTGTGCTTTTGATTGCCATTCCGCAAGTGGTATGGGACATTGAACTCATTCTGATAATGGGCAGTTGTGATATTGGAGCGGTAGCCTTTATGTCTTTGTTAATAGTTGTAAAAATTCAAAAAGAAAAACTATCGAAAGACGTGATGTTGTGGTTGGAAGACGCAATTGAAATAAAGGCGTACTCCCAAAAACTTGGTGAAAACAGGCTGGGTTTTCAGCCGAAAGCCACAAAAATTCGGGTATCATTTAATATAGGTGGCAAGCATTTCAGAAAAGATAGTTCCCTGACGCCGTTTGGCGGGTGGGAAGGATATGCAGGCTGTTTCAATAAATACGCAGACCGAGAAGTAAACATAATGTATTCACCCAAGTATGACGAGGTTTTGATATTAAAAGATTAGATAAGAAAATTACCGATTACAATAATATTTGAGGATATGTATAATAATCGATCATTAAAATAGTTGCGATTTAGCCGCACGAATAGTATTTACCGCGTTTCTTTCACCAAGTGCCTTTGCCAACGTCGATTGGGGACGAGTCGGCAGCAAGCGGTTGCAACAACGGCAGGATAAACTCGCGCGAATCCCGCTCTCCCAAGGACTGCGCAATGCGCAGTGCCGCGTATGCGCCCGTGTTTGGTTTGCATGCGCTTTGCAAGTTGTTTTACATAGTTGTTCATTCAAATTTTCGGCTATTTCTCGTACTTCATGGTTAAAACTCCTTTTTGTTTTTATCGTAGCCCGACGGCGAACATTTTTACCTCTTCAAACCGACCTTTTTACGCTTGAAACGGCAAAAAACAGCCGTGTATGTCAGACAAAGCGTTATGACTGACATACTATATGTTGTGTCATTAGTGAAAAAATAACACAATATATTGTGTTTAACCTATTGACAAAAGCGTTTCGGTTGATATACAATAAAAAGGCTCACTCTCCCAAGACAGGCGAAGTTGTCTTTGGGAAAACAAAGTGAAAAACGGAGGACAAAATGTATCAGGTAAGAAAGAGAAACGGTCAAATTATCGAATTCAAACTTTCTAAAATAAGCAACGCTTTGACGGCGGCATTCGACGCCTGCAAAAAGCCCCACACGCAGGATGTAATAGACATGCTTGCGCTCAAAGTTACGGCGGACTTTTTGGACAAAGTGGTGGACGGCATTGTGTCGGTGGAGGACATTCAGGACAGTGCCGAAACGGTGTTGATCCAAGCGGGATATGCCGACGTTGCCAAATCTTACATTTTGTACCGCAAATCTCACGAAAACGCTCGCCGCGCGGGCGAAACTTTTCTCGACTACAAATCGGTGGTGGACAACTACCTCAAAATTGCCGATTGGCGCGTCAAGGAAAACAGCACCGTTACCTATTCGGTGGGCGGGCTTATCTTGTCCAACAGTGGCGCGATCACCGCAAATTATTGGCTGAGCGAAGTCTACGACGAGGAGATCGCCGAGGCGCACCGTAGCGGCGCAATGCACTTGCACGATTTGGGCATGCTCAGCGGATACTGTGCAGGTTGGAGTCTTAAACAACTCATACAAGAGGGTTTAGGCGGTGTTGTCGGCAAAATTACCTCCGCGCCGGCTAAACATCTTGCAACGCTTTGCAATCAGATGGTCAACTTTATCGGTATCATGGCAAACGAGTGGGCGGGCGCGCAGGCGTTCAGTTCGTTCGACACCTATCTTGCGCCCTTTGTCAAGGCGGACGACCTCAGTTACGAGGAAACGAAAAAGTGCATCGAGTCCTTTATTTACGGCGTAAATATTCCCAGCCGCTGGGGTACGCAAGCCCCGTTCAGCAACATCACGTTAGATTGGACCGTCCCCGACGACCTTGCCGAATTGCACTGCATTGTGGGCGGCAAGGAAATGCCCTTCCGCTACAAGGACTGCAAGCGCGAAATGGACATGGTAAACAAAGCCTTTATCGAAACAATGATCGAGGGCGACTACAATGGGCGCGGTTTTCAGTACCCCATTCCCACATATTCCATCACCAAGGACTTCGATTGGAGCGAAACGGAAAACAACAAACTCTTGTTCGAGATGACCGCCAAGTACGGCACGCCCTATTTCAGCAACTACATCAACAGCGACATGCAACCCAGCGACGTGCGCAGTATGTGCTGCCGTTTGCGTTTGGATTTGCGCGAACTGCGCAAAAAGAGCGGCGGTTTCTTCGGTAGCGGCGAGTCTACGGGCAGTATCGGCGTTGTAACTATCAACATGCCGCGCATTGCCTATCTCAGCAAGGACGAGAGCGAGTTCTTTGCGCGTTTGGACAAGATGATGGACATTGCCGCGCGCTCGCTCAAAATCAAGCGCACAACGGTTACAAAACTTATGGAGGCGGGGCTGTACCCCTACACTCAGCGTTATCTGGGCACATTTGACAATCACTTTTCCACAATAGGTTTGGTGGGCATGAACGAGGCTTGCCTCAACGCAAGTTGGCTTGCTTGCGACATGACGGACGTGCGGGCGCAAGTCTTTACCAAAAAGGTACTCAACCACATGCGCGAACGCCTCAGCGACTATCAGGAAAAGTACGGCGATTTGTACAACTTGGAGGCTACCCCCGCCGAATCGACCGCTTACCGTCTTGCAAAACACGACGCACAGTTGTATCCGGATATGATCTTTGCCAGCAAAAAAGGCGAAACTCCCTACTACACCAACAGTTCTCACCTGCCCGTCAGTTTTACTTACGACATTTTTGACGCATTGGATATTCAGGACGAGTTGCAAACGCTGTACACTTCGGGAACCGTGTTCCACGCCTTTTTGGGAGAACGTTTGCCCGATTGGCGTTCGGCAATGAAGTTGGTGCGCACGATAGCGGAAAACTACCGCCTGCCCTATTACACAATGTCCCCCACCTATTCGGTTTGCCCCGATCACGGCTATCTGGTCGGAGAACAGTACGAGTGCCCGCACTGCCACAAAAAGACGGAAGTGTACAGTCGTATCACCGGTTACTACCGTCCCGTGCAAAATTGGAACGACGGCAAAGCGCAGGAGTGGAAGGAGCGCAAAACTTATCAACCCGAGCATAGCGTACAAAAGAAATGCCTTGTCGTTCACGATCAAGAGGAAACCAAGGCGCAGGCGTGTTTGCTTCGCCCTCTGTTGTTTGTGCAGGACAACTGCCCCAACTGCCGCATGGCGGAATTGATGTTGGATCGCGAACACGTTGACGTTGAACGCGTCAACGCAATGGAAAACGTCGAGTTGTCCAAAAAGTTTGCGATAAAACTCACGCCCACCCTTATCGTTGCCGACGGCGACAGTTACAAGGTGTACGAAAACGCGTCCAACGTGCGCAAGTATATAGAGCAAGTAAAGTAGGTCGATATGTACGATATTGTTGTTATCGGCGGCGGTCCTGCGGGACTGACAGCCTCGCTGTATGCGGCGCGTGCGGGCAAGAGCGTTATGATGTTGGAATCGAACGCTTTCGGCGGGCAAATAGCAACTGCTCCGCGTGTGGAAAATTTTCCGTCCGTGATGGAAATTTCAGGCGCGGCTCTTGCGGACAAAATGTTTCAACAAGCGGTTTCGCACGGCGTAAATTTCGACATGGGGTGCGGAAAAGTGACAAAAACAGACGAGGGGTTTGTCGTTGTCACCGAGTATTCCCGTTATGAGTGCCGCGCGGTGGTGTTGGCGACGGGCGTTGCGCACAAAACTCTCAACGTAGAGGGCGAACAAAAACTTGCCGGCAAAGGCGTGTGCTACTGCGCCGTTTGCGACGGAGCGTTTTACAAGGACAAGCCCGTGTGCGTTGTGGGCGACGGCAACAGCGCGGCGCAGTACGCGTTGTATCTTGCGGAAATATGTTCGCAAGTGACGCTTGTCACAATGTTTGACAAGTTGTTTTGCGACAAAGAATTGGAGCAGAAACTGCTTTCGACTGAAAAAATCGAGTGGATACAAGGCGCGCGCGTAACGGAGATTGTGGGCGACGACAAAGTGCAAGGCTTGGTTTGTCGCGATGACGACGGAGCGGTGACTTATTTGGATTGCGACGCGGTTTTCGTGGCGATAGGGCAAGAACCGCGCAACGGCGATTTCGCCGATTTGGTACAGTTGGACGCCAACGGCTACATTGCGGCGGGCGAAGACTGTCAAACAAGTTGCGACGGAGTTTTCGCCGCGGGCGACTGCCGCACCAAATCCGTGCGACAATGCGCTACGGCGGTGGGGGACGGCGCGATCGCCGGCTTCTACGCGGCGCGTTTTGCGGATCGCGCAATACCAACCGACTGCGAAAACAGAAAGTAACTTGACGTTTGTCGATTGGCGTTGCAGAATACAAAAGTTAAAAAAAATTTAATCACGCAGGAAAAATGTGCGCAAACTATTGCCTCAGCGTTACAAAGGAAAAAAATGTAGATCACAAGCACATTCTCTAAATACAAAAGAAAAAACAGACACCGCATGATGTCTGTTTTTTGATGTGTTGTTTAGCTGATTTTGATTATTTTCGATTTGAGTATCAATTCGTCGGGGGCAATTTTTGCCATTTCTTCGTTTACCTTGTCAAAGGGAATGATCTTGCCTATCAACGAATCCACATTGACCGTTTCCGTTACCAGCAGGTTTATCGCCGAGGAGTAACTTCCCGCGCCGTTGTACACGCCGAAAATGTTCAGATGTTTTTTGCAAATTTGGGCCACCGACAGTTTGCTCTCTTTGTTGGAATATCCCGCCAGGCAAATGTTTGCGTTGGTTGCGGCAACGTTGTACACATCCTTCATGTTGAAATCCGAGTTGCTGAACAGCACCAACTCATTGCACATTCTGCCGCCGGTAATCGCCACGATCTCGTTTTCGACGTCCGCCTTTTCGGGGTTGAAACTGTAAAAAATTCCCAATTCTCTTGCCGTATCCAACAGTTCTTCGCGATTGGAAATGAACACGGGCACCGCTTGGTAGTATGCTACTAACTGCGCAAGAATAAGCCCCGTCTTGGTGGAAGAAAATATGGCAATGTGCCGTCCCTTTTCCAAATTGAGCGCGTCGATCACGTTAAGACTGAATGCAACGTAGGGTACAAACAGGGCTTTTTCCGTGCTTAACTTTGCGGGCAGGCGGTGTAGGTTCGAGTAGGGCAAGTCGATGAAATTTTGCAGCAGACCGTTGCAGTTGTAGCCCAACTCCTGCATGTTGGAGCATTTTTCGTACTCGTCGTTTTTACATTCGTCGCAAACTTCGCACGGAATGTACGGCTCGATCGCCACGCGGTCCATCTTGCTGAAAAAGGGATTATCCCCCGCCACCTTGGAAACGACTCCCACGGCATTGCGCCCTATAACGAACGGATATTTGCGTTTGCTTGCTCCCGTGTACACTTCGTAGTCGGAGTTGGTAAGCAGTACTTCTTCGATTTTTACTTTTATTTGGTTTTCGGTAATTTCGGTGGGTGCAGATTCTCTCAACGTAAGTTTGCGAGGTTCTTCCAATATCCAAGCCTTCATATACCCTCCAACTTAGTTTGGTATCTACATTATACATCAATTAACAAAAAAAATCTACCCTTTTTGCAAATTGCCCGATTCAACAACGCTCAAACGGTGTTTAACGCAAGTACGTGTTGAGTTTTGGGCGAAAAAAATTTTTTGTTCGGCAGCGTCGTAACGCCGTATTTGACGAACCTGGGGCAAAAATTTTGTCGAAAATTGCGTTTTTTGTCTGCATGCAACGCGACGTTTGCTTGCGGGGGAGTTGACACTCAACGCAAACGGGTTTACAATATTGTGCGGAGGTGTCAAGTGAAATTGCAATATCTCGGACATGCGGCTTTTCGCATTGTCAGCGAAATGGGAACAACGATAGTTACCGACCCCTTCAAAGCGGAGATGGTGGGCTTTGCCATGACCAAGGTGAGATGCGACGTGGTGACGGTTTCGCATCATCACGGCGACCACGACGGAATGGAGAGTATTTTGGGAAATCCGCCCATACTCGACGAACAAATCAGTTGCGCCGCCGACGACATAGCTGTGGAGAGCATATCAACATACCATGACGACGTCAAGGGCGCAAAGCGCGGCAAAAATCTGGTGTTTTGTTTTCTTGTTGACGGCATCAAAGTGGCGCACATGGGAGATATCGGTTGTTGGGACCCCGACGTGGCGGACAAAATCAAGGGCTGCGACGTGCTGTTGATACCCGTCGGCGGGACTTTTACGGTGGACGCGCTCGGCGCAAAACGTTATGTGGACGCCGTCAGACCCAAGATAGTGATACCCATGCACTACAAAACGGCAGAACACCATTTTGACGTGGACGGCGTGGAAAAATTTTTGGCGTTGTTCGACAAATCGGCAGTTATGGATAACGGTTCGGATACGCTTGTGCTGTACGACGCTCCCGATCCAGACGCTCCAACTCAGGTGGTGGTACTGCAACGCTTTGTCGATTAGCGCGGCAAGGCAAACGGCACGGCGACAAAACTCAACAACATTTTACGGCAAAAATGTTGACTAAACGGCTTTTTTTTGGTATTCTAATGTGGCAACGGTGGTTGCAACACGTCGATATGGAGAGATGGTCGAGCGGTTTAAGGCACACGCTTGGAAAGCGTGCGAGGTGAACAGCCTCCGCAGGTTCAAATCCTGTTCTCTCCGCCAAAAAACGGGCTAAAACAGGCAAAAATAGCCCAAAATGAAGGGAAACACCTAAAAAGTGTTTCCCTTTATTTTTCTTCTGACACTAAATTTGACACTAAATTTTTTTCGGAGCAAACACGTCCGGATAGTTATCCAAGTAACCGGCAATATCTACTTTCGATCGATATACAGTCATGTTATCGGTATGCTTTATTTGTTCTAAATCAAACGCTTCAACCATTTCGTCCATCACGTCGAGTTCTTTACCATTAGTCAATTCTCCTTTGGAATTGAGCAAAAAGCGAACAACAGGTTCGTTGACATTTTGAGAATTAAACATATAACAATCACGACAATCTAAGTTAAGCGTATGAAAAAAACGTTTGCACCGATACGGTGCCGGACATTTCTTAGTCAAATATTTGCCCAAATAATTGACCACTTGCTGCTTGGTGGACCCTGGAACAATACAACACACCGTACTGAACCCCGCCTGCCAGTCGATACAGTTAAATATTTGATTACCAAACTCCGAATATACAAACTCGCCTGTATGCGGGTTCAGTGCCGGTGTTAAACGCAGCAAACAATTGCCAAGAAGTGCATGCATGTGGTAGCCGCCTTTTTCAAACTCCTCATAAGTTGCAATTGCCTTTACATCCGGATTCGACTTGCGGACAACTGCCAAAAATTTGCTGTAAGTAGCATACAACAAATCCTTGTCGGAACGGCAGCGAGGGTCAGCAAAAGTCCAAGTACAAAAGTACTGCCAATTGTTTTCACCCAAGGCATAGTTGTAAAATCTACTTTTGCTTTCTCTTGCTGCTCGTTGCCTTGAAACCAATAAGTCAGCAATCTTGACAGTAGGATCTGCCGGAACCAATGTTCCGCCTACCGACTTCCAACGCTGGGTGCTTACTGCCTCGGCAAATTCAAAGTTAGTAAAGTAATCCGAACACATATCCGCATCAAGCACCACATGCTTCGGAACTCGGAACGGCTTGCTAAACTTCAAAACTTCAACACCCGTTGTTTCGGATGTCGAAATTATGCTATCAAAAAACTCGTAATCAATATGAACGATCTGTCCATCTTTTTCGTAAACGTTGGAAATTTTCTCCCCCGTGGTCTTGTCAAATAGATAATTCATTTTCACCTCGAAATTTTGTAAAAAATGCCATGGGCAATACCGAAATTGCCCTTTTTATGGGATGTTGTGCCACCAGTATCGAGTAGGTGGCACATCGGCACGCTTCGCGTGCCCTGCTTATTCACCGCAGCACTGCGCGCCCGGCGAGCCTTGGGCTGCGCAGTGCCTTCGGTGATGATCCTCGTTACAGTGTGGCAGGTAGGGGCGGACGCGCGCGTCCGTCCGTGCAGAGAGCCTAACCTCTGACGGCTACCTCGTCAAGGTCGCCTGCGAATTTATCCCTCCCGCCGCCTACGCGGCGTGAGCATAAAGCTCGCATTCTCTCTTGACGATCGCCGCAGAAGTCATACCTGCCTCTTTACGGTGTTGTAGAGGGTGGTGCAGGTGGTTGATCCTTTGCACTCATTGTAGGCGCAGGAAGCGTTGTGGGACTTGCAATCGAACTCTGCGCAGGCAACTCATCCAGAGCGGTCTTGTCCGCCTTGGTGTCCCGGGTGTCCTTGGAGATCTCCGCGAGGTAGCGCTCCAACTCCGCACGGTACTGTTTCAGTAGAGCCTTTGCCTTCCGATTCCACCAAAAGATTAAACGGCGGCGCGGCGTGTAATTCGCGACGTCAAATTTTAACTTGAAGCGTTTCTCGCAAAATTCCAATTCTTGCTCATCCAACCAAATCTTGGTCGCTTGATCAAACTGATTTAGCAACAACTTGCGACTCGCAACATAGAACTCTTCGGACAGTTGAGCCTTGTTGATCTCCAAGTCGGAAAAGAGTTCGTAGTATTGAGTTAAAAAGTCATGTAGTTCCATACACCGTCCTCATTATGTACTCTTGAAGAGTTTCCTCTTTGCCATTTTTGAGCCATTCCTTGCGGAGGTCCTCCGCCTCACCGGGATAGAATCCGCAAGGTGCGCTTTGGCGATAGATCTGTTTACTGAACTCCAACTGCAACAGCGCGTCACTTCGAAACGCACGGTCGTGCGTAGACATAGAAAAGTCATTGCCTGCGCCGGGCAAAAAAGCGTCAAAATAACACGCCGAGGTGTACGCCTCGAACACGTTTCCCTCGAAGATGTACTCCTCGAAGTCAAAATTGGTCAAACTGTCGTTATCGACGTACCGTTCGGCGGCTGCCAAATTATCCCAGCATCGAAGTGAAAACTTCGAGGCAAGAATATTACCGCGGCGATCAACCTCGTGTTCCAGATCGTAGACCTCAACAATGCGCCCGGCTAACTCTCGGATATTGACATCACACAGCCCCAAGCGTTGCAAGTCAAGATAAATGTCTAAACCAAAATGTCGATGCTCTTCATAAAACCTACTCACCCAGTCCGGCAAAGCCTTCTTGCCCTCCTTCGAGTTTCGGCTATTGTAATAACGCTGAACCTCGGTCAATCCGATCACTGCGCCCGGCAGAACATTCGTGATTGGCACGTACTCATTTTCCAACCCGAGGTGAAAGCCGTCCACGTAATAACTGCTACGCCACCGATTATAACCAACATGTGCCGACACCGGAAAGTTCGTGTAAACGGGCGGAGTTGTCGGTGCTGAGTACTGCAATCCGCGCTGATCCAGAGCGATCACTCTGTCCCGACAGTTCCAAAGCAACTCATACGCCTCTCGACTATTGCCGAGAAAGCGCAACATCTGACTGACCAAGTAAGCCGTCTTGCCCGCACCGGGCTTGCCGAAAATGATGGTGATCATCCTTTGCGCCCTTTGAGCATTTCCTCGTATAAAGCCTTATCTACAAGGTAGCACTTGCTACGTTGGGCGTTTTGCTTATTGTCAAAGAAAGCCATTACCCGCTCCTTCGTGACGTTCGGCAGTTCTGTGACGTCATTTACAAATTTTCTGCGCCGCGTGCCGTCCTTGGACTGCACAGTAGTGGTAATAAATGGTAATTCTTTGTCCACGGCGCCGTAAACTCCCTTACGCCAACGTCTATTTTTATAGTCCCACGCGACGTCTGAATTTACCACCATCAATCCGGCAAGGTTTGCTTCATTAGGCTTTCTTTTTCTGTTTACAATTTTAGCCATTGACAACATCTCCTTTTTATGTTAGAATTAAATCCTCTCGGTAGCCATACAACGGCTAAAGTCGGAAAGCAAGCTAAGACCGACCGAGCGGAGTAGCCTAAGAGAGTGAAAGTACCGACAAAAGTCGGCGAGCTGTGAGGCTCCGCAACACCTTGGACAAATGTCCGGGGTGTTTTTTTATGTCTTTGTGTCGGATCTTCTTTCCGCTCGGTTCTTTATGCTGTTAGCAATCAGCACAATTAGACGCGCAGGCGCGGAAACTATCCACCACAAGATTTTTAGTAGCCATTTAAGCCCTATCCAAAGCCATTTGAAAACAACTCGCAGTACGGGGAAGAAATAACTGAGAACTCCGAACAGTATCAACACTCCGAGTATGACGAAAAGCCACCAATTTTCTGTGGCAAAGTTTCCGACACGATTGAAAAAGTTCTCGACCTTGTTCCAAAAGTCCTCCAATTCGTCCAAAAACTTATCCCAACCTGTTACAGGGCTACCTGATTCAATAGAAGAAACAATGTCAACGGGATTACTTACAACCGGAATTATCTCAATATGTCCCATATCATTTTCGTACCCCATAGAGATTATATCAAAGTCAAGATAGGCAACCTCTTGGGCGACAAAGCCGACATAGTTATCCTCATACACTGAGAATTTTGCATAAGCACGCACATCATTGGTATAATAGTCGCTCTGAGCAAAGTGGAACAGGTACACAGTCCTGTCCTGATTGCCCCACACGTAATTGTAAAAGTCTGTTGCGTCCTCTTTCGCAATGTAAAACTTTTGGGCAAGTTCGTCGTCGGTCAACCCCTTCACATCGTTGTAACTTACTTCAACTATTGGCGAAAAGGGTTTGCCGTCAACGTGATTTTGCCCATTGAAAAACCTATCCCAAGCAGATTGCGTGCTATCGCTTTCTGTAAAGACAAAGTCTTTATCTCCGGAAACGTCCAGATCTATGGGATAGTAGCCGTTAGAAAACGAACTGTAATTCATACCGTAACTGTAATAATGATCGGCAAATAAATCCGAAGCATA
>CANQPI010000018.1 GCA_947625725.1 uncultured Clostridia bacterium | reverse complement strand
TTACCGACCAACGTTTCCAATACTACAAAATTTACACGGGCGCTTGGCGTCGTCAAGACCAAGCCGCTTGACAAAGAGCCTACCGACCAGACGCAAGTCGGTTCGGTTGACTATGCGACCGACCCCTACGGGGCGCAAATGCGCCGACTTGGTCGGACTACTAAGGAAACAACTGCACGTTGTTTCTCTGATTTGAATTTCGTCGGGGGTTTTGCCCCGACACCCCCAAGATTGGCTGCAATCGCCGCTTTGGTCGCCGATTGCAGACGGGATTTGAGTTTTGCCCGCTTGTGCGTTGTATCCACACGCCCTGCGCTCACTCAAATCCCTATTTTTTCGACCAAATGTAATTGTCACTCGGGCGACACCCTCGCGCCTGTGTGAATAAGGTCGGAACTCTGATTGGACAACTTGCACCGCAGCAAAGTTGATAACCGTGAGATGGCTTCCCTTCGAGGGGGGGGGAGGAAAAGTGGTATTCGCAATACCGACAAAACAATGCTTTCCATTATAATGGGCAACATAGTTGACAACAGCATTAGATTTCGTTACTTGAAAACTTCGCTGGGTACTCATTATTGCAGGGTAAGTAAGGAACTGTTTATTTGTTTTTTATTTACTTCCGCACCCCCAAAATTTATTATAGAGCAACAAAAAAAGACGTCTGTTTTCGGACGTCTTTTGCTATTTTTTCAAGCCGTTCAGCAGCATGCTGACGAGGAAACCCACAACCGCGCCGCCTGCGGCAAACAACATTCTCCAAAAGAAATTGTTCAGCAGTTCTCTGCGCCGTTGCGTAAGTTCTCGTTTGAACGCCTTTCCCTTGGATTTGAGCGTAATCACGTTGACCGTTTCGCCCTTTCTCTCCGATTTGGTACACTCAAAGTATCCGTCGTACTGCAATTGATTCAAAATGCTGTCCAGCGCGACGTCGTTCAACTTGTATTTTTCGGGCGTGCTTTGTATGATAAACGCGTCGGAAATTATGCAACTGTCGTTGTTGCGCTTGCAGGCATTGTATATGCAGTGCATTACCGAAACTTCTTTCTTTGTCAACATTTTGTCCCTCTCACAGCAATTTGCCGATGATTGTCGCCAACAGCGTGCCTACAAACGCCGCAAAAAACACTCCCAACAGCAACAAGCCCACCTGTTTGCCCGTTATGTTGGCTTTTTGAATTATGTTTTTTTCGCCGTCGCGGTAACTTGACGCTTTGACCGTCGTCGTCAAACATATTTCCTCTTTGTCCTGATATTTGACGTCTACGTATTCGTCCTCTTTGAGAAAATTTATTATATTGAGCAACGCCTGCGTGTCGATGTGAAATTTCGAGGGCAATTCGTCAATCAATTGCTCTTTGTTAAGCACCCGATAGCCGTCGGAGGCTTTGTTTATCAACAGTTCCAACACTGCGTCGGTTTTCTTGTCCAGCATCTACGCCTCCCAAAGGAATTTTGCCAAGTCTACGGTTTGGTCGTCCGCGAACTCCACGCCCTCATTGGCTAGCAGGTAACGCTGAGCGTCCGATCCGCCGAACGCAAACGCTCCGCTCAACTTGCCTTCGCGGTTGACGACGCGGTGACAGGGAATTACTCCCGGTTGCGGATTGACGTGGAGCGCCCAACCCACTTGCCGAGCGGCGCGCGGATTGCCGCACAAACGCGCGATCTGTCCGTATGTAGCCACCTTGCCGAAAGGAATTTGCTTTGTCGTTTCGTAAACCTTGTCAAAAAATCCTTTTTTTACGTTTTTCATCTACAATAATATACTATTTTTATTACGCATTGTCAACGGTGCAAACGCTTGAAAGATTGCAAAAAATATGATAAGATATTATCGATATATCTATTGGAAGTGGCGTATGCATAATTTTGTTACAATCGAGGGCTGTGAAGGCGTCGGCAAAACCTACCAAACAAAACTGCTCAGGCAGTACTGCGAGGAAAGGGGTCTAAACGTAGTTTTTACGCGCGAACCGGGCGGCAGCGACATAGCCGAGCAAATTCGCAAAATTATCCTCGACGCAAACAACAACGAAATGGACGATATGTGCGAGGCGTTTTTGTATGCGGCGAGCCGTATTCAGCACCTCAAAGATATTGTCAAACCCGCGCTCAGTCAAGGCAAGGTCGTGATATGCGACAGATACGTGGACAGTTCATACGTGTACCAGGGTTTGGGTCGCGGTTTGGGATTGGACAAGATCGTGCGCTTGAACGAGATCGCCGTGGGCGAATACATGCCTGAATTTACCGTCTTTCTCGATCTGTCCCCCGACAACGCCTTTTTGCGCAAGGGCGGCGCGGATCAAAACGACCGTATGGAAGCGGTGGGATACGCCTTTCACCGCAAGGTATATGAGGGGTACAAACGTTTGATCGCCAACGATCCCGACCGATTCGAGGTGATAGACGCCTCCGGCACAAAGGAACAAACGCAAGCCAAATTGCGCGAGGTCCTCATTCGCAGGGGAGTACTCAAATGATCCCGATGGACAACAACGTGGGACGTTTTTTGAGCGAGGCGTTTGCCGCGGGTCGCGCCTCTCACGCTTACATTGTGGCGGGAGAACGCCGCTATGTGAGGAGTTTGTTGCGCGAATGTGCGCTTGTTACCATGTGCCACAACCACGTCGGCGACGATTGCGACGCTTGCAAAAAGGTGCTTGCGGGCGAAAATCTGGACGTAATAAGTTTGCCTCTCGACGAGCAAAAAAACCGTCTTGCCGTTTCGGACATTGCCTATCTGGTGGAGGAGAGTTATCGCAGACCGATAGACAACAGCGAGCAACGCGTGTTTCTTTTGGACGCGACCGACTCCGTTTCCGGCATAGGTTGCGAAATGTGGCAAAACAAACTGTTGAAAACGTTGGAAGAACCCATTGACGGCGTGTATATTTTTGTCGGGGTGACGGACGCCGAATCGTTGTTGCCAACAGTGCGCAGTCGCTGTCAGATCATCAAGCAAACGGTGCTTTCCGCAAACGACGTCAAGCAAGCGTTGTTGCGTACAAGTTTCGACTTGACTTCGTGCGAAATGGCTGCGGCTATGGCGGGAGGAAGCATACAACGGGGCGAAAGCATTCTCGCCAACCCCGCCGTGTTCGAAGCCTATCGCACCGCGGTGGGAATAGCGACGGAAATGGAATCCACCAAGGTCGCGTTGAAGTTTGCCGCGGCGATCCTCGCCAAGAGGGACTACATAAACGACTGTTTGGGCTTTTTGACTTTGTTGTACCGCGAGTCCGTGGCGTACCGTGTGGCGGCGGACTTGTGTCTGTTGCCTCATCTACGCAATACTATTGACAAAATTTGCGCAAACTACACATTACAGGCCGCCGAAGTCTGCATAGAAAAAATCAACGCCGCAAAACGTCGTTTGGACGACGGCGGCAACGTGACCGTCGTTATTGACGGGCTTCTTACTTCGATTTTGGAGATAAAATATATATGTCGGAGATAGTCGGAATAAAATTCAAAGATACAGGCAAAATTTACTACTTTGCGCCCAACGGGCTTAGTTTCAACAAGGGCGACGGGGTCGTGGTGGAAACGGCTCACGGCGTGGAATACGCAACGGTGGCTTTGGACAACTGCGAAGTTCCCGACGACAACCTCAAAGAACTCAAACCCGTCCTGCGCAAAGCCACCGACGAGGACGTAAAACGCCACGAGGAAAACCTTGCCAAACGTCAAGACGCGTTGCGCTTGGCGCAGGAAATGGCAAACCGTCGCAAATTGGAAATGAAGTTCGTTGACGTGGAATTTACCTTTGATGGCACAAAAGTAGTGTTCTACTTCACGTCCGAACACCGAATCGACTTTCGCGACTTGGTCAAGGAACTTGCGTCCAATTACCGCATGAGGATAGAACTCAGGCAAATAGGCATACGCGACGAGTGCAAACTCAAAGGCGGTTTGGGACCTTGCGGTCTGGTGTGCTGTTGCAACGCATATATGGACGATTTCGAACGGGTATCCATCAAAATGGCAAAGCACCAAGGACTTTCGCTCAATCCGACCAAAATTTCCGGTCTGTGCGGCAGACTTATGTGCTGTCTAAAATTCGAGGACGAATACTATGCCGACACTCTCAAATTTATGCCCAAGCCCAACAGCGAGATAGATACGCCCAAGGGGCGCGGCAAGGTGGAGAGCGTGGACGTGTTGCGACAAACGGTCGTGGTGCGCCGCGGCACGACGGAGGACGGTTTCGAACTCGACGAATTTACTTTGTCAGAGTTGGGCATAACCCCCGTCTATCCCGACCGTTGCGCCTCCTGCCCTGCAAAGGAAGCCGAAACTGATGACGAGGACGATACGGACGTTCTCCCTGCGGAGGAGGAATAATGAAACTGTTTGTCGCAACGGATATTCACGGTTCGGCATATTGGGCGGAGCAAATCGTTTGCAAATTCCGTCGGTCCGACGCGGATATGCTGGTGTTGCTCGGCGACGTTTACAATCACGGTCCGCGCAACCCCTTTCCGCGCGACTACGCTCCTATGCGCACGGCGGAGATACTCAACTCCGTCGCCGACAAAATAATCGCCGTCAAGGGCAACTGCGACAGCGACGTGGACTGCATGATCAGCGATTTTCCCTTTGCGGGGGATTGTATCGTTCCCCTCGGCAAACGCAGATTGTATTTCACTCACGGTCACGTTTACAACAAAAACAACCTGCCTAAACTTGCCGCAGGGGACGTTTTGATCTACGGACATTTTCACGTCAACGAAATAACGGAACAAAAGGGCGTGTATTGCGTCAACGTGAGCAGCGCGTCCCTGCCCAAAGACAAATCTTCCTACTGCATTGCTGACGAGGAAGGCGTTACCGTCAGGGACTTCGAGGACAACGTTTTGTTACGGCAAAATTTCGATAACTGAACAACGCAAACCGCCTTGCGGAGCAACGCCCGCGCTTGGGCGAAACCGACGTTTTGCAACGAAATTTTTGCCGAAACATGCAATTTGCCGACGGTAATTTCGTCGGTCGGGCGCGGTCGCTACATCTCGACAAAATATGCGCGACAAATAGCCTCGTCAATGGTATTTTTTGTGTTGACAATACCTAAAATATGTTATACAATAAAACAGGCTATAGTATTTTGCATTTTTTATTTGCGTAATGTTCTTTTGCGCAATTTCCGAAAAAAACTTGCAGGAATTATCTGATTTTTATACTGTGAACATCATACGGCGTTTGCGGTTGAGATTATTTTTGTTTTTTATATTTTAGGAGGTATCGTATCCGTGGAATTCAAGTCTTTGGAAGAACTTATTGAGAAACTCAACAACATGACCGTCGCTTCGTTGCGCGAGATCGCCAACGAGTTCAAAGTCGTACCCGGCAATCGCAAGCGCGCCGAGTTGATAGAGCGCATAGTAGCCGTTTACAAGGGAGAACTTCCTCCCGAAGAACGCAAAAAGCCCGGTCGTCCCCGCAAAGAGGATCAAGTGCGGCAACCCGAACCGGAACTGAACAGCAACGAAACCGTCAACAGCGCGGACAACGTAGATCCGATGTTGCCGAGATCGGGTATTTTGGAGATAATGTCGGACGGCGGTTACGGTTTTGTGCGCACGCACAACTATTCGAGTACGCCGGGCAAAGATTACTACGTCCCCGCCAACATGATAACGCGTATGAAACTACAAGCGGGCGACAAACTCACGGTGTCGCTTAGGCAGTACCCCGACAGACAGGCTCCGACGGCGGTTTATATCGAGCAGATAAACGACGAACCATGTTCTTCCATCAGACGCGTTCCATTCGATTCGTTGGAGGCGTGCTTCCCCAACGAGCGGCTAAATTTGCGCACGGATCGCACCGATTACTCTCTGCGCATATTGGATCTTGTCGCTCCGATAGGCAAGGGACAGCGCGGTTTGATAGTCGCTCCTCCAAAGACGGGCAAGACTATTTTGCTCAAAAAGATGGCGATGGCAATTCGCAAAAATCACCCCGAAATACATTTGACGGTTTTGTTGATAGACGAACGCCCCGAGGAAGTTACGGATTTCAAAGAGAGCGTGGATTGCGAAGTGGTGTATTCGACGTTCGATCAACAGCCTTTCAATCACTGCCGCGTTGCGGAGTTGGTATTTGCCAACGCTCGCAGGCGCGTAGAGCAGGGACAGGACGTAATGATACTGTTGGACAGCATCACGCGCTTGGGTCGCGCTTACAACCAGATAGCCGAGCAAACGGGGCGCACTCTCACGGGCGGATTGGACATAGCCGCTCTGCAAGAACCCAAAAAGATGTTCGGCGCGGGACGCAACGTTCGCGGCGGCGGCAGTTTGACCATTTTGGCGACCGCTTTGATAGATACGGGCAGCAAAATGGACGATATAATTTACGAAGAATTCAAGGGTACGGGCAACATGGAAATTCAACTCGACCGCCGTATGAGCGAAAGGCGCATTTTCCCCGCCGTCGATCTCAATCGCAGCAGTACTCGCCGAGAGGAGTTGTTGCTCAATCCGTCGCAGTTGGAGGGTATGTACTTGGTGAGGCGCATGCTCTCGCGCGAGGACGCCATTCAGGCGACGGAGGAATTGCTCGAAGTCGTCATGACCACGGACAACAACGACGAAACGATCGACACGCTCAAACGGCTGATCCGATCCGCCGAGGCGCGTCGCGCAATGAAAAAATGAAAACGGTAGTTCTCGGTATGAGCGGCGGCGTGGACAGCGCCGTTTCCGCATACCTGCTCAAAGAACAGGGCTACAACGTTGTGGCTCTGTTTATGCACAATTGGGACGAGCAAGAGGATGGCTGTTGCACTGCGGAGCAGGATTGGGAGGACGTCAAGCGCGTGTGCGACAAGTTGGGCATATCCTACTACTCCGTCAATTTTGCCAAGGAGTACCGCGAGCGAGTGTTCTCCTACTTTTTGGAAGAATACTCCAAGGGGCGCACCCCCAACCCCGACGTGCTTTGCAACAGAGAAATAAAATTCGGTCCTTTTGCCGACTACGCAAAGGCGTTGGGCGCCGATTATATAGCCACGGGACACTACTGCGGCATACTGCACCAGGACGGCGTTCACTATCTGCTCAAAGCCAAAGATCAAAGCAAAGATCAAACGTATTTTCTCAATCAACTTTCCCAAAAGCAGTTGAGCAACGTGCTTTTTCCGTTGGCGCAAATCACCAAATCCGAAGTGCGCCAAATAGCGGATCGGTTGGGACTAGTCAACGCGAGGAAAAAGGACAGCACGGGTATTTGCTTTATCGGAGAACGCAACTTTCGCAAGTTTTTGCAAAACTATTTACCCAACAAACCGGGCGAAACGGTGGACGTTTCGGGCAAAGTAGTGGGCGAACACATCGGATTGATGTACTACACTTTGGGACAACGCAGAGGTTTGGGACTTGGCGGCACAAAGGAAAGTCAGGAGCGTTGGTTTGTAGCGGACAAGGATCTTGCCAACAACCGTTTGATAGTATCACACGGCGACGAGAGCGTGTTGATGTCGCGGGGTTTGTCGGCGAGCGGCGGCAACTTTATTCCCTGTGCGCCGTCCGACAAGTTTCGCTGTACGGCAAAATTCCGCTATCGCCAAAGCGAACAGAGCGTCGAAACGGAAGTTTTGCCCGACGGCAAATGGAAAGTAACCTTTGACGAACCGCAACGAGCGGTAACTCCGGGGCAGTTTGTCGTGCTGTACGATCAAACGCGCTGTCTTGGGGGCGCAACGATAGACGAAGTGTACAAATAGTGCGTAAAATCGCGACATGGGTGCAAAAAAATACACAATGAGCAACAAGAAATCGAAAAAATCAACAAACGACGACGAGTTTTTCTTTCCCGCTTCCGCCGACGAACAAGAAGCGCAGGATTTTGCCGACCTGTTGGAGCAAAATCTTTTTTCCATAATGGACGAATCGGACGACGGAACGGACGGCGGCGAAACGGAACAAACCCCCGTCGAAACTCCGACGGCAAACGCGCCCGTTGCGGAACAAAACTCCGACGAAACGGACGTCGAACGCGACGAAAACGTCGCGCCTTCCGTACAGGAAACGTCACCTGCCGACGAGCCGACAAATTCGTCGCCTCAACCGACGGAAGAACCGTCTGTCGAACCCCAAACGCTGCACGTCGGCGAAAAAGTCAAGCCGAGCCGTATTTGGGAAGTGGACTTTGTTCGCGGTTTGATGATCCTGTTTGTGGTTTGGGACCACTTTATGTGGGATATAAACTGCATTGGCACGTCAAATTTCAACACGGGGTTTTTCCAATGGTTGTACGACTTGTCTGTGAGATACTATAACGGTGCGCTCCGCGATACGACTCATGACACGTTTGTTTACATGTTTGTTTTGACGAGCGGCATTAGTTGCAGTTTCAGTCGCAGCAACGGCAAACGCGCGCTCAAAATGTGTATCTTTGCCGCGTTGTTCTCCGCAGTTACCTACGCCGCATCCGCGATATTGCAAACGGATATAACTATCTACTTCAACGTCATTCACGTAATAGCGTTGTCCGTTGCCATCTACGCGGGTATCGAGTGGATTTGGAGCAAACTTACCAAAAATTGGCAAAAAAACATTTTCGGCGTTGTGTTCTTTGCGGTAACGATGACTGCGCTTGTTTTGGGACATTGCACCGACAACATGAATGTCAATTGGATACAATATGTGTTTGATCCCAACAGAAAGTCGCAATGGTTGGAAAACGCCGTGCAGACTGTGCGGTGGGGCGGCGATTATTGGAGTTTTATTCCCTCTTTCGGTTGGTTTTTGGTGGGAGTGCTTCTCGGCAAGGTCGCCTATCGCGAACGCAAAAGCGTGTTCCCCTCCGTCAATCCCAAGTACGTATGTCCCATTACCTTTTGCGGCAAATATTCCATTTGGATCTATTTCGCAAGTCAGGTAGTGATGTATGGTTTGGTATATCTGTTGCACGTAATGTTTGATATTTTGTAAAATTTGCGTAATAGATTACACAATTATTTCAGATAAAGTTCGCGCCCCCGAAAGTTCGAAACGCTTTTCGGGGGCGCGGTTCATTGTTAGGGATAATTTTTTCGTCGGATATTTTTGTCGCAACGGTTGAATGTGCTCGCCGAAGCAGTCCGATATGTTCGTTGCCGCGGTATTCAAAAATGTGTACCGTCGTTGCGTCGGATATGTTGTCGAGGCAATCGAAAATTTTCGTCACGGCTGTCGGGTATATTTTGCCACAGTTATTTGCGGCGCAACCTACGGCAACGCAACAGAACCAGCAACTTTAAGCGCGTCGGCAGAAAATCCGGAATAGCAATCTTCGATTTGTATTATTTTTGTAAATCTCGGAAAGTTTAGTATAAACTCGAACAACAAATTGAGGTTTTCTCAATGCAAGGCGTTGGTTTTAGGCAAGCGGCAAGGTCAAGGTGAATACGGTTTTGTCGTCCTTGCGCGAGTAGTCCAACTCGCCGCCCATGTCGCGCATCAAATCGCGGCAAATGTACAGTCCCAAACCGAAATTTTCTTCGCTGCCTTTCGTGGTATAGGCGTCGAACATTGTGTCGCTGTTTTCCGCTCCTACGCCGTCGTCCGTCACGCAAATACTGCACACGCTGCCCGAGCGCGTTGCCGAAAGGTACACGTTGCGGCAGTTGGCGTGGTCTATGCAGTTGAAAATGAGGTTGTTCAACACTTGCGCGATGGTCTGTTCGCGGCAGTACGCTTGTATGTGCGCGCTGTTGGGGTGCAAAATTATGTCGCTTGCCGCGCAGTCGGGCGATAGTTGTTTGTACGCCGCGTCCAACAAGTCGAACACGTCGCAGCGGTGCGGTTGTTCGGGCGAAAAGTTCAGTTTGGAATACTTTTGCAATTCCAGCAGACTTTGTTCTACGTTGGTAACTTTGTCGCAAATAACTTGCAGTTGCCTTTTGCGATTTTCGTCCTTTTCGGTAGTCATCAATTCTCCCGCAAAGCGTTTTACCGACGAAACGGGTTTTCGAATGTCGTGGGATACGTATCTGAGCAGTTTGTCCCGCTCGTCTATTATGCTTTTGAGATTGTTTGTGCGGCGTTGCACTTCGCTCGTCAAATTGGCTTCGAGATAGCGCACGCGGCGTTCCGTTTTGACATATTCGCGTATGCCTAGTATCAGCGTTGCGGCAAGCGCGGCGGCAAACAGGTAGGTGACGGGAGAACTCGGCAACAGCAGGTCGTAGGTCTGCACAAAGGGCGTTACCGCCGTCAACGTCGCGCCCAAAACGGGTATCACCGTGGAATAGGGGTGGTTGGGATCGCGCACGGAGCAAATCAATGCCAATATCAACAACACGGCTCCCAACAAAATTCCGACAACTACGCGGTAGATATGCAACGCCGCAGTGGCGGTAGGCGGCACCAACGGCATAATGAAGTGCATCAAACAGTTTACTCCCGCGACTACGGCTACGGGCAACCACAGCGGGAATTTTCCCGTTTTTACGCGCAACGAACACGCCGCGCCGAAAGTAACGAACGCCAAACCGAAAAATCCGATACAGCCCCACAAATGCGGAGTAAAGTTGAATGCTATCATGGACGCGCGCGACCAAGAGGCGAGCAGTATTCCCATTGCGACAAAAAGTTGCGGAAGAAAATGAAGCGTCCTTCTCAATATACACATCAACGTGAACGTCGCGATCACAATGGCGGCGGTGATAGCCAACGTCACCGTAAACGCGCGGTGAACTGCGACGTAACCGCGAACTTTTTGCGGCGCGCCGATGAGCGGAGTTCCGCGCATACCAGCATAGAGATTGGGACTGCCTTCGAAGTGTATCGTCAGCAATTTGGAATCCCACAGCGTGTTCCCCGCGTTGTTGCCGTCCTGAAACGTCAACTCAACGTAAACGCCCTCGGTGGAGGGAGTGTGAGTTTCGGATACGGTGGCTTTTTCGGGATCGATCTGCGGATTGTATTCGGTAAAATCGTAGTCTTTTATATCTCCTATCTTGGCAACGGCCTCTCCGTCCGCGTAGATCACCGCCGCGCTGTATATGGGCGGAATGTATATCATAACGTGAAAATTGCCGTCGTAGTCAAGGAAATCGCGCATGCTGTCGATATACTCTTCGCGAGTGACGTCGTCCGTCATTTGGGGATAGGACAGCACAAACTGGTAACTGCCTCGGTAAGACGCGGGTTGGTGTCGGGCAAGATCGACCAATTTGCCCGACGGCAGGTCGGCGTTTTCGACCATATTGCCGTAGAGCGGCAACGAAACAAATTCGTCCGCCGTATAGTTGGCATATTGCAATCGCCCGATCGAGCCTATCTCGTTGATACGCGTCGCGGCGATTTCGTTGTCGCCGTCCAAGTCGGTGATTCTGGGAGCGTAGGCGGGTTGCTTTGCAAGCAACAACAGCGCGACGGACAGCAAAACGGACAACAGGGCGGTAATACACGTTACTATAACAGATGTGCGCTTCATTGCAACTCCTTTACAAACACATACCCTTTGCCGTATTCCGCTTCGATCAAACTTTTGCCCGTGGCAAACGTCAATTTTTTCCGCAAATTAAATATGTGATACTTTATCGAATTTTGGTGCAGGCTGGGCGCGTGCCACAACTTTTCGTAAATGGCTTCCGCGCGGAAGTACTGCCCCGCGTTGGTCATAAAAAAGTGAAGTATGTTAAATTCGCTGCCCGTCAGTTTGAGCGGCTCGTCGTTGTAGTAACCCTCGCGCTTGACCAGATCCAACACTATGCCGTGCATTTGCACCGTGGAGTGGACGGGAGGCAGCAATCTCAACGACAACCTCATTTCCAACAGTTCGGGAGAACAAGGTTTCAACGCGTAGTCGCATGCTCCTGCGGTAAAACCCTCTATCATATCGTACTCGTTGTTGACGGTGGTGAGTATCAGCACGGGCGGCAGATCAGTTGCGCCGTCCAACAGTTCTATACCGTCGCCGTCGGGCAACAGCAGATCGAGTACAACCGCGTCGAAAGGCAAGCCGCTCAGCGCCTCGCGCGCCGTTTTGATACTGTGCGCGACGACGACTTCGTTGTCGCGCGCTTCGAAGTAGGTTTTGAGTTGATTGCAAAACTCTATATCATCTTCAACAAACAGCAGACGTCTGCCTGAAACTTGGTTTTTCATAGTAGTTATTGTAGCATAGTTTGTTTGTTTTTGAAACATTTTTTGCACAATTTGTTTGCTCGTCGCAGTTGGAACGTCTGCGAGCGCGACGGCGGTCAAACAAAAAATAATCTTGCATAGCGCGGTTGCTTGTGATACAATAAAATTTATGACGGAACAAGACAGACGTTTGATAACGCAATATATCTCGTCTATCGCCAACGGCAATGTGAGCGCGTTGGAGGACTTGTCGCGCCTTGTTTCCGCACGAATGTTGTCCGTCGCGCAGTCGGTGGTGCGCAACAAAGCCACCGCCGAGGAAGTCGTGCAGGACAGTTTTTTGCGTATAGTGCAAAACGCGTGCCGTTTTCGCGCGGGTAGCAACGGCTACGCTTGGATATGCAAAATCACTCAAAACGTCGCGCTCAACCGATTGCGATCGGACAGCCGCGACAAAACGGTCAATATCGACGACTTTTTCCATTTGTCCGACGGCACGGACGTCGCCGAACAGACGGCGGCGCAAGTTGCGGTAAGGCAAGCAATGAGCGCGCTTTCCGACTTGGAAAAACGCGTGATCTACCAAAAATATTTTATGGACTTCTCCGTCCGAGATAGCGCAGAAAGCCTCAACAAGTCCAAATCGGCGGTGGCTCGCGCAATAACTCGCGGCGAGGAAAAAATAAAAAATTATTTGTCCGGCGGGACAAATCCGCCGCAGGATGTGTTGTAACTATGATGAAACGCAACGACGAAATACAAAAATTATTCGACGACTATGCCGAGGAACTGACTCCGCGCGAGGAACTCAGTTCCAAGGCAAAGAACGCAATGACTGCCGAACGGCAGCCCGCTTCGTCGCGCGCAAAAACGTCTTGGACGATACATCTTGCCTGGGCGATACCTGTATTTTGCGTTTTGCTCGTATCGTTGACGACGTTCGGCACTGTTTTCGCCAATATTTTTGCAAACCCCGATTTCAACAATCCGAATGCGAGTTCCCCCGACTCGCGTGTGCAATACTACACGTTTACGGACGTCAAGGGCAGGGCGGTGCAACTCGCCGACTGCGACGACATACTCAACGTGAGCGCGCTGGCGGGCGACGGCGAGTTCGAAGTAGTCAACGCTCGCTACTACGCGTTTTACACGGAAAACGGCGAACTCAGGTATATCAAGGCGTTGTTGGGCGTCCGAGGCGACGACGGAGCGTTCACAGAGTTGTCCGTAATTGCCGAAGCGGACGGCTACGTGCGCGAGGATCTGACGGAAGTTTACGCAAACAATTTCGGCGGGAGAGGCTTTGTTTGCTACTCCGACTACGGCGGCGACGGTGAGTACGTTACCGAAGGGTTCTTTGCCGCGAGGGGTTTCCACTTTTATGCAGTGGGGCGTAGCGGACAGTTCACCGACCAAGCGGAAAAAATTATTTCGAAAATTTTGTGACAAAGCGGGACAATATCCCGCTTTTGCGTGTTGTAAGGGTAGAAAGCAACGTCAAGATGCTTGTTTCGAGGCGTTGCGGGACTCGGAGGTAAAACCATGAAAAAAATCGTTATTATATTTGTCGCCGCAATCATGGCGTTATCCGTCGCGCTGTTTGCCGCATGCTCGGCAGGTCCCGACGCCGAATGGGAAAGCATGTTCGCAGATTTTAGCGCGGAAGATCAAAATTATCAATTCGACGAAGTGGTGGAACAACCTTTTGTTTCCACCGACGAACAAACGGCTTCGTACTTTTCGCTGGATCGCAACACCGCGGGCTATGCGCTTATGCGCCGTCAAATATTGGACGAAGGTTTGCGCCTCAACGCAGGATCCGTTCGTTTGGAAGAATACGTCAATTACTTCGATTACGACTACGCCCGTCCGACGGACGGCAAGGCGCTTGCCGTGGGCGCAAGTTTGTTCGATTGCCCTTGGAACGCTTCGCACAAACTGTTGTCCTTTGCCGTTGCCGCCAAAGATTTGGAGTTGACCGATACCGCCAACAATCTCGTGTTTTTGATAGACACAAGCGGTTCTATGTACGGAGCGGACAGGTTGGGGCTTATTCAACAGGCGTTTGTAATGCTTTTGGATAGCCTCGGCGCAAACGACACCGTATCCGTAGTAACCTATGCGGGCGACAGCCGCGTGGCTTTGGAGGGCGCGAACGGCGTCGAAAAATTGCGTATTGCCAACGTGATAGAGGACTTGACCGCCAACGGTTCCACCAACGGCGCGGGCGGCATAGAAAAGGCTTACGACATTGCGCAAAAGTACTTTGTCGAGGGCGGCAACAATCGCGTTATTCTTGCCACCGACGGCGATTTTAACGTGGGCGTATCAAGCAAAAGCGGACTTTCCTCGTTGATAAAGAAAAAGGCTCAAAGCGGCATATACCTGTCGGTACTCGGCGTGGGAATGACCAACACCAACGACCGCACGATGAACACCCTCGCCACCAACGGAAACGGCAACTACGCCTATCTGGACAGCATTACCGAGGCGCGCAAGGCGCTTGTCACCGAGTTGGGCGGCACGCTGCAAACGGTCGCCAAGGACGCCAAGATCGGCGTGGAATTCAACAAGGACGTCGTTGCAAAGTACCGTTTGCTCGGCTACGACACCAAGATATTGACCCAAGAACAGTTTGAGGATCAGGATACCGACGCGGGCGAAATAGGCGCGGGACACACCGTTACGGCGGTGTACGAGGTGGAACTCAAAGAAAACGCCGTCGGCAACGTGGCGACGGCGGAACTTCGGTACAAGTTGCCCGACGGCGACAGCGACGTTTCCAACGACGCGTCCGAAAGCGTGAGCGTGACCGTCACAACGCAAAGTTACAATGCCGTTCCGAGCGGCGACGACGCTTTTGTAAGTTGCGTGTTGGAGTTCGGTTTGCTGTTGCGCGATTCGCAGTACAAGGGCGACGCGAGTTTTGCCGCGGTGCTCGCCCGTTTGGAAGAATTGGCAAACTACGTTGACGGCGACGAATTCAAAACGCAGTTTTGCGAGGTGGTGGAACGCGCATACGAAATTTACGGAGAACAAGCATGAAACGGCGCGTTGCATTGCTCGGCTTGATCGCGTTGTTCTGTTGCATGACTTTTGCGTTGGCGACGCCCGTCGCCTTTGCCGATATGGGGCCTCACCCCGCCGTAACAATAGATTTTGGACACCTGGGTGGCAAAAAAATGTACGCAACGTTGCTTTCCGAGAGGAAAAGCACAGGTCCGCACCACGCGTACTCGCCCGATGACGAAATGTTCGATTGCAAAATGGCGGAGTGGGTAACGTCGGACGGCAGAAGTCACCACTACGATAGCGGTTATCCCCAAATGTATGACGAATTCACTGCAAAAGAGGACGCCGTTTGGCAAAAGTTTTACGACTACTCCCAAAGCGACGGATATTACTTTCTGCAAAGTTGGTGGGAGTTTGAAAGTACTTCGGGAACGCTGTATTGGAGTTATTATGCGCCTCACGGCTTCAAGTTGTTGCTGTATTTCCCGCAAGAGGACGTTTTTGTGTGTAGCGACGCCATACGCTGTTACGCCGTTCACGGCTATTACACGGCGGATCTGTCGGAAGTGATCGCGCAACTCGACGACGGCGCAGTCGGCGCGCTCGACGTCAAATTGCAACTGCAAAACAGTTACGACTATTTCAGCGAGGCGTTGGGGCTGGCATTTCGCATTGTCGTGACGATACTCGTGGAATTGCTTGTCGCGTTGATATTCCGTCTGAATACTTACCGACAAATTACTACCGTCATCTATGCCAACCTTGCGACTCAAACGCTGTTGAACGTCATAGTTAATTTGGCTTCCTATTTCGGAGCGTCGCTGTTGTTCGTTTTTCTTTTCATTCCGTTGGAAGTTGCGATATTCGCCGCGGAGGCGACGGTTTACGCCGTTGTTTTCCGTCGCGAGCGTACGCCCGTGTGGAAGTCGATAGTGTATGCGCTTGTAGCCAATCTTGTATCGGTGCTGTTGGGCGTGGGCTTGTCTGCGTTGTTTCCTTTCCTGTTTTAGCCTAAACGCACAACAGTATTGCAAACGGATCTTTCTCACTTCGAGCAAAGGTCCGTTTTTTGCAAATTTTGCGGCGGCGGTCGCGCGCAAATCGCTTGCAAATTTGTTGACACGTCGGAGCGGCGGTGTTACAATAGGTGTTGCTGGGGGTGCCGAGCGATCGGCTGAGAGAGTCCCTTTGAACTTGATCCAAGTTTGCACTTGCGTAAGGAAGCACGATCCGATTTTAATACGGTAAAGTTTGTCCTTTTGCAAGTCTGCGTGTATTCACGGGGACTTTTTTTCTTGGCAAAAACAAAAAGGAGAAAAATTTATGAACGATTTTCAAATGTTTTGGGTTTATCTCAAAAGTCTTGCAAGCGGTTGGACGGAGTCGGGATACGACAAGGACACGTTCAAAGCGGCTCGCGACATTTTGCAGGGCTTTGCGCTGTACGTTACAATTGCGCTTGCAGTATGCTTGTTGATTTATGCAATAGTGATACGCAACCGCGAGGAAGCGCAACTTGTCAAATCCCGTCGTACTATCGTAGGCATTGTTGTGGGTTATTCCGTTGCGACGATAGCATTGCTCGGCTTTGTACGCTTTTGTACTCAACTCGCATCGGGTGACGTCAACAAATACTATTGGCTGTTTATCGGTATGATAGCCTACCTTGCGGTCGCGCTTGTCGTCGGTTTGGTTTTGCTCAAACGCAACGTCAAGGGTGCAAAGTGGGTCGGCTTGGGGCTTGCGGTCGGCTTTGTGATTTTTGCGGTTGTAGTGGCGTGCGTTGTTCCCAACCTTATCGAACCGTTGGACGGCAAGTGGCAAATGCCTCTTGTAACGTGCGTGCTTGTGGCTGTCATTGTTGCGTTGGCAATTTTGGGCGGAAACAAAAACGAAGGCGGATACGACTCCCGCGCTCTAACCTACGGCGCGATTTGCATTGCAACGGCGTTTGCTTTGAGTTACGTCAAATTTTTCAGCCTGCCGCAGGGCGGTAGCGTGACATTCGCGAGCATGTTGCCGATAATTTTGTACAGTTACATGTTCGGCACACGCAAAGGTTTGATCGTAGGCGTGGTGTACGGAATGTTGCAATTTATTCAGAGTCCGCAATTTCTTCAACCCGTACAAGTTTTGTTGGACTACCCGATCGCGTTCGGTGCGTTGGGCGTTGCCGGTATTGCGCGCAAGATACCCGGCGTTAATAAGCACATTCTTGCCGAGTTTACGGTCGGCACGTTGATTTCAGGAATATTGAGGTTTGTCAGTCACGTAATTTCCGGTTACTATGTGTTCAATGACGGCAATATCGGGGTTGCGGCTCTGAAATATTCCGTTGCTTACAACTCCTTTGTTTTTGTGGATATCGCTATCGTTCTCGCAGTGGGACTCGCGGCTCTGTCCACCAAGGCAATGCGCCGAGCGATCGCCAACGTTCAAACTCCGCAAAACTAAATTCCGACCGCTTGGAACAAATGGTTTCGAGGACAATTGGCGGCGCGCATTGCGCCAACGTCGAAAATTAACGGCTCTGCGGAAAGTTATTGAAAAAATAACACAATCCTGTTATTTTGTGGCATTTTGCGAAAAAAATAATATTGCCCCCTTGTCAAAGGGGGTATTATTTTTGAAAAAATTCGAATTTTTTTGCAACTTTTTTCGAAAACCATCTATACAAACCCTTTGCGGTGTGCTATACTTATTAGGCTGAATATTATATGTCGAGGTTTGCAAATCTGCGCCCCGAGCATTGCGAGTTGGCAAAGGTAGGTATTACCATGGAAAAAATAGCATTGATAGATCTCGGTTCCAATACCGCAAGGTTGGTCATTTACGACGTTTTGGACAACAACTATTTTTGGGTGTCCGAAGAACGTCGCGAACCCGTTCGCCTTGGCGAAACGGAAAACGACGGCAGTCTGAAACAAACGCGCATAATGCAAGCCATTGCCACACTCAAAATGTTCAAGGAAATGTGCGCCATCAAAAAGGTGGACCGTATCCTTGCCGTTGCAACTGCGGCGGTAAGGCGCGCAAGCAATCAAAAAACTTTCCTTTCCGACGTGTACAACGCCACGGGCATACGTATTACCACCGTATCGGAGGACGAAGAAGCAAACTACGTGTACCAAGGCGTGGTAAACAGCATGGACATTCCGCGCGGGTTGATCATGGAGATCGGCGGCGGCAGCACCAAATTTGTTTACTACAACCGCAGAACGATACTTCATACCAAAATTTTCGAATTCGGAGCGGTTACGCTGTTCAACAAGTTTGTCGCGGAGGGCAAGTCCCCCGAGCAGATCTCCGACGAAATGGTCGCTTACGTCAAAGAGCAGTTGCAGAGCGTGGAGTGGTTCAAGGAGATCGACCCCGACACTCAACTGATAGGCGTCGGCGGCAGTTGTCGCAACCTTGCGCGCATCATACGCAAGGTAAAGAAGTATCCTTTGGATATGGTACACAACTACCACATGGACGTGGAGGACTTCAACTACGTGTACAATATGATCCGCACGTTGGATCTGGACAAGAAACGCCGTATCAAGGGATTGAGCAGCGCGCGCGCCGACGTGTTCCCGAGTGCGCTTGCCGTGATCAAAGCCTTTGTTGATTACATGGGTTTCACGACGATAGTTGCCAGCGGCGCGGGTCTGCGCGAAGGCGTCATGTTCAATTACGTTGTGCCGCAAACGTTGGAAAAGCCCATTTCCGACACGTTGGGTTACAGTTTGCACAACTTTGCCCGCCACATGGGAGTCAACATTCCTCATGCCGAGCAAGTATTCAATTTGTGCGTTCAGTTGTTCAAACAACTACGCGTATTGCACAAATTCCCCCGCGCTTACGTCAAAGTTATGCGCGTTTGCGCAATGTTGCACGACGTGGGCAAAACTTTCAAATATTACAACAACGCCAAACACACAAGTTATATGATCCTCAACAGCAATCTGTGGGGAATTTCTCACAAGGATCTGATAATGGCGGCTATGGTATCCGACGTGTACAACAAGGAGGAGTTCAACACTTCCGATTGGGCAAAGTACAACGGCATTTTGTCCGAGGAGGACGTCGAAGCGGTGCGCAAACTTGCCGTGATGTTGCGTTTGGCTGCCGCTATGGACTTCGGCATGCGCGACGCCGTTGCGGAAATTACTTGCGATGTGTTGGGCGACAGCGTTATTTTGAAAACCGAACTCAACGGCGAAGCCACTTTGGAACTTAACGCGGCAAATAACATGGCGTTGGATTTCAAAAAGATATTCAAAAAGAACTTGGAAATTTTGTGATTGTTTTCAATCCGCAACAGCGGTTACGTCCGTTCGGTAACTGACTGCGTAACGCATACCGACTGCAACCGTCGCGGTTGGAGAGTTTCTCGATAAGTTATGTTTCAAAACGCCTTTCCTTGCGCCAAAGGAGAGGCGTTTTTTTTCGCGGGCGTATAATTTTGCACAGTTTCCCCATACTACCGATACAACTAACAAGGAGGTGTGGCACATTGAAAAAGGCTTTCAACGTATTTTCGGTTATCGCACTGATACTGACTATTGTAGGCGCACTCAATTGGCTTGCAATTGGTATTTTCAGTTTCAACGTGGTTAGCTGGATCACTATGGGTGTTACCTGGTTGGAAAGACTCTTGTATATCTTGGTCGGTATAGCCGGTATCTATATGATCGTTTGGCTGTGCGTATCTCGCTTCAACATGGTGGAGAGAGATAATTCCTATCGCGATTACAAGTACGACGAACACCGCGGCAACAACACAGTGCGCAACAATTAGTTGTACAGACGGGGCAAACGTTTTGTTTGCTGAATGACGGAGATACTCGTTTCGCCGCAGCCCTGCAAAGCGCAAGCGTTTTGTAGCATTGTATAGAGATGTTTCTCGCTACCGATCGGGCAAACAACGCGGCGCGCACGGTGAATTTCTCACGCGATAGCGCAAGCGGGCGACTCCGTTTCGATGCAACGGTATTTACGCCTAGTCGCGCATGGACGATTATGTCCGTAATGCCGAAGCAACGTACAACGCAACGATAACGCCCTGTCGGCAACCGTTTCCAAACCGCACGTGAGTTTGGAAACGGTTTGTTTTTGCGCTCGGGTGTCCTCTGCAAAAAGGCTTCGCATAGCACTTCGGGTGCTTGTACACAAAACGGCTTCACATAGTGCCTCGGGCATTGCTCGAAAAAAGGCTTCGCTTCGGGCTACGCCCTCGTTGCAGATTATTTTTCGAGCAACACCCTCGGCACTTCCCGGAAACAAGGATAATGCTTGTTGCAGATTGTTTTGTTGTGCAACACCCTCAGTGCCCCTTTTACAAGGGCAAGTGTGTTGCAGATTATTTTGCAGGGGACACCCTCGCGCCCGTGTGAACAAGGTTGGGACATTTTTGAAACTGCGCTCGCATATCCCTCGCAAAATGGTTTCATTATATAAAATTTCTTTATTTGTCGCAAAAATGCCTCGGCAATGCGCCGACAATGTAAAAGCATATTTGTATAAATTTTTATTTAGGTATTGTATTTTTCATCGGTTTATTGTATAATATACTTCCGCTTGAATACACACAAGGAGAACATATATATGTTTACTATCACAATCGACGGCAAGGAACATCAACTTGCCGAAAAAACGCCCATTTTGGCGTTGCTTAACGATCCAGACAAGCATTTTATGGCTGCCAAAGTCAACAATCGTTTGCGCGAACTCACCTACGAACTCAGTTTCGATTCGGTGGTGGAGCCGTTGGATCTCACCTCGCCCGACGGCGTTAAGGTGTACGAAACGTCTTTGCGCTATTTGTTGGCGATGGCGTTCCGCAACCTGTATCCCGATTACCAAATCAAGATCAGTTACGCGGTGTCGCGCGCGTTGCTTGTGACGCTCGTTCGTCCCAAAATGACAATGGACAGCCGAATGTTGCATGCCGTCGTTGCGGAACTAAACCGTTTGGTCGCCGCCGATATGCCGTTGGAACGTACAGTTATGAGCAAGGAAGAAGCCTACGACTACTTTGTCGCGCAAAATCAACAGGACAAGGCGGACGCGTTGCAATATCGTCCGGAAAAAACCTGTCATTTTTACCGCTGCGGCGATTATCTCAACTATATGTACGGCTACATGGTGCCCTCTACCGGCTATCTCGGCAAATACAAACTGTTCAATTACGACGGGCATATCATTGCACAGTATCCGCGCTACGAGGCGGGTGGAGTCATTCCCGAGTTCAAGGACGAGCCGACTTTCAGCAAGGTGTTGAAGCGCGCTCACCGTTGGGCTACAATTTGCAATGCGGAAATTATCTCCAAAATGAACGACCACGTAAACGAATCGACTTATGTCGATTTCATCAACATGAACGAAACTTTGCACAACGATATGTTACACGAATTGGGCGACCGTATCGTCAGCGATATAGAAAATATCCGTTTGATCTGCATTGCAGGACCGAGCAGCAGCGGCAAAACCACGTTCAGCAACCGTTTGCGTATCGAATTGATGTCCCGCGGTATCACGCCGTTGCGCATTTCGTTGGATATGTACTACAAGGATCGCGACCAAATTCCTTTGGACGAGTTCGGCGAAAAAGATTTTGAAAGTATCGACGCGTTGGACGTGGAACTGTTCAACGAAAACATGCTCGCGCTAATCAACGGCGAAGAAACGGAATTGCCCAATTACCAATTTGAACAGGGGCGCGCGGAACACGGTATCGTTACCAAAATAGGACCGGATACGCCCATAATTATCGAGGGGATACACGCGTTGAACGACAGGCTCAGTTATCTCATTCCCATGCACCAAAAGTTCAAAATTTACATTGCGCCGCAGTTCCAAATCAATATCGACTATCACAACCCCATCAGTTACACGGATATTCGCTTGTTGCGCCGTATCGTGCGCGACAAAAAATACCGCGGAGCAAGCGCAGAACGCACTTTGGAAATGTGGCCCAGCGTTCGCCGCGGCGAGTTCAAGTGGATATATCCCTATCAAGAGGGGTGCAACTACGTGTATAACAGCGCGTTGACCTATGAGTTGTGCGTTCTCAAAAAGTATGCTCTGCCCGCCTTGCAGGAGGTCAAGCAGGACAGCCCTCACTACATCACGGCAAACCGACTTATCAAATTCCTCAAATACTTCAAGGAAATGGACGACAAATGGGTCCCCTGCAACTCTCTGCTGCGCGAGTTTATCGGCGGAAGTTGCTTTGCGGATGTGGACGAGTAGCACGACGATACCGCCCGCCCCCAAAAATAAAACCCGAATCATTACAAAAACGACTTGAAAATATTTCTTTTCAAGCCGTTTTTTATATTGTTTTGCAAAAAATTGTTTGAATCGACAGCGCGTTTTGGGTTGCAATTTGTCGGACATTACAACTCCGACAAGATCTGTTCCCCTTGTCGGTTGAGCGAAGCCGCCAGGGTCGAATCGACGATCAAAGCGGTGTTGGCGCGTACGTTGAGCATGGAATTTCGCGCAACGCTACGCAACAGATCGACGGCGATCACGCAATCGCTCGACACGTATTTGTTTAGCAGCGGCAATATCCGCACGTTGCATATACGTATACACTCGCGGCACAAGCCCATCACGTCCAACGGGATCAATGCCGCTTTGTGGTAGGCTTTTTGCAACTCCGAGGCGCGTGTTTTCGCTTCTTGTTCGGTTTGTTTGGGCATACCAAGCCCGTTTACAATGCGCTGAAATGCCGCCGCGTCGTCGTTTGACAACTTGTACAATCCCTTTTTGGCGCGCAAAACAAAGTCGCGTTGCGTGATGAGATACGCAAAGTTTGCGTTTTCGGGCGACATCTTTGCCGTTGTGACGTTGATCGCCATTTCTATAAGCGAGCAAGCCATTGCCGCCACCTGCGCAAGCGCGCTGCCGCCCCCGGGAGCGGGCGCTTTCGAACCGAGCAAATCGTTGTACTCTTTTAGCGAAAGTTCTTCAAACATTTTATCTCCTGTGTACAACTATTTTACATTATTTCAATTCGGCGGTCAAGTCAAACAATCATTTCCGCAAAAAATGCCGTCGGATCGATTGCCGAGTTCGGCTCGGTGTATGGGGTAAAATTGGGACGCATATCTTTGGAGTAGGTGAACAGATCGCCGTAAGTTTCGGGAAGGTCGTCGCGGTGTTTTGTCATGGCAAACGCTTACCTTCCTACCGAAGTGTTGTCGTGACGTCTGTCGCGCAGTTCCTCTATCGGGTGTTCGGCAGTTTCAAAGCGGTAGTCTTTGCGGTTGTCGGCGATATATTTGCTGATAACGTTGTGACTTGCAACCTCGCTGTCCTTTACGTTTACCTGACGTTGGTAGTCGAAAAAGCGCGCGTCCTGCGGCAGTTCCGCGACCTCAACGTAGTCCTCGCCACGCGCGGTGACGTTTACGGTCGAACCGAGTATGCGGCGAATGTATTCCACGTTGGAGCGGAACGCAAGCAGTTCGGGGAACTCGCCCTTGGGTATTACCTGTTGCCAGGTCTTGCCGTCGTATTTTTGCAACAACTCCGCCGCTTTGTGCAGGTGAGCAAGTTCGTCGTTGAAGTGTTGTTCCCAAATGTCCTTGATGTGTTCGTCCGTTTCGTCGTTCATGAGCGAGTAGTACAGATAGCACTCGGTGTACTCGTGCATGAGCAACTCCTCGCACCAACTGCACGAGGGATCTTTGAGTCCGCCGTACAGAGATACGTGCTGTTCCTCTATCATGCCGATTTCCGTATATAACTCGCGCCCGAGTTTGTTTTGATAAAACGCCGCTTGATTCATATAGTAGTTCATGGTTTGTTGTTCGGCGGCGGTCAAAATGTTTATGTCGAGTTTTGTCAGACTGTTTGCCTGAGTAAAGTTGACATGGCGTTTTACGTCGTCGGTAGGGTAGCGGTGTTCGGAAATGGTCGGACGTCCCGGCATCAGTTCCGTGTAGCCGCCTACAAGTTTTTCGGCGTAGATGCCTTTGTCCATCTCCAACAGATCGGCGTAGCGGTACAGGTGGTCGAAGTCTTCGAGCAGAGCAAAGTCCATTGCTTGCTTTACGTACTTGTTGCTTTCGCGTTGGGCAAAAATCGCTGTAAGATCCACCGCGAGTTGTTCGTAGGCAATGGTGTGTTCGAGTATGCTTTCGCCTATCGGCTTCAATGCGGATATTCGCTTTTGTTGCTGTTGTTCTTTGCGGCGGATCGTCGCCAACTCGCGCCGCAATTCGTTGTCCGCGCAGTGGCGGTGGAACTGATGTCCGAACCACACCGCCTCGTATTCGGCGCCGTTGGCAAGTATTACGCGCACTTTGGTGTAGGGGTCTACGTCAAATTTGTTGTAGGGTTTGGGCGCAAGTTCTTTCCAACTGTAAAAGTCGTCGTTTGTTACCAGAGGTTTTTCGTTAAAAGGGTTTAGTGACATTGTTTTTCTCCTTGTTTGTTTTTTACAAAGTTTGCCCTACTGCAAGTTACTTTATACTTTGCCTGCGGGCAAGTTACTATTTGTAAAATAATAGTCGGATACTATTTGTACAATAATCGGAAAAAGGTATTTTTTAATTTTGAATTTTTTGATTTTGTCGGTGATTTTGCCATGTTTTTGTTCATAAAATAGCGTTGTGACAACGGCTTGTCCGTTTCATAGATTTTGTGAAACAGGTTGTCCACACAATATATCCTCATTGTGGATAACTTTGTGGATAAGTGCATAACTCGCCCGTTTTGCACGCGAAAAAGTGCGAAATTTGCCTGTTTTGTCCGAAATTTTTCTCCGAAAGACAATTTCGCAGAGATTTGTTCGGACAAAATTGCGCTCGAATTGCTTTGAGGTGAAAGGTGTTTGTCGTTTGGAACAGCAAAAAAGTGATCGCCGTACTGTTGATTTTGATCGCGGCGGAATTGACTCTGTGCGGAATACTCTTGGCGGGCAGACTTCCCGCCAAAAAAACGACGCTTATCGACTTTACCGTGGTGTTGGACGCGGGACACGGCGGTATCGACGGCGGCGTAGTCGGCGCGGACGGAGTAAAGGAATCCGATCTGAATTTGGAGTACGCCAAGACGCTCCAACGAATTTTTGAACGGGCGGGTTTCAACGTGGTGCTTACTCGCAAAACTTCCGGAGGGCTGTACGGATTGCCTACCAAAGGGTTCAAATCTCGGGATATGAGCGAGCGCAAAAGGATAATAGACGAGGCAAGTCCCAACTTAATGATAAGTATCCACATGAACAAGTTTTCGCAATCCTACCGAAGCGGACCGCAGGTGTTTTTTCAACAGGGAAAGGAGCAAGGACAACTGTTGGCGGACAGCCTTCAAAAGGTGTTCAACGACTTTACGGGCAAGGACAGGCAAGCGCTTGCAGGCGATTACTACGTTTGTCGCGAAACTAACTGTCCCGCGGTGATCGTGGAGTGCGGATTTTTGTCCAACGAGCAGGAGTGTCGGGCTTTGCAAACCGAGGAATACCGCGAACAAATTTGCAACCTCATTTTCAACGGCACAATGCTGTATCTTTACGCCGACTAAAACTCGATTTTGCGCAAAAGTGTTGCCTTGACGGCGTTTTTGCGCTATAATTTTGTTATTGTACAAAGGAGTCTGTTTTCGTTATGTGCAGAAAGAAAAGAAATCGTGACGACGACGCTAATGAAAATTCGTCCGGCGGCGGGTTTTTGGGCTTTTTGGGCTTTCTCGTAACCATTGCCTGCACGGTAGTGTATATAGTGGAAATGATAATGCAATTTGTGGGCAAAGGCGATTTGCCCCTGGTGCGGGCATTGCAGTATGTCGCGGGCGTTTTGTCGCTTGTCATTGTCGGGATAGTCGGGTGGCGTTTTGTGCGCAGTCGCTCCAAATGGCTGAGATTTGTGTACATACTTCTTATCATAATAGTTGCCGTCTGCATGATCGCAGGCGTAACTTGGCTGTTTCGGTAAGGTGCGCCGTGATCGACAAAGTAACGTCTTATCTCGACGGTTTGGGTATCCGATACGAACTGTTGCGCCATCCTCCCGTGGTGACGACGGAGGAATCGCGGCAGATAATCCATGTGGAAGGTTGCATGTCCTGCAAAAGTTTGTACGTCAAGGACAAAAAAAGCGACAATTTTTATTTGACGGTGCTTCCGTTTGACAAGCGCGCGGATATGCGCGGGTTGGCAAGTTACGTAGGTTGCGCCAAATTCGAGTTTGCCACCGAGGAACGCCTTTGGCAGGATTTGGGCGTTCACCGCGGCAGCGTCAGCCCATTTGCGTTTTTGAACGAACGCGAGGGACGCAGCGCGCCATTGCTTGTTGACCGCGAAGTGTGGAACGCTCCCAAGGTCAAATTTCACCCTTGCGACAACACCGCTACGGTGGTGCTTGAAACCGCGGGTTTGAAAAAGTTTTTAGAAAGCATAAACAAAAAGGTAATAGTAGTAAATTAGGCGCGGTTTCAATCAACCCGCGAAGAGGTGGTGCTTGAAACCGCGGACCTAAAAAAGTTTCTGGAAAGCATAAACAAAAAGGTAATAGTGGTAAATTAGGCGCGGTTTCAATCAACCCGCGAAGAGGTGGTGCTTGAAACCGCGGACTTGAAGAAATTTTTGGAAAGCATAAACAAAAAGGTAATAGTGGTAAATTGAACGGTATCTCCAATGGCGGTCGGCGTTTGCAGCAAGGCATTGAGATCGCTATAAGAGTTTCGAAAAACTCGCCTTTTTTGTTTCAAGGCAAAAATATGCGACAGGCGGCGCGATCAAACAAAAATTTGTAAAAAAATTAAAAAATAAGTGTTGCTATTAGTGACGCATTGTTGTATAATATATACAGCCAAAAAAAAATTAGGAGGACTCTTTATTATGGCGAGCAAAAGTGATTACTTTGGACTTGGTTACGTTGTAAGTTTGATTCTTGCGATCATTCCTGTTACGGCATGGCTTTGCGGTGCAGTGACAAGATTCCAAGAAGGCAAAATTCTGGCGGGCTTGATTCGTTTGTTGTTCGGATTCACCATTGTGTGGATTGCCGACCTCATTTTGATGATATTCAGCAAGCATATTTTGCGTTTGATCAACATTTAACAGAAGAAACCAAAAACTCCGCGAAATTCTCGCGGAGTTTTTTTTGCAATTATTTCGTGCGGCAATCAGCCTTGCAATCCTGCGGTTTGGCGTTTCATGTTTTCGATAACCACGTCGTACACTTCGCCGAGCGTGGCGCAGTATTCCAACACTTTCCAAGGAGTGTTGGTGTGAAAGTGCAATTTGATGAGTTCGTCATCGCCCACCACGAGCAGACAGTCGCCCTCTATGTTTTTGTTGATGTAGTCGATTATCTTTTGATCGCTGAGGTTTGTACCCTCTAACAGCAGTTGCGTGTCATAGATGTATTCCATTGTTGTTCTCCTTTACATTGGGTTACAACAATTTTAACCCCATATCGCCAATTTGTCAATATGTTTGGGGCGTTTTTGCCTGTCGTTGCGGGCGCAAAGACGTTAGACGGGCAAGTCGCGCTTGGACCTGTGTGCAAGTCGCGTTGCAAACGCAGACGAAAAAATCGCGTCACGCCATTTTTTCGGAATATTATTCCAGATATTGTTTTATTTTTTCCAACGCTTTGCTTTCTATTCGCGAAATATAACTGCGACTTATGCCGAGTTTTTGGGCGGTTTGCAGTTGCGTCATGGGAGTCGAACCTTCCTGCAAGCCGTAGCGCATCAAAATTATCAACTGCTCGCGTTCGGAAAGGTGTTCGCGTATTATGTTGAGCAAGTTTTGTCGCAAAATGGACATTTCCGCTTGGTGAAACACGCTGTCCTCTTTGATAGCCAACACGTCCATCAAAGTGTATTCGTTGCCGTCGTTGTCAACGCCCAAAGTACTGTTGAGATACACCGTGTTTTGATAGCGCTTGTTACTGCGCAAGGTCATCAAAATTTCGTTTTCGATACAGCGCGCAAGGTACGTTGCCAAGGTAGTGCCCTTTTCCGCAGAGTAAGTTTCCACGCCCTTTATCAAGCCGATAGATCCAATGGAGATCAAGTCGTCCAAGTCGCCGCCTTTGCCGTATTTTTTTGCAATGTGCGCAACAAGCCGCATGTTGTGAGTTATCAATTTGTCGCGGGCGGCTCGACTGCCTGATTTCATGCGGAGCAAACAGGCTTGTTCTTCTTCGGGAGAGAGCGGTTGCGGATAACTGCCGTTGCTGAAATACCCCGTAAAAAAGAATAACCGTTTTAGCAAATTCAAAAACGCTTCGAACATCATCATTTCTCCATTGATATTGTACGTACGGTATCAAAAATATATATGACAGGGCTTGTGCATTTTTTGTTCGACGTCGAACCGAGCCGATCTGCTTTCGCAAGCGTTTGGGCTTTGGAATTTTTGTCGGTTGCGCTTGTCAAAACGGTGCAAATACGCTACAATAATAGAACTATGAAATGTAACTTGTGCCCGCGAAACTGCAACGCCGACCGCACCGAAAAATCGGGCGTTTGTCAAACGGACGGTATTGTGCTTTCGCGCGTGGCTCGTCACGATTGGGAAGAACCCTGCATTTCCGGCAGTCGCGGCAGCGGAACGGTGTTTTTTGCGGGGTGCAACCTGCATTGCCGTTTTTGTCAGAACTATGCCATTTCCGCAAGTCCTAGCGGAGTACCCGTTTCGGCGGAACGCTTGGCAGACGTGCTTTTGTACGTGCAGGATACGGGAGTTGCCAACATCAATTTGGTAACGGCTGCGCACGTTTCCGACAAGGTTGCGCTTGCGTTGGAAATTGCCAAACCGCACCTCTCGATACCGGTGGTGTACAACACGTCCTCTTACGAAAAGGTTGAAGCATTGCAACGCTTGGACGGGTTGGTGGACGTGTATTTGCCCGACCTCAAATTTTGCGACGGCGACATTGCCGCCCGAATGTGCGGCGCTCCCGACTACTTTGAGGCGGCGACCAACGCTATTGCCGAAATGCGCCGTCAACAGCCGCAAGACGTTTTTGACGACGACGGCTACATTACTCGCGGCGTGATCGTCAGACACTTGGTGCTGCCGTCTTTTGCAGAGGACAGCAAGCGCGTGTTGGATTGGATCGCGGCATTTGACAAAGATATGTACGTCAGTTTGATGTCGCAGTACTTTCCGACGAGGCAGGACAAGATCGTCGCGCTCAATCGCAGACTTTTCCGTCACGAGTACGAGAACGTTAAACAGTATTTTTTCAACGTGGGATTGCACAACGGATATTCTCAGGACGTCAGTTCTGCCACGCAGGACTATTTGCCCGATTTCGATATCGAACTTGTGCGTAAAACGCTGTCCCAAGTCCCACGCAGATTTTCGAATTTAAGCCGACAATGAAACACAACGCAACAAAAACAAATACCGACCAAGGCCGTCAAGTAAGTTTGTGGCAACTGTTTGTCACTTTCTTCAAAACGGGATTGTTTACGTTTGGCGGCGGGTACGCAATGATCTCCATTTTGGAAGAAGAACTCGTCGCAAAAAAACATTGGATAACATCTCGGGATATGCTGGATATGTTGGTCATAGCCGAGTCTACGCCCGGCGTGATCGCAGTGAACACTGCGACGAGCGTGGGCTTCCGTATGCGGGGAATTTTGGGCGCGATCGTCGCGACGCTTGGAGTGGTGCTTCCCTCGTTTGTGATAATTTCCGCCCTTTCCTATGTTATCAACGCCTTCGCCGACAACACTTGGTACAAAGCGGCGTTTACGGGAGTTCAGGCATGCGTAACTGTGCTTGTCGTCAACGCATTTATCAAAATGTTCCGTCAGTTGGAGTCGGGCTGGTTTTCTGCGTTGATGTTGACGGCGGCGTTTAACGTTGCGCTGTTTACCGACTTTAACGTGATATTTTTGATTTTGATAGGCGGCGCGTCGGGAATATTGTATTCGCTTGTGGCCGACAGCGTGAGCCGTCGCAAAGGGCGCAAATTGCCGTTGGAAAACTCGGACATTATCGACGGGGAACGGTCCGACGACGGAGAAAACCGTCAAAGCGGAGGTGACGAATGATTTACCTTACGCTGTTTTGGGAGTATTTCAAGATTGGACTGTTTACTATCGGCGGCGGATACGCCATGTTGCCGCTTGTTACGCAGATCGTTACCAAACACGGTTGGATGACGGAACAGCAGTTGATAGAGTTTATCGGCGTTGCGGAGTCCACTCCGGGACCTTTTGCCATCAACCTTGCAACATTTGTGGGCAACACGGTGGGGCTAAGCACGTCTTTGGGCGTGTTCGGCGGTATTTTGGGATCGTTGGTGGCAACGGTTGCGGTGGTGTTGCCGTCGCTGATAATTATTATGATAGTTACAGGACTTTTTGGTAAATTTCAATCCAACAAGTACGTAAAGGGCGCGCTCAAAGGTATCCGTCCCGTAGTGGTGGGGTTGATACTTTCCGCCGTATTTACCGTCGCGGCAAAGGTTGTTTTGCCCGATTTCAGTTTCAAAAATATTTTTGCAGGGGGAGTTTCACGCTTCAATTGGATATCTTTGATCATCATGGCGGCGTTCTTTCCTCTGGCTCAAATCAAGATAAAAGGCAAAAAAATCCACCCCATATTGCTAATTTTGCTTTCTGCGGCGGTTGGAATAGTCATATTTGGAACATTAGGTGCGCAACAATAAATAATAAAAAATATTATTTGTCAATTGTGTTGCAAATTCGGTTTTTATGTGCTACAATATAGATACTGAATTATGCGCCCGCTTGCGGCAAGTAATTCGCTGCACAACAAATCACAAACGAATAGGAGTAACAACTATGGAATTTAGGGAAAAGGTAAAGACGGTTCGGAAAAAGCTTTATCTTAGTCAGGAAATGATGGCTAAAGAACTGGGTGTTGCTTTTGCAACAGTAAACCGCTGGGAATCGGGCAGGTGCAAGCCCAATTACAGCGCTCAAAAGGCTTTTGCGGAGTTTTGCAAAGCGCACAATATCGACGTTGACACTTTGGAGGATCGCATCTACTGATTTGTGGCGAATATCGATGAATATTTGCTACGTACACAACAAAAAACACAAATAGACGCGCCAAGCGACTGCAACAGCAGTGCGCTTAGACTGTCTGTTTGTTTTGAGGAGGCATAGCTCAGTCGGTTAGAGCGCTCGCTTCACATGCGAGAGGTCGTAGGTTCGAGTCCTACTGTCTCTACCACAAGGATGTGCCCTTTGGTGGGCGCAACGAAAAGGGAAGAGCAACAAGTGCTCTTCCTTTTTTCATTGCTTTTGGGTCGGGCACATCCGCAGTGGTGACGACAGTAGGAATACGAATTATGTAGCGCTCCGTTCGCCCTGCTCGCTTCGTTTACCCTCGCTTCGCTCGGGACGAGTCCTACTGTCTCTACCAAACGCGGCAACTGCGCCTTTTAGTTGCAACGGAAAGGAAGCACAGCGAGGTGCTTCCTTTTCCATTGCCGTCTTTTTGCTTGTTGCAATCGGCAAACGCTTGACAAATTTGCGGAAATAATTATAATTAAAATTACCATGGAGAGTGCGCGAGGGACAGCCCCTGCGACCGCACAGCAACCTGCCGATTCGGCAAGGTGCTAATGGCTGAACGATGGGCGATTAGATCGGCAAAGCCTATCGTAGCGATGGGCTTTTTTCGTGCCTCTTTGTGGAATAAACGGAGAGGTGTATTTTTATGGATTACAAAGATGTTTGCGGAACGGAAAACGCTGTTTGGTTTTGCCTTTCAAACAAAAGAGAGGGCAGGCGTTTTTTGCAATGGGCGAAAGAACTCGGGTGCGTTTGGTTGAACGGAGATGAAATCGAGCCGAGCAAGGGAACGGATTTTTTTACTCTGTGCATAACCAAAGAAGGCAAGATCGGCAATGTGTCGGCAATGGCATTGCCGTCTGAGCAATTTCAACAAGTAAAACGAGTGCGCTTTGCGGACTACTACACTGCGCTCAAAAAGAAAAAATGAAGTCGGCGTTGTCATAGGTGACGGAGAACTGCAAGGCAAAGTTAATGCACAGCATGCCCGACCAAACCTCAAACGGTATGGTCGGGTATTGGCTTTGTGGGTGCGTATCGATGCGCATTTTATGCTTTTTGATTGAGGCGCTACAACATAACGAGCGCATTGCAACAAATTTCGACAAAATTATCAAAAATTTGGGCAAAAAATAATTATTTGAAATTTTTTAGTGGAAATTTCGTTTGACCTAAGTATTTATATGTAGAAAACGAGCCTAAAAGTTTGTCGCAAAAAGCAAGCAAAATTCAACTACAATTTGTAGTGTACGCAGCCGATATAATTTGATATCATTATAACGTAAAATGGGGGTAGCGTTCGGGCATTTATGCTCGGCGCGCCTCTCATCAAAATTTTTACGGGAGATGACTGCTATGAAACGAAAGAAAATTTTGTTGTTTTTGGCATTGGCAATTGTAATTGCTTGTGGCTGTTTGAGTTTTGTCGCGTGCGGTAAAGACAAAGACAACTATCCCGTTGAGGGCGTTTGGCATGCGGTAGCCGCTTGGCAGGAAGAAAGCACATTTACTTTTGGCGGATACACCTCGCGGATAATAGACAACTACAAAATAGATCTTTATTTTGATTTTCGCGCGGACGGCTCGATTTTGAAGAAAAGCGTCGCGTCCATAAACGATCACGTTATGCATACCGACAACGAAGAATGGAACATTTTCAACTTAACTTGGTCGGTAAAGGGCAATGTCATTACCTTGTCTAGCGGCAAACAGTTTGTAATTGTCGATGACGAATTCGACGACATATTCCCCGCCAAAAACATACTGTTGCGCTACAAAAAAGAGGCGACGGAGGACGACGTTTCCGCACAAAGAATTATCGACAAAACTTTTACGCTCTGATCAACGTGCGCAAAACAAATTTTAACAACACAAGGAGGAAGATATGCAGGTACCCAATTTCAACAGAAATCTTCAAACATTTATTTTGAGCAACGACCTAAGCCACCAATATATCGCCGACAGGATCAACGAGGAGTTGGCTCGATTGGACCCCAAAAACAACAGAATTTACATGTCCAACGACATCTGGACGATAGTGGGGCGGGGCAGTACTCCGCGCAATCACTTGGTGATGGTTGCCATTGCCAACATTATCGGCAAATCGTTGGAGGACCTCATAGTAAATGTGTACGATATATCCGATTTGCGCCGTTCCGACGCAAAAAAATTGCCAAATATAAATTCGTGCATGTGCTGCGATGAAAATGTCGGCGTGCATTACGACATTTCCGAACTGTTTGAAAAAATGTCGCCGCAAGACCAAGATTTTGCATTGGATTTGTCGTGTAGTATGGAATTGGAAAACGACAGCGTATTTCTCTATACATTGTTAGAAGTAGACATGCCGCTAGACGATATGATCGACATACGCATGTACGGGCATGACGGAGGGTTCGAAACAAGTAACTTGCTTTCCGATTGGGGCGCTTTTGCAACGGAGTTGAAAGATTGCAATTACGATCCATGCGCAGTGTTGGCAAATTGGGTCAAAGATCCATTGCTGTATCCGTTTACAGAGGGATTGCGCGTAAACGTAACTCCTTGCAGCGTAACTCGCTACAAGGAAAATGACGTTGCCGACGGTGAGCAGATGAAAAATGCCTACATGGTAAAAATGGAAGTAGATTTGGACAGAGATAGCGTGTTGTTTTTGTACGAAAAATCGCTTGAACATCTCAAACAGCGCATTGAGGAGTTGGAAAAACAAAAAAGTAGCAAACAGCAAAACAACAAAAAGGAGGACTGATTATGAAAGAAAACTTGACGGAATTGGTGTTTATTTTGGACAAAAGCGGGTCTATGTATCAAAGGACTGCGGACACGATAGGCGGGTTCAATTCTATGATAGCCGAGCAAAAGCAGGTGGAGGGGCAAGCAATTGTATCCACAATTTTGTTTGCCGACACGTCGCAAGTGTTGCACGACAGAAAAAATCTTCAAGAAATCGAGGAACTGACGGCAAAGGACTACGTGGCTTCGGGGAACACGGCGTTGTATGACGCGATAGGCGGGGCTATTCGCCACATCAAAAACGTTCACAAGTACGCGCGTGAGGAGGACCGTCCCGCAAAAACGCTGTTTGTAATTACTACCGACGGCATGGAAAACGCCAGCAAAGAGTACACCCGTGACAAGGTGCGGTCCATGATCGAGGAGCGCGAGGCGGCGGGTTGGCAGTTTGTGTTTGTCGCGGCAAACATAAACGCGGTACGAACGGGAACGTCTATCGGCATACGAGAAGATTTTTGCGAGCAGTACAATGTTGGCGAAGAACGCGCAATGTATTGCATGATGAGTAATATAGTGTCGGAGTGCCGAATCGACGATAGCGTTTTTGTAAATCGAAGAAAGCGCAAAACGCCCTCGGACGAAAACAAGTAAACGACAAAACGGAAATATTGCTCGCAGTCGGGAGTCCTTTTGTAAGATAAAATCGGTGTCACGAGGACAACAAACGAAACAAGGGTAAACAGAACGCGGAGGATTTTTATTTGTTAGAAACATTATTGCTCTATATATTTGTAGGCTGGTTTATAAAATTGGACAAAAAAACGCATCTGATTATTCGCTCGTCACTTGCCGCGGTATTCGGCGTGCTTTGTTTAGTTGGTGCCATTGTGCTTTTCACCTCAGATGACGTCATCAATAGTTGGTCGGGAATAATTCCTCTTGTTATTTCTTTGTTGTTTATACTAAGAATAATTTTCGACGTAAGAAAAATAATGCAATTAAGCAAAACGGAAAATAAAAACAGTACAAAAACATAACAAACAAGATGTGCCATTGTGTTATCATCGAAAATGTTGGTCGGCAGTGTGGTAAAGTCACTACAATTTGTAGTTGTGATAACGACGGTAGTTTTGTATAATGCAAACAAAATAAAAAAAGGTTGGTGAGTATGGGGTTTTTGCGTGGTTTGATAATGTCTGCGATTATGGTTGGCGGCAAATATTGTTTCAAAAAACTCAAAA
>CANQPI010000017.1 GCA_947625725.1 uncultured Clostridia bacterium | reverse complement strand
ATGACGCATTGACCTCTCCCACCAGCGACCTGACGTTGGAACTGAGCCTTAGCGGCGACAAACTTACGACAGTCCGTTTGAGTTACACTTCCGGCACAAGTCGCGTCACTATCCAACTCACCATGAGTTACTGAGCGAATTTTTGCTGAATTTTGCGGCGTCTGCATTGCGCGGACGTCGCATTATTTTTATAAATTATATATATAAATATAAATTATTGCGAAAGGTTTGACAATTTGTGACATAACAGTTATGATATTGTTGTCGAATATCGGTGTTTTGTTTGCCGATATGCAAAAACCTTTGTCTGTATTTTAGAATAGCAAAAATTACAGATACTAATATTACAAAGTTAGGATGAACTTTTATGAGCAAATCAAACAAGAACAAAACTGCGCGCGTGATCGTGGTGCGCAACAAATCGACTCATTCCGCCGCAAGGAAAGTTTCGAACAACAAGCCGACAAAGTCCGTCGATAACCGCAAGACTGATGGGACTGTTGCAACAACGAGCCGTCCGATCATACGTCGCGACGAAATCGACCGTAGCGGTCAAACGCCCGTGGTGGAAATCGTCGGTCTGTGCAAAAAGTATTCCAAAAAAGCCGACTACGCCGTGCGCGACGTTTCGTTTTGTTGCTATGCGGGCGAAATAGTGGGTCTGTTGGGTCACAACGGCGCGGGCAAATCCACAACGCTCAAATGTTTGGAGGGCATGTTGCCTTTTGAAGAGGGGCAAATTCGTATCGACGGACACGACATTCGCAAAGAGCCTATCGCCGCCAAGGCGAACATGGGTTTTGTTACCGACAATCACGCCGTGTTTGTCAAGATGACGGGTATGGAATATTTGTCCTTTATGTCCACCGTCTACAAAGTGCCGCAAAACGTCCGTCGCGAACGCTACGAACAGTTGGAAAAGGTCTTTTGTCTTGGCGACGCCGTCAACAATCTCATTAGCAGTTATTCGCACGGTATGCGGCAAAAAATCTGCATGATGGGTTCTTTGATGCATCAACCCAGGTTGTGGATATTGGACGAACCGCTTACGGGACTAGACCCTCGCACAATGAAAGCCGTGCGCGAATATATGAAAGACTACGCCGCCAAGGGCAACTGTATCATTTTCAGTTCTCACGCCTTGGCAAACGTGGCGCAAATTTGCGACAGAGTTGTGCTTATACGTCGCGGACAGCAGATCGACGCGCTCAATATCCGTCAAATAATGACCGACAACCCCGATTTCGATTTCGAAAACTTTTTCCTCGAAGGCGAACGTCAGGCGGCGGAAGAACAAGAACGCAAGGCTCGGGACGGTGATCCGCTATGAAAAAATTGGATACCGAACTGATCGGAGCGTTGCTCAAAAAACAGCGTATCGAGTCCGTTTACCGCTACCGTCGCGGCAAGTTCGACGTTATGGGCTTTTTGCTCAGCGCGTTGCTTATTGCGGCGATCATTGCGCTGTTTGTGGTGTTTTTCGGCAAGTTTGTGGGGATTTACACCCAGATAAAAGGCGTTTTCGGCGTGGAAGGGACAGAGGCTCGACCGGATTTTCACTACGATTTGCGGCTTTACGAACTGCTGACGTTGCTGTACGCCATTGTTTTTGTATTTATGACTGTGGGCGCGATCTCGCAGATAAATCGGCAAATTTTCGACGCCGACGGCGCCAGACTGTATTCGGCAATGCCGATAGACGCAACGTCGCTGTATGTTGCAAAAATTATTACGATCTACCTGTCGCAATTTTTCATTTCCACGTTGGTGGTGCTGACGGTAAACTTTACCGCCGCCTTCAACGCAATCAACAATGTGACTTTGGGTTGGCAATTTTGGGTGGTTACTGCCGCGACGTGCTTTTTGTTGCCGTTGTTGACAATCGCCGTGGGTTCGTTGCTGGCGTTGCCGGTAAACGCCGTCAAGCGGTTTTTGAAAGACAAATTTGTGTTGAATTTCCTGCTGGTGACAGCCGTTACGTGCGTGGCGTTTTGGATCTATTCCCTGGTGCTGGACGCGGCAAAGCAGATGTTGTTGGGAGATGATCTCAAATACTTCTTTGACGAAAGAAAAATGACTGTCATTGTCAAAGCGGTGCAATGTATGTATCCCGTCAAGTGGCTCGTGGACCTTTTGCTCGCGCAAATAGGACCGGAAAACTTGGGCGTAGGACACGGGGCGTTGATCGCGGGCTTGGGCATTGCGGGCGTGTTGGTTCTTTGCATTGCGCTGTCGTTGGTGATGTTGCGGTTTATGTTGCAACGGGCGTTGCAATCCCGCAATACGGGCGGCAGTAACTATCTCAAACGCGGCGGCAATCTCCAAAACGGCAAGTACGGATTTTTTGCGCTTGTCAAGAAAGATTTTTTGCTGATTTTCCGCACCCCATCCTACATGTTCAGTTATCTTTCCGTTGCGGTGGTTATGCCGCTTATGGTGTATTTTTGCATGACTGTGGGTTCTTCGCTTATCGAGAGCCTTGTCGGATTGCAACTTGATTTGGAATTGGCGCTGTTTCTCACTTTGTTGTTCGGCGCGCTTACAAATATATTTTGCGCGACAAACATCAGCCGCGACGGCGAGATGTTCTACTCCGTCAAAGCCTATCCATTGGGATACAAATCGGTGTTTTTCTCCAAAATATTTTTGTGCATGGTAGTGACAATGCTGTCGCAACTTGCCAACGCCGTTGTACTGTCCTGCACGGGTAACGTCAGTTGGTATGCGGGCTTGTTTGTGTTTGCGGTGGGGACGGCTTTCGGCTTTGTAAATATTTGCGTGGCAACGCGTTACGACTTCAATCACGCTCATTTTTCCACCGACGAGGACGGCGAAATAAAGGAGTCGAGCGGCGTTGTTTCCACGATCATCGTTTTCGGCATGGTGGTGGCGTTTTTGGTGGGCGGCGCGCTGTTTATCGTGCGAGTGCTTACCGAACTGAAACAGTTGAGTCTTGCGTGGCTTACCTATGTTTTGGGCGGAGTTATCGCCGCGCTGTGCGCAACGTTTGCCTATCTTTACTTTGTCGGCAAACTCGATCGCAAGTATTATCAATTTGAAGGAGGGGAGATCTGATGAGAAAAACGGTTATTGCGCTTCTTATTGTATTGCCGATGGTTTTTGTGTTGGTAATATTTTCCTCTTTGAATCTGGTCAGTATCAATGTACACGTATCGGTAAGCGGTATTCGCGTGTATGCCGACGGCGATCTGTTGGCGCAAGGCGAGGCGTTTTATGTCGATATGGCGGATCAAAAGGATCACACGGTTACGGCGCAGGTCGAACCTGCAAACGCCTTCGAAAAGGGCTACACGTTGGAAAGCGACAACCCCGATGTGCTGACGATCAACTCCGACGGACTGCTGACCGCCTTTGGCGAAGGCACTGCCAATATCAAGGCGACCAGCAAGGACAAGGGTTACAGCGCAAGCGTTCCCGTCGTGGTCACGTCCTCCAAGCCCTACGGCGTGTCGTTTTTGCTGTTTGACAGCGACGGCGAAGCGGTTCCAATGAACTACAATTCGACCACCTTGACCTACAAGGCGGCTTCCAAATTAGATGTCGGAACTTACACGTACAGCGTCAAAATTTACGGCGGCGATAGCGACCAATACGATTTCACTACGAACGAAGATCAAGCCGTTATCAACAAGGGCGACCAAACCGTCATGTTGCCGTTTAGCGGCGAAACGACTTTGGAGTTGACAATAAATGACGCCTTGGTTAACGGCATGCTCAATCAATCTATACTTCGCCACATCAGTTTGGACGTTGCCAAAGTTCAGTCGAATACCGGCATTGTGGTAAACGGCGTCCCCGACGGCAACACCGTTTTGCTTGCCAAGGGCGCAACTCAAACTATAATATACGTGGAGTGCGAGGGAGAGCCGCAATTTGTAGGCGCAGGCGTCAAGGCGGAGTGCCTTTCGCACCAGGACCCCACCGCACGCGCGGCGACGCGCGCGGCGGCGACCCACCACAGGTTGATCGTTACGTTGGAAGATGATTTTTCGGGGGACGAGTTGGACGCCACGTTGACGGCAAACGGCAACAGCGTACCCGTCAAACTGAGTTTCTCCGACTTCGATTTCAAGTTACGTTCTTCGATTATCGGCGAGTCCGGCGGCGGTTACAATTCCGTCATACTCAAAGATACGCCTACCACCTTCTACGCCGTACCGGCGGTGGATCTGCAAGACGTGAACTTCGTTTGGTCATGCGAGGACGGCGATTTGACTTTGACTCCCGACGTCAACGGATCGAGTTGTTCGTTCAACGCCACCCGAAACGGCGAATACCTTGTTGAGGTCCAAGCGCAACGCATTGACAAAAACTCCGACGCACCCGAAAAACTCGGCGCGCCCAAGCAACTCAAACTCACCGTTACGACCAAGATAGAAAGCATTCGGATAAACAACAAAGTGGACGCCGACCTCGCCGAACGCTACACGGTGGGCGGACAAAAGTACATCTCGGGCAGTTTGAATGACAACAACGAATATTCGATCGAGATCACCGTCAGAAAAAAAGGACAAAGTCCCTCAAAAAACGATTTCGAGGACATCGAGTTTGTCAGTTCCGACCCGACGGTGGCGACCGTTGAAATTCGCGACGGCAAGGCATACCTCGATATCAAAAACTCCGATGCGATCACGATCACCGCGCAGTGGAGATACAACGACAAGTTCGGCGGCAATGCCATACAGTCCGTCAAACTCAACGTGGTAAAAGACGCGGTGGAGGTGGACAATTACCCCGATTTGGTCAAAGCCACGGACGCCGCGCTCAAAGTAGTTCTTACCAAAGACATTATGTTGGGCACAAATGCCGACGGCAGCGTTATGGACTGGCATGAGCGGCAAGATATTATCGACAGTCACAAAATCAAGTCCACCTACAACACCGTGTTCTACGAATTAGACTCAAATCACAACAAGGACGAAGCGTACATTCATTACGCAATGGAGTTCAAAAACGACGTTTACGGCAACGGTTTCAACTTGACAGCCGAGTATTTTACCAATGAAGTAGACGCCGCAGGTGTACCGAGATTTTTCCTCGGACCGCTTGTTTTCGTCGAATACAAGGCGGCAGCGTCTGTTGCGGGACAAGACAACATTGCGTTCCTCATTCGTACCGACGGAGTAAAGTTGTACGGCGTAAATTTGCTTGGATGCAACGACAGTTCCCTCTACGAGTACGACGGTAGCGGCAATCCCACATATCAACTCAACAAACTCAACAAACTCGGCACGACTTTGGAGATCAACGCCGATTGCGAAGTGATCAATTGCCGTATCCGAAACGGACGTAACGTTGTGCGCGTGTACGGCGGCAACAGCGACGGCAACAATTATTTCGTAACCTCTATTCCCGCCAAGGACCTAAACGCCGACGAACAAATAAAAGTTACCATCGACGGCTGCTTGATTACGCAAGGCAGAGAGTTTTTGGTAAAGGTCGGCTCTAACAAAGCATTGCAGGCAAGCAACGCCAACGGGCAGGAACCCGTTTTGAGAGATGAGCGCGGCATGCCTTACCCCGAACAAGACAAGACTTTCAACGGCGCAAAGTACTACACCAACAACTACAATGTGGGCGACTTCGGTACGGATAGTTTTTTCTACAAACGCTACGTTATGACGGATCTGACCGTGCGCAATACCGTTTTGGAAACCAGCGGATTGTTCTGTGTGGGCGTAGAGAGCAACTTCTCGGGAGATTTGCTGTACGAAGGCGTCGCGTCAAAGACGGGAACGGTAGCCACCTATGCCAAGATCACCACGTCGTGGCGCAAATCGGGAGCGACGTCCTTTGCAAGCATTTTGCGCCTCGAAGGCGACGTGCGCACCTACGATTGGAAAGACGTTTCGCAAGTGGACAGCAGTACTCTCATCGAGCCGGTAGGCAACGGCGGGCTCAGCGACGTGATGAAGTTCGACGTCGCTTCCATGCTCAAAGAGGTGGACGGCAACCCCGACTATGCAAACCTTTTGCACAAAACGTCGGACGGCAAAACATTCGTTCACGGCGGTATCGCATTTTACGGCGGCGGTCGCAACTATTCTCAAATCGTAGTAGATCTCAACGAGGATTTGAACAATTTGAAACACCTGTCTATCAACATAGGACAGTTTATCAATATCGATAGTCCTGTTGTGCGCAGACAGGCGGAATTGCTTCCGTATGCGGCGGGTACGCACGATTTCAACTTCTGGATGTACACGTCCGATTGCTCAAACAACTACGACAAACAGCAGAGCGACATCAACAACGGAGTCAAATACTCCGGCATAGCCAAAGTACCTTTGTTCGATATTTGACGGAAAACGCCTTTTCACAAAGGCGTTTTCTTGTGCAATTTGTAAGTCGAGTTTGCGATAATGTCGTTTTGAGCGCGGCAAACCCAAGCGGCGGTGGATATTCCCCTCCTCCGCAAAATTCCGCAGTGTGTGACGGGCGAGGCGAGTTGCCGCAAGCAAAAGTATTTTTGCGCATTGGCGTAGCGGGATAATAAGCGCAAAGTTACTAAATATAATTGACAATCCTTGGCAAAAGTTTTATACTGTAACTGTTAATGGGGTATCGCCAAGCGGTAAGGCAACGGATTCTGACTCCGTCATCCGCAGGTTCAAATCCTGCTACCCTAGCCATATTGCGGCTTCGCTATTTAGTCACAACAGAAAGAGGCACGTATTTAGCGTGCCTCTTTTTGTTGCTTCTTTTTGCTCGCCGCAATATTTTACGAGAAGTCAGGACAGTTTGAAATGACGTAGCACTTCGCTTGCGCTTCGTTTACCCGGCGTTGCACTTGGGACAAATCCTGTTACCCTAGCCATCGAAGCAACTCGACCTATGAGCAACCCGCCGAAAAATTCGGCGGGTTTGCTTTTGCCGTCGGTTGCTTCTTTTCCCGTGCGAATATACGTTCGCACGGGGACCTGCGGCTACGCTTATATGTCGCAAAAGAAAAGGGTTTGCACAAGGCACACCCTTTTGTATTGTGTAATTTAGTGTTGGTACGCTTGTCAGTCGGCGCGGTTTTTTGTTTGCTCGTCTGTGCGTTCGTCGGCGGTCGGTTGTTGTGCGCCGTCAATGGCGGTCGGTTTGCTCGTTTCGGTCGATTGTTCGTCGGGCAAGGTTTGGGCTCTTTTTGCTTTTTTGCGCGCAAGGTAGTCTTTGACAAGAAAAACAATATGCACAATTATCAACGCGCCGTTCATAAAGGCGGTGGAGTACGCAGGCAACAGCAACCCGTATATGACAAACGCAATGCACCCGCAAATGTTGATTATGCGCGTTATCGTCTGTTTGCTGAACAAAAATGATACCAGCACGAAAGCCGAGGCAACAATGCCCAGCCACTCGTTTTTGAGGACTTCCGCGAAGGTCGTTCCCAGGACAGAAAACATACAAAACTCTCCTTTTCTTTTGATTTTCAATTATATTATTTGCCTACGCCGCAAATCGGTTTGTTGCGCTACGCGCGTATTTTCGCGATCTCGATACGTTTTGACCTTTCACAAGGTTGTTTGGAATTGTCGTTTTTCATTTCGTTGCCAAACGAGTTTGAAAACTGCCGTATTTTGGCGCAAACGCCTAACACAAGCGGCAAATCAATTTTTGCTTATCAAAAAGTAGTCGGCGCGTTTTACCGATACAAAATTGTATTTGGCGGCAAGGCTCAATGACGGCACGTTGGTGTCCACAATGTAGGCGTACGGAATGTCGCCTCGACTTATCACGTCGTTGCACAAGGCGGTTATCACTTCCAACGCCAAGCCTTGTTGACGGTATTCGGGCAAGGTGTAGAGCATGCCTAGGCTCTTTTCCAAATGGCACAAACACCAGCAAACGGGCTTTCCGTCAACAAATATCGCCGCCGACGGGTGCAGTTCCAAACATTTGCAAATTTCCTCCACGGGCGCGTGATAAGGCGTTCCGTCGGAAACCGCCTGGGCGTATTTTGGCGATATGGGGTAGATTTTGTGAGTGATTTGGTGCGTCAAGGGTTGTCCGTTCCAAACGTGTAGCAAACAATGCGTTTCCCAAACGTACCGATATTTGTCGCGCAGGTATTCCGTAATGCGCTCGTCAACTCCGCACAACTCCACGTTACCGCAAAGTTCCGACAGCACCTCGTCTACAAAATCCATACTGTCGGTGGCAAAGCAGGTCTTTTGGGAGTCCCCTATTCGGACGGACAGCGCGTAACTTTCTCCCTCTTGCCACAAGGTAAGTTTGTCGGTGTAGCGACAATACCCCTCGAATATCAGCGTTTCGGGGCGCGATTTGAATAGATCTGTCAATTGCGGCGTGGGAATTATTTTCTTCATAAGTCTGTCCTATACCATTTGCCCATAAAAAAATATTTTTTATAAGTATAGCAGAAATCGCGCGGATAATCAACAAAATCATTGGCAAGTTTATGCAAAAACGCAGTAATAAAATATATCGCGCCTATATGATCGTCGCGGCTCGCGGCTAAACGAGTTGCGGTATATTCGGGCGGTAAACATGTCCGACGGGCGACGAACGCTATTTTTGCGTGCAAGTTGACACAATTTGTAAAATTTGGTATATTTTTAGTATGAAATGTGATTTGCACATACACACAACGTTATCCGACGGCAAGTTTACCCCGCAGGAAGTAGTCGATTTGGCGCAACAACGCGGCGTCGGTTGCATATCCGTCACCGATCACGACACGTTCGAAGGCTCTCGCCGTGCGCGTATTTACGCTCGGCAAGCGGGGTTGAAGTTTGTCGTCGGCGCGGAGTTGTCCTGCGTTTCGGAGGGAACGGACGTTCACATACTTGCGTACAATGTGGATATAGACAATGAACTTTTGGACGGCGTAATGGCGCCCATAATGGAGTTGCGCAACGATCGCAACCGCGCCATTGTGCAAAAATTGTGCGACGCGGGAATGCCCGTCGATCTCGCCGCGTTGCAAAAGGACGGTTCCGTCGGACGTCCCGTTATCGCGCGCGAAATGGTGCGTTTGGGCTACTGCAAGGATGTCGCGGAGGCGTTTGACAAGTATATCGGCGCGGGTCGCAGTTGCTACGTGCAGACCAAGCGTATGACTCCCGCAGAAGCGATACAACTTACGTTGCGTTTCGGCGGCATACCTGTGCTTGCCCACCCCAAACAGTTGCACATGGACGCGCGGCAGTTCGAACGCTTTCTCAAACCGTTGGTTTCCGCAGGCTTGTCCGGTATCGAAGCCAACTATTTTGCACACAATACCTTTGAGCGTAATTTTTACAATCGTATGGCAAAAAAATACAAACTTGTTTCTACGGGCGGGAGTGATTTTCACGACTATGTTCACGGAGTGGAACTCGGCGCGCAAAATTTTTCGCCCAACGGTTACACTCGAAAGGTTTTGGGAATATGAAAAAATTGGTCATACTTACTTTGACGCTCGCATTATCTGTGAGCGTTTTTGTTTGTCGGCAGGCGTTTGCCGAGTCTGTCGCGCCCTGGAACGTCCGCTTTGACGTCGAGTATGGCGGCGATACGTTTCGCTACGATTTGAGCGAGAACGTTTGCGGTTTGGAAAGTCAAGCGGAGCAACGCCTGTTTTGGCACGGAGCGAAACAAAAACGGAAACTTTACCGAGAACTTGTGCAAATGGGCTTGCCGACGGACGCGATATACGACTATATCTTGCCCGGATTCGGCAAGGTCGCGGATCACTTTGCCTACGTTTGCCGAAACAAGATCGACGCAGTCGTGCAGTTCGGCAAAAACGGTTTTACCTACCGAAAATCGCAAGATGGGGTGGAAATAAACGTCAAAAAACTGTTTGAAACAGCGTTGTCGTCTTGCGGAAAGACGCTACGTATCTCGTTGCCTATCACAACCTACAAAGCCTGCACGGCAGAGGAACTCAAACAATACACGTTGTGTCGCGGAACTTTCTCCACGTCCTATGCCTCAGGTTCGGCAAACCGTTGCCACAACGTCGAGCGCGCGGCAGCGGCTGTCAACGGGGTCACGGTGGGCGTAGGCGAAACGTTTTCGTTCAACGCGACAGTGGGCGAACGCACGGAGGCAAACGGTTACAAAGCGTCCAAAGTCATCATGGACGGCAACTATGCCGACGGCGTGGGCGGCGGCGTGTGTCAGGTATCCACAACTTTGTACAACGCGTTGCTGCTTGCGGGTTTTGTACCCAAAGCGGTGCAACACTCTCTCGTTTCCTCCTACGTCAAGCCTGGTTTTGACGCAATGGTCAGTTACGGAACGGCGGACCTGACGTTTGTCAACGACACCGATCATCCCGTCTACATTGCGGCGGAAACGCGTCGAAAACAACTGACGTTCACCGTCTACGGAGAGGCAAACCCATTTCGCATCGTGCGCGAAAGCGTCGAAACGCGCGACAAGTTTGCCGTAAACTACATTGTGGACAAAAACAAGTATCCCGAACTTGTTTACACCGACCAAACCAAGGTCGTGGTGGGCGGCTCGGACGGAGTCAAGACAAAATCGTATCTCAACTACTACTTGGGCGACAAACTTGTGAACAGAAAGTTGATCCGCACCAACAGTTACAAGCGCGTGGACGCCGTCGTCGCGCGCGGCTATACGGAACGCGGCGACGCTTTGCCCGAAAACTAACTCAGGCAAAGTCTAAACCAATGACTGCCCCGTCAAATATGCTTTGGCGGGGCTTTGAAATATTTTAGTAAAATATTATTGCTTTATATCGGCAAATCAAGTATAATTATACTACTAAAATGGGCTTTGTCGTCGTTACATGCCCAAAACCGAGGAGAAACAAATGCCTGACAAAAGAGAACAGCAAACTCCGCGCCCCATAACCATGCCCAACAGCGTTGAGGCGGAGCAAAGCATTTTGTGTTGCATATTGCGCGACGCGGCGTTTCAGTCGGAAATGATCGCCGCCCTGCACAAAGAGGATTTTTATCAAACCAACCATGCAACGATATTCGACGCAATGAAGGAGATCAATCTTGCCACTCACCGTATGGGGGAGGAAAGCGTTTCCAACACCGTCAACATCGCTTCCGTAATAGATTGTTTGCGCCGTAACGACAAGTTGGCTGAGGCGGGCGACATCGAGTATATCGCGCGGCTCAACGATTTTTTGCCCGGCACGGCAAATTGGCGCGAGTATTTGGATATCGTTATCCGCGCCTCCAAAATGCGCAGTTTGATACGTATTTGCGGCGACGTCATGCAACGTGCAATGAGCGCGCAGGACGCGGAAGAAGCCATCACCTACGCCGAGGAAGAAATCTTCAAACTGTCGCAAGGCGGCACGAACGGCGGGCTTGTTTCTTTGTCGGAGGCAACCGCGCAAGCGTTGTTGCAGATCAACGAACGTTACCGCAATCCCGGTCATTTTGTGGGCATACAAACGGGTTTCAAGCGTTTCGATCGGCTTACCAACGGTTTGCACGGCGGCGAGTTGATAGTGCTTGCGGCGCGTCCCGGCGTCGGCAAATCCGCGTTGGCTATGAACATTGTCGAACACGTCGCCAAACAGGGCAAAACGGTAGCCGTTTTCAGTTTGGAGATGTCCAATCAACAACTTATCGAACGTATGCTGTCCGGAATGTCGGGAGTTCCGCTGGAATACATAAAGAGCGGACAACTGCCCGGCAAGGAGAGCGACATTGCCAAACTTCACGCCGCGCAAAACACTATTTGCAGTTCCATGCAACTCTATGGCAACGACTATGCGCAGATCAAACCCGCGGAAATCGCCTCGCAGTGCCGCCGTCTGAAAACGCTCAAAGGTCTGGATCTGATCGTTATCGACTACATACAGTTGATGAGCGACAACCGCGAAAGCAAGGACGGCAACCGTCAGCAGGAAGTTTCCAACATATCCCGCTCGCTCAAATTGCTGGCAAAGGAACTTAACGTACCTGTGATCGCGCTGAGTCAGTTAAAGCGCGACGCGGAGATCCGCAACATCAAGGGCAAGGAAAGCGGCGGCAGCGAACCCGTACTCAGCGACCTGAGAGAGTCCGGCGCGATCGAGCAAGACGCGGACATAGTGTTGTTCATTCACAAGGAAAAGGACGGTCAGGGCAACAACAAGTACAGCCTTATCGTCGCAAAGCACCGCAACGGCGAAACGGACACTATCCCGCTCTATTGGGTGGGCAAGATCGTTCGGTTTGTGGACGAAGATTATCTCAGACGGAACGGCATGGGAGCCTATGCCGAGGTGCAAAACAAAACGCCCGAACAAAGCGAGGTCGAACTCTCCTCGGAAGAACCGGAATTTTCGGAAGGAGAGGACGAAGGCAGTTTCATTTCGGACGACAAACCACAGGATTGAATTTGAAGGAAAATTATGAGCGAATCCAAAAATTTTATTGAAGAAATCATCGACGGCGATTTGGCAAGCGGCAAGGTCAAAGAGGTTTGCACGCGTTTTCCGCCCGAACCCAACGGCTACTTGCACATAGGGCACGCCAAGAGCCTTTGCATCAACTTCGGCATAAAAGCCAAGTACAACGGCAAGTGCAATCTGCGGTTTGACGACACCAACCCCAGCAAAGAGGACGCCGAGTACGTCGAGAGCATCAAGTCGGACATCAAGTGGTTGGGTTTCGAGTGGGACAAACTGTTGTTTGCCAGCGACTACTTTGACGTAATGTTCGATTGCGCCGTCAAGTTGATAAACAAAGGTTTGGCGTACGTAAGCGACGAAACCGCGGAGGAAATTCGCAACCGTCGCGGCACTTTGTACGAGCCAGGAGTGGAAAGCCCAGATCGCAACCGTTCGGTAGAGGAAAATTTGCGTTTGTTTTACGAAATGCGCGACGGCGTATATGCGGACGGAGCCAAGGTGTTGCGCGCCAAGATAGACATGGCTTCTCCCAACCTCAACATGCGCGATCCCGTTATATACCGCGTGTTGCACGCAACTCATCACAACACGGGGGACAAATGGTGCATTTATCCCATGTACGACTTTGCGCATCCCATCGAGGACGCCTACGAGGGCATTACTCACTCCATTTGCACGTTGGAGTTCGAGGATCACCGCCCCCTGTACGATTGGGTCGTCAGGGCTTGCGAATTTCCCGAACCGTTGCCTCAGCAAATCGAGTTTGCCCGCTTGAACGTTACCAATACCATCATGTCCAAACGCTATCTCAAAAAGTTGGTGGAAGAGGGCAAGGTGATGGGTTGGGACGACCCGCGCATGCCCACGTTATCGGGCATACGCCGCAGAGGATACCCCGCCGAAGCGATAAAAGACTTTTGCGAACGCATAGGCGTATCCAAAGCCAACAGCGAGGTGCAGGAAAGTTACCTGCAATCCTGTGTGCGCGACAATCTCAACCGCACTGCGGACAGAGTTATGGCGGTGTTCGATCCCCTCAAAGTGGTACTCACCAACTACGACGGGAGCGAGGAACTTTCGATAGAAAACAACGGCAACGCCGAAGTCCCGACTTACAGAAAGGTCGCCTTCTCCAAAGAATTGTATATCGATCGAAGCGACTTCGCCCTTGTTCCGCCGCCCAAGTATTACCGTCTGCGCCCCGACGGCTATGTCCGTTTGAAAGGAGCCTACATCATTCACTGCGACGAGGCTGTCACCGATCCCGACGGAAAGGTCACGGAACTGCGTTGTTCGGTAGTCGCCGACTCCAAATCGGGCGAGGATACCAGCGGTATCAAGGTCAAGGGCGTAATTCAGTGGGTGGACGCTTCGACGTGCGTGGATATAACGGTACGCAAATTGCAAAGTTTGCTTTCCGACGTGGTGGACGGCGTGACGGACTTCAACGAACGTTTCAACGAAAACAGCATGCAAATCGTTTCCGCCAAGGCGGAGCGCGGTTTGCTTTCCGCCAAGGTAGAGGATCGTTTTCAGTTTATGCGCGTTGGCTACTACGTGTTGGATCGCGACAGTCGCGACGGGCAGTTGGTTTTCAACGAAATAGTCGGCTTGAAAGACAGTTTCAACCCCGCCAAGTAGCGGACTATTGACTTGACAATCGCAAGAAAGTAGTATATATTTAGATAGTTATGAAAGTATGCAAAAACTGCGGTGAGGTCAACACCAACGATTCGACGTTCTGTTGCAACTGCGGTCAATCCAACTTCACAGCCCGCAAAGAGATAGTTTGCCCTCATTGTCAAGCCGTCAACGACAGCACGTACGCTTTCTGCGTAAATTGCGGCTTGTCGCTTGCGTCCGCGCCGAGCGAGGGCAATTCCGCGCTGTCCGGCGACGTGACAAAGTTTCCCGACGTCGAAAACGTCGGTTTGACGTCCATTCCGTCCGAAGCGGCGCGTTGTCCTCATTGCGGCGGCTTGGTTGCCATCACGGAAATTTTTTGTCCCAACTGCGGCGTAAGCGTAGCCAATTTGCACAGTCACCGTGTGGTGCAACGAAAGATTTGCCCCCATTGCGGACGTCCCAACGGTCTGGACGCGGATATGTGCTACTACTGTTTCGGCTCTTTGGCGGAAGCGGCTACGGAAGAAATGCAACTGACTCATCACAGCGTAAATTTGGGCGAACTCACCGTCAGGCAAGCCTGTTTGGAGAGCGTTTCCGGCAAAAACGTCATTTGCCCCAACTGCGGCACGCTCAACCCCGAAGACGAGGTGTTTTGTTGCAGTTGCGGACTTAAACTTGTAATAGAAGAGCCCAAGAGATACTGCCCCGATTGCGGCGCGGAGAACAGTGCGGACAGCACGTTCTGCGCAAGGTGCAGACACTCCTTCGACGGGGTCAAGCCCGACAGAGTGGAGATGTGGACTTGCGACAATTGCAACCACGTCAACGAACAGGACGACCTGTTTTGCACCAATTGCGGGCAAAGAAAGAGTTAATTCAGGAGGATGCCTATGAACGGCGCAAATAGTTACAATATCTGTCCTCGTTGCGGCAACAGCAATTCTTTGAGTTCAAAGTATTGCTCGCGTTGCGGCGGACAGTTGAAAATTCCCGAAGAGCCGATAGTTTGTCACAAGTGTCACACTCACAACACGCCCATGGCAAACTTCTGCCGTAATTGCGGCGCGCAACTTCGGGTCGGTCTGGAAACCAAGATTTGCCCCAAGTGCGGCAAGGAAGTAGACGCGCACGAGAGCGTTTGCTCCTGCGGATATTCCTTTGTGACCTATCAGCAGGCACAGCCCGTCGATCCGCGCAAACTGCGCAAAAGTTCCGACAAAACCGCCAAGAGTCAAGCGTCGAATTCTTCCGACGCGGTACGCAGTAGCAAAAGCAGTCGCGTCGTTGCGATTTTGTCCATTGTGTTTTTGATACTGTTCGCTTACTTCATCATGGCGCCCGTGGATATTGCAGGCGTTGCCACCCGTCCGAAATTTTTGTACGATCTGGACGGAGGATTGACCAATAACGGCGTCGCGCGTTACGGCGAGGACTATTTGCGCATGGCGTTATCCAAGGTTTTCCCCAACAAAATGAAGTACGAACACATGGGCACGGCTAATATCATTATCGGCGTGTTGGTGTTGCTGACGCTTGCGACAATGGCTGTGCAATTTGTTTTGAGCATAGTGCGCGCAGTCAAATGCAAGCATACCAAGCATTTGGATTGGTACTATTTTGCAATGTTTTGGGTAACGCTGGTCGTGGTGGGACTTGTGTTTTTGTTCAACACGATCGCCGTTGGCGAAGGCGCGCTCCAAACGGTGCAAAATTGGTTCAAGTTGGCAGACGGTTACAAAATAGGCTACGCTATATGGGCTATTCCCGTTTACTATTTGTTCTTTTTCTTTATGTCTTTCGGAGCGAGGGGCAAACTGTTGGAAGAGGACAAGTAGGGCGCGATTCAAACAAAATCAACCTTTCACACAGAAAGACCGTAGCGCGGAGGTGTTGTGGTCTTTCCTGTTGTAGGGACATCAAAGAGGTAACAAATGAACATAACTTCGCAATTTTTGAGAGAGAAATTTTTGAATTTTTTCAAGGAACGCGGACACGCCGTGATCGCTTCGGCGAGTCTTATTCCCGAAAACGACCCCAGCGTGTTGTTTACCACGGCGGGCATGCACCCGCTCATTCCCTATTTGTTGGGACAGCGACATCCCGCGGGGACGCGCCTGACCGACGTGCAAAAGTGCGTGCGCACGGGCGACATCGAGGAAGTCGGCGACGACAGTCACCTCACATTCTTCGAAATGTTGGGTAATTGGTCGTTGGGCGATTACTTCAATCGCCAATCGATAGCGTGGAGTTACGAATTTTTGACAAGCCCCGAGTATTTGGGTTTGAACCCCGACCGTATTTCGGTAACGGTATTCGCGGGCGACGACGACGCGCCGCGCGACGAGGACTCCGCCAAGGTGTGGGAGAGTTGCGGTATCCCCAAAGAGCGTATTTTTTATCTCCCCAAAAAGAACAATTGGTGGATAGCGGGCACTACGGGTCCGTGCGGTCCCGATACGGAGATATTCTGGGATACGGGTAAACCCGCTTGCGGCGAGCATTGCGATCCGAGTTGCGATTGCGGCAAATATTTGGAGATTTGGAACAACGTGTTTATGCAATTCAACCGTCAGTCGGACGGTACGTATTTGCCCCTTGCTCAAAAAAATGTGGATACGGGCATGGGTTTGGAGCGTACCGTGTGCGTGCTGAACGGCATGAAGTCCGTCTACGACATAGATTTGTTCCAAGGCGCGCTTGCCAAGATACAGGAACTTAGCGGCAAAACTTACGGCTCCGACGCCAAAACCACCAAAGCTATGCGCGTTATAGCCGACCATGTGCGCACGGCGACGTTCCTTTTGGGCGATCCCGTGGGAGTGGTGCCGAGCAACGTGGACCAAGGTTACGTTTTGAGGCGACTTATCAGACGGGCCGTTCGCATGGCAAACACGCTCGATATACCCAAGGGCAGCATATCTCAAATTGCCAAGGTGTATATCGAAGTTTACCGCGACGTATATACGGAACTTGTTCAAAACGCCGACAAAATAGTGGAGGAATTGGACAAGGAGGAGGAACGTTTCAGCAAAACGCTCGTCGCCGGCGAAAAGGAATTTCTCAAAGTAATTTCTCACATTCCCGGCAACGTCGTCCCCGGCGGAACGGCTTTCAAACTGTACGATACGTTCGGCTTCCCCGTCGAGATGACGGTGGAGTTGGCGGCGGAGAACGGTTACGCCGTGGATATTGACGGTTTCAATCAAAAGTATGCCGAACACCAAGCCAAGTCGCACACGGGCAGCGAACAACGCTTCAAGGGCGGCATGGCAGAGGGCGGCGGTATCGAAACCACGCATTTGCACACTGCAACGCACCTTTTGCAAGCGGCTTTGAGGCGCGTTCTCGGCGACGAAGTAAAGCAAAAGGGAAGCAACATCACGCCCGAGCGTTTGCGTTTCGATTTCAGTTTCTATCGCCCCATGACTGCGGAAGAAATCGCCGAAACGGAACGCCTCGTCAACGAGGCGATAGCGCGGCATTTGCCCGTCACGTGCGAGGAAATGCCCATAGAAGAGGCTCGCAAAACGGGCGCGATAGGTCTGTTCGGCGATCGTTACGGCGAGGTCGTCAAAGTGTACACAATGGGAGATTTCAGCAAGGAGATTTGCGGAGGTCCTCACGCCGACAACACGGGAGATCTCGGTCATTTTGTAATTACCAAGGAGCAATCTTCTTCGGCGGGCGTTCGCCGTATCAAAGCGGAACTGCACAAGTAAATTCACAACGTCAAATCAAGGACGCCGCAAGAGGCGTCCTTTGTTTTGTAAAAAATTTGCATTTTGGTATTTCGGTCGGAAGTTTGCGCGCAAATTATACCGTCGTATCGAACAGCATCTCGCAGTAGGTGGGTATTGTCCACAACTTTGCGGGGCACAACGCTTCCAATTTGTCCGCGATAGGGCGCAATGCGTCGAGTAGAGGCAACAAGCAGTCGCGACAGTAGCGTGCTTTGCAACCCACGTCCTTGTCGTCAAGCAGGCGCAACCTGCGCTCGGCGGTGGCAACAATGCGGCAACCGCGTTTGTTGAGCCTTGCGACAGTAGCGGCAAGATCCGTTTCCGTTTGGCAATCCAATCCCAGCGCGCTCAGTTTGCCGGCGGTGCGCGCAAGTTGCGACAAATAGTTCTCGGAACTGCCCAGCACCTGTTTGCGAAACATTTCCGTCGCCACTTTCAATTCTATGCAAACGCTTTCCGCATAGCCGCCGAGCAACACTTTTTGACGGGCAAGTATCTCCCGTTGACTGAGTACGTTGTGTCTTTCCAACAAGTTTACGCAGTGCGCGTTGGACAAACTTTCCAGCGCGTCCAAGGACGTGCAATTTTTCAGGTCGCGCAATCTGGCTTCCTTGACCCACTCCGCGCTGTAATTGTCGCCTTCGAATATCACCTTTTTGTGTTTGGCAAAAGTTTCGCAGATCAATTCGCCTGCGCTTTTCCACACGTTGGGCGCGTTTTCCAACCTGTCCGCAAATTGGCGCAGACTTTCGGCGACCGCCGTATTGAGCGCGGCGTTGACTTCCGCAACGCTTGCCGACGAACCCACCGAACGAAATTCGAATTTGTTGCCGCCGAATGCAAAAGGAGAGGTGCGGTTGCGGTCTACCGATCTGTCCAATCGCGGCAACACGTCTTTGCCGCAACGCCATTTGCCGCTTGTGGCGTAGGCTACAACGCGTTGGACGGACTGTCCCAAAAATACCGTCAGCACTCTCGGCGGCGCTTCCATACCGCCCAACCGACAATCGTTTCCGCGCGAGGAAGTCACTGCGCAAAGCAACTCGGAGTATTCGTCCACGGCTTTGACTATCGCCGCCAAAAACAGCAAAAACCGTGCGTTTTTCCACCCCATATCGCCAATTTCGAGCAAATTTTCTCCCCGATCCGTCATCAGCGACCAATTGTTGTGTTTGCCGCTTCCGTTAAAGCGGTCAAATGGCTTTTCGTGCAGGATACACGCTAGTCCGTGTTTTTCCGCAACTCTGCACAAAACGTCCTGCGTCATACGGTTGTGATCGGCGGCAATGTCCGCGCGTTCGTAGCAGGGGGCTAATTCAAATTGGTGCGGAGCCACCTCGCGGTGTTCCGTTTTGGCAAGTATGCCGAGTTTGCACAGTTCTAAGTCCACCTCACGCATAAATTCCGTAATTTTGCCGTTCGGCGGACAAAAATAGTTGTCGCGCAGTTCCTGCCCCTTGGGCGTAGCCGCCCCGAATACCGTTCTTCCGCACAGAACAAGGTCTGTTCGTCTGTCGTAGAGCGATTTGTCTATCAAAAAATATTCCTGTTCTGCGCCCACTACGGCAAAAACTTCTTTCGCGTCCTCTCCCAACGACTTCAACACTCTCAACGCTTGTTTGTTGAGCGCGGCGTTACTGCGGAGCAGCGGCGTTTTTGTATCCAGCGTTTCGCCGTTCGCCCCGCAAAAAGTGCAAGGTATGTACAGACAATCTTCAAAGACGTAGGGGTCTGCGCGGACGTCCCATTTCGTAATTCCGCGCGCTTCGTAAATTTGCCTCATTCCCCCGCTGGGAAAACTGCTTGCGTCCCCCTCGCCCGAGGACAGTTCTTTCGCGCGGAACTTCAACGCGGCAGTGCCGTCGGCTTGCAAACAATACAGGCTGTCCCGCTTGCCCGCCGTGCAGTTGTTCAGCGGACAAAATGTATGCGCAAATCGCGTTGCGCCCCTACCTATCGCCCATTTGCTCAACGCTCGTGCAAATATTTGCAGATCTTTTTCCGACAGTTCCCCGCCCGAAATTCGCGCTTCGAGCAACGCCTTGTACACATTTTGCGGCAGGGCTTTTTTCATTTTGCCCGTTTCAAAAACGTTTTCGGCAAAATTTGTGCATTTTTTTGAGAATTTCATACGTTTTTTCCTTTTATACGATATGAATTTCGGCGCGATTTTGTAACAAAACGACAAAACGCCTTTATTTGCTTGACAACATTTTGCGGTATTTGTATAATAAAAAGGCTGTGAACAATTCGGCACGGTATTTTAAGCTCTGCCCTGTCTAAATCGCATTTCCACTGGCGGTAATTGTTCAACCGTGAACAGCAAATCGATCTTAAATTTCAGGAGTACACAATGTTAAAAACTTACATGGCTCATCAAGATACCGTTGAAAGAAAATGGTACGTTGTAGACGCCTCCGACAAACCTCTCGGACGCGTGGCAAGTCAAGTTGCGGCTATTCTCCGCGGCAAAAACAAGCCCTCATTCACCCCCAACGTGGATTGCGGCGACTATGTTATCGTCATCAACTGCGACAAAGCGGTTCTTACGGGCAACAAACTCACGCAAAAAATGTACGTTCGCCGTTCCCCCAGACCGGGACATCTCAAACAAACTCAATACGCCAAGTTAATGGCGGAGCGTAGCGACTTTGCAATGATGCACGCCGTCAAGGGCATGCTTCCCCACAACAGTCTGGGCAGAAAAATGCTCACAAAACTTCGCGTGTACAAGGGCGCAGAACACAAACACGAGGCACAACATCCCGAAGTGCTGGTGTTGGAGTAAGGAGGGAATGACAAATGGCTAAGGTAAAAGCAACCAAAAAAATTCAATTTTGGGGAACAGGCAGAAGAAAGAAATCCATCGCCCGCGTCAGACTTATCCCCGGCGGCAACGGAACTATCACCATCAACGATCGTTCTATCGACGATTACTTCGGATTGGACACTTTGAAGTACATCGTGCGTCAACCCTTGAACGCCACCGACTCTCTCGGCAAGTACGACGTGGTGGTCAACGTGCAAGGCGGCGGCTACACGGGACAAGCAGGCGCTATCCGTCATGGTATTGCCCGCGCGCTCGTAATTGCAGGCGAGGACAAATCCATCCTCAAAAAGAGCGGTTTCCTCACTCGCGATCCGCGCATGAAGGAACGCAAAAAGTACGGACTCAAAAAAGCCCGCAAAGCGCCGCAATTCAGCAAACGTTAGTATTTGCTTGCAAACCGAGCGCAAACACAGTTTAACGCAAATCGACCTCGTTTCGGGGTCGATTTTTTTGCTCTGTGTCAATTGTTGGGATGAATGAAAATCAGAAAAAAATAAATTTGTTGCGCCCCAACATTGCAAAAAGGCTTCATTCGTGCCGCACACGATTTGGTAAAGATATTTTTCTGCTTGTGTGCGGCGCTTATTGCAGATTATTTTGCAGGGGACACCCTCGCGCCTGTGTGAACAAGGACGAGGCATTTTTGAAATCATGCTCCGCGCAACCGCCGCCAAACGGCATTAACGTTGCCGCAATTTGTCGTTATTTTGTCCGACGGCGAACAAATTGTCCTTTATAAAGTTGACTATTGACGGTAATTATAGTATAAAATATCAAGTAGGGCAAGTTGCCCGATAGATGGCTTGCGGAGGGAGCATGTTCAGCAAAGATTATTGGTACATAGGCTTTTTGACGTTGTTGATACTTGCAATGCAGGTGTTTGCGGTGTTGTTTCTTGTCAAGCGCAAGTGGGCGTCGCGCATTGTGTTGTGGATATTGGCGGCGTATGTCCTGGCAATACAAATTGCCGACATGGCGAAAGGGCAATTCAACATAGCGTTTTCCACCATGGCGTTTTGGCTGTTTGTATTGGGAGTGGCGGTGCCGTGGCGTCCGCTCAAAGCCGTTTCCGCATTCTTTTCTATGTTGGCGGGCGGCATGTATGTATCGGGATTTTTGCTTCGACCGGAATTGCTCACCCACATGGGTCCGTTCGGCATAAATTACATGTCCGGCTTTTTAACGCACGACATACTTGTCGTAGGCTCTATGTTGATGCTCGGTCGGTTTGAGATCAAAAAGTACGACATTGGCATTGTCGGCGGGGTAGTAGCCGTCACCGTTGCGTTTACCGAGTTGAGCAAGTATGTTTTCCACCTCGGCGGCGTAAACGATTTTTTGGTGGGCATGATCGAGGGAACTGTACTCAAAAACGAACTTTTTCCGAATTTGCCGCTCACCTGGTGGTGGTACGTGTTGTGGTACATCATTTTGTTGGCGTTGTTGTGGGGCGTGTGGGAGTTGATCTGCTTTATCAACAGGCGTTTGCTCCGTTACGGCAACTTTGTTCCCGACAAGTTGTTGTGGTGACAACGGCGGCAAGGCAAATTTGTCATTACAAATGCAAAAGCGACATCTTTGTGCAAAATGCGCCCTGTGCGTATGCTAAAATAAATCGATACCAAGGAGAAGTATGAAAAAAATCGCAATTATCGGCGGCGGAGCGGCAGGCTTGTCCGCGGCGATCTATGCCCTGCGCAGCGGCGCGGAAGTAACGCTGTTTGAACAATTCGGCTTGGGCGGAATGGTCGCAAATATAGACAAAATCGAAAACTATCCGTCATATTCGTCGGTGGAGGGCTGGAAGTTGGCAAGCGACATGAGTTCGCAAGCCAAGGCCCTCGGGCTCAAAACGGTGCGCCAACGCGTCGTATCCCTGCAAAAAAGCGACATGGGGTTCACAATTATTACCGACAAGGGGCGGTACGAGTTTCCTGCGGCGGTGGTCGCAACGGGAACAAGCCACAACAAACTCGGGATAGAGGACAAATTCGTCGGGCACGGAGTGAGTTACTGCGCCACCTGCGACGGAGCGTTTTTCCGCGGTCAAGCGGTAGCGGTCGTAGGGAGCGGGCGCGCCGCCGTCAGCGAGGCGACTTATCTTGCGGATCTTTGCGCCGCCGTTTTTCTCGTTTCGCCCGAAGCGGAACTTTCCGCCGACAGCAAAGCCATTGAGGAATTGTTTGCCCGTCCCAACGTAAACGTTATGTACAAGCACACCGTTTCGGAAATTTTGGGCGACGAACAAGTTTCCGCGATCAAGACGTTCGGCAACGGCGCAACGCAGACGTTGAACGTATCTGCGCTTTTCGTGGCGACGGGAGCCGCGCCCGTTTCGGATTTTGTTCACATTGACGGTTTGGCAAAATCTCGCGGTTATCTCGTCGTGGACGGCAGGTGCGAAACCACCGTCAAGGGCTTGTTTGCGGCGGGCGACGTAACCGACGGCAGCCTCAAACAGATAGTCACGGCGTGCGCCGACGGCGCAAAAGCGGGATCTTTTGCCGCGGCATATTCGGCGACGGTAAATCGCTGAACAATAATAATACCAAAGAAAAACACAAATACTATTTTCGGAGAGTAGCGATATGAATTTCTTTGGTACGGACGGAATACGCGGAACGTATGGCAGTACCCTCAAAGATTGTACTGCCTTTTTGTTGGGCAAGAGCCTCGCGCTGTTGGGCGAATGTCCCATTATCGTCATTGCCCGCGACACGCGGTTGTCGGGGGACGCTTTGTTTACGGAGTTGGCGCAGGGAGTGTATTCGGGCGGCGGCAACGTCATCAATTTGGGCGTGTTGCCCACCAACGCCGTGGGACACTTTGTGCGCAAACTAGGCGGCGACTACGGCGTTATGATTACGGCAAGTCACAATCCGCCGTCGGATAACGGACTCAAAGTTTTCGATCGCTACGGCGTCAAACTGTGTCCTTCCAAGCAAATCGCCGTATCGCGCATGATGGACGGACTCAAAAACGAACGCGCCGAGCAAAGCAAAATTTACGAGCCGGTGTTTTACGATATTGAAAATATCTACTGCGACGACATACTCAAAGCGGCAAACGTTCGCTTGCCCTTTGTCAAGATCGCGCTGGACTGCTGTTACGGCGCAAGTTACCGCGTTGCGCCCATGCTGTTTGCCAAGGCGGGCGCAGACGTCGTTCCTTATTGCAGTCAAAACGTCGGCGAGCAGATAAATGTGGATTGCGGAGCCACTCATCCCCGATTTCTCGCGGAAAAAATGCGCGAAAACGGTTGCGTTTTGGGATTTTCTTTTGACGGCGACGCCGATCGGCTTGCGGTTTTCGAGGGAAGCGAGCAAGTGCCCAACAACAGAGTGTTTTTCGCCTTTGCAAAGTATTTGAAAGAAAACGGCAAACTTTTCAAAAACACCGTTTGCGGCACGGTGCTGACTAACGGCGGAGTGGAGCATGCGCTTGCCAAGAAAGGCATTTCTTTGGTCCGTTCGGCGGTGGGCGATACAAACGTTTTCAACAAAATGGTGGAGCATGGACTGAATTTCGGCGGAGAGGACAGCGGTCATTACTTGTTGTGCGACTATGCCACCAGCAGCGACGCCTTGCTCAACGCATTGGTGCTGTGTCGGATCTTTGCGGAAAAGGGCAGTTTGTTGCGTTATACCGCCGAGTGCGTCGATCGCCCCTATGCCAGCGCGAGCATACCCATCACTCACGCCAACAGCAGACTCGCCACGGATCGCAGTCTTGCGACCACCGCCGATCGCATAACCGCGCTTTATCCCGAGTGCAGAATAGTGCTTCGCAAGAGCGGTACGGAAAACTCCGTCCGAGCGTACTTGGAAGGGGATCGCGCGACGGAAGCGATGAGCGCGGTCGTCGCAACGTTCGCCCAATTCGATACAAAGTAGACGGTCGTTTCGGCGCAACTTCGGGCAAACACGATTTGCGCCCGTGATTGCCCGACGGAAAAAACGGCTACGACCTGCCGCACGAACCGATAAACGCCTCATTTTTGCGATATGGGGTGCGTTTTTTTTGCGCAAAAGGGAATTTTTTCCAAACAAACGACCCGTTGTCGCCGCGCGAAAGGACAACTGCGGCAAAAAGGGACAAATTTCGTTAAATTTTTTTATTGGGTTTGATCAAACTTTTTGTTTGACGGGGACAGCCGCTTTTGCTAAAATATTTGCATTACGGAGATGTTGGTATGAGTAAAGCGGATGTGATTTTTGTCAAAAACATCGAAGATATTCTCAGTTCGGACGTAACGGACGTGGGGACGAACGTGCGCCCTCATTGGGCGGACGGCACTCCCGCCTACACGCGCAAACGCTTTTGTATAGTCAATCGCTACGATCTGTCGGAGGAGTTTCCCGTCATCACTCTCAGGCGCACGGCGTTCAAGTCGGCTGTGGACGAGTTGCTGTGGATCTGGCAAAAGAAATCCGACAACGTTCACGATCTGCACAGTCGCATCTGGGACAGTTGGGCGGACGAAACGGGCAGTATCGGCAAGGCATACGGCTATCAGTTGGGAGTCAAGAGTTTTTACCCCGAGGGCGAGTTCGACCAAGTGGATCGAGTTCTCTACGACCTCAAACACAACCCGTTGTCCCGTCGTATAATAACAAATATCTATGTACACTCCGATTTGCACGCAATGCACCTGTATCCGTGCGCCTATTCGGTAACGTTCAACGTAACGGGTAACAAACTCAACGCGATACTCAATCAACGTTCCAACGACATGGCGGTTGCCAACAATTGGAACGTGGTGCAGTACGCGGTGCTTGTACACATGTTGGCGCAGGTAAGCGGTCTTGACGTCGGCGAACTTGTGCATGTCATAGCCGACGCGCACGTCTACGACAGACACGAGGACGCGGTGCGCCGTTTGATAGCAGGCGTTCAACACCCCGCGCCCAAGTTCGTCATCAACAAAGATATTACCGATTTCTACAAATTTACATTGGACGACTTTGCATTGGAGGGCTACGAGTTCGAGCCTTTCAATGAAAAGTTCGAAGTGGCTATATAATACCGACCAAGCGCAAGTCGGTACGGTTGACTAACGCTCCGCGCAACCGACCCCTACGGGGCGCAAGCGCGCCGACTTGGTCGGACTGCTAAGGAAGTCGCTACACGCGCCTTCATTTTCGGGTTCCCACGCAATGCGAGTGTCATTGCGTGGGAGGAGGCGCAACCGACTGTTAGCGGTACCGACTGCACGACAGTGTAGTTGGTGCTAACCCAAGCCGAGTTGCGCCGAAGTTTCGGCGGGGAGTCGCAACCCCGCCAACCCCCGCAAGGGCTGCAATCGCCGCGCAGGTCGCCGATTGCAGGCGGGATTTGAGTTATGCCCACTTGTGCGTTGTGTCCACACGCCCTGCGCTCACTCAAATCCCTCTTTAATTGAAATTTTACTTACAAAGTAAATTGACAATTGTATTATATGTCATTTCTTTACTACCTTGCTGGGTACTCATTTTGTTGCAGATTATTTTGCAGGGGACGCCCTCGCGCTTGTGTGAACAAGGTCGGAACTCTGATTTGTACACTTGTACCGTAACAAAATTGATAACTGTGAAATGACTTCCTTTTTGAGAGTGGGCATGGTGCGTAAAGCCAATTTCCGCAGTGCGGTGTTGGTAGCAGCCCTGCGCTCGCCGCTCCCGACTTTTTTTGAAAAAATTTTTCCGTTTGCGGGACAAAAGTGTTTTCGCAAGTGTTGTAAAATGTAGAAATCTCATCAAACTCTTGCCATTTGTGCAATTTGGCACTAAAATAATTACATACTTATTTTCAAGGTGACAAAATGAAAACTATCGTTGTGGTGGACAACAATTGGGGCATAGGCAAACGCGGAAACTTGCTGTTTCGACTGAAAAAGGACATGGCGTTTTTTCGCGCGACCACGCTGAACAAAACGGTAGTGATGGGTGCAAACACTTATCGCAGTTTTCCCAACGGCGCGCTGCCCGACCGCGTAAACATTGTTTTGGACGACAGCGGCAAGCGTTACCCCGACGCCGAGAGCGTAACAACTCTTGCGGAGTTGGACAATGCGCTTGCGGACGTCGATTCGAACGACGTGTTTGTGATAGGCGGCGCAAGCGTGTACAAACTGTTGCTGGACAGGTGCGACGAGGCGTTTGTTACCAAAGTGAATGCCGACGGCGGCGCGGAACTGTTTTTTCCCGATTTGGACGCGTTGCCCGATTGGGAACAGGTCTATTGCAGCGAGCCTACCGACGACAACGGTTACTCCGTTTGTTTTTGCCGATACGTCAACCGCGCTTTGACGCGCAAGGAGAGTTAGCATGAAAAAACTTGTCTTTGTATCAGCCGTCGTGACGTTGCTTGTATTTTCCGTTGCGGCGTTGGGCGGTTGTTTGCCCGTATTGCTCGCACTTTCGGCGCGTAGCGGTTATGTTTATACTACGATAGACGGCAACAGATACGAGATCGCCCAAAAGGAAAACGAAGCGACGCTCATCACCTTTGCCGACAGTAGCGACGGCGTGTACTCCGTACCCGAAAGCGTACTCTACCGCGGCAAAAACTATCCCGTGCGCTACGTGGGACAGTTCGGCGAACCCCTTGTCAACGACTGTGCTTCCGTACACAGGTTCGAGATCTCCTCGTCCGTTCGTTGGATGGATCGAACGCGGTTTTGGGAGATGCCGAACCTCTCCGAAATAACGGTGGCAAGCGGCAACGCCGACTATCGCAGTTACGACGGCGTGTTGTACTACCGCAACGACGACGAGAGTTTTCGTTTGAGAATGGAGTGTTACCCTGCCGCCAAGCGGGACTTGACCGTCAATTTGCCCGATTACTTCTCGACGGCGGACGACGACAGCATGTTTTGGCAAAACGAGTTTGTCGCCGCGGTCAACGTCGCCGACTCCAACCCCTACTACAAGGCGAAAGACGGAGTGCTGTACTCCAAGGACGGAGCCACGCTCGCATTGTATCCCCCGCAACGGCAAAACGAAACTTTTGTCGCCCCTGCCGAAATGCGCGGTTTAGCCGCCGATTGCCGAATTTGGAACAACGTTTACCTCAAACGGGTAGATTCGGAGGGCGACTATTTCAAGACGGAAAGCAATTCTTTGCTGACTTCGGACGGCAACGATCTGGTATTTGCCATTCCCGACGGAGTTTGTTACGCCATTCCCGACGGCGTCAGGGTGGTGGCGCAAAACGCGCTCAAAGGAGTAAAATATTTGTACGTTCCGAGTAGCGTAATAGCCATGTTGGATATTTACGGCGCGGGACTTTACGAAATCAAAGCGATGTATTTTCAATCCGACATATTGCCCGCTTTTGCGGAAACGGGCGATTTTACCGCAAAGACCGCATTCGGTTGCACTCGCGCCGAATTTGACGTCTTTGCAAAGTTGACGGGAGGCGCACAGTGAAAAAAACTACCAAAGCCTTGCTTGTAATCTTGCTTGTAGCGATAGTGTTTGTGCCGTCGCTCGCGTTGCTTGCCGCCTGTCCCGACAGCGTTGTGGATTTTGTCGAGGACGGTATCGGCTACGAGTACTACTACGGTCCCGACCACGACTCCGTTACGGGCACGACGGAAGTGCGCGTTGTCGGATTCGAATTGGGCGATTTGCCCGACGGGTCGGTAATAGACTGCGTTGTCCCCGCCGAGGTGCAACACGACGGCAAAACATACACCGTGGTGGGCTTTTCGGAATACGGCGTGTTTGTGTCAAACGGTTACGTCGGCACGCTTAGTTTGCCTGCCACTTTCAGAGATTTCGATCTGTACAACCGCGACGACCCCGAGTCGCTCAAACTTCTGCGTTATATCGAGGTGGATAACGCCAATCCCTACATGCGCAGTTTGGACGGCGTGTTGTACACCGCCGATTTGACGCAAATGCTCTGTTTCCCCGCCGCGCGACAAAGTAGCACGTTCGATTTGCCGAGTCAAACGGAAGTTTTCCCGCAAAATTGCGGCATGTACGAGTGTCCCTCTTTGCAAAGCGTAAACGTCGGCGAAGGCAACCGAGTTTTCAGTTCCTACGACGGTCTGTTGTACACCGACAACGGTACAAGGCTGGATTTTTACCCGTTGGGCAGGGAGCAAACCGTTCTCAAATTGGACGAGCGCGCGGCGACGTTTTCGCGCAAGGTAGTCATATCTCAAACGGTGCGGCAGATCGAATTGGACGAAAACAACCCCTACCTCAAAGTACAGAACAATATGTTGCTCAGCAAGGACGGCGAGATACTGTTTTTTGCTCCGCAAGTATCGGAAAAGTATTTTGCCATTCCCGACGGCGTGGTCGCGGTGGCAGTTCATGCTCTCCCGCAGGTCAGGGAATTGTTTGTGCCGCGTAGCGTCACGACGTTGTTGGATTGCTATGTCGGCGGTTTGCCCTCCTCTTTGCGGAATATCTGTTTCGAAGCGACGGAACTTCCCCGAAACATATCCGTTGACCCCTACGTAAACAAAAATTTCGGGTGGACGCGTCAACAATTCGAGGAAAGCGTAGGCGCAAATTAGTTGTCTAAACAAACAAATTGTGCTACAATTACAAGCGGTTGCCGACTTGGCAACCGTTTTGTGTGTAATTATGAGTGAAAATACCAAAGAACAATCCAATCAAATCGAAGTCGCCGATAACAGCGCGCAACTTCAATCGGACAAAATGCGCAACACGCGGATAGGCAAATTGTTGCTCACAATGAGTTTGCCCGCGATTATTTCGATGTTGGTGCAATCGTTGTACAACATTGTGGACTCGTTGTTTTTGACGGGTATCAGTTACAACGTCGAGGGCTACGTCGGCTTGAATATCGGCAAAGACAGTTTCAACGCCGTTAGTATCGTAATGCCCATGACCATGATAGTCGTGGCGATAGGTATCGGCATAGGCGTGGGCGCAAACGCCTATATCGCGCGCAAGTTGGGCGAGGGCAATCGGGAGCAAGCCGACAAGGCGGCAAAAACGGCGATAGTGATGGTGATCGTCAGTTGGCTCGTGATGGCTGCTCTGGCGTTTGCGGTGTCCAAACCGTTTATGCGGGCGTTCGTCAACGAAACCAACGCCTCCGACGTGAACTATGTGGTAAACCAAGGCGCGCTTTACCTGGAAATTTACATGCTGGGCAGTATCGGCGTGATAATGGATATAACGTGCGCGCGCATGTTGCAAGCGACAGGCAACATGAAAGTACCCATGATAACTCAACTTGTCGGAGCCGTCACCAACATTGTTTTGGACGCGTTGTTCATTGTCGGCTTCAAGTGGGGTATTTTGGGCGCGATACTTGCCACCGTAATAGGACAGTGGGCGGCTGCCGCGATCGACGTCACCGTGTTTTTCGTCAAGAAACAGGACGTGTCCATTTCTCTCAAAGGCTATCGCCCGCAAAAGAAGTATTTCTTTCGCATATTCAAGATAGGTTTGCCTGCGTTTGTGATGAACGCAATGAACTCCGTCGTAACGATAATTCTCAACATAATTTTGCGCGATTACGACAACGGTATCACGGTTTTGTCTGCGTACTTCAAAGTTCAATCCTTTGTGTTTATGCCCGTTTTCGGCTTGATGCAAGGCGCAATGCCTATACTTAGTTACAACTACGGCGCAAACGAGAAAAAACGTTTCAACGACACGTTCAAGTTGAGTCTGTACATCGCTTTGGGCGTTTTGTCCGTGGGCTTGCTGCTGTTTCAGATCTTCCCCGAGGCGTTGATGTCTATTTTCAAGAGCAACGCTCTTTCCCCCGGTCAGACCCAAGAGGAGTTGGACGCCGCTAACGCTTTGTTGGTACAACAGGGCGCGTACGCTTTTCGCGCAATCAGTATCGCGTTCATACCCGCGGCGTTCAGCATACTTATCATCAACATGTTGCAATCCATCAACTGTCCCGTTTCAAGTTTGCTAATGAGTTTGTCGCGGCAACTGTTGTTTTTGATACCGTCGGCTTTGCTGTTCAATTACCTTTGGCAGCAAAACGGAATTTGGTACTGTTATCCCGTAGCCGAGGTGTTGTCGATAATCGTGTATCTTCCGTTTGCCATCCACGACTACCGCAAACAATTCCGTTACAAGGCGCAACAGTACGCCGAGGGAAAGATACACGAAGGAGCATAAATACCTGTTTTGCGTCGGGTTGCGCCGCCGACCGTTTCTTTCCCGCCCAATACCAGTGGACTTGTGCGTGTACTCATTGTTGCAGAACGAGGTACAAACTGCTGTTTCTCTGTTTTTGTTCGCTCTCGCCCCTCTACATCTATTTTGCGGATATGGGGTGAGTTTTTTTGTAGTTAGTTGTTTGAAAACCCGTTGCAACGGCAAACGACTTCTTCGCCGTTGCATGCAATATTATGAACCCGATTTTTCGCCCCGCGAGGCTTGGAACGTTTCGGATAATTTCCGAGGCGTTTTTTTGCGGCGCGTTCAAGTCGTCGTTGCCGTCAAAATTCGCTTTTGGTCGTTATGCGAATTTGTTTTTCAAGTCGCCATGCCGCCGAATACGGTCGGTATTTTGGTTTGAAGCGCGTTTCATTCTAAAATTTGCGGCTTGCACATACAATAAGTCGAATACTCGGCGGAGGTGAGCGTTTGACTTATACCGACCAATTTACAACCAAAGGATTGACTGACGCCGAAGTCGCCGAACGCCTTGCGCGCGACGGTCACAACGTCGCCGAAAACAAAGTCAAGCGCGGATTTCTGCGCAAATTTTTTGCGCAGTTCGCCGATTTGATGATAGTGATTTTGTTGGTGGCGGCGGCGCTTTCGTTCGGCATGGCGCTTTATACGGGCGAAAGAGCCGATTTGTTGGAACCCGCGATAATCGTCGCGATCGTTTTTGCCAACGCGGTGCTTGGAACGGTGCAGGAGTATCGCGCGGAGCGTTCTCTCGAAACGCTCAAAAAGTTGACTTCGCCCAAAACAAAGGTCGTGCGCGACGGCAGGGTTACGGTAGCGGACAGCGCGGAGTTGGTAGTGGACGACGTGTGTATTTTCGAAGCGGGCGACGTGGTCACTGCGGATTGCGCTTTGCTTTGGAGCGAGGGGCTGTTCGTGGATCAATCGGCGTTGACGGGCGAGAGCGTCCCCGTGGAAAAGCAGTCGGCTTTGCGCGGGCGAAAACAAAAGGACGAAAACAAAATTTTCAGCGGCAGTCCTGTAACAAAGGGCAGATGTTGCGCTCGGGTAACAGCCACGGGCAAAAACACCGAGTTGGGAAAAATAGCGGACATGTTGTCCGATTCCCGGCAAAGTCTAACTCCGTTGCAACAACGTCTGAAACAACTCGGCAAAGTGATAGGGATAGTTTGTCTGGCGGTATGCCTCTTGGTATTGGCGATCGGTTTTGTAAAGGGCGTCAAGCGCATGTCCCAAGGAGAAACGCTCACCACGGTGTTCGTGGACGTGTTGCTTACTTCCGTTTCCCTCGCGGTGGCAGCCATTCCCGAGGGTTTGCCCGCGGTCGTAACTATCGTGCTTGCCAAGGGGATAGAAAAAATGGCTAGCAAAAACGCCATAGTAAAACGCCTCACCGCAGTGGAAACTTTGGGCAGCGCAACGGTTATATGCTCGGACAAAACGGGCACTCTCACGCAAAACAAAATGAGTTTGGTCGGCGTGTTCGACGGCAGATCCTACATTCTTGCCGACCGACTGCAAGACCGTTCGTTGCTCAAAGCCTTTTGTTGGTGCAGCGACGCCGTCCGCAACGCCGACGGTTGGTTGGGCGATCCCACCGAGATAGCGGTGGCGTCCGCGTTGGGCGCAATGCCCGTTTGCGAAAGGTTGTTCGAAATACCCTTTGACAGCAATCGCAAACTTATGACCGTCGTCGTCAGGACGGAGGGCAAGTATTTTGCCGTCACCAAGGGCAGTTTCGAGGCAATGAAAGACGCCTCCAACGCAAAGGAATTTGCTGCCGCCTACCGAACCTATACAAAAAAAGGTTTGCGGGTGCTTGCAATGTCCGTCAAAGAGGTGGGACACAACTTTTTGCGCACGCAGGCTTTGGAAAAGGATCTCAAAGTTTCCGCTTTGTTCATGCTGTCCGATCCTCCTCGCGAACAGGCGTTCCGCGCGGTAGCCACTTGCAAGGAAGCGGGCATACGTCCCGTCATGATAACGGGCGACAATTTGGATACCGCAACGGAAATAGCCTCCGTCTTGGGCATAATGAACGCGACGGACATTGCCGTGGACGGCGAAATGCTTGCGGCAATGAGCGACGAGGAATTGTCGCGCAAGGTAGCCTCTATCGCCGTGTATGCTCGCGTGACCCCCGCCGACAAACTTCGTATCGTTTCCGCCTGGCAAAGCGTCGGCGCGGTAGTGGCAATGACGGGCGACGGCGTAAACGACGCTCCCGCTTTGAAAGCCGCCGATATAGGTTGCGCCATGGGCAGCGGAACGGAAGTCGCCAAGGACGCCGCGGATATGATACTCGCCGACGACAATTTCGCCACTGTCGTAGACGCCGTGTCGTTGGGGCGCAGCGTATATGAAAACATCAAGAAATCCGTTATGTATCTCATCACCTGCAACATAGGCGAAGTGCTGTCGGTATTCGTCGCGCTGTTGGTGTGGAACGTGTCGCCGCTGTCGGCTATGCAATTGTTGTGGATAAACCTCGTTACCGACGGTTTGCCGGGGCTGGCTCTCGGTATCTACAAGCAGGAAAGCGACGTTATGTTACGTCCGCCCAAACCCAAAAACGAAACCTTTTTCAGCGGAGGGGGCGGTTGGCGCGTGGCGATCGGCGGCTGTTTGTTTGCTTTGGCGACTTTGGCGGGCTATGCCGTGGGCAACCGTTACGGTTACGAGGCGGCATGCACAATGGCATATTTGGTGCTGTCCGTATCGCAACTGATCTATGTGTTGGAACTGCGCAATCGTCGCGGCTTCTTCGTCGGGGGCATAACCGCGTTTATGGCGGTAAGTCTGGGCGTTTCCTTTGCAATGGTGGCGGCGGTGGCGTTTGTGCCTTTCTTGCAAAGAGTATTCGGGCTTACAACGTTGCCGTGGCAGTTGTACCTGATCGCGCTTGCGCTTGCGGCATTGCCTACGGCGGCGCACTCGTTGGGACGTTTGGCAAACAGATTGCGTTCGCGCGGCAGATCCGTTCGCCGTCAAAAAGCAGTGGGATGACCCATTGCTTTTTTTTGTGATTTCTCGAATTTTGTAAATTTGAACAAAATCCGCACAAATAGTGGCTGTTGACTTGAAAAACTTTGCATTGTTTGGTAAAATAATATATATTTGCAATTTCAAGGGTGACAAATGCAATCGGAAAGTCTACAAAACGTTTTTATGTACGCGGCGTCTTTTGTACGCTCGCACCGTCAGGGCGAAATGGCAAGTCATCACGTGCTGTACGCTTTGGCTTGCGTTCAGAACGAAGCGTCGCCGTTTTTGGCGAAATTCAATCTTACTCCCGCCAAGTTGGAGCCCAAATACGGGTATCTTGCGCTGAAAGAGGAAATTTCGCAACTTAACCGCCGCGCGGAACTATTCGCTTCCAAATTGGAGGAGAAAGAAACCAACTGTATTCACATGCTGTTGGCGTTGCTTTCCATGGACGGCACCTACGCGTACCAAAAGTTGATATACCAAATGGGCGCAAGCGGTCCCGAAAAACTGTTCCAAGCCATTGTCAAGAGTTTGCCCAACGGCAAAAATCTCATTCAAATAGGCGCAAAGAGCGAAAAAGTAGGCGCAAAGAGCGAAAAAGAACAGACCGAGCCCGCCGACAAATCGGAGCGCGCGCAACCTACGACGGGTACTATCAACATGACATGGCAGTCGGAATACGTATCGCCCGACGACTCGGAACGCGTCGATCCGCAGGAGCATACCATTCCCTACGGATTCGACCTTACGGAAAAGGCGACCGTCGGGGGTTTCGACCCCGTTATCGGGCGAGAAAAGGAAATGGAACGCGTGATACAGACGCTTACGCGCCGCACCAAAAACAATCCCGTTTTGGTGGGAGAAGCGGGCGTCGGCAAAACGGCGGTGGTCGAGGGCTTGGCAATGAGCATTGCGCAAGGACGCGTACCCGTTGAACTGCAAAACAAACGTCTTGTGCAGTTGGATATGGCGGGAATGGTGGCGGGAACGCGCTATCGCGGCGACTTTGAAGAACGCTTGACCGAAGTGATAGAAAAAGTCATTGAGGAGGGGGACGTGTTGTTGTTTATCGACGAGATCCACAACCTTGTGGGCGCGGGCGGCACGTCGGACGGCGCAATGGACGCCGCGGAAATTCTCAAACCGGCTCTTGCGCGGGGCGAACTGCACATTATCGGGGCTACCACCACCCGAGAGTATCGGTTGTACATCGAGAAAGACCCCGCCTTGGAACGTCGTTTTCAGCCTATCACCGTGGACGAACCCTCCCCCGAAATGGCTGTGGAAATTTTGAAAGGAGTCAAGTCCAAATACGAAAAACATCACGGAGTCACCATTTCCGACGAGGCAATCGAGGCGGCGGTGCAACTGTCCGTGCGCTATGTAACCGACAGATTTTTGCCGGACAAGGCGTTCGACATAATCGACGAAGCGTGCAGTAAACTCAAAATCGCCACCTTCCGCGTGCCTAATTCTCTTGTGGAACTCACCAACGATCTCAAAAACATCAAACGCAGGTTGGAATACGTTTCCGCCGCGGGCAACCAAGCGGAAACGCTCGTTTTGCAAAAGCAGTACGACGATTTGCACATGCGCTACGAGTACGAGCAGGCGGATTATCAGGCGCAACTTGCCGAGTACAAGTGCGTGCTTACCGCCGAATACGTGCGTTTGGTGGTATCGCAAATGACGGGCGTACCCGTTGCGGAACTGTCCCGCGCCGAAAAAGACAAACTCGTCCACCTCGAAGAGGAGTTGAGCAAGCGCGTCGTGGGTCAGCCCGAAGCCGTTTTGGTAGTGGCAAAAGCGGTACGCCGACAGCGTGCGGGGCTCAAAGATCCCACCCGTCCGATAGGCAGTTTCATTTTTGTCGGTCCTACCGGCGTGGGCAAGACGGAACTTGCCAAGGCTTTGAGCGACTGTTTGTTCGGCAGTAACAGCGAAGTCATTCGCATAGATATGTCGGAGTACATGGACAAAACGTCCGTCGCCAAATTGATAGGCGCGCCTCCCGGATACGTCGGCTACGACGAGAGCGGCTATCTCACCGAAAAGGTGCTTCGCCGTCCTTACAGCGTGGTGCTGTTTGACGAGATAGAAAAAGCGCACCCCGACGTGTTCAATTTGCTTTTGCAAATCTTGGATGAGGGCAGATTGACCGATTCGCACGGCAAAACGGTGGATTTTCGCAATACCGTCATCATTTTGACAAGCAACATCGGCGTTACCGACGGCGTTTCGTCCTCTATCGGATTCGGCGCGCAAAACAGTTACGTTACCATGCAGCAAACGATAGACCGCGCGTTGCGCAAGTTCTTCCGACCGGAGTTTCTCAACAGGCTGGACGAGATAGTCACCTTCAACTATTTGAGCGAGGAAGAAATGTGCAAAATTGCGGAATTGTTGTGCTATTCGCTGTACAAACGTTTGCGCGGAGTCATCAATTTGCAGTTTACGGACAGAGCCATTCGGTATCTGGCGACCGACGGCTACGATCGCAACATGGGCGCGCGCCCTCTCAAACGCACAATTCAGCGCAAAGTGGAGGACGTCCTGGCGGAGAAGTTGCTTGTGGGCGAAATCGACAAAGGCGACTCCGTTCGAGTGGAAACGGATCAAACGGGTATCGTTTTCCGCAAACTCAACTAAGCGTTTTCCTTTGCCCGATCGACTTGATTTTTTACCCCATATACGCATTTTGAGCGGTATGGGGTAAATTTTTTTTATTCCGACCAAACGCAAGTCGATTTAGGCGCTCGGGTATCCCCTGCAAAAAGGCTTCATTCGCCCCGCACACGATTTAGTAAAGACATTTTTCCACTTGTGTGCGGCGCTCATTGCAGATTATTTTGCAGGGGACACCTTCGCGCCTGTGTGAACAAGGTCGGAACTCTGATTAGAATTGTTTGTTTTGAAATAAAGTTCGCAACTGTTCCAACAAAACAATGCTTTCCATTATAATGGGAAGCAACCCCGCCAACCCCCGCAAGCCGCTTGTGCGTTGTGTCCACACGCCCTGCGCTCACTCAAATTCCTGTTTTTTTTGACCAAATGAATTTTCATTCGGGCAACACCCTCGCGCCTCTGTGAACAAGGTCGGAACTCTGATTGAAATTGTTTGTTTTGAAATAAAGTTCGCAACTGTTCCAACAAAGCAATGCTTTCCATTATAATGGGAAGCAACCCCGCCAACCCCCGCAAGCCGCTTGTGCGTTGTGTCCACACGCCCTGCGCTCACTCAAATTCCTGTTTTTTTTGACCAAATGAATTTTCATTCGGGCAACACCCTCGTGCCTCTGTGAACAAGGTCGGAACTCTGATTAGAATTGTTTGTTTTGAAATAACGTTCGCAACTGTTCCAACAGGTGAATTGTCAAACTAAGTGCAACACTTAGAAAGAAATTCGTTAAATAAATCTACCGGTTTTTGGTAGTTTA
>CANQPI010000016.1 GCA_947625725.1 uncultured Clostridia bacterium | reverse complement strand
TGATTTTTCGTTGCAAGCGACTTTCTGCATTTGACGAACATCACGGAGGAAACTATCAACATTACAAGAGCCATAAGGGCGGCAATTCCCGCAAAGGCAAGCCCGACGATTACGAATATCATGTTGTTGATCGTCAGCCCCGAATTCGGGTCGGAAACAAGCAAAGTCGCCGCAATGACGGCTACGGCAAAAAAGACCGCAAATAAAATTGCGCTGACCGCTAGCGACGTGCGCCATATTGCCAAAGAATTTTTGTCGGAGTCCCGCGCCGACTTTGCGGGCGCGGAGTCGGTCGTTACGCTACCGTTTGCGGGGACGTCCGTTGCGCTCGCGGGCGTGTCGTTTTGCGATAGTTCCGCCGAGGGGTCGGTTGGGTCGAGAAACAACGCGTTCATATCCACGCCGAAATATCGACAAATATTTGCCGCGTTCTCGACGTCGATAACGGCTGCGTCGTTTTCCCAATCCGAGATGGTTTGGCGCGACACTTGCAGTTCGTCGGCGAGTTGCTCTTGGGATAAACCGCGTTTTTCGCGTAATTGAATGAGTTTTTGTCCGAATTGCATTGTTTGTTCCTTGTTGAATTTTTTTCGCGGTTGCGGCAACCTCCGTCGAACATAACCACGTTGCGGACGGCTATGCAACGGTCAAATCTGTCGAAAAATTTTTTTGTAACCGCTTTGGTTCTGTTTGCGGGGTCGGTACGTATTTCGGGCTTTCAGACGGAAAATCCGCGAACTGTTGCCAACCGAGGCAAACTTTTTAGTCTGCAAGCCCTTGTAAAATCGAATAACGTGGCTGTCGGGGCGATCAGAGGCTTTCCAACACCTTTTCCAACGCCAAAATTCCGTGTTCGAGGGTCAAACCGCCCTGCAAGTACACCGTATAGGGCGGGCGTATCGGGCCGTCGCAACTAAGTTCGATGGACGCGCCCTCGACAAAACAGCCTGCCGCCATTATCACCTTGTCGGCGTAACCCGCTTGTTGCCACGGCTCGGGCTTGACAAAACCGTCCACGGGCGAAATGCTCTGTACGGCTTGGCAAAACGCCACCATTTTGTCGGGATCGCCGAGGTTTATCGAGCAGACAATATCGCCGAGATGTTCGCCGACCTGCGGAGTCACCTTGTATCCGCGCTTGGAAAGCGCGTAGGAAAACAGCGTGGAGATTTTGAGCGCTTGGTTTACCACGTGCGGCGCGACAAAAATTCCCTGAAAAAACAGTCTGTATCCCGATTGATAAGATCCCACTTCCATGCCCAACGACGGCGCGGTGAGTCTGCCCGCCACCAAATCTACAAGGTCGGCTTTGCCCGCGACGTAACCGCCCGTGGGTGCAAGCCCGCCGCCGATATTTTTGATGAAAGAACCCGCGCACAGATCCGCGCCGACAGCCGTCGGCTCGTGCTTTTCGACAAATTCTCCGTAGCAGTTGTCGCAAAATACAATAATATTCGGGTCGATTTTTTTCACGAACAGGCAAATCTGCTCTATTTGATCTATGGAAAGAGCGCGCCGCCAGGCGTATCCGCGAGAGCGTTGGATATACACCATGTTGACGCGGTTTCGAGCCAAATATTGTGCGATAGCGTCAAAGTCGAACGTGCCGTTTACAAGGTCGATCGAGTCGAAATCTATGCCGAAGTCTTTCAGACTGCCGACGCCCTCTTTGAAAATGACGTCGGTCAAAGTGTCGTAAGGCTTTCCCGTAACCGATAGCACCCTGTTTCCCGGACGAAGAACGCCGAACAAAGCCAAAGATATTGCCGCCGTCCCCGAGGCGATCAATGGGCTGACGACAGCCTTGTCCGTTTCGAATACTTTTGCCACCACGCAACCGAGCGTCTGACGTCCCGCGTCGTCCGAGCCGTAACCGCTTGTTCCGTTGAAGTGTCTGAGCGCGACCGCGTTTTCGCGAAAACTGTCCGTTACCTTTTTTTGATTGAACAGAGCAATTTCGTCCAGACTGTCGAATATCTCTCTTGTGTTTTGCAATGCTTCTGCTATTTCCTTGTTCATTTTGCCCTCTTATCTAACTATGTTTAACATAGTATTCTGCATTTTGCCGATTTTGAGAATAATTTGTTATATTTCAGAGCAATTTTTGCACTTTTTCGTAGATATAATTTGCAATTTGCAACGGCGTTTTGCCGTCCGCGTCGATATATTCGGCTGCATTCATGCGTTTGTAGTAGGATATTTGTCGCTTGGCATAGCGGCGCGTGTTGGTTTTTATTTGACAAACGGCCTGTTCCAACGTGCAATTACCTTTCAAATATTCGATAATTTCCTTGTACCCGATCGCCTCGAAAGCCGAAGTTTTGCAGTAGCCGTATTTGTCGATCAAGCCCCTGACTTCCTCTACCAAGCCGTTTTGCACCATTTTGTCCACGCGTTCGTCAATCTTTGCGTACAACCCCTCTCTGTCGCGTTGAAGCACGTACAAAATCAAGTTATAACGCGGGTTTTGTCTGTTACTGCCGCGAGTGACGCTTTCGCCCTTTTCGGCGATCTCTATGGCGCGGATAACTCTTTTGTAGTTGAAATTGTCTATTTGCGCGTAGGCGTCGCCGTCCAATTCCGACAAAATTTGTCGCAGAGGTTCGATCCCCTCGCGCTCGTATATTTCCAAAAGTTCTTTGCGGCGCGCAGGGTCGCCCTCGCCGAACTCAGGCGGATAGACAAGGCTGTCAAAGTAAAAACCCGTCCCTCCTACCACTATCGGCGTTGTCGTCATAGAGTCGATTATCTCCGCCGCTTGCCGTGAGTACAAAAATGAAGAAAATTCGTCGCAAGGCTCGGCTATATCCAACATATAGTGAGCGACGCCTTTCATCTCGGAGGGCGTTATTTTTGCCGTGCCGACGTTCATTCCGCGATATATCTGCATAGAGTCTGCGGATATTACCGCCGTGTTCAGTAATTTTGCAAGTTCCACCGCCGTCGCGGATTTGCCCACCGAGGTCGTACCCGTTATGCCCAGGACGGTTTTCATTACACTATCCTCTTGAACATCTTTTCGAGTTGGGTCTTGCTAAACACTACCGTTATCGGTCTGCCGTGCGGACATTGCAAAATTTTGTTGTCGCAAACCTCTTTCAAAATGTACTTTATTTCGTATTCGCTCAAACAATATCCCGCTTTGACGGCGGCTTTGCAGGCTTTTTGAGCGATTTTTTCCACCGCCAATTCCCGCTCGTCGGGTTTGAATTCCTCAATCGACGACAGCAGGTACTTTACGAAATCGCCCATTTCCATATCCGAAAGCAGGGAGGACACCGCCGTGATACGGAATGTGTTTGTCCCGAAACGTTGCAATTCGATACCCGCCTTGTTGAAATTGGAAATGTTTTCCTCTATGAACAACGCTTCCTCGTCCGTCACGGAAAACGTGTAGGGAAACATTATCGGTTGCATGTCCGACGGTCGGTTTTGCATAAACCTGTCAAACAAAATGCGTTCGTGCGCGGCATGCTGATCCACAAATATCAACTTGTCGTCAATTTCCAAAATAAGGTACGTTTTGAACGCCGAGCCCAAAATTCTTGCGCGGTAAAACAGCATATCCTCTCGGGAGGGAGCGGACTCCGCCCCGACGACCTCGTTGAACTGCGGAGCGGCTTGTTTGAGATAGTCAACGCCGTTCAGCCCCATATTTGCGCGCGCCGCCGCGACGGACACTTCACGCTCCAAACGCGTGCCGAGTTCGGAAATTGCGTCGATCTTGTCCGCTTGCAACTCGGCTCGTTCCATCTCGTCCACGTCTTTGGTCTGATCGCGGTTCATAATTTCTATTTTGTTTTGCGCGGCAAGACGGTCGAAAACGTCGGCAAAGTCCTCTTGTCGGTATTGCGCGGGTCTTGTTTGCGGCTCTTCGGAGAAAATTTGTTCGGAACGTTGCTCCGTGTAGGTTTGCAATGCGTTTTCCACGCAATGATAAAACAGCGAGCATACCTTGCGCGCGTCGGCAAATCGAACTTCCGTCTTTTTGGGGTGAACGTTTACGTCCACGAGATGGCATGGAATGTCCAGATTCAAAACGTAAAACGGATACTGCCTCGTCATCAAAAAAGGCTTGTACGCCTGCATTATCGCCGCGCTTATCGATTGGTCGGTGACGTACCGCCCGTTTACCGACAGCGTTTGCCCGTTGCGGTTCGGCTTGGAGAATGTTGGATTGCCGATATACCCCTCGATACGTATTTCGCCGTTGGAGTAGGCAATGTGCAGACAGTTGTCCAAGCACTCCGCTCCGTACACGGCAAAAATCGCCTGTTCACGACCGTTGCCGTTGGATGAGTAAACGGTTTTGTCGTCGGCAATGTACGTAATCGATAGGTTCGGGTTGGTCAAAATAAGTTTTGAAACGAATTTTGTTATTTCCGCGCTTTCGGAAGCGGGAGTTTTCAAAAACTTTTTGCGAGCGGGCGTGTTGGCAAACAAATTGCGAACTTCCACCTTTGTGCCGACGTTTGCCGAAACGTAGGTTTTGTCCTTTACCTCGCCGCCTTCCACATTCACGCAGACTCCCGTTTCGGAGGCGCTTACGCGCGTCGTCATTCGCACATTGGAAATCGCCGCAATGCTGGGCAACGCCTCGCCGCGAAACCCGAGCGTTTGAATAGCGTCCAGATCGCTTTGAGCGGAGAGTTTGCTCGTGGCGTGCTTTACAAACGCCAATTCCACGTCCTTTTCGGCTATGCCGCAACCGTTGTCCGTTACGGAAATGAGGTCGAAACCGCCGTTAGCGATCTCGATCGTAATGCGATCCGCGCCCGAGTCTATGCTGTTTTCCACAAGTTCTTTCATTGCGCCGTAGGGACGTTCGATAACTTCGCCCGCGGCGATCAAGTTGTAAACTTCCGGTGACAATACGCGTATATCAGCCATTTTCTTTTACCTTTTTTACCAAAGAATTGAGTATGTCAAACGCCTCTATGGGCGAAATTCTGTTCATATCGGTATCGCGCAAGACGGCGCACACTTCCTGAGAAGTTTTTGCGACCTGCCGCGACGAAACCGCCTGCTGCACTTTGTCCAGATTGAGGCTTATGTTGCTGTTTTCCAACATGGTGACAATTTCTTTTGCGCGGAGGCATACTTCCTGCGGCACGCCCGCAAGAGAAGCCACTTCGATACCGAAACTCTTGTTCGTTCCGCCGCGCGCGATCTTGTGCAAAAACACCACCGTTCCGTTGAGTTCTTTGACCGTCACGTGGTAGTTTTTTACCCCCTCGATACGCCCTTCCAGGTCGGTCAGTTCGTGATAATGGGTGGAAAACAGCGTTTTGGCGCAAATTTTTTGAGAAACGTACTCCATCACCGCCCAGGCTATGGACAGTCCGTCAAAGGTAGACGTGCCGCGACCGATCTCGTCCAAAATGATAAGGCTGTTGGACGTGGCGTTGTTGAGTATGTTTGCCACCTCTACCATTTCCACCATAAAGGTGCTTTGATTGAAAGCAATATCGTCGCTTGCGCCCACCCGAGTGAAAATTTTGTCTACAATGGGTATTTCCGCCGCCTTTGCGGGTACAAACGAACCTATGTGCGCCATCAGAGTTATCAACGCAACCTGCCGCATAAAGGTGCTTTTGCCCGCCATGTTCGGTCCTGTAATTATCATAGTGCGATTGTCGGCGGTGTCGAGATTTACGTCGTTGGCGATAAAGTTTTCGCGCTTGATGTAACTTTCCACAATGGGGTGTCTGCCCTCCGTCACGCGCAGTTCCGTTCCGCTTGCGTTGATTTTGGGCTTGCAGTAGTCGTTGCTTTGCGCCACGTTCGCAAGGGAAACAAGACAGTCCAACGCGGCGACGGCTTGCGCCGTTTGTTGCATTACGGGAATGTATTGCAACAACGCGTTACGCAATTCGTCAAACAGTTTCTTTTGCAAACGCACTTTCCCCTCCACTGCGGAAAGCATTTTTTCTTCCAACTCTTTCAGTTCGGGGCTGACAAATCTTTCTCCGTTGGTCAGGGTCTGCTTGCGTATAAAGTTGTCCGGCACCAACCCCAACATGGAGTTTGTTATTTCGAAGTAATATCCGAATACTCTGTTGTAGCCGAGTTTCAAATTTTTTATGCCCGTGCGGTTGCGTTCGTATTCTTCCAACGCGGATATTCGCGCGCCGCCGTTTTCCGCAAGGTCGTACAGTTCGTCAAGTTCGGCGTTGTAACCTTTCAAAATGTAGTCCGTCGATTCCCTGATGACGGCGGGAACTTCGGGGTTTATCGCCCGACCCAACAGATCCACCACCTCGGGCAGGGTGTGTATGGAATTGTTGACGTCTTTCAAAATTTTGCATTGGGCGGAGGCAATGAGTTTCTTGACCTCGGGCAGTATCGCGAGGGAATCTTTGAGGGAAACGCAGTCCTTGGGCGTTACGTTGTTGTAGGCGATCTTGCCCACCAGGCGTTCTATGTCGTTGACGGAATGTAGCAATTTGCCCAATTCCGCGCGCACCATATATCCGCGATACAGTTCTTCCACTCCGTCAAGACGAGCGTTTATTTGCGCCGCCTTTTGCAAAGGACGGTCTATCCAATCTGAGAGTAACCGCGCGCCCATGCCCGTTTGAGTTTTGTCCAACAGCCACAGCAAACTTCCTTTGCGCTTGCCCTCGCGATAGGAAACGGTCAGTTCGAGATTTTTGCGGGTTTTGACGTCGATGGACATATAGCGGGATTTTTCGATATATCTGATCGCTTTGAGGTGAGGCAAGTCCCTCATTTGCGTTTCTTTGAGATAGCGCAACAACGCGCCGCACGCGCGCAGAGCGTCGGGCTTGCCTTGCAGTCCGAATCCGTCCGCCGTGCTTACTTTGTAGTGGCGCAAAATTTGTTCCCGCGCAATGCGCTTGTCAAAGTTGTCGTCGTTGTAGAGAGAAAATTCGGGCACATAACCTGCGCGAACGCAGTCCAACAACGCGGATGCGGACTTGGCTTGACTGTTTGCCAACACTTCGGACGGTTTGTAACTTACCAAAAATTCCTGCAAATCTTTGATATAACCGCTGCCGCCGAATTCCGAAGCGAACACGTCGCCCGTGGAAAGATCGCACAGCGCAACGCCTATGTTTTTGTCGGCGCACACCGCGGCGATAAAATTGTTGCGACGTTCTTCCAAAATGTCGCTTTCCATCACCGTTCCGGGAGTGATAACGCGCACCACCGCCCTGTCCACGAGTTGTTTTCCGTTCGGTTCGCTCAACTGTTCGCATATAGCGACTTTTTCGCCCGCGGCGATAAGTTTGGCGATATAGGCGTCAACGGCGTGATAGGGTACTCCGCACATGGGAGCGCGTTCTTCAAGACCGCAGTTTTTGCCCGTGAGCGTCAGATCGAGTATTCTGCTCGCCCGTTCCGCGTCCTCGAAAAACATCTCGTAAAAGTCGCCCAAACGGTACAAGAGGATACAGTCCTTGTACTGCTCCTTTGTTTGCAAATAATTTTTCATCATTGGCGAAATTTTTTCGTTCATCTTTCCTCCGTCGATACGCGTCCCCACAGGGTCGCCGAACTTGCGCGCTCGATCTCAACCGTGACAAAGCGACCTATCAGGTCCTCGTCGCATTTGAAATTGACGAGCCTGCCGCTCTCCGTGCGACCGCACATTGTGTTTTGATAGCGGTTGTTTGCGCCCTCTACCAAAATTTCGTATTTTTGTCCCACCATTTGCGCGCTGATCTGCTTGGTAACTTCGTTTTGGCAAGCCAGCAAACGCGTGATTCGGTCTTTCTTTACCGCATAGGGCACTTGCTCCATAGAATAGGCGGGCGTTCCCTTGCGGCGCGAGTACACAAAGCAAAATGCGGAACTGAATTTTGCGCGGCGCACCAGATCCAGCGTGTCCTCGAAATCTTGCTCCGTTTCCCCGGGAAAGCCCACCATTATGTCCGTGGTTATTCCCACGTCGGGAAGCGACTTGCGAATACGCTCCAAAAGCGACAAATAGTCGTCGCGCGTGTAACGGCGATTCATTCTGCGCAAAATTTCGGTACTGCCGCTTTGCACGGGCAAATGTATGTTGTCGCAAATATTGGGATAGGCGGCAATGGCGTCTATCACGTCTTGGGACAGGTCTTTCGGGTGAGAGGTCATAAAGCGCAACCGAAATTTCCCCGACAGTTTGCCTATCGAGTGCAAAAGTTGCGCGAAATCCGTTCCGTCCGCCAAATCGTGACCGTAGGAGTTGACGTTTTGTCCGAGGAGCGTGATCTCCTTGTATCCTTTTGCCAAAAGTTGCTCTACCTCGCTCATTATGTCGGCTAGGGGACGACTGCGCTCTCTGCCGCGAACGTAGGGCACAATGCAGTAGGTGCAAAAATTGTTGCAACCGTAATTGATGTTTACCCAAGCGTTAGGGTAACTTGTGCGCGACTGCGGAAAATCTTCTTCGCGGTAATGCAAAAAATCTACGTTGACGTACTTTTTCTTGTTGCGGGCTGTTTCTATCGCCTGTTGCAAAAGGTTCAAATTGCCCGTTCCCAGCACCACGTCCACAAAAGGATAACTCTCTTTGATTTTTTCCGCGACGCCCTCCTGTTGACTCATGCAACCGCATACGACGGCTATCAGATCGGGGTTGGTGCGTTTGAGTTTTTTTATCGCGCCCAAATGACCGTAAATTTTTTGCTCGGCGGTTTCGCGTATGCAGCAGGTGTTGAAAACGACTATATCCGCGTTTTCCACCTCGTCGCAGGCGACGTAGCCCGCTTTTTCCAAAATGCCTGCGATTTTTTCCGAATCGTGGATGTTCATCTGACATCCGTAAGTGTGTATAAAGTAGTTCAAATCGTCCTCCGAAAGTTTCGTTACGACAAACTTTCACATATATCAACATTTTACACTCATTTCAATATTTTTTCAAGAAAAATAAATATAAAAGTATAAATCACAAAAAATATTAGTATATGAAGAAGTTTTGGAAGGTTTTCGGAATAGTTTTCGCCGTGATCGCGGTTGCAACGACGTTGGGCGGAGTTCTTTGGACGGATCGGTTTCGCCACAGCGAGGAATTTGTGTCCTTTGACAGGGCAAAACTCAACGAAGTGTACACCGCGTTGACCGTCTTGGACGACGAGGGCAAACAAATACACGAGCCGCTCTACTTGAACGATTACAAACAAATACCGCTCAGCGCGTTGCACGACTACACATATATGGCGTTTGTAGCCGTCGAGGACAAACGCTTTTTTTCGCACAAGGGCATAGACTTCAAGCGGATCGGAGGGGCGATTCTGCACAATCTCAAAAGCGGCGGCTATCGCGAGGGCGCGTCCACAATCAGTCAGCAGTTGATAAAAAACACGCACCTCAACCGTTCCAAAACGCTCAAACGCAAGATCAACGAGATGATGTTGGCGCGCGAGTTGGAAAAAAACTATACCAAAAACGAAATTTTGGAAATGTACCTCAACACGATATATTTCGGGCGCAACGCCTACGGTATCGAAACGGCGGCAAACGTTTACTTTAACAAAAGCGCGTCGGAATTGACCGTTTCGGAAAGCGCGATCCTGGCGGGAATGATCAAAGCCCCCAACGTTTACGCTCCCGACAAAAACGCCGACAAGTGCCGAGCGCGCCGCGACACGGTGTTGAAACTGATGTCGGAACAAAACATAATTTCGCAAGAGGCATTTGCCGCCGCCCGTGCCGAGGACATTACCTACTCGCCCCAAACCGCGCGCAACGAGCGAAACTACGTCTATCTTGTCATGCAGGAAGCGTGCAAATTGCTCAATATGACGCCGTTGCAACTTGCAAAATCGGATTTTGTGATAGAAACGTACTGCGATCAAAAACTCCAACGAGAGTTGCAATCGCTGGTATCGGCGGACAAAACTTTGACGAAAAACGGCGCGTTGGCTGACCTTTCGGCGATAATTCTCAACAATACGGGCGGCGTACAGGCGTGTTTGATGAGGGGCGATACGGCGGGCGCAAACAGACAGGCGGGCAGCACGCTCAAACCCATTGCTGTCTACGCCCCCGCACTCAACGAAAGAATTATAACGCAGGCGTCGCCCGTGCTGGACGAGGAAACGGATTTCAACGGTTACAAGCCGACGAATATCGGCGGGTACAATGGTTGGACGACGATAAAATACGCCGTCGCAAAGAGCCTGAACGTCCCCGCGGTAAAAACGCTCAACGCGCTTACGCTGCCCGTTTCGGAAAAATATCTCGGCAAAATGGGCATTAACGGGGAGCAAAATTTATCCCTCGCGTTGGGCAACGCGCACGGCGGGCTGACTGTGACGGATATTGCAAAGTGCTACGCCACGTTGGCAAACGACGGACAATACAACGACGCGGGGTTCATAAAACGCATTTCCTGCTCAAACGGCACATTGTACAGCCGTCGGGAACAAAATACCCGCGTGTTTCAGTCGGGAGCGAACTATCTGATGACGGACATGTTGGTAAACACGGTCAACGCGGGCACTGCCAAATTGTTGAAAAAGAGCGACTACTCTATCGCGGCAAAAACGGGCACGGTAGGCAACGCGCAGGGCAACAGCGACGCTTTGGTTGCCGCATATACCACGCAAAATACCTTTTGCGTGTGGTACAGCGGAGATCTTCCCAACGAAGTGAACGGCGCGACCGCCCCATGTCTGTTTGCCTCCAAACTTGCGGACGTGATGTATTCGGCAAACAAACCGTCGAAATTTGCTGTTCCGCAGAGCGTAATTCAGTTGAATATCGACAAAGACAGTTTGTACGAAGATCAGTTGGTGTTGCTGAGCGACGACGGAGAAAAATTTTGGTTTGACAAATCCAACAAACCCTGCGAACAGGCAAAAAAAGTTACTTATGACTACAAACTGAACGTAAATTCGGAACACAACTCCGTGAGCATATCCATTGCGACCGTTCCGAACGGCACGTGGGAACTGTACCGACAAACGGACGGACGCGCCGTCGCCGTCCATTTGACCGACAACAAATACGCTTGCACGATAGACTGCGACGTCGCGTTTTTTGCCAAGTTGTACGTTGACGGAAAACTTGCGTACACTACTCCCGTTGCGACCGTGCATTACGTAGAGGATACCGACAACGAGAGATCCCGCTTCGACCCTCCGCGCGACGGCTTTCCCGATCTGACCGAATTTTGGTACTTGTAATTACAACAAAATAGCGCTTCCCGTCAACGCGCCCCCCCCCACTAAAATTATTTATTATGTTTAACTTCCAATATTAAACATACTACTATGACTACTACGGCAGTTAAATTTATACCTAATGCCACATAAAAAACTGTTGAAGTGAATTTTATTAGCCATATAATGGTTGCACAAGTAATTCCTAGTGCCATAATTAAACTTAATATAATTAATCTGAGAGAATATTTCATAATTCGCTCCTAAGAGAATATTCGCATAGCCATTGCTATAACGGTTGCCATCAACGACACAATCAAAGTGAACATTGCTATAGTTGCTCTTATGCTTAATTTACTATTTTTTTTCATAAATTCTCCTTCATAAATTTTTAAGCAACAAATCCTCCTAAAACTGATGCTAAAACTGCAACTGCCGATCCAATTCCAAATAACGCTGCTCCAATTGGCAACGCTACTCTATTACAACCGTTTCGATATTGTTGAGGGCGTTTTCCACCAACGCGTCCACGTCGAGCGCGCTCTCCACGCGCAAAACGTGATCCAAACGCGGTTTGGTTACGGGGCGTTTGGGCAAAAAGATCGTGCAACAATCTTCGTATGGCAATATCGAGGTTTCGAACGTGCCTATTTTGTTGGAGATTTCGATTATTTCGTCCTTGTCGAAACCGATCAGCGGGCGGAACACGGGTATTGTCGCTACCGAGTTTGTACTTGTTATGCTTTCCAACGTCTGACTTGCGACCTGCCCCAGACTTTCGCCCGTAATGACCGCGCCCGCCCCGTGCATTTTTGCAATGCGTTCGGCAATGCGCATCATAAAACGGCGCATTATCGTGATCATGTATTCTTCGGGACACTTTTCGTGTATTTGAGTTTGAATTTCCGTAAAACTCACGACGTCAACCGTCATGTGCAGGGTGTATTTTTTGATGATTTTTGCCAAATCCAACACTTTTTGGCGCGCTTGCATGCTTGTGTAGGGAAAACTGTGAAAATGGACGGCTCGGAGAGTCATTCCGCGTTTTGCCATCATATAAGCGGCGACGGGGCTGTCGATCCCGCCCGAAAGCATAACTATACCTTTGCCGCCCGTGCCTACGGGCATACCGTTGACGGCTTTTATGGTCGTGCCGTAAACGAACGTTTTGCCGTTTTCGCGAATGTCGATATAGACGGTATTGTCGGGAGAAACCAAGTCCACTTTGAGATCGGGGTGCGCGTCCAAAATATCACCGCCTATTTCGGCGGATATTTCCATAGACTTCATCGGAAAACGCTTGTCCGCGCGGTTGGTGACGACTTTGAACGTGCCGCTGTTGGGCGCAAAGGCAAGCGCGGCGTTTGATATGGCGGGCAAATCGGTGTCCACCTCCTCAGCAACGCTCAAAGAATGTACGCCGAAAACGTTTTTGACCGCTTGGATAATGGCTTCTAGATCGTTTTCGTCAAAGTTGCGTATTATGTAACGCGCGTTGCTTCTGCCGAATTGACAGCGAAAATCTTTGAGAACGGTCTTGATGTTGGATACCAACGCGCTTTCGAAGTAATCGCGATTGTTGCCTTTGAGATGTATCTCCGAGTATCTGATGATAATAACTTTCATATTCCCTCTTTATTTGTTGTATGTAATTAAAAATTTTCAGCCCATCATGGTTTTGCGCAGACGGAGCAGGCCCTCGGCGAGTTTTTCGCCCAAAAAACGCACTTGCTCGACGGAATTGTATTTGGAAAAACTGATCCGCAACATACCCTCGGCGTATTCGGGAGCGAGTCCGATCGCCTTTGCCACGCGGCTTTGCTTGTTTTTGGAACTGCACGCCGAACCTGTGCCGACGATTATTCCGTAACTTTCCAACATGTGCAGTAACACTTCGCCCTTGATGTCGGCAAACGCGAGAGAAAATATCGCGGGAGAGGAGTGTTCGGGACAAATTTCTTTCCACCGAAGAGAATTTTCCAGACATTGCCGAAGGACAAACTTGTACTGTTCGAAATTGACGGCGTTGAGGTGCATGTTATCCGTCGCCGTTTCCACCGCCTCGGCAAGCGCGACTATCCCGCCGACGTATTCCGTGCCCGAACGCAGTCCTCTTTCCTGACCGCCGCCCAAAACCGTCGGTACAAGTCGAACGCTCCTTTTGACGTACAACGCGCCTATCCCCTTGGTGCAATGTATCTTGTGTCCCGCAAAGGAGTACATATCCACGCCCGAATGGAGCAAATTGACCGTTATCTTGCCCACCGCTTGCACGCCGTCCGAAAAAGTTACCGTTTGGGGATTTTTGGCTTTGACAAGGCTGTTAAGGCGGCAAATGTCGTTGATCGCGCCCGTTTCGTTGTTTACGTGCATAAAGCACGCCAACAGGGTGTTTCCGTCCACTTTGGATACAAAGTCCTCCGTGTCGATACGTCCGTCGGGCAAAACTTTGGCATATCTGATTTCGTACCCGCGATTGCCCAACTCCGCAACGGGATTGAACACGGCGGAGTGTTCCGCCTGCGTTACCACTATGTTGCCGCTTTTTTTGCGTAACGAGCCGAATATCGCCAAGTTGTCCGCTTCCGTTCCGCCCGAGGTAAATATCAATTCGTCCGCGCCGCAACCGAGGCACTTCGCTATCCGTTCGCGCGCCGAAACTATATCCTGCGCGATTTCCAGACTGTACGAACTGCGTGCGGAGGGATTGAAGTATCTTTCCGTATGATACCTGTTGAGTATCTCCACGATTTTGTCGTCTGCTCTTGTCGTAGCACAGTTGTCAAAGTAGTAAATCATTTTGTCACCCGATTTTGTTTTAACTTTACGTTTGTAACCGCGTATAGCGGCATTTTTGCTTTGGTGTTGCGCGCCGAGCGGTTTCGGCGGCGTTTGCACCTCTTTTACGAAAATAATTCGTCTTTTTTACCCATTTTATGTTACTATGTTACACATAGTATTCTCTAAAAGTGCGATTTTTGTTATTGTTTGGTTATTTCAACTTGACAACGGTGACGCCGCTGCCACCTTCGCCGTAGCCGCCGAGCCGAAATTCCGCAATATTGGGATGATGGCGAAAGTGTTCGTGCAATCCCGCGCGCAATTTGCCCGTTCCCATGCCGTGTATGATCCAAATTTGAGTCAATCCCGCAAGCACAGCCGAGTCGATAAACTCGTCTACCGCCATTATCGCGTCGTCTACGGTTTGTCCGATAATGTTCAGTTCGTTGCCGAAACTGCGAGCGTTTACTTGCGTTTTGGCTCGCGACCCGACATAATTGCGTTGTTTGCTCGGATTGGGTTCGGCAACGCTTTGGTACAGGTCGTCGGACGTCACTTCGGTGGTTATGCCGCCGCACCTGACCGTTATGCGCGATCTGCCCTTTATCGCTATCACGCGCACTTGCACGCCGAGTTTTTTGGAATAGAGTTTGTCGCCGACTTTCAACTTGGAAAAGTCCGCTTTATCTCCCGTGAATATAACCTCGTCGCCGTCCTCGTCGTTTTCCGTTTTGATGTCGTTCAAACGTTTTGCCGTGTTGCGCGCCGCAAACAGATCCTTGTCCGAAACGGAATCTTTTGACAAAATTTCCTTGATCTCGTTCACCAACGCCGCGGCTTCTTCTTTGGCTTTAATTACTATTCGTTTGGCGTCCTCGCGCGAGTCGGCAAGCAACTTTTCCCGTTCCTTTTGCAAACTGCCGTTCAACTTGGCGGTACGTTCTTTTTCCGCTTGCAGTTGCTTGTACTGCTCGGCAACGTCGTTCAGTTTTTGCTCATATTCCTTGCGTATTTCGTCGGCGTTTTGCAAAACGCGCTCAAAGGACAGTTTTTCCTGCGATACGTTTTGCTTTGCAAATTCTATCACGTCCTGCCGAAGTCCCAATTTGGAAGCGATCGCTATTGCGTTGGAACTGCCCGGAACGCCGAGTATCAAACGGTAGGTGGGCGCAAGCGTTTGCAGATCGAACTCCATAGAAGCGTTTTCCACGCGCGGAGTCGCAAGGGAGTATTCTTTCAGCGCGCCGTAGTGAGTAGTCAGCACGCATTTTGCCCCGCTTCGGCGCAAGTAGTCGGTTATCGCCAACGCCAAAGCCGAGCCTTCGTTGGGTTCGGTACCCGCCCCCACTTCGTCCACAAGCACCAGGTGTCCCGCCCCGCAAACGTTCAAAATATCACGCAAGTTGGATATATGCCCCGAAAAGGTGGATAGGTTCTGTTCTATGCTCTGCTCGTCGCCAATATCGCACAGTATGTCGTCAAAGAAAGAGGTCGCGCTGTCCTCGGCGCAGGGGACAAACAGCCCCGACATTGCCATTGCGCAGAGCAAGCCTACCGTTTTGAGCGTTACCGTTTTGCCGCCCGTGTTGGGTCCCGTGATGACCACCACGTCGTAGTCGTCGCCCAATTTGACGGAGATGGGCACTACCTTATTTTTGTCCAGCAACGGGTGGCGCGCCTTTTTCAGTCGAACGATACCCTTGTCGTTGAGTTGCGGCAACGTGCATTTGTTTTCCAGCGCGTACTTTACCTTTGCGAAAATCACGTCCAGATCGCTGACGGTATCCGCCGCCAAAGCGATCCTGTCCGCAACGGGCGAGATCCTGTCCGTAAACGCTTGGAGAATACGCTGTATTTCCGCTTTTTCTTCGAGAACGGCTTCGCGCAAGGCGTTGTTCAACTGCACTATCGCCAGCGGTTCGACAAAAAGCGTCGCCCCCGTAGCCGATTGGTCGTGGACTATCCCAGGTACGTTGCCTTTGAACTCCTGCTTGACGGGTATAACGTACCTGTCTGCGCGCACCGTGACAATCGTATCCTGCAAATATTTGGAAATTTCGCTGTTTTTGGTGTAACTTTGCAGTTTCTGCTTTATGTCGGCGTTGATGGCCTTTATGCGTTTGCGTATGGCAAACAGTTCCTCCGAAGCCTTGTCGTTCATTTCCTCGTCGGACAGTATCGCAAAGTCTATGTCGTCTTCCAAACGTTTGTCAACGTAGAGCGCGTAAGCCTTTGCCTGCAACAGAGATATGTCTACGCCGTAATCGACGAACAGCGCGGTCTGCAAATTGCGCGAAGTGCGCAAAGTTCTCATGATCTGCAACAACTGTTTCATAGAAAGGCACGAGCCTACCCGAGCGAGCGCGCAGGTTTCCGCAACGTCGTCTACCGACAGGTCAAAGGACGTTTCGTACTGAAAAAGGTCGTACGCTTGCCGCGTTTCGTCGAGGAGTTTTTGCGCCTGTTCGAAACTGTCCGCAGGCAAAACGCTCAGCATTTTGCTCTGCGCTATACCGCTGATACAGAAGGAACTTGCCGCGCGCAGTATGTCGAAATATTGAAGTTTTGTAAGTGTTTTTGCGTTTATCATTTTCAATTCACTTTGTCGAACAGTCTGCCTTTGGTAAAGGGCTTTTGTTCGGTATAACCGTCGTCAACGCCGCCGTTCAAAGCAAGGTAGTGCCTTGCCACCGCCTCGTCGTAGTCCACCAAATACCTGTCTGGACGTTTGAGTCGCGCAGCGGCGGACAGTTTGTTGCCGTTGATCAATTCAAATGTGCAACGAAGATCCTTGCGGCGTTGCACCACAAATTCGTTGCCGAGTTCGTCGCGGTAACGCAGCGGTCGGATATTTGCGCAATCGACGCAATCACGCCTGTCGCCGCAGAGTTGCGCTTGAAGTTTGTACGGACAATGAACGAGTTTCATCAACGTTATTTTGCCGTCTGCGAAAATCAAACCGCTTCTGTCCGCAAATCGGGCTATTTCGCCCACAGTCAACTCCAAAGAATACACAAAGGTCGCGGCGTCGTCAAACGTCTGCGCCATGCGGTCGTTAAAAATGTTAAGCCCGCTCCCCGCTATGTAGGGCAAATTCATTTGCCTTGCCAACTGCACATGTCCCACGTTGTGACACACCACCGACGCAGGATATTTTGCCAACCGTTCCCGCAAATACCGCGCGTCGGCAAAAGAGGGCAGATCCAAATACGCTCCGCAACCGTGCGCAATGCAAAACTGCCTTTCGTCCAAAACGGCGGGTTTGTAAATAACCGTATCGGACAACTCGCAAGCGCGTTTCAACTCGCTTTCGTCGTAGCAACGTATGGCGACCGTGGGAATACATTTGCGCGGCGCGGGTTTGTCCAAACGCAAAAGTTCGTTTATATCTGCGTTACGCGCGGCAAAACGTTTGTTGTAGTTTTGGACAATTGCCACTTTCAATTCGTCCAGCAAACGCCTTCGGACGGAATTGAGTTGGGACTTTGCCAAAAACACGTTGCCCACTTCCGCCTTTACGTCCGTTATCCTGAAATGGGAATTGCCGCTTTTTCGCAGTTGAAGTTCCGCTTCTGACGGCGAGGTCGGTGTATTTTGCGCCAAAGGCGCGGTAAAATCGGAGATTTCCACCTCGACGCTTCCGCATTTCGCCCTTGCGACGACGGGGTTGTTCGGCTCGGCTCGAAAATACAACTCTGCGTTCAGCAAACGGCGCGCAGACAATATTTCGTCGGATAGCGCGACGTCGGACGTGCGCCTGACTTCCATTCCGTCCCGCGCTTCCTTGCCGAACTCCGCCGCGACAAGCCCCGTGCCCGAAGCCGTTGCGATACCGCCGCAAACTTCCGTTCCGTTGCAAAAAATTTTGAAACCGTCGTTTTTGTTGATGTGAACGTTTGTTTTGACGGCTTTGCCGCAAACTTGACCCACCGCTACGCCCGAATGATTTTGACAGAGCGGCGAGATTATATCCGAGTTGTCGCCGTTCAGATAGGACAATTCGGACATGTCGCGGTTGTAGGTTTCCGCAAGCGCGGTTTTGTCCTGCGGTTGGTATTCGAAATCATTATCGAACAATTTGCGGTATATGCGCGAAGTCGCTCCCGCATATTCCGCGCGACGATTGCGCCCTTCGATTTTGAAAACTTCCGCGCCCGCTTCGCGCAATTTGCGCGCTACATCCAAACCGAGCAGATCCCGCGCGGAAAGCAAATAAGCGAATTTGCCGCCGTCAACGGAGTATTTTTTGCGGCAGGGTTGCGCGCACAGTCCCCTGTTGCCGCTGTTGCCGCCCACCGTCGAAGAAAACAGGCATTGTCCCGACTGACACACGCAGGTCGCGCCGTGTACAAAACACTCCACTTTGACGCCCGTCGAGGCGACGTCGCGTATCTGTTGCAAACTACATTCCCGCGCGCAGACGACGGTAGTCGCGCCGCATTGTTTGACAAATTCCGCGCCCATTGCGTCGTGGACGTTGAGTTGCGTACTCGCCGCCACTTCGAAAGGCTTCGGCAGTTTTGCCGCAAGTTTCATCAGCGCAAGGTCGGTCACGATAACTCCGTCCGCATTGCTTGCGTAAGCGACTTTCAGCAGTTGCGCCGCCCGTTCGAACTCGTCGTTTTTGAGGGAAGTATTGAGCGCGACGTACACCTTTACGTCGAACAAATGACAGTAGTCTAACCATTCGGCAAGATTGTCTTGGTTGAAATTGGGAGCCTTCATGCGCGCATTGAAACTGTCCAAACCCAAGTACACCGAATCGCAACCGTTGTTGACGGCTGCCACAAGTTGTTCGACGCTCCCTGCCGGAGCCAAAACTTCCGACGATTTGTTCAACGCACTACACTTCCTATTGCGCGCGCAGAGTCGCGCCGTATTTTTCTTGAATTGCGCGCAAGGCTTTTGCGCACTGTTTTTCTATGTCGGAGTCCTGCAAAGTTTTGTTTTTGTCGCGGAACACTACCGTTATTGCCAGACTCTTTTTGCCGTCGCCCAACTTTTCTCCGCGGTAAACGTCGAACAGATCCGCGCTTTCCGCAAGGGGCAACCTCAAAAATTCGTCGAGAATATCCTGCGCGGCAACGTCCTCGTCGCACAGCAACGCAAAATCGCGGCTGACGGACGGGAACTTTGCAAAAGGCACGAAATGCACGTCGGCACGAGCGTTTTGCAACAGAACGTCGAGGAAAATTTCCGCATACATACATTCGCACTCTATATCGAAGTTAGCGGCGACGCTCGGGTGCAGTTTGCCGAAATAGCCCGCGGCGCGTCCGTTGACGGAGATGTCGGCGGAAACGCCCGGGTGCAGAATGTCCGCGCTCGAACGCGTCAACTTGATTTGCCCGTCCGATACCGAACGTATCGCCTGCAAAACGTCCTGACGAAAACTGTCGAAAGTCACGTCGGTTGCGCACATTGAAAGCCGCTTTTGCTCATAGGGCAACTCGACGGGAGGAATGGTATCCGACAGGTAGACCTTGCCCGCTTCGAACAAGCGCAAATTGCCGTTTCCGCGAGAGATGTTCAACTCCACGCATTGAAGCATGTTGGGCGCGAGTTCTCTGTTCATATAGGACAGTTCTTCTCCGATCGGGTTTTTTACGCGAATGTACAAATCGCCGTCTATCGGGCGGGTAGAAGCCCTTTCGAACAACGCCTTGCCCGCAAACGGATAGAAAATACATTCGTTGTAGCGCAAACCGCAAAGAACGTTTTTCAGTTGGTCGATCCGCCGCGCCTCGACGGTCTTGCCCCCGCAGGTAATGCGCGACTTTTCCATCAAAGTGCCCTTTATGTTGTCATAGCCGTAAACGCGTATCAACTCCTCCACTATGTCGCAATCGCGGACTATATCGTCGCGATAGGGAGGAACAACGCACGTAACGTTGTCGCCGTCGATATTTGCCGAGATGTTGAGAGAGCGCAAAATGGACAAAATTCGCTCGTCGGGAATTTTGATACCCAACAAATCGGCAATGCGCTTTTTGCCGAAGGTAACCGTTCGGTTGCCCGCCGTTTCGCCGACGGAGATACGTCCGCGAGTAACTTTGCCGCAACCGAGTTGCTCCGCAAGGTGAAGCGCGCGGGATAGTCCCAAATTGTTGGTGTATGTTTCGATACCCTTTTCAAACCGCGCGGAAGAATCCGACCTCAGACCCAAACGTCGTCCCGTGCGCCGCACGTTGAGCCGTGCAAAAGTTGCCGACTCAAACAGCACGCATTGAGTTGTTGGCTTTATGCCCGAGTTTGCTCCGCCCATTATGCCCGCCAAACCAACCGCGCGGTCTTTGTCCGCAATGACAAGATCGTCGTTGTTCAAAATGTACTCTTTGCCGTCCAGCGGAATAATTTTTTCGCCGTCGAAAGCGCGCCGCACGACGATTTCGCCCTGTTCTATATCCGCGTAGTCGAACGCGTGCATGGGTTGACCGATCTCGAACAAAACGTAGTTGGTGATGTCTACCAGATTGTTGATACCGTGCAAACCGATTTTTGCCAAACGCGAAGTAAGCCAAACGGGGGACTTTTGCACCGTCACGTCCGTCAGACCCTGCATAAAGTAACCTTTGCACAGATCTTGCGCCTCAACGCTCACCTTTACGAGGTCGGTTGTGGCAACGCCCGTTTCGCGGTAGGATATATCGGGCTCGCGGCAGGTTTTTCCGAGAGCGACGGCGACTTCGCGCGCCAAACCCAAAACGCTGTTGCAATCCTGACGGTTGGCGGTTATGCTTACGTCCAACACGTAGTCGTCCAGCCCCACTTCGCCGCGTATATCGCTGCCTACATGCGCGCCGTCTTGCAATACAAGCACGCCGTCAACGTCGGCGTTGGGATACCAATCGGCGTTGATACCTAGTTCTTCTGCCCCGCAAAACATTCCCCACGACTCCTCGCCGCGCATTTTGCCCTTGCTGATGCGCATGCCGTTGGCAAGCGACGCGCCGTGCAACGCGACGGGTACTTTGTCGCCGACTTTGACTCGGTGGTCGTTGGTAACGATCGGAATGATCTCGCCGCCTATGTCCACTTTGCAGCAAAGCAATCTTTCGGCGTTGGGGTGCTGCGTAATTTCCTTTATCTGACAGACCTTTACGTTGGTCACGCGTTCGCCGAGGTAGGCGACTTCTTCTATTTCCAAACCGATCGCCACCATTTTGGCGCAAAGTTCGTCGATACCGACGTCAACGTCCACAAAGTCCTTTATCCAAGAAAGAGGTAATTTCATTCTGTCTATCTCCTATTTTGCAAACTGTTTGAGAAAACGCTTATCGTTTTCGAAAAACAGCCGTATATCGGGAATACCGTATTTGATCATGGCAACTCTGTCCATTCCGATACCGAATGCGTATCCGTTGTACTTGGAACTGTCTATGCCGCAATTTTCCAGAACGTAGGGGTTGACCATTCCCGCGCCCAAAACTTCTATCCAGCCCGTGCCCTTGCACAGAGAACAGCCCTTGCCGCCACAGTTGCAACACGTTAGGTCCACCTCTACGCTCGGCTCGGTAAAGGGGAAAAAGGACGGACGGAAACGAACCTTGGTCTGTTCTCCGAACAGGTGCGCGGCAATGTACTCCAAAGTTCCTTTCAGATCGCAGAGCGTAATGTTTTTGTCCACCACCAATCCCTCGATTTGGTGAAATACGGGCGAGTGCGAAGCGTCGCTGTCCGAGCGAAAAACTTTGCCAGGGCAAACTATTTTCAACGGCGGTTTGCGCTTTTCCATAACGCGCGCCTGCATTGCCGAAGTTTGCGTTCTCAGTAAAATGCTGTCGGTGATGTAAAACGTGTCCTGCATGTCCCTTGCGGGGTGGTCGTCGGGAATGTTCAAAGCCTGAAAATTGTAGTAATCCGTTTCTATTTCCGGACCGGACAGCACTTCGAAACCCAACGCAATCAGCAGATCGCAAATCTCGTTTTCTATCTGCGTGACGGGGTGCAACGCGCCGCGCTCGGGACAGGAAGTCAAACTTATGTCCACGCGCTCCTCCTGCAAACGGCGAGCAAGTTCGTCCTGTTTGAGCGCGTCGGTTCGCGCGACAAAACGTCGTTCCATATTGTTGCGCAACTCGTTGACCTTGGCTCCGAACGTCGGGCGTTCCTCGGGCGGCAGGTCCTTTATGCTTTTGAGCAAAACGGTCAATTGACCGCTTTTGCCGAGGTACTTTACCCTTAGTTCCTGCAATTCGGGCAGGGTCGCGCACAGGGCGATATCCCGTTCAAAGTCCTTTTCGATTTCTGTTATTGTCATAATTTACTCCTAAAAAAAGCCCCAAGCCAAACGCTTAGGGCGATAAAATTGTCGCGGTACCACCTAATTCGAGAGGCAAAAAACCTCTCCTCTTTGTTTGCTAACGGAAACGACCCGCAAGCGGCTACTTGCTTTCACCGCCCGAACTCGGAAGGGAATATCTTTTTGCGCGCATACGAGGCTTCCACCGTCCCCCGTTCGCTTTGACTGCGTTTGTCGCAAATTCTTGTGCTTCGTCAACGTCTGTAAAACAAGTATATCAAAAAAAAATATATTTGACAACAGTTTTTAATTAAATATAGCGCAAAACAGCGCGAAACTAACTCATTGACTGAAATTTTTGTCCGACGGAGCGAATATCAAAAAGGACGGCAGAGATTGGCGACTATTCTTTGCCCTGACAACATATAGTCGTGACGCGTGTTTTTATTGGCTGAATATCGATCTTCATTGATAACTACGCCAAAAGGAGCAAAATTATACGAAGCGATTTTGAGCAGTTACATTCCCAAAGTTATGCCTATCACGGTGAATACGCAAACAAGACTCAACGCTATGTACAAAATGCTCGTTACCAAGCCGCCAAACAACAACCAAATCGTGTTCATAAAGGGGTGAGAACCGTAATGAAGTATCACTACTTTCCCCGCGGGCGCAAATACAAGCGGAATAAATTCGAAGTGCCGCAGACCAAACGGTATGCCTATTATCGTAACAACACAGGCGACTCTCGTAAGCGCGCTTGATATTGCGCTCGTCAGCACCACTATCGACACCCAAAAGAAATTAAACAGAAACTTCAAAAACTTTTTAATTTTTTGTTCCGTTGTTACATAAATTATTATATGCCACATTTTGTGGGAAGTCAACAAAACGTGGGAAATTTGAGGTAATTTTCTTTGTATGAAAAACAATGAACTCGGAACAAAACTTAGAGAACTTCGATTGGAACAAAAGATGTCGCAACGACGTCTTGGGGAGATTTTGGGGTTCAGCAATCAAGCGGTAAGCGCGTGGGAAATGGGCTCGCGCGAACCCGACTGCGACTCGATCGTAAAGATAGCGAAATATTTCAACGTTACAGCAGACTATCTGCTGGGGTTGAGTCAAATTTGATTGCAACGTTTTGAAAAAAAAACGTCGCTCGGCAACTCGAAAAGGGTCGTCGGGCGTTTTTTATGCCGAGCCGAGCAGCAAACCGCCTTGCAAAAACGTATTGGGTACTTTGCCCACTATGATACTTTCGCTGATCAGTATCGGCGTGACCGTTTCTACTTCCATGTGTGACGTGGGAATAATAAGATCCACGCGACTGCGCACGTTGAGAAATATCTTGTGGACAGTTTGGTTTATCCCCGCCGACTCGAAATCGGAAGTAAAACTGCACGTAACTTTGCCTATGGGAGTGACCGTTACCTCTACCTCCGCGCCCTTTTCGGAAAGCAACGGTATCCCCGAAAGAGTGCCAATCGGTATTTGTATCCGAAACTTTTGAATGTTGTTGATTTGCTTTTGGGATACAACGGACACCTCGCGCGCCAGGCGATTTACGTACGCGCTGTTTGCGGAGATTAACACCACGTCGTTTTGGTCGTTTTTTTCCACATTGACAAAATCTTGATCGTTGCAATTTGCCAATACGTCGAAAATCGCCTCGTTGAGAGCGAGGGTCGTTTCCGCTTTGAGGCGGGTTTGGGCTATATCCAATATTATGGGAGTCATTGACTTGCGATAAAAATACAATGCAAGCGCGACGGCAACAAACAAAACAAGCACAAGGACAATGGCAACGCGTCTTGTCCGCTTGTGCTTTTTTTTGCTTTTTGTTCCGTTGTCAACAACCGAATATCTAGCCATTGTTTTGCCTTTTTTCACATTATATTCGGTTCAAATGGCAAAAGTTACTTCTTTTTTGTTCTCGGACGGAACAATACCGCCACCAGATAGCCGGAAATGATTGCGATACTCACTCCCGTAGCGCATGCGGACAAACCGCCCGTCAACGCGCCGTAAACGCCGTCCTGCTTGGCGGCAAGCACCGCGCCGCGAACCAACGCATACCCGAAGCCGGAAATGGGAACGCTTGCGCCCGCTCCCGCAAACTCCACAAGTTTGCCGTACAGACCGAAACCTTCCAAAACCGCTCCCGCTATCAAAAACAAAACAAGCAGTTTGCCGTTGGTCAGGTGGGTAAAGTTTATTATTATCTGACCGATCAAACAAATGCCGCCGCCCACCAAAAACGCCTTGACGAACATCAAAAACGTATCCATTATGCGCTCACCTCCACCAAATGCGTAATTGCGGGGATACTGTCCCCCTGAAAACTTGTTGTCGGACTCATCAACGCGCCCGTGCCCGCAAGCAAAATTTTTTTGTACTCGCCGCGACGAATACGCCCCAACAAAACGGAATTGAATACCAACGCGGAACATGCCGCGCCGCTTCCGCCTTGATAAGTTTGCTGTTCGTCCCAATACAGCGACGCTCCGCAATCGTGCAACTGTGCGGAAACGTCAAAGCCTTCCTGACGGGTCAGATCCATCAAAATATCGCTGCCGAGTTTGCCCAGATCGCCCGTGTAAATGACGTCGTAGTCTTGGGGTTTGGTGTTTGTGTCGCGGAAAAAGGTTACGATCGTGTCGCAAGCCGACGGCGCCATTGCCGCGCCCATGTTGTTGACGTCCATAACTCCGTAGTCGATAACTCTGCCCAAGGTCGCACGAGTGATTCGAGGAAGTTTGCCCGTTTGTTTGTTCGACAAAACCGTCGCGCCCACGCCCGTTGCCGTCCATTGCGTGACGGGAGAGCGCAACACGCCCAATTCCAACGGGTAACGATACTGCCTTTCCGCAGTGGAAAAATGACTGCCTGCGGCGCATACGACGTTTTCCAAACCGTTGTTGAGCATTGCGGAGCCGATTATCAAACTTTCCACAAAGGTCGCGCAGGCGTTGTATATGCCCAAAAATCCCGCATGATTTTTCTTTGCGGCAAAAGACGCCGAAACTATTTGATTGAGCAAATCGCCCGCGATCACCGCGTCAACGTCAACGTCGTCCAGATTGGCTTTGGCTATCGCGCCCTCTATCGCGTGTTCGAACATCTTGCGTTCCGCGCGCTCAAAGGTGTTTTGACCGAACATATCGTCTTCCAACGCGAAATCGAAAAAGCCCTTGTACCTGCCGTCGTTTTCCTTTGGACCCGCGACCGTGTACCCCTCCAAGACAAAGGACTTGGCAAAATCCAGCGTGCGTTTTTTGTAGTAGTCCATTTTAACCCCCGAAAATCAACGTGATCAACGCCACTATCACGGATATGGTGACGCCGTTGACGATAACGGGACCCGCTACCAAAAACATCTTTGCGCCCACGCCGTAAACGTACCCTTCCGCTCTGAATTCCAGCGCGGGAGATACCACCGCGTTGGAAAAGCCCGTGATTGGTATTGTCGAACCCGCGCCCGCAAAACGCCCGATTTGATCGTAAACGCCAAAGCCCGTCAACACTGCGGCGACAAAAACCAACGTTCCCGACGCCAAAACGGAGGCGTCCTGCAAATTGAACCATAACGAATACAACTCGATAAAGCCCTGCCCTATCGCGCATATCGTTCCCCCTATCAAAAAAGCCCATATCATATTCTTCCAATGCGAACTTTTGGGCATTTTTTCAAATACGTAGGATTTGTAATTTTCTCTCGTGATCTCGCTTTTTGCTTCCATAACGCTCCTATTTGGCAGGATTTTCCCGCCTGTTTTCCGCCTCGAATTGCAACGGCAACACCGATTCTCTTTCGTCGTTGTTGCTTCCGTATTTTTTTGCTTTGGGATATTTCATACAAACATTGTTTCCAAACCGAAGTCAAATTATCCGTCCGTATTCAAATAAAATAGACCGAATTTTATTGATTTCAAATACTATGTCAAGCATATTATTATATAAAATTGCATTTTTGAGAGTAATTCAATGGCTTTTCGGCACAAAATAAAGGTCGAAACCAAATATTATGCCAAGTAAAATCGATTTTGATATATGCCAAAATCGGGTTTCGATCGCCGAATTTACTTAATAAAAACAAAGAATGTGCTTTCTGCCAAAGAAAATGTATGAAAAGACAAGACATTTGCGTTACCACCAAATAATTTGTATATGGAAAAGAAAAAAAATTTGCGTTTTTATAATATAAACTGTATATAGAAAAAGGAAAAGAGATTGTGTTTATATCGAGAAATTAGTATAAACAGGGGCTTTGTTTTCTATTAAAGAAACTGTATAAAAAGTCAAAAAATTTACTTCACTATCAAAGAATGGTATATAAAAAACAAGAAGTTGATTTCTATCTAATAATTTATATGAAAAATACAAGACATTGCGTTCTCACAAAAAGCGACTCCGAAAAAATCGGGGTCGCCTCGATAAAAGCAATTTGCGAACAATATTCGCTTAAAAATCGAAATTCTGGTCGCGGTTTGCGCCAAACGTTCGTTATTCCACCTTTTTGACGTCCTCTCCCGCCAAAAAGTCGGGGACTTCTTCCACCGCGTCGAACATGGGCTTTTCCACCACGTGAACGCTCGCGCCGGAACTTATTTGTTGCAACTTGTCAAGCAACGTTTCGTAGTCGGGCAGATCGGTAATGTCGCTGATGGAAAACCGCTTCAAAAACTCGTCCGTCGTGGCAAACAGCAACGGTTTGCCTATCGTGTCGCGTCGTCCCACGCACTCTACCATGCCGAGTCGCACAAGGTTTTGCACCGAATAGGTGCAGTCAACGCTACGGATCTCCTCTATCTCTATGCGAGTGACGGGCTGTTTGTAGGCGATTATCGCAAGAGTTTCCAACATTGCGTTTGTCAATTCCTTTTCCTTGATGGGATTGAGTACCGCCTCTACCTCTTTGGCGTAGTCGGGGTTGGTGGCAAATTGCAGTTTTTTGTTGAAGCGCAACAAATGTATGCCGCTTTCGCCGCTGTATTTGGCAAGCAGTTCGGATACCGCCTCGGTAAAGGGCTTGTCGCCCGTTTCGAGTTTTTCTTTGATAAACTTTTCTTCCACCGCCTTGCCCGACACAAACAATATGGCTTCTATTTGATTACTCAATCGACTCATATTCATCTCCTACCGTTACCTCGATATTGTCGCTATCGGGGTTCTTTTCTATCACGATCTCCTCAAACAGACCGTTTTGTATGACTCTGATGACTTGCAATTTCAGCAGTTCCAAAATCGCCAAAAAAGTTGTGACGATCTCGTTCCGCGACGCGGTCGGCTCAAAAAGTTGACTCATTGTAAATCGGTCCTCCGAACGCAGTACTTCGCGTATGAACGCTATCTTTTGCGGGACGGAAAAACTTTCCTTGACTATCGCGCGAGAAACGCTCTCCGCTGCGTTCTTGACCTGCATGCGCATCAAAAACTTGCCGAACGCCTCGATAAAGCCCTCTACGCTGAGATTTTCCTTTATGACCGACACTTCCTTGCCGACGTTTTTGTCCGGTTCGCGGTAAAATCTGTCCACGTTCTCCTGCTCTTTCAATTCGCCGACGATCTCTTTGAAAAGTTTGTATTCCTCCAACTGCCTTATGAGCATTTGCTCGGGCGAGTCGTCGTCGCCTGCGGGGTCGGGCAAAATGGGCAACAACGCGCGCGATTTGATTTCCAACAGCGTCGCCGCCATAGCCATATATTCGCCCGCTTGATCTACGTCCAGATCGGATAGTTGATCCATATACTGCAAAAATTGTTCCGTAACCTGCGAAACGAATATGTCTTTGATCTCGATTTTGTTCTCCTTGACCAAAGCCAAAAGCAAGTCCAGCGGTCCGTTGAAATTTGTCAGTTTGAGTTCCAACACCGATTTCTGCTCGTCAAATATATATTGTTGTTGTTCGTTTTGTTCAGACATTGAAAACAATCTCCCAAAACCGGGTAAATCCTTTGTTGATGTATTCGCCCAACCTGCCCAAATAAAGATTGAGCGGCGCGTAATTGCTTACTATGGGTATGTAGTCCAAAATAACAAGTCCCAACAGAATGTACAGGCTGTACCTGCGCATAAAAGTCATAAACTTGTTGTTTTCGTTTACAAAGCAACTCAGCAGTCTGTATCCGTCCAGCGGAAAGAGAGGCAAGATGTTAAACAAAGCAAAACTTATGTTCAACTGTCTTGTCAGCAAACAGAGCGCGTAGCAAAAGTAAACGAAGTAGTACAACGACGTGTCGGGGACGAGTTTGACGTTTCCCAACAGGACGACTCCAATAGAAAACACAAACGCCAACAAAATGTTCGTCAACACGCCCGCTATCGAAACGGTAATTGCGCCGACTTTGCGCTTGCGAAAATTGTACGGATTGACGGGTACGGGTTTTGCCCAACCGAATCCGACAATAAACATCATCAGCAAACCGATCCAATCAAAATGTTTGAGAGGATTGAGGCTGAGTCTGCCCGAGGCTTTGGCTGTGCCGTCGCCGTTCCAAAGGGCGACCAGACCGTGCGCTATTTCGTGCAGGATCAAAGCGATGAGCAACGCCGGAATAAAAGCCACCACATTCAAAAAGCCCTCGCGGGTAACTTGTCTGCCGCCGTCGGTAAGCAGTTGATAGATATACATATTGCAATTGTAACAAAATTCGCCGTTAAAGTCAATCTTATTATATTAAGAAAAAATATACAAGCCTTTCGAAGCCTCGATATACATGCAAAAGGAGCAACCCTGCTTGCGGTTGCTCCTCTTTGCGAATAATTTAATTTTCAGCGTTGGCACACAATGTCCCTAACGTAATCCCAATAGGTTTTGGCGTCTACGGAATTGACCGCGACCAAATTTGTTTCGGCGACGACGTTGCCCTGCTTGTCTTTGAGAAAAGCCGTTCCCAACTTGTCGCCCGCTTTGACGGGTGCTTTGACTTGGTTGGGCAGGTCCAGACAAACTTCGCACTCCGCCTTGCCCTTTTTGCCGAAGGAAACGAGTTTTCCCTCCGCGCGAACTTCCACCTGATCCGACTTTCCGCCGCTTACGGAAACATTGTCAACCTGCTTGTTTATGTCGAGGTACAACTTGCTTTCGTAATTTGCAAAGCCGTAGTTGAACATCTCGCTCACTTCTCTGAAACGCGCTTTGCTGTCGGGCGCGCCAACCACCACCGCAATGATACGCGTGTCGCCGCGCTTGGCTGTCGCCGCAAGACAATGTTGCGCCTCGCTTGTGTAGCCCGTTTTGCCGCCGTCGCAACCGTCGTAAAATCTTATCAATTTGTTGGTGTTGGTCATGCCCGTAACTCTGCCCGACGGGTGAACAAAGTCCTCCATCCATATCCTTGCGCACTCGAAGTAATGCGGATGTTTGATGAGTTGCGACAACATCACACCGACGTCCTTGGCGCAGGAAAATTGGCTGACGGCGGGCAAGCCAGTGCAATTTTCAAAATGAGTAGCGACCAGACCCAACTGCTTTGCCTTGGAGTTCATTTCGCTCACAAAGTTTTCCACACTGCCGCTCAGATGTTCCGCGACGGCGACGCAACTGTCGTTGGCGGAACAAACGACAATGGATTTGATAAGATTATCCAACTTGTAAGTAGCGTTGGCGTCCAAAAACACCTGCGAGCCGCCCATAGAAGCCGCGCGACTGCTTGCCACAACGTCGTCGTCCAAGGACGCCTTGCCGCTGTCGATAGCGTCGTAGGTACACAACAGCGTCATGATCTTGGTCATGCTTGCAATGGGACGTTTTTCCGTGGCGTTTTGCTCAAACAAAACCTGTCCGTTTTCCGACATCAACACCGCTTCTTTGGCGGTGATTTTGATCGTCGCGTCCGCGCATGCGGCAACGGGTACTATTGCGGCAATGAGCAACGCGACGGCAAATACAAACAAAAACAGTTTTTTCATTTTTTTCTCCTACTATTTTTGCCGTTAGTATTTGCATTAACCGACCGATTATACCTGCCGAGCGGTCGAGTCGGGTTGTGTGTGCGAGTTTGTGTTTTTGTACCGTATCCGACGGAAAACTGTTCGTCTTGCCGATTTATACAACAGCCCGATCGAATGTCGAACGAGCCGCAACCGTCAACCGTTGAGTCTGTCTACAAAACTTTGCGAGGGTTTGAACACAATCACCTTTTTTGCGGGTATAGTGATCTGCTTTTTTGTTTGAGGGTTTATGCCCTTGCGCGCGGGGCGTTTTTTGATACGGAAAGTTCCCACGCCCGTCAAACAAACCTCGTTGCCCTTTTTGAGTTGTTCTTCGATACCTTTCCAAAACGCGTCAAAAAACTCGACGGTCTTTTTGGAAGTTTCGCCCGTTTTGTCCGTTACATATTCGATAAATTCGCCTTTTTTCATTGTTTGCTCCTTATGCTATCGATTTTGTAACAAGTATTTCCAACCGAGCGATATTACATACGTTCACGGACTTTTTCTTTTGACAAAATTTTCAACTATCGTTTGTTCTGGTGAACGTCGGCGATCAAGCGATTGCGCCGATTTACCCAAACGCTACCGAGGCAAGTTTCCTGCAATAGTTTCCGTCCAAACGGTTTTTTGCATAGTTACGCCGAAATTAACAAAAATGCGCACAAAAAAAATCACCCCGACAAATTGTTTGTCGAGGTGGTTTGTGTGTTACCGAGTTATCTTTTCCCACACGGATTTGGGACCGCCGCCCAAGCCGAGTTGATCTTTGATCGTGTCGCAAATGACGTCAAAGCCCTTTATCGTTCCGAGGTTTGTGGGCACAACGTCGCAACCGTAAACCAGCAACGGCGTGTATTCGCGCGTGTGATCAGTATGCGCTTTGTGCGTGGGATCGCACCCGTGATCGCCCGTGATGTAAAGCACGTCGTCGTGATGCATAACTTTGACAAGTTCCGCCACTTTCGAATCGATCTCCTCCAAGGCTTCGGCGTAACCGAACACGTCGCGTCTGTGTCCGTACTTCATGTCCGTATCCACAAGATTTACAAACACCAAACCGTCAAAGCGTTCCTTGGCGATTTCGATGGTTTTGTTGAGTCCGTCAAGGTTGTTGACGGTATGCAAACTGCGCGTAATGCCCTGTCCGTTGAAAATGTATTCTATTTTGCCCACGGCGACGCTTTGCATGCCCGCGTCCTTTACAAAGTCGAGAATGGTTTTTGCGGGCGGATTGAGAGAGAAATCTTTGCGCTCGGACGTGCGCGTAAAGGGATACTTGCCCGTAAACGGACGCGCTATTATCCTGCCGACGGCATATTTACCCGTGCAAAGTTTGCGCGCCTTTTCGCACATCTCGTAGAGTTCGTCTATCGTGTACCTGTCCATGTGTACGGCAATTTGCAACACGCTGTCCGCCGAAGTGTACACTATCGGATAGCCCGTTTTCAAGTGTTCGTCGCCGTAATCTTTGATAACTTCCGTGCCGCTGTACGGTTTGTTGCAAAGCACCTTGCAACCGATCTCTTTTTCCAACTTGGAAATGAAACTTTGCGGAAAGCCGTTTGGGAATGTGGGCATAGGTTGATTTGTAATGATACCTGCCATTTCCCAATGTCCTACGGTGGTATCCTTGCCTTTGCTGAGTTCTTCCAACCTGGCGTATGCGCCGATAGGTTGCCTGTCGTCGTTGTAAGTGCCGTCGATATTGTACAGACCCAATTCCGAAAGCACGGGCAGATTGAGGTCGTAAGCCGCGCGTATGTTTTTGAGCGTGTTAGCCCCAAAGTCGTTGAACAACCTGCAATCGGGCATCGCGCCGATACCGAAACCGTCTATTACCAAAATGAATGCTCTCATATTTTTCTCCTTGCATGATATGCCGTGAGCAACGCGCCCGCGACAAAAATATCCGCAGAACGATTTTCTGTAATTTAATTATATCAAACAAAAAATTTTTTATCAATCAAATAACGCTAGTTAACAGGCGCAAGATTACAAAAAACATTACCGTTTTGAGCAAAAACGCCGCGATTATAATATGAAAACTGCGTTTTGTGTCGCAAAAACTTTCGCGTATCGTCCGACAGGCGGAGGGCAGACAGCAACTGCACAAAACGGAAAACATATATCCGATAATTTCCACCAAGGTGACGAGAATGGCAAACAGTATGCCCCAAACGGACCAATAAGTTACGGTCGCAGCCGTGTTTGCGCCGCAATAAAAACACGCGACAAACAGCAATACCATTGCAAGGTATTTTGTCTGCGGCACAAGATTGCAACAAAGCAACAAAATATAAAACGCCGCCGACCAAATAAGAAAGGAAAAAAACAATCCGAAGCCGCCTTCGAATAATTTTGTGGCGTAGTCGCACCTGTTGAGATACCACCAACTGTATTCGAACGCTTTGAACAGCGCCACGCCGACCACCGTTCCGACAACGGCGACAAGCGCGCAAATCAAAGTTTTCCACTTGTGATCGCACGCTTGCTGCCAAATATCTTCGCAGGTCAGTTTGATTTTTCTAAATAGTTTCATACCATTTGTTATGATAAAAACCGAACTTTTATGCGAAAACGAAACTATTTTGTAAAATTTTGTCAACAACTTGTACGTTAGTTTGTCAACATCCGCTTGGCGTACATGCCGTAACCGCGCGTGGGGTCGCGTTGACGGCTACATTCTGACGGAAGAACGCGGCGTTTGCGGCTTTGGGTACGACAGCATATTCTTTTGTCCCGAACTGAACAAAACCTTTGCCGAGGCGACCGCAGAGGAAAAACTCGCCGTCAGTCATCGCGGCAGGGCGTTGCAAAACCTTTTGCGCAAAATACAAAACGTTTGACTAATTGCTCCACTGCCGAACTTAGGCTCAGAGCGCAAACAAAAATACGACAATTGACTGAAAAGAGGGGGCTGTGCGTTTTGCACAGCCCCTTGCGCGTTTTTTCCAACCTCATGCGCGCAGTCGGAGAAAAACACAATGAAAAGCAAATTTGTTGATAGGTAAGTTTTACCACTCCAAAGTCATACCTACGATAGCGAAACTATTACCTGCAACTCCCGTAGCCTCAACATTGAGCGTGGTAGTTGCCTCTGTCAACTCAAACACAATGTCAATGGCACTGCTCGGATCGCCCGTATAAATGCTGTCGCCTTTTTCGTGCGTTTTGCTAATGGTATTAACAGAAAGTTGTGTCGTTGTCGCATCTGCAAACGGAACAACTTTGAACGTTACTTTCTTGATTTCGTGAAGTGTTTGAATTGTTATTTGACCTGCTATAAGTCTTTTCGCAGGAATATAAGCAATTCCCGGGGCTTCAATGCTATCGTACATTGTTCCCTCAGTTACAAAAGATTTTATTTCCTGTTGTCCAGGAGTCCATTGGTTAATTTCTGTAATCATTTCTCTCGGATCACGTTGTGAATAGAGAGTGCTATCACAAATTTTACCTTCTAATGCAGACGTCCAAATAGCCTCAAAACTGTTAGAGGAAACAGACTCTTGCTCCAAAGTTATACCTACAATAGCGAAACTATTACCTGCAACTCCCGTAGCCTCAACATTGAGCGTGGTAGTTGCCTCTGTCAACTCAAACACAATGTCAATGGCACTGCTCGGATCGCCCGTATAAATGCTGTCGCCTTTTTCGTGCGTTTTGCTAATGGTATTAACAGAAAGTTGTGTCGTTGTCGCATCTGCAAACGGAACAACTTTGAACGTTACTTTCTTGATTTCGTGAAGTGTTTGAATTGTTATTTGACCTGCTATAAGTCTTTTCGCAGGAATATAAGCAATTCCCGGGGCTTCAATGCTATCGTACATTGTTCCCTCAGTTACAAAAGATTTTATTTCCTGTTGTCCAGGAGTCCATTGGTTAATTTCTGTAATCATTTCTCTCGGATCACGTTGTGAATAGAGAGTGCTATCACAAACTTTACCTTCTAATGCAGACGTCCAATCATAAATAACTTTAACTGCCGTTTGTTCTTCCGAAATAGTAAGCGTTATTTCGTTTGAAGTAATATTGGCACATCTGACGGAAATTTTCACTTCGCCTGCCGCAACGGACGTAACGGTGGCTTTGCTCTCGTCGCCCGTTACGGTCGCCTTGGTTTCGTCGGAAGTCAGCCATTCGACGTTTTCGAATACCGCATTGGCGGGAGTTATGCTCTTGACCGTTATTTCAACGGAATAAGGAACAGTCACTTCCGTTTGCTCCGCCTCGATCTCTATCGCAGTAAGTACGGGAAGTTGTAAAGATTTTATTGTGTTCATTGAAGTTAGCACACTTGCGGAGTAGACACCGTTGTCATTATGCATACTTGCCGCATAAAAAATGATTTGACTGCCGTCCAAACCGCCGTCTGCTTTGAGAGGTATCGTGATACCGTCTTTTTCCAATTGATCGTCTTTTACGGAGCAGACAAGCGTTTTGTCGTCGCTACCGAGCAGAGAAAACTCCCAACCGCCGCTGACTCTCTTAGACCCTGCGGCGACCGTACCTGTGATATAAAATCCATGAGTTTCGTTTGAATCGTCCCCTTTAACATATTGATCGGTGCTCGCGATCAACGCGATCGCTTCGTCAACGGTGATGGGGTCATCTTGCTTTGTACCCTCTCGGTCTTGAATAACTATGGTGACGGAAGCGGACTTGTCGGTGTCCTTAGCCGTTGCGGTGAGCGTGATTGTGCCTGTTTGACCTTTGTAAGTCACACGCCCAAATTTAACCCCAACATAAGAACCCGATGAAAAAGTCACCATGTCTTCTTTGTCAACCGTCCAAACAATGTCCTGCGGAGCATTGGCGGGTTGAACTGTTGCGGTAAGTTCAATAAAATTCTTTTCCACAGGTAACAAGTAAAGAGTATCCCTTTTGGTGTTAAAAGATACTGACTCTACTTCAACGGGAGGAGCGGGAACATATTTTTCGTAATGAATTACAACGGGATTGTTCTCAAAGTAATATTCTTTGGCAAGAGTGACCGCATTGTCATATAAATCGTCAACCTGTCCGTTGTAGTAGTTACCGCCAAGGTAGCGCGTTTCGTCGGAATAAGTTGCGCAGAAAGTGTCGTACTCTGTACTCCATTTCCATTCGATTGCGTCGTTGCTCGGAGTGTTGACAAGGCGCATATTTTTGTATGTACCGTTGAGATATGCTTCGAGATATTGACTGCCGATCTTCAACGTATATTTGTCGTTTTCGTAAATAACGGTCAAAACCGCAACCGTTGTGCCCGAATGGCTTACAAGCAGTCCGCCCTTGCTACCGATTGCGCCCGTTGCATACCAAACAAGACTGTTTGTTTCATCTCTCAAAACAATGTTGTAGTCGCCTGCTTCCAAACCTGCTTGTTGGTGTCCTTGGCACTTGTCCGCGCACACGGGGTCGGTGCAGGTTTCGTCAAGGCACTTACCGCAAGTCGGGCATTTGTGACCGCATACGTGAGCGGTTTCGTGTCCGGGGCATTTGTCCTTGCATGCGGGGTCTGTGCAAGTTGCGTCCGTGCATTTGCCGCAGGTTTCGCATACATGTTTACATTCGTGCTTGTCGCAAGCGGCAATTACCGTAACTACCGCAAACAGCATTGCCAATACAAGCAACAAAGCCATCAATTTTTTAGATTTTGTCATACTTTTTTCTCCTTATAGATTTTTAGGGCAAATTGAACCGATTGCCCCGCTCGGTTTTTGTTGTTGAGCCTCGTCAAGAGAGGAGTGTTCGACGCGGCAAAACTTGTGTGTTTGCCGCGCCGAACCAATGCAAGATGTTCGCCATTACATAGTTTGAAGATTAGTTGCGCGCAATCAGATGAACACTCGGCAATGGATTTTGTTCATCTAATAGTATATTAGGCGAACAAATTACATACTAATTATACACTCTGACCGTTCAAATGTAAATACCCAAACCCAAAATTTTTATTTTTCTTGTCGATTTTGGTCAAAATAATTAACTTTTGCGCCCAACTCGGCTCATTTTGTACACCTAATATACTATTAGATGTACATTTTTGACGGAGCCGATCGACAGGTTTCGTCAATTTTTTTTCGACCAAACGCAAATCTGTACGGTTGACTGCGCAACCGACCCCTGACGGGGCGCAGGTCCGCGATTGCAGACGAAATTTTCGCTATCTTCGCACGCGAAAATTCCTATTTAACATAGAAGCCGACTTCTATATTTTGTCACATTCACATTTTTATATTTCTCATAGAACCTATTTACGCAAACATTTTGCCGAGTTTGTTCATCATTTGAATTTTGTATTCCAACATACTGTGCGCGTACCGTTTGAGCGTTACGGTCGGGTTTGTGTGCCCGAGCAGTTCAGCAAGTGTTTTGACGTCCATTCCACATTCCAGAGCGCGGGTGGCAAATGTGTGTCGCAAGGAGTGAAACCCTCTGTGCGGAATTTTGAGTTTGTAGAGCAGCAACTCGAAACTGCGTTGATACGAACGGGGAACTAACGGTTTGCCGTTGGCTTCAAGCACATACTTGGTTTGGCGCGCTTTGTACATTTCCTTGAACAGTGGCAACAACTGTTTTGGAAACGGAATGGCGCGCAGGGAGTTTGCCGTTTTGGGCGCGTCCTCTATTCGTTCGCCGTTGAGATAGTAACAGGTCTTTTCCACCGTGAGCGTGCAAGCGTCCATATCCACGTTGTTCCACTCCAAAGCGAGCAACTCGCCAAGCCGCAAGCCTGTGTACAGGCAAATTATTATGCCGTAGAACTTCAACTTTTTGCCGTTTTTTATGTGCGCCTCTATTTGCTTTTGCTCCAAGACGGAAAAGCACTCTACCCTTTTTTCCGCCGACTTTGGACGACGTATTTTGTTTGCCTCGTATGTGGCAACGTGACCTAGCAGGTGCGCCGTTTTGAGAGAGTTTTGCAGTACGGAGATAGTTACGTTTACCGTACTTGCCGACAGCGGTTTGCCTATGCTTGGTGCGAGCAGGTCGGTTACGAATTGCTGTAACAGGGATAATGTCAACTCGGACAATTCGATTTCGCCCAATCGTGGGATAATGCGCTCTACCGCTTGCGCGTAGATGTTGCAAGTCCGCGCCTTGCATGACGTTTTTACATAGTTGTTCAGCCAGATTTTCAGCCATTGTTGGTACTTCATTGCAAAAACTCCTTTTTGCTTTTATTGTACCCAAGAATGAACTGTTTTTACATTTGGAAATACTTGCGCGCTTGTTTTGAAACGGGTTGGCTCGGTTGCGCCCGTCGTATCGATATTACGGTGTGGCAATAATTATAGATATAAGGGCAGCGCGAATTTTTCAATCAAATAGATCATTTGGTGTGCCGAAATCGCGTTGCCGTTATATATCGTTTTTATATTTTCGTCAGAGTTTAGTTTGTCAACATCCACTTGGCGTACATGCCGTAGCCGCGCGTGGGGTCGTTGACAAAGACGTGAAACTGTCAATAAGTTATAAATGAATTAATAAATTATATAATATAAATTTACATCATTTTCGAAGTGAGTCTATCTTATGTAGTTACAATCCATATCAACTTTTTGAGTAATAGAGTTTGTTATATTCTTTAATTCCCGTCAAAATAATAGAATAGCCAGTAAAATCAAAATCCAACCCATTAGCATCAAAAAAAGCCAAATTTTTCACCATACTTTCCTCAAAGGTATCTAACTCAGAGTTATCATCCTCTTTATTATATTCATAGTGCTTAAGGCACTTGGCATTAACTAAATTCGCAAGAAGGACTTGATCTTTAACGAAATAAGCACCGTTTATGTCTTTGTGAACACACTCTGCAATCATTCCATTGTAAATAATTCTCATACTTGCTCTAAAAGCAATTTTATAGTTTATAAGAGCAGTATTAATTAAATATTTTTTATTCTCGTATTTGTTGATATCCTCTTTATCAAAATTAATAGAAAATGGCTTGTTCAATATTAGCGCATAACAAACAATAGCCCCCAACTTGGTAATATCCAATGAGGCATATTTCCCGCCATTATGAAAGCAGCGTTTGTAATCCTCTCGCACATTATAATAACATTTATATACCCTGCCTTTATAATCTTTAATATTCTTAATTTCTAGGTTCTGACGTTTAGAGAACAATTCATCGCATTCTTTCACACACTCGTTAATTGATGGATCTATTGAACTCAGCCATATCCAGCCAAAAGAATGACTTTTATCAACGCTTTTCATCTGATTTCAAACTCCGTATTGCAAAATTATATTTTTCTTCTACTTCTGTCAATTTAGAATATGAATTATCAGCCCTCACATATTTATGGCATATTTTTGGGAATGAATCTGTGTTTTTATCTTTGTTTCGCTTCAGAGAAAAATATGAGAACACAACAATTCCAATTAGTATTCCTACCAAGACAAATATAGCCAAATACATATCGAACCTCCCTGTTTATTAGTATGAATTATTTTCTAATTTGCTTCTCTATATGCAAGTATCGTTAGAATGGCAGTACACACAGCAAATACACCTGTTAATATTATAGTGTAAATATTCTCGATTACTATATATATAGCGTACATCATGCACATTATTGGAATAAATATCGCACTGACAACAATTTGCGCTCTATGTATTTTTATTCGTTTACGTGTTAAAAGTACATTTCTGACAATTACTCCACAAGCAAGTGTTAAAACTGCAGGAATTAGCATCTCATATGCACCCCTAAAATATTCTTGATAATTACAATAATTATTGACTATATAATCGATTATTATTAGAGCTGCTGTGATTGCAAATGTAACAATAAGCGTATAAACAAATACTAACTGGTCATAATCTGCATTTCCTTGTGTCTGTTTGCCGTTATTATTTTTTATTTTTGCGAATATGTATCCCATAAATTTCTCTGCTTACGAGCACGTTTTCTTTGGTGAAAAAACACAAAATGCTCTTCTTTAATTTTTACGTTTATATTTTACCATAAAATAAGTACAAATGCAAGTGTTTTGATTGTATATTATAAATAGTTTATACATAACACGTATGATTAATCATATCAACATTTTATCACACCTTTAATCTTGCCAACAATACTCTTTGCCTTTCCCTTGCTCAGTCCAACATATGCCGCCAAGTTCATCAAATCCCGTTCAGCAGGATTGGGATTGCCCATCACGGTCATTTCATGCTCGGACTTGTCAATAGTTTTCGTCAAATCGTATGCAGGCGACAATCTGTATCCGTTGATCGTTTCGTCATATACAAAAGAAAAATTTTTCCCGTGGTCGTCCTTGTTGTCGTACAACACATTGAACGTCATGCGAGCAAAAGCTTCGTATAGGTCGCTCTTATCTGCGCAGATGTTTTGAACCACTTGAAAGAGATGCACATAGT
>CANQPI010000015.1 GCA_947625725.1 uncultured Clostridia bacterium | reverse complement strand
GCGGATCCTCTGTCCTGCTGAGGTACGGGAACATATTAAAAATTTTTTTAACCAAGATTTTAACCAACTTTTTTGAAAAGCACAAATCTTGGTGCAAAACAGCCATTTTACTGCCAAAATCGGCTGTTTTTTGTTGTTTTTGTCCGTTTTGTATGGATAGACTACTCGCTTAGGAGGCGGATCCTCTATCCTACTGAGGTACGAGAACATATTGAAAAATTTTATCAATCTGCGTTCTAGCAAAAATTTTTTGCGGAACGAATCGAAGTTCTCGGCGCGAAGATATTCGCCTCGCGCCTAGAAAACTATTCCGTAAAGTTGATCGACGGGCACTGCGCCGAGTTCGCCGCGGCTATCCGCGGAGTTGTTGCGATTGTCGCCCATGGCAAAAAAGCAATCTTGCGGAACAACAAAAGGATTGTCTGCGGTGGTATCGGCAAGACGTCCCAACCCCGTAGCCACTCCGCTACCGCCTGAGGCGTGCATCCAAAACGCCTTCTCTTGCAAGGTTTTACCAAAGTTGACGTAGTAATCTTCGTGCAAAATTTCGCCGTCGGGGGTCTGCACGCAAAGTTTGTACAAACCGTTGTCGGTGGGTTCGACCCAAAGTTTGTCGCCGCCCAACGCAACAATGCGTTTGATAAGTTTTTCGTAAGGCTCGCCCTCTCCGCTCTGCGCACTGCCCGCAAAAAAAGCGGCAAATTTGCTATCTATATGATTTTTGTAAAACACTGCCACTTTGCCGCGCTCGGCCTTGGCGCGTTTGTTGACGTGTACCACGTCTTTGGTGTGGTATGTCAAATCGGGATCGTACAGTTCGCTACCGACCGTATTGTAGTAATAGTTGGTCATAGAGTCGCCCGAAACTTTGATGCGCCCGAACACAAACAGGCGCAAACAAAGCGCAACTATCAAAAGGGCGATAATTACCCACAGAGCCACGTCTATAACAACGCTCAACTTGCTGCGTTTGGCAACGGAAGCGGGCTGTTGCGGAGCGGGGTCTTGCGCCACTACGTCCGTAATATCCACTTCGTCGCCGTCGGTTTGCTCGTCGTCATTTTGCAAATCCGTTTCGGCAGGGGCAACGCTGTCGGGTTCGGTTTCGTCGTCCCGCTCGTCGGAAACAACTTGTTTTGCCGAATCATCTTCACCGTCTGCTTGTTGCGTTTCGCAAAAAGCATCGTCGGATACCGCGTCATTCAACGGGGACGTCGCCGATTCATCGCAAAGTTCCTCCCGCTCGTTGCGTTCGGAAAAATCGGACGAATTAAGTTTTTGCTTATCATTGTTTTGCAAGTTTTGCCACCTTGTGAAATTTGTCGCTCGAAAGCATCACCACATGTCCGCAGTTGGTGCATTTGAGTTTGTAATCCGCACCCATACGCACAATTTGCCACTTGTTGCAACCGCACGCATGAGGTTTGCGCGTTGTTACAGTGTCGCCCAAGTTTAATTCGCTCATACCAAAAAAATGTTGTTTACCAAAATTTCGTTCTCGGCGTAAATTACCAACATATCCACTTTTTCGGAATCCAACAGTTGTTTGCCGTCGCTATCGCGGTGGAAATTTACTTTGTCAAAGGTGACGTGTTCCCACTTGCCGTTGCCCACAAGTTGCAACGACTGACTGTACGTCAAATTTGCCTCGCCGAACTTGGTGACGGCAACCAACTTTACTTGTTGACGCACGTTGCTGCAAACATCGAATACCACGGTAAATGACGGATTGATACGTATGGATTTGTCGTTGATGGCAAAGGTCGCAAGCGCGCGCCCCTTTGCTCCCAAAATGTTGAGGTATCCCTTGTCCAAACGGGGTTCCAAATTTACATTCCACCAAGACATGTCGTCTGCCAACGGTACAAGCGTTTGTTTGCCCGTGCCGCTGAAAATGATGTTCAATGCCTTGATGATGTTGGCGGCGGTAACTTTTTCCGTAAGCAACAGCGTGGATACAGCCACTTCCTCGTCAAACACGGCAAACGCGGCTATGTTGCACTCCTTTTCGTACAAATTGAGTTTGGCAACGTATCCGCCCTCGGCAGGAGTCAAAGTCGCTTTGGTCCAATGCTTGGCGCGGGATTCGAAATCGGTACAATACCACAGCGAAGTTTTGTCCAACGGACAATCCGTCTTGACGGAAATGCAGTAATCGCCGCTTTGATTGCGGAAAGATTTGATCTCCGAACGGGGCTTGGGAAGATACCCTTTGAGCCAATGTACCACGCTATCGACGTAACGGGCGGGCAAGTAGTCCATGCTTGTAGGTAAAACGAGCAACCTACTGTCGCCGTTGACGCGCATCATTTGTTTGCCCGTTTGCAAAATATCCACAAAGGGACTGTTTGCCGAATTGACCACATACACGGGGACTTTGATCTGTTGCGCGTATGTTTGGGGAGCAAGTCCCATTATCCATTGTTGCCGCAACGTGTCGTAGGCAATGTGCCGTTCCAACTCGTCTTTGCCTACGTCCAAAACGTTTTCGTCCTGTTCCATAACGGGGAAATTGCGATACAAATTGCCAAACAATATCGCGCCGTTTTTTACGCGATTGTCGATACCCAACACTATAATTCCGACGTAAACGCCCTTGCCTGCGGTAAGCACCGATACTTGCGGGACGTTTTCCACATCCAACAAATACGTCAACGCCCTGCGGCAACACAGCGCGTACTCGTAGAGTTTGGTTTCGCGCACGGTGTCTTTTATCGTAAACATCGAGTCGGACATGCTCTCGTTGCAGTAATCAAGTTCTTCGGGATAGAGCGTGTGCAAGCCCTTGTCCCGTCTGCCCGCCAAATCTACCGACATTGCCGCAAAACCGCGCTTTGCCAGATCGCGAAGCGTGTTCAATTCGATAGGCGCGGAATAATTGCTCACCAACAGTACCGCGGGATGATTTGTTCCGCCCGAAGGAGAACACACCACGCCGTACACGCGCGTTTTGCCGTGTTGAGTCACTCTGCCCGTAAAATATAACTGTTTTGTGACAATGCCGTCGGATTTTGTCTGTTTGATAAGATCGATGTCCAACGGTTCCGCCGCGGGGTCGAATCCCTCCCACAGCGTTTTAGAAGTCAAAACACTTTCCATAATTTCACCGTAATGTATTGTATCACAAATAATTATTTTGTCAATCGGTTGATAACTTGCGATCGGAAGCGCAAACGACGTCGTTTGTTACTTGTGGTAAGCGACGTTATGCTCGATACAGCACGCCCGATACAACTGTTCGACAAGCACCACCCTGAACAATTGGTGCGGCAATGTGATTCTGCCAAAGGACAACCGCGCGTTTGCTCTCGATTTGACGGCGTCGGACAAACCGTTGCTACCGCCTATAACAAACGTAAACGTAGAGTTGCGCTGCTTTTGCTCCGCTATCAACGACGAAAGTTGTTCGCTGGAAACGAGCGTGCCGTTCAGATCCAACGCAACGACATATCCCTCGCATTTGGCTAAGACAGCCTCGCCCTCGACGGTCTTGACGCGCTCGATCTCGCCTGCCGTTTGTGCGCCGCGACTCAAACACTCTTCCACCTCAATGATTTCGACCTCGGCAAAACGCGCCGTTCGCTTGACGTACTCGGCAACGGCTTCTTTCCAATAAGTTTCTTTTAGTTTTCCGACGGCTACGATCTTGAATTTCATACAAATAACGCCGCTATCCACAGCGCAAGACAAACGCCCGCGGCGACAAACAAAACCGCGTAGGAACTTTTTTCCTGCGGGGACGAGCCTTGCTGTTCGTTTGTATGCCACACGCTTTTGGTCGTTTTGACATAGCCCCAAATGCACAGTACGCAAGCGGCAATGCCCGCGAACATAATACCCAACACCGCGCCCGTGTTGCTCTTGACGCTCCAAAATTCGTCCGCACCCAACGGCGTGTAACTGAGCGCAATGACAAACAAATTGTTAAACATGTGTACCGCGACAGACGTCCACAGACTGCCGCTCCTGAGCGCAAGCAACGCCAAAAAGCCGCCCAAAACAAATTGATGCACCGTTTGCGCGGGATTAGCATGGTAGATCGCGAACAAACCGCCGCAAATTGCCAACGTAGCCCACTTGTTGCGATTTGCAGCCAAACTCTGCGCCACCGTTCCGCGAAAAACGAGTTCTTCGCACAACGCGGGCAAAATACCGGCGACGATCACCAAACCCGCAACGTCGTTTTCCAACGATACGGAAGGGCGTTTGAGTCCCGTCGATTCGATAGCGTCCATCAACATGCTGTTTACGGGCATCATGGCAAATATCAGACACGCCGTTACAAGACAGCCCCACCCGATATGCGCAATCGGCGGAACTTTGTTTAGTTTGGCGGCGGCAATGGGATTTGTTTTGGAAATAACGGCGTACAAAATTGCCGAACCGCCGATACAAAGCGTGTACAACGCTTGCATCAGCCAAAATCGCCAACCGCTCGCTTCGCCGAATATCAAAGACAGCACAATGCTTGCCACCGCCATAACGGCGACAGCCAATGCAAAAGAAAATCCCAAATCTTTCTTTTCGTAGTTCAGTCTAAGCAAATCGTTACCTCGTTGTTGTATTGATCCGCGACATAAACGCACACATCCTTGCCCTCTACCGCGCCGCAAGACGCCAACGCGGCTACCGCCGAATTGAAAGCAAGTTCGTGCGTATTGTTGTTTTCCGAAAGGTGCGCCAAAACGACCGTTTTGACGTTGCCGCCCGTCAATCGGCGAAGAACTTCCGCCGCTTGCGCGTTGGACAAATGTCCGCAAGCGGAAAGAATACGCTGTTTGAGCGCGTAACTGTACTCGCCGCGTTTGAGCATGTCCTCGTCGTGATTGCTCTCCAACATGACCGCTTGGCAAGGATACAAAAACCGCGTCAACTCGTCGGTGACTATACCCGTGTCGGTGACGGACGCAAACGCGCCGTCGCCGCAAGTAAATTTGTAACCGAAGCAACACGCGGCGTCGTGCGAACATTGAAATATATCGACGGATATGTCGCCAATGCAAAAAGATCCGTCGATATCGTACACCTCGGAAAAATACACGCGTTGACGAATGAGATCGGTAATCAACTTCGGCGCATAGATAGGCGTCGGCGTTTGACGCGTCCACATAGGTATCGCGCCGACGTGGTCGGTGTGTTCGTGACTGACGACGATCGCGTCGATATCCTTGGGCGACAAAGAGCGACTTTGCAACGCTTTGATCGTCGCGCGATAGCCGAACCCCGCGTCCAACAAAACGTTGACGCTACCCGATTGTATCAATGTGCAGTTTCCTTTGCTGCCCGAAAACAGCGGCGAAATTTTGAGCATTTGTGTGTTGCGTATCCTTGGCGTACCGTCGGGCGTTTACTCGCCGACTTTTGTTACATTATATCACAATACTTTGCATTACACAACCGAAACTGCGCACAACGACGAAAAACAAAACGTTTGTTCGTCGATTTGCGGCAAAAAATTTGACCCCATATACAAAAAACACAACCGCGCGGTTGTGTTTTTGCTAAAATTGTCCGTTTCAATCTTTGTCGCCGTCTTGACGGTCGTCCGCGGTTGTACCTGCGGTTTGCGGCGCGACGGTTTCCGTCGGGGTATCTGCGGTTTGTTCGCTGTCCGACTGCGACGTTGTCGCGGTAAGGTCCTCGGTCTGTTCCGACTCCGCTTGTTGCGCGCCGACCTCGGGCAGTTTGTCGATATTTTCGCCCAATGCGCCCAACAATTCTTTGCGTTCCGCTTGCCACTCGTCGCTGTTTTTGTCGGCGCGACGGTTAAGCGCAACGATACGCGCTTGCAATTTGCTAGTCAACTTGTAGCGGGAAGAAATGATTATGCCCAAGCCGACGATAATTATCGGCAACAAAATGAAAGTCAACTTGATAGCGATTTGCGCCGCCTCGGGCTGCGACAGCGGAGAAAACTGCACATTGCCGCCGCCCTCGGTTATTTTGAAATTGTCGAGCGCCATACCGAGATTTTCGATCTGCTCCTCCGGACTCATGCCCAACAAATCCCGATATTGTTCCGCTGTGCGGTACTGAGTTTCGACATATCCCGTCAAACCGATAATAAGCGGCGGGATGGCAAGTCCGACCGCTTGCGCCGTGGTGTTGAGGAAGTTGTTGAGCCCCGAAAAGTTGCCCTCGGTGCGCTCGCCGAAATACAACTCGCCTACGTCGCACACGTCGCCGAACGCGCTGTGCGGCACGAATACAGTACCGCCGATACCCAAGCCCAGGCACAAGCCGAAGCCGATAAGCAACCAATTCGGCGCGCCGTTTGCGGTAGAAATGCTACCGCTCAACCCCTTGACCGTTTCCGCTGAGGGCAGAAATGTGGAAGCGCCCACTTTTATTTCTTGCTCGACGGGCAAAAACAACATAAATGCCGCCACCACGATCCACACGATTGCGCCCGTGATGTAGGCAAATCGCTTGGATTTCTTTTTGATTATCGTCAAATAGATCGGTAAGGCTATTACCTGCGCAAGAAACATTGCCGCCGCCGCGACCGTTGCAATGGGGAAACGCGACAAATCGCCGTTAAGGTTGACCGCCAAGTAGGTATTACGCCTCAACACAAAGTCGCACAGCGTAAAGAAGAAACTGCTCATTACCGCCATGCCGAAACTTGCGCACATCTGCATGCCGAGATATCTGCGATAGGTAGCCATTTTGAGAGGACGAACAAATTCCTTGATGTCGAATTTGGATTTGACTGCGGGAGTGACGACCTGCTCGCGGCTGAACAATGCCGCAACCAAAACCGATACCATAAATATTCCGCCGAACGTCGCCGCCATTACGATATAGGACAAAGACGGGTTGTCTTTGAAAACTGCGGGTTCTGTGGGAGAGGCGATCATACCGGGCACGGCAACGCAAATAAGGCTGGACAGTATCGAGAAAGCCAAACGCACGGCGTTGGTGCGGTTGCGCTCTGTAAAGTCGTCCGTCATTTCGCTGGCGTGCGAATAGTAGGGAATGAGTACAAAACTCTGCGCTGTCGCGTACAGCATGTACACCATTACCACCAACAGACATTTTGCCCACACTTGGTCGATAATGAGATTCCACGGGAAGAACAGCAAGACAAATCCCACCAACACCAACGGCGCAAAAATAAGCATAAAGAAACGCCGCTTGCCGAATTTGCCCGGACGCTTGGCGTCGGTGATCTTGCCGATAAAGGGGTCGATAATGCCGTCCCAAATTTTGGTAAGCAACAGTATCGGCGTCAAATACACCATCGGGATACCCACGACCAACGTCAAAAAGGGCGTAAACAAAAAGTTGATGATGTTGAAACTGCCGCCGCCGAAAATATCTCCGCACGCAAACGCCAATTTGTTACCCAAACCGACTTTGCCCGGCGGCAATTGTTTTTTTGTTCTGGTTTTAGTACTCATATTCTGCTCCTTTGACAGAAAATTCCGAATTCGTTCGGCTCATATAGCCGAAACCGCAAGTTTGCCTTTGTCAAACATTGAAACGGAACAATACCACGTCGCCGTCCTTGATAACGTAGTCTTTGCCCTCGCTGCGAACCTTGCCGTGTTCCTTGGCTTGGTTGTAGCCGCCCATCTCCAACATGACCTCGTAGGGGACGATCTCCGCGCGGATAAAGCCTTTTTCAAAGTCACTGTGTATTTTGCCTGCGGCTTGCGGCGCTTTGGTGCCTTCCGTGACCGTCCAGGCGCGAGTTTCCTTCTCGCCGGCGGTGAGAAAACTGATAAGTCGCAACAATTTGTAACACTTTTTTACCAGACGGTTCAAGCCGCTTTCGCCTATGCCGTAACTTTCGAGAAACATTGCCTTTTCTTCGGGATCAAGACGGGACAACTCCTCCTCTACCTTGGCGCAAATAACAAGCGTTTCCGCATGTTCCTTGGCGGCTTGCGCTTCCACCTGCTTTACCAACGGATTATCGTCGTTGCCGATATCCTCCTCGGATATGTTTGCGGCGTAAATAACGGGTTTGCTTGTGAGCAAAAACATTTCGTCCACCGTGGATTGTTCGTCCTCGTCCAATTGCATGGTACGCACGGGCTGTTCGTTTTCCAAATGAGTGAGAACGCGCTGCAACAGGTCCGCTTCCGTCTTGTACTTTTTTTCGCCGGTTTTTTGCATGGAAACCGCTTTGTTGAGTCGGTTTGCGACCGTTTCGATATCGGCAAAAATAAGTTCGAGATTGATGGTTTGCATGTCCGATACGGGGTCTACCTTGTTGTTGACGTGCGTGACGTTGCTGTCGGCAAAACATCTCACCACATGAACGATCGCGTCCACCTCGCGAATGTGCGACAAAAATTTGTTGCCCAAGCCCTCGCCCTTGGAAGCGCCCTTGACCAACCCCGCTATATCCACAAACCTCAAATAGGTGGGAGTGATCTTTTTGCTGTCGTACAATGCGGCAAGTTTGTCGAGCCGTTCGTCGGGGACGGCGACAACGCCCACGTTTGGTTCTATCGTGCAAAACGGATAATTGGCTATTTCCGCTCCCGCCTGTGTGATCGCATTGAAAAGCGTGCTTTTGCCCACATTGGGAAGCCCCACTACACCCAACTTCATACTAACCTCGGTCTAAAACATACAAAATTTGCGTAAACTTGTACTGCGCATATTACGCGAAAGTAATCGTTACAATAGTAAATTAAATTGTAACACAACGCAAATCAAATGTAAATAGGAAAATAACGTCTATGACAGTTTTACAAAGCATCTTTCTCGGACTACTGCAAGGCTTTACCGAATTTTTGCCCGTATCCAGCAGCGGACACCTGATGTTGGCTGAGCGTTTGTTCGACGTGAACGCGGGACTGTTTTTCGACGTGATGTTGCACGTCGGAACGCTGTTTGCGGTGATAATTGCGTTGCGACACAGCCTTTGGCAGACGGTGCGCCACCCCGTTGCCAACAAAAAATTCGTATTTATTGTGGTGGCAAGCATACCGACTTTTGCAATTGCTTTGCTTGTCAAGTTGTTTGTTTCGGAAAAAATAATGAACTACCTGCTGCCCGTCGGATTTGCGCTGACGGCAATATTGATAGTTTTATCGGACAAATTGTCCAAACCGCGATTTCGATTGGAGGAAGCAAGTTGGGCAAGCGTGATCGTGACGGGCATAACGCAGGGTATTGCCGTGTTCCCCGGATTGTCGCGCAGCGGCAGTACCGTGTCCGTAATGAAATTGTTCGGAGCAAACTCCGTTGACGCGGCGGAATTCAGTTTTTTGCTGTCCATACCCGTGATCCTTGCAAGCGCAGTCGTGGAGGGCTGGGAGGCATTGCATACCGCCATTACCACGCCCTGGTACTGCATCGTGATAGGTATCGTAGCCGCATTTGTATCCGGAATGGTTTCTATCTACACGGTAATGCGCGCCGTCAAGACAAAAAGTTGGATCTGGTTTGCGGTGTACCTGACGGTGCCTTTTGCCCTGTCGCTGATCGTGATGTGACGCCTAACGCAAAAAACAGCCGAAATTTTGACCCATGTACGCAAAATGCGCCCAAACAGGCGCATTTTTTCATATCGACGCTTATTCGACGCCGCCGTTGAAGAAGCAAGAGAGGCGCGAAGAACAAGGCTTGCTCGGACGGGAGCGTACAAAGACGTACGTGACCGACGACAAACGAAGTTCGACAAAGCATGTCGACGCTTATTCGACGGCGAGGGGGATCGGACGAGAGTCGGCGACAAATATCACGCCGACAGTACCGGGACCGCAATGCGCCCCGATCACAGGTCCGACCGTTTGACGAACGATCTTGGCGTCGGGACGGGAGTCGGAGATCATTTCGGCAAGGGCGTCGCCTTCGGCGGGACTGTCGGCGTCCACAACGTACACCTTGTACTCCGTGCCCGTAAGTTCGGCAATGACGTGATCCGCCATTTTGCGCAGAGCCTTTCGCTTGCCGGTGATTTTTTCGCAGACTTTGAGGCTACCGCGCTCGTCAATGGTGAGCATAGGTTTGAGATTAAGCAACGTGCCCGCAAACGCCGCAATGCCCGAGAGTCTTCCTCCGCGTTTGAGGTGCATCAGATCGTCTACCACAAAGTACACCGCCACTCTGTCGCGAAATTCTTTCAATTTGGCGAGGATCTCCTCGTCGGACGCGCCGTTGTTTTTCAGTTCGGCGGCATACTCCATTTGGATACCCGCGCCCAGACAAATGGACTTTGTGTCGAAAACGGTGCATTTGCGATCGGGATATTTTGCGCGCAGTTCGTTGAGCGCAATGTCGAGGTGATCGAACGTGCCGCTCATAGCGTGAGAAAAACTCACGTACAGCACGTCCTCGCCGCGCTCAAAATAAGGTTCCAAAATAGCGACGTACTCGTCGGGGTTGAGAGCCATGGTCTTGGGTATTTCGCCGCCGCGAACGGCGTCGTAAAATGCGCGAAAATCGGTGTTTTTGCCCAAATCGTAATAGTAAACGTTGCCGCCGTAACTGTACGGCATGGCAATGGAATACAGATTTAACTCCTCGGCGCGCGTGTACCACAGTTCGCCGTCTGCGTCGCAAATAAGAACGCTCATTGTTTATTCTCCTTTTCGACAAGATTACGAGCGTGCGCACGCGGCGCACGACTCGTTGATATTTTACAACAAATTTGCGACAAAAACAATAGTCTTTGCGCAAATTGCTATCCGATCCGACCGCGCCGCAAAGCGGTGCATTGCAATGCAAAGTATCGATACTTACAAGTCGATTTGAGATTGTTTTGTCCTACTTGGAATTCGGCGTGATCGCCGACGTTGCCGTATCCTCCGACGGGACGTCGGGTTGTTTCAATTCCTCGGCGACAGTTGCTTCGCCGTCCGATTGCGCCAAAGCCTGTTGCGCCTTTTGCCGCTCCTTGGCGGCAAGGTCGTTGGTGTCCACTTTGCCGCGAAACACAACGAATTGCTGCCACAAAAACTCTAACACGAAATTGATGACCATTACGGTGCCTTGCGCGACAACAAATCCCCAAAATCCAATATTGACAAGTTTGCTCTCCACCACCGCAATGTACCAGGTTTGGAACGGATAAAAGGGGACGTAGAACAAAAACGCCAACAGCATTGCAACGGGCACATTGTTTGCCGCCTTGAAGGTAAATTTGCGGTTAAAGGTAAAGTTCCAAATTATGGACAACGCCAAACCGACCGTTTCGGCAATGAAAGAACTTGTCGGCATTTCGTGAATAAAGATCATGGTTTGACTTTCGTCCATAAATCGACTCAAAATCGCTTTGAGCGCGAGAGAACTGACGATCTGTATCACTCCCGCGGAAATGGCAAAAAGCGTGTACTTGACCGCCCGCCACAGTTCCTTTTTGTTGAATTTCATTTGCACCTCGTCAGCCCAAGTCGGCTACGGAACGATCAAGACGACGGAGAGTTTCCTCTCGCCCGAGCAATTCGGCGATTTCGCTTGCGCCGCCGGGAGTTGCCGCCCAACCCGTCAAAGCAATGCGCGCGGGCCAAAGCACTTTGCCGTTTTTTACTTCGAGTTCCGCGGCAAGTTCGACGAGGGCGTTGTACAGATGTTCGTTGTCCCAAGTTTCCACTCGGGCAAACTTGTTGCGGACAAGCGGCAACACTTGACGCGCGGTATCCGCATTTGTTTTTTGTTTTTGATTGTCGTACAGCGCAACGTCGAATTTGTCGAATTCCGCCAAAAAGCGCAGTTTGTCCTCGATTTCCGCAAAGGTTTCCACGCGGCTTTGCGTCAGTTTGCAAACAAGCGTTTTGTCGAAATTTTTGAGATAACTGTTTTGTATCCAAGGCGTGGCGTAATCGGCAAACGCCTCGGGCGTCATTTCCTTGATGTACAACGAGTTGAGCCAGGCAAGTTTTTTGGGGTCGAAAATGGACGGGCTTTTGTTGATGCCTGAAATGTCGAATTTGGCAAGGAGTTCGTCAAAACTCATTTTTTCGCTGTCGTCCTTGGGGGACCAGCCGAGCAAAGCGATATAGTTGATGATGGCGTCTTTGAGATAGCCCTTTTTGATAAGGTCCTCGTAACTCGCGTCGCCGTTGCGCTTGGAAAGTTTGTGCTGAGCGTCTTTCATTATCGGCGGCATGTGTATGTACATAGGCCGTTCCCATCCGAACGCGTCGTACAGCAAATTGTACTTGGGCGTGCTGGAAAGGTACTCGATACCGCGCATTACGCAGTTGATACCCATAAGGTGATCGTCGATCACGTTGGCAAAGTTGTAGGTGGGCATACCGTCGGATTTGATGAGGATCTGATCTTCCAACTCGCTGTTTTCGATAGTAATATCGCCGTAAACCGCGTCGTGATAGGTTGTGCTGCCCGTCGTAGGCATGTTTTGGCGAATGACGAACTTCTCTCCGTCGTCCAACCTGCGCCGTATTTCTTGTTTGGACAGCGACAGACAATGCTTGTCGTAGCGGCGCGCTCCGTTGACGGAGGGCAACGACTCCAAACGTTCCTCGCTGCAAAAACAGTAGTAAGCGTGTCCGCTCTCCACCAATTGCAAGGCGTACTTCATGTATTCGTCGGCGCGTTGACTTTGAATGTACGGACCGTAATCGCCGCCCACGTCCGGTCCCTCGTCGTAGTCAAGACCCGTTTCGTGCAGCGTGCGATAGATGATGTCCACCGCGCCGTCAACATACCTGCCTTGATCGGTATCCTCGATGCGGAGAATAAATTTGCCGTTGTTCTTTTTGGCATAAAGATAAGAATAAAGCGCCGTGCGTAGCCCGCCGATATGCAAATAACCCGTGGGGCTGGGCGCAAAACGTGTGCGTAATTGTTCCATATTTACCTCTAAGTTGTGAATTTGTATTTTTGTTGCAGTTTGCGTATTTCTCCCGTGGAGTAAAAACTGTAATACTCGTTGTATCCGTTAAAAATTATGTGTTCCAACAACACCAGATTAACGCCGGACAAAGCCATGGTTAGTTTTTCCGTAAATATTACGTCGTCGTCGCTGGGTTTGCACGGTCCCTTGACGTGGCAGTGGAAAAGTACCACTCCCGCCGCCCCTACGCGCAACGCCGTTGAAACTATGTTTTTGACGCTTGTTTGGACGCACTGACTGTCGTTGGACGTAGACTCCTCGCGAAACAGAAAGTTTGTACCCTCGTCCAAGTACACCACGATCAAGCGTTCGGTGTAGCACTCAACAAGCAACCTGCGAGCATACTCGACAATGGATCTCATTCCGTCAAGACGAATTCTTTCCGCTTCGCTGCGCTTGCAGCGAAGCCAAATTTCTTTGATCAACGCAATGTTGCAAGCCGTTACTTCTCCCACTTCCTTGACCGACATCAATTGCTCTGCCGAGGCATTGAGTACTCCCGCAAGAGAGCCGAATTTGTTGATCAAAGTGTGCGCGAGTTTGTTTGTGTCCTTGCGCGGGCTGGATTGGAAAAGAAACATTTCCAAAATTTCGTGATCCTGAAATGCCGACAACCCTTCTTGAAGCATACGTTGCCGCAAGCGGGCGCGGTGTCCGTCATTTTCGTGCGCCATAAATTTTCCTTTTGTGAAATTTGTTTCTTATATGATAGCACATTAAAAGAATTTTGTGTATAATATAGGCAGTAAAAATCGCAACAAAAACGACGTTTGCCGCAACTCGGGCAAATCGTCGGCAGGAGCAACAATGAAAGACGCAAAACAAATATTGAAACAACAGTTTGACGAAATGGTCCGCTCGTTGCAAACGACGATCGGCTTCAACACGGAAAAATCCGAACCGAAAGAGGGCGCGCCCTTTGGAACGAACATCCGCGATTGCCTGGATAGCGTGCTTGCGCTTGCGGAGTCGTTCGGCTTCAAAACGTACAATTGCGACGGCTATGCGGGACACGTTGATTTTGAGGGCGACGGCGACGGGGTACTAGGCATTTTGGGACACTTGGACGTCGTTCCCGCCAAAGCGGAAGAGTGGATCTACCCGCCATTCGCCGCCGAAATACATGACGGCAAATTGTTCGGACGCGGCGCAATGGACGACAAGGGACCTATGATAGCCTGTTTGTATGCCGTCAAAGCGCTCAAAGAGGCGGGCTTTGCGCCGAAAAAAACTATCAGATTGATATTCGGGTGCGACGAAGAAAGCGGCATGCAGTGCGTGGAACACTACTTTGCCAAGATGCCCTACCCGACGGTTTCGTTTTCGCCGGACGGAGATTTCCCCGTGATCAATCGCGAAAAAGGAATTTATCAATTTGACGTCGTTTGCGGAAAATTGCCAAATGGGGTGCAAATAAATGCGGGCGACCGCGCAAACATTGTGCCGTCGGAGTGCAAAGCAACGTGCGACAAACCGTTGAATATCGACAAATATCCCAACATAAAATGCGTCAAAACGCAACGCGGCTACTCCTACGTTTCCACGGGAAAAGCGGCTCACGGCAGTACGCCCGACGAGGGACTAAACGCCGCGCACGCGTTGCTCGCCGCGCTTGCCGAAGCCTATCCCGACAATGCGGCGATCGACTTTTTGTTTGACAAAGCGACGGATACCTGCGGCAAAAAATGGGGCATTGCGCTGTCGGACAAGGAAAGCGGAAACTTGACTTGCAATTTGGGAGTACTGCGCACAGCCCAAGACGGTACGCTTACCGCTACGGTGGATATCCGCTTCCCCGTGACATATTCCTGCCGCCAAATGTACGATATGTTGAGAGCAAACACGCCCGAACAGTTTCCGATAATCGAGGCGCACGTCAGCGAACCGCTCTACGTAAGATCCGACAGCGAATTGGTAACGACGTTAATGGACGTGTACAACAGCGAAATGGGCACAAATTTGCAACCCATAGCCATAGGCGGCGGAACGTACAGCCGTTGCTTGCCCAACTGCGTTGCGTTCGGTCCGCTGTTCCCTCGCGAAGAACAGACGATCCACATGCCCAACGAGTGCGTAGATCTGAACAATTTGCGCTTAATGGCGCAACTGTATCTGGAAGCGATCTACCGCTTGGCAAAATAGTTCGATAACAAACAAAAAACGCAAAGCGAGTTTCTTTGCGTTTTTTTAATCGACTTTTATCACCAAGATTTTGGCGGCTTCTTTTTTGGATATGGTATATCGACAGGTGCGCTTGCGCTTTTTCTTGGTACGTATCAAATACCACTTGCGAATATTCGCCTCCACCGTGGGGCGAATTTTTTCGTACAGTTCCCGATAATGTTTTTCTTGCACCGCTTTAAGTTGTTCTTTTTCCGCTTTCGTCATATTCCAAAATACTCCTCCGCGCGATTGTCTGCCGTCAGGTTTAGTCGAACCGCGCACTATGCCTATACACCGCTTTTGCGCCGTTTTGGGCAAACACGGTCCTTCAATGAAACTCTCCGATATAAATATCGTTTTTTTTTCAAAAAGTTTAGCAGTTTTGTCCGTTTTTTTGAAATTTTTTCGAAAATTTTTGTCGAAACCCGTGTTTTGCTCGCGTTGGCTCAACATTTTGCCGCAACTTGCGCGTTGCGCCGAGCCTTTTTGGGTTAAATTCGCCCGCGCCCGCGCCAATCAAAAAAGTGCGCCCGCCGAAGCAAACGCACAAAAAAACGCAACATTAGATAATCGCCAAACCAACCTTTATTACCGATAAACCGTTTATAAATAAGATTGTTTATAAAATACACTAAAACAACAAGCGAGAATTTGCACAAACTTTCTGTTTCGCAACTAGCGTTTGGCAATCGTTTCGTCGGAAATTACAGCGCACTCATCGGTCGCGGCGGCTTCCCGTTCGGCAGACGCGTCGTCGCGGGCGGTCGTTTCGTCGGAAGTTGTCGCACCGCCGTCGGGGGTTGCGGCGGCTTTATCGGGACGGCGACAAAAAATCGCTTTGAACACCGTGCGCACAAATGGCTGAATAAACAGCAATTGCGAAAAGAACGCAAAGGGCAAATTGAAACATATCAATTTGAGCCAATTGGCAAGCAACGTCCAAATGCTGAACGTCGAAACGGAATAAGGATAGTACATAATGGCGGCAAGCAAACTCATTGCGGGACACATAAGCCCTACCGTTGCGGTGATAATTGCCGTTTCGAACAGTACGGGGTTTATACTGCCCGGTTTGAAAACGCGGCTTACCAATTTGAAACTGCACGGACTGCCCATGACGCACTCCAACGTGTAGGCGAGCGCAAACTCTATCAAAATGACCGCCCAAATGGGCACGGGCGTGCCGAACACCGACACGCCGCCCATGGCATTGATCGCGCCAATAACGGTAGTTTCGCCTGTAAGTTGCATAAACGTTGACCCGTTGATAACGTACAGGCTGTAAAACACGTAGCAATGTACGGTTATGACCACCGTGATAAATGCAAAAATCATACGCTGAAACAAATTTTTAGGCATAGTTCCTCCACAAAAAAACACGCACCGCCCGCAAAGCAAATCGTTACGAAGTGTACCGTGATCAGATTTACATGCAAAGCAATACGTGTGTCGTTTTCGTTGTTAAGTTATACCCATTATACAATAATTGTTTTGTATTCGCAAACGATTTTGAACAATTCCCCAAAAACAAATATTCCGTTTCGCAACAATTTTTTTCAACCGCAACCGCCGCCAAAGCGAAAGTTTTGCCCTAATCTTGTCCATACTATCCCAGAGGAGTTTTTATGAGGCGAATTGCGGAAAAAGTTGCCATAGTGGCACAAATTTGCATTACATTGGTGTTTGTGATAACCACGCTGTTGTATTTGTTCAACATCATTCCCGAAAACGTTGCGCTGTCCAACAACGGCGTCTTGGGAACGTTGATCGGCATACTTGCCATTGTGTACCTGTTGCTATCGGGGTACATTGTGTACGTCAATTTTTCCGAAACGGAAAACGTGCGGCAGGTGCTGTTGCATTGCGACAGCGAAAGCGCAACTCACGCGGGCGTAAAGGTCGTAAAGAACATAGTAAAAAGTTGCGCCAAACGTGTGACGGGATTGCGCGTTCGCAAAATGAAGATGCGTCTGGATGAAAGAAACGGCGTTGTGCTGACGTTGAAAATAAACGTAGCGACGCACAACGTGTCCGAATCGGTGGATACGCTGCGTTGTTTGATCGCAGACGCATTCAAAAACTCGCTGGGATTGACCTTCAATTCGATAAACTTCGAAATACGTCGCCTCAAAAGCAGTTACAAACCGGACGTGGAAAAAGCGCGAAAACTCGCCAAAACGCTGACTCAGCAACGCGAACTGTCCTCGGATATTTACGAACAACCATTCAAGGATAACTGCGAGGCGTGCAGAAAAGCCGACGAAACGGCGGAGAGCAACGACGAGCAAACCGATCTGGACGCCGTAGCCGATATACGCGAACAACTGCACGAAAACGGACAAAATTCCGTGGGCGACTCGGACGAAACCGATCGGGAATAGCGCCCTGCGGCAACAAACGATATTACGCAAAAAAGGACGGCGAGATTTTTCTCGCCGTCCCGATACATTCAATGATATATCGACGCAAAATTTTGTTGCGGCGGTTAGTACCCGCCGTTTTTTTTTACCCCATTGCGCATTTTTTTACCAAATGGTGCGCCGTACTGAGGTTATCTTCTTCTCTTTTTTTCGCTGCGGTAAACGAAATTCAATGTTTTGCGCGGAGCGTTGGGGCTGTTGAGAATGTCGTTTTTGGCAATGGGCGTGATAACCACGTGACGTGTATTGCCCTGTCCCTCGCTCTGCGTGGTGACGTACTTGCTGTTTTGCAACGCGGTGTGAATGATACGCCGCTCGTAGGGGTTCATCGGTTCCAACTTTGCTTCGCGACCGGTGCGCTTGACGCGCTGTTCCAAGTTGACAGCCAAGCGTTGAAGCGTTTTTTCGCGCTTGCCGCGGTAGCCCTCCGCGTCCAAATTGATACGTTTGCTGCTTTTGCCTCCGAGCGCCAATCCGCACAGATATTGAAGCGCGTCCAAAGTTTCGCCGCGATGCCCGATCGCGTGAGAAGCGTCCTCGCCCGTCACGTTGATATTGAAAGTATCGTCCGTTTCGGAAACTTCCAACATACAATTCAAACCCATTTTGTCCAAAACGGTTTGCAAAAACTCCGTTACGCGTTGCCGCTCGTTTTGTTCTGTTTCGTCCGCGACGGTTTCGCCGAGGACGTCGTCATTTTGTTTCATGTTACTACCTCATGTATTTTGCCTTTGCGGTGTTGTTCTTGCTTTCCTCTTTGTTGAGGCGTTTCATGACCATTTTTTCGATCGGTCTGCGCAACACTACTGTGGAAATTATGCTCAAAGTGTAGTTTACCACCATGTAGATAGCGAACGCGCCCGTGTAGATAAAGCCGAACCATGCCATCATCAAAGGCATGATGATCATCATTGTTCTGTTGGTGACTTTTTGTTGCTGATTTTGCTCCACCATTTCGCCTTTGCGGTTTTTGCGTTCCATGCGTTGCGAAATAAACATGGACAAGAAACTCAAACCGATAGAGGCAAAGGGCAATATCATCAATCCGTTCCAATTACCTTTGCCGTTGTAGCCGTCGCCCTCCATGACGGCGTCGCGAATTTTGTTGTAAAAATTCTCCGCGTCGGGGAAATTTTCACTAATATCGATAGAGTTGGAAAATCCTCCGCCGTTGAACTGACTTTTGAAACCGGATCCCGCATAGGGTTGCATTACCGTCGCCCAGGTATCCGGTTGCCACACGTTTTTGATCCACAACCAACTTTCGTGATTTTTGTCGTATTCTTCCTTTACCGCCGAGAGAGCGTCCTTTTCGTATGCGTCCGTAATGTCGTGATTGTTGTGGAGTTTTTCATCAACTGCAACAAGCGTTTCGATACTGTAACTTTGGCACTTGATAATTACTTCCTCCTCATCCTCGCCTCGTCCTTGCCCCTCGACGAAATCTTTCATGTAATCATTGTAGCCTTTCAGATGAACTTCTTTTCCGCTGTCGTTGACGTAATCATAGCCCTTGTAGTACGCGTCGCGAAGCGTGGCGTCGCCATCTTCTATCTGTTGAGTGTAAGTATCGTAGTAGACGTTGGTCAAGTTTTTGAAATTGGTGATACTGCTGTAAGTAGAATAGTTGCGCAGTCCCGCGAACATAACGAAGAATATCGCCATGGATACGAGCATAGGCAAGCAACTGCTAAGCATGCCGACGCCTTGCTTTTTGTACAGTTTTTGTTTTTCTTCGTTGGAACGCTGCGTGTTTGCGCCGTATTTTTTGTCGATACTGTCCATAAGCGGCTGTATCTGCTGCATTTTGAGCGAACTTTTGCGAGAAGCATAGCGTTGCCATATATCCAGCGGCAGCATGATTATCTTCAAAAACACGGTAAAGACGACGACCGTCCAACCGTAATTTTTGATCCAGCCGTGCATCCATCTCACCAACTGACCCATCAAACCCAATTGTTTGTCGGAATAGTTGAAGAAATCGGGCTTTTTGTTACAAGCGGCAAAGATGGTGAGGCAAAATACGACCAATATCACGAGCAAAAGCACGTTTTGTAACTTTTTGTTCATTTTTTCTCCTAAATTCAGTACGTTACACGTGCCACTTGGCTTTGCCCCTGAGATTTGTCGGTACGGGATCGAAACCGCCCTTGCCCCAAGGGGCGCATCGGAGCAAACGCTTTAACGTGAGCCAACTGCCTACGACAAATCCGAAACTCATATACGCTTCCATAGAGTAAACGGAACAACTCGGCGCATAAATGCACCTTTTGCCGCCCTTCCACTTGGACAAAGTCGCCTTGTACAGTTTGAGCAATGCAACGGCAATATATTTCATGACAGCAGTCCCGCCTTTTTGAGCAAGTAAACGACGCTTTTGTCAACGGTTGCAAAATCGTACTCGCAGTGCTTGCGCGGAATAAAGACAACGTTGTATCCCGCCGCCACGTTGGGCATTACAGCAGAAACCGCCGCTTTCATCTGCCTGCGAATACGGTTGCGGTACACCGCTTTGCCGAATTTTTTGCTGACGGAAAATCCCACCTTGGTAGGATTGCTCCGCGCACTGCAATACAGCATGATAAAATTGCCGTCCGAAACGCTTTCGGAATGTTTGTACACGTAGTTGTACTGATAGTTCTTTTTTAGTCTGTAAATAGACTGCAATGTGGTTGCCTGCTATGCGGAAATATGATGACGACCCTTGTTTCTGCGTCTGGCAAGAGTTCTGCGCCCGCCCGTGGTCTTCATTCTGGCACGAAATCCGTGTACTTTGCTTCTTTGTCTTTTCTTGGGTTGGTAGGTTCTTTTCATATTTGTTTCTCCTTGTTGTCAGCGCAAATGCGCGCGTAATATACCGTTTGATATGCTATTCCGTCAAGCGAGCATACTCAACCACGATAGCATACATTGATATTTTAGCAAACAATCATATATTAGTCAAGTAAAAAACGCGCACCCCGTCCACAAGGCTGCGCGTATAAAATTTGTTTTTGACCGCCCGCGCAAAACATATCATTCTGCGCAGGGCGAAATTTGCCTTTTGTATGCAAACGATTTGCCGTTTGCCTTCCGCACGGAGTTAGCGACAAATCGGCGGAACCGAGCAAGTTCTAGGCTATTTCCAAAGCCAACACCATCATCTCGTTGAAGGAGTTTTGCCGTTCGTCGCTGGACAAATTGTCCCCTGTGAGAAGATGATCGGATATTGTGCAGATACAAAGGGCCTTTTTGCCTGCGCGCGCGGCGTTGAGATACAGCGCGGCGCTTTCCATTTCCACTGCAAGCACTCCCATTTTGCCCCAAACCGCACTGCCCGCGCCGTCGTCGTAAAACGTGTCGCTGGAAAGTATGTTGCCCACCTTGTAGGTGTAACCGAGTTCTTTGGCTTTGGCGACGGCTTTTTCCAACAGGTCGTAACTGCAAATGGGCGCCAACGTGCCGGGCATGCCGAATTGGTGAGCATAGTTGCTGTTTGTGCATGCGCCCTGCGCGAAAACAAGATCGCGAACTTTGAGATCGGGGTGTATCGCTCCGGCAGAACCTATTCTTATGATGTTTTGCACTCCGTAGAAATTGAACAACTCGTAACTGTAAATGCCTATGGACGGAATTCCCATTCCGCTTGCCATGACGGAAACGCGCTTTTTCTTGTAGTAGCCCGTGTAGCCCTGCACGCCGCGCACGTTGTTGACCAAAACGGCGTCGTCGAGATAGTGTTCGGCTATATACTTGGCGCGCAACGGATCGCCGGGCATGAGTACCGTAGGCGCAAAATCGCCTTCCTTTGCGGAAATGTGAGGGGTGGGTATTGACATAATGTTATCTCCTTGGGATATAGTTTGGTCGCAACGCGATCGCGACCGTATTTTATTATACCCGCAAAGCAAAACCGTGTCAAGAGCGAACTTTTTGTCGAGGGACGTTTCAAAATAACTGCAAATTGGCAATATTTCTGGTAGGTTAAGCCTTGATTTTTGCGGAAATATATAGTATAATTATTAGGTGGCAAAACGCTTGACGCTATCGGACAATACTCTCCGAATGGTCAAACGGACGGGACAAAACGCCCTGCCAAAGCGGATATACACAATTTGTCCACGAAAGCGCAACGCCGCTGGCGAGCAATTGTCCACAATGATTATTTGTGGCATACCACAACATATTGAAATTTCGGCGGCAAAACATCACAACATTTTGTTTTTGCCCGTCGATACAAACGAGAAATACACAATTTCACACACACTAACAACCTCACTACCCAAAGAAAGTTTTTATTTGGGCAAGTGCACAGCACAATTCAAAGGAGAACATCAAATGAAAATCATCGTAAACAGTCTGGACCTCAACGACGCGGTAAGCAAGGTTTCAAAAGCATTGTCCAACAAAGACGTAGCGCCCGTGTTGGAGTGTATCAAGATCACTGCCGAAAACGACAAACTGACGTTGTACGCCACGGATAAAGATCTTGCCATTGAGCGTACCATAGATGCCAACGTGATAGTGGGCGGCTCGTTCCTTGTTCCTGGAAGAATTTTCGGCGACTACATTCGCAACATTGCGGAAAACGGCAGCGACATCTCCCTTGAAATGTCGGAGGACAACCGTCTGCTCGTAAGTTCCGCCAACAGCGAATGTAATATCGGCACGCTGGACGTGGAGGACTACCCCGAAACGGAAAACATCGGCGACAGCCGTTACTTTGCGATACAGGAAACCAACCTCAAACAGTTGATAAACAACGTCATTTTCTCCGTAGCGACGGACGACAGTCGTCCCATGCTGAAAGGCGTGTTTGTGGAAGCGAAAGAGTACACGCTGTCCGCGGTGGCAACGGACGGATACCGCTTTGCCATGAGCAAAAAGGTTTTGGAAGAACGCGCGGACAACATCACCGCCACCATTCCTTCTCGCAGTTTGTCGGAATTGTCCAGGCTGTTGTCGGATAGCGACAACGTACTGAAAGTGTACATTGAAAACAACTACCTGCTCATCTGCATGGAAAACACCAAGTTGCTCACTCGACTGCTTGCGGGACAGTACATCAAGTACGACAATATTGTTCCGAGAGATTTCCTTTCCACGTTGTACGTCAACAAGGAAACGTTCGAGCGCGCGCTCAACACCGCCTCGATCATGTCCCGCAGTGAAAAGAATAACCTTGTGGTGCTGGATATCGAAGAATACAACATGAACATATCTTCTACAAGTCAGTACGGCACCGCCAAGGAAAACATCACCATTTCGTTGTCGGGCAAGGACGTTCGGTGCGCTTACAACAGCAAGTATATCAACGACTGCCTGAGAGTGATTTCCGCCGAAACCATCAAGATGGAATTTGCTCAGCACAACAGTTGCGTGATAACCATCAAAGACAGCGACGAAGTTTTGTATTTCATTTTGCCCGTCAAGCAAATCGTCTGAACAACCGATTGACAAAATATCCATCAACACAACGGTGGATATTTTTTTTACAAACGGCGTTTGTCGCCAAAGCATTTTCTAAAAAAATAACAAGCCGTGCTTAAGTAATTTCTCGTTTCAACGGTATAGTATATAGGAATACCGTTTGCGTATTTCAATACATTGAAAGGAGAGAAAACTATGACTAATACAAGAAAATACTTGTTAATTGCAGCAATGACGCTGTTTTTTGTAGTTGCAATCGCACTGCTTGCTACTGCACCGACAGCGATGGCTCAATCGGGAGATTCGGAAGATTACTATTGGGAAATGGACGGCAACAAAATAGAAAACAACACGTTGATACTAAAACGCGGATATTCGAGCGGTGAATTATCACTGTGGGTAAACGGTAACAAAATAATAGGAGAGGTTGCAACCGTAGAACAAACCATAGCATCAAAATATTTTACAGTTAGCGACGACAAAGTAATTACAAGTCCCAATACTCCGCTATCGATGAATGAAGCCACTACACCATACGTAGTTTGGACAGATATTTATGGCGCGTCTTATCTGCAAATGAAACTCAACATTCAAATTATACCGGAGTATGCTCCACATATCACGATAACAGACGCGACAAGTTACATGTTCAATGTTGTTGGCGCAGATATGGCGACGGACGACAACGGCAATTATTTTGAAAAAGTAGAAGTTCAAATAAAAGAAACAAATATAGTAGATGGAATAGAATATACCTATGTGAAACTGACCGATAACACAAACAAATACAACAATCGGATATACAACCCGGGCGGATTTTTCAATTCGGGAAAAATTGGTTTGCAATTGTGTAGCATGACTTACACCGATAGTCAAGGCAGCTATACATACACGCCGGAGGATTTCCCCTATTTATTCAATAATAAAACGGAGTATCTCACAGGTTACTTCGCGGGAGGAAGCGGCGCAATCTACGATCCATACCAAATATCCAATGAAAGAGAATTGAAAAATATTGCTCAATTCCATGCGTATATAGGATCACAAGAAGCGCACAACGGGAATTACAAACTTGTAAGCGACATTACGCTAACGGGAGAGTGGACGCCTATTCCGTATGCTTTTATAGGAAATTTTGACGGCAACGGCAAAACGATATACAATATGAAGGTAGTCGCACGGGCAGTGGACTTTGCGGGATTTGGATTGTTTTCGAAAATAGACTACGGTTCGGTAAAAAATCTCAATATAGCGAATGCGAGCATTACTTGCCCTACGACCTCGGGTTCTGCTGCAATTGATGTGGGCTTGATAGCGGGGTCTAATGCGGGAACTATCAGTAACTGCACCGTGCAGGGCAATATTGATGTGCAATTGTACAAAGCCGATGTGGGAGGCATAGCAGGAGTAAACTCCGGCAAAATTACAGGCTGTATAAACGACTCGTCTTCGGTTATTGCAGGGTCAGGAAATATCGGCGGTATAGCAGGCGTTGTAACAATGTCTTTTTCCGAAATTTCGGATTGTAAAAATTACGGTACCATAAAATATTACTTCAATACCGAAAACGGTACTGCGGCGGGCATAGTAGGCAAATCTATTTTAAGTGCAAATGTTAAGGATTGTAATAACTATGGTCAAATAGAATACGCAAGTAACAAAAAAATCAAACTATCGCTCGCTCCGTGTATATCGCAAATAATAGGTTGGAATGAATCCGGTGAAACGCCTGTAAATTGTGCAGTTACTCCACAAAGAGTAAATCTACAAAAATTATACAGTTATCAAAAAAAATATGCAAATGATGGTATAGTAGGATTGACGGGCGAAAAATAGATATATCATAAGAGCGATATTATTCCAAAAAAGGAGAGGATATGGTAGTACTGGACAACGTAAGCAAGAGATACGTATCCAAGACCAAGCAGAAAGTGGATGCCCTCAGGGGCGTCCGCTTTGAATTGGCAAGCACAGGCATGGTATTCATATTGGGCAAGAGCGGCAGCGGCAAATCCACCTTGCTCAACTTGTTGGGAGGCTTGGACAGTCCCACAGCGGGGGAGATCATAGTAGACGGCGTGAGGATGAAAAACTTCAAGCAGAAGGACTATGACAGTTACCGAAACAGTTATGTGGGGTTTATATTTCAGGAATACAACCTGTTGGGAGATTTGAACGTAAAGCAAAACATAGAACTTGCGTTGCAATTGAGCAAAGAAAAGGACGTAGACCAAACTGTCAGTGACGCAATGCGACAAGTTGAATTGAATGACGAATATCTGAAACGCAATGTAAACGAGTTGTCCGGAGGAGAGAAGCAGAGAGTAGCCATAGCCAGATGTATAGTAAAAGAGAGCAAGATGATTCTTGCGGACGAACCGACGGGCAACTTGGATAGCGCGACGGGAGAAAGTATTTGGAATATACTCAAAACGCTATCCCGAAGCAAGTTGGTAGTAGTAGTATCTCACGACAGAGAGAGCGCGGAGAAGTATGCGGATCGCATATTGGAAATATCCGACGGGGAGATAGTATCCGACTCGGGGGAGCAGCCGAAGGACGAACGACCTGCGAGTCCGTTTGTTGCCACCAAAAAGAGGTTGCCGTTTGCGGTATGCCTCAAATTGGGTTTGAACAATATGAAGCAACACAAAGTTCGCAGTGTGTTTACCGTGTTGCTGTCCGTGTTCAGTTTGGCGGCGTTGCTTATTACCGAAATGTGCTTGTGCATTTCGCCTGCGCGGATATTCGGCAGATTTGTAAAGCAAAACAATGTCCCGTTCATTCTTGTAGGACAAAATCACAAGCTCAATATGGGAAACGCAATTTTGCAAAGAATGAATCCAGATACAATGGATTACATAGAAAAAAATTCGGATTACTTGGTGAACGGCATAGTGGAAAACAAACAAGACGTGTTGGATTTCGGTCTGAACTTTGCGGGCGACGCATTGGAGTTGGACAGCAATTCTTGTTATATCACCGAGTACTGGTTGCATTCCATCAGTGTAGGGAGAGATATGCGGGTAGAAGTAAACGGAGAGATGGTTTTGTACAGCGAGGAGGAATTTTCCGTCGAGCAATTGGTAGGCAAAAGAATAGATTGTTTCGGCCTTTTTACTCCTCAAAACGACAACTACCCCACTCTCGCCGGCGTGATCCGAACGGAGCAATACGGAACGGACGCATATATTCTGCCGCGGTTTTTTGCTCGGGAGGACTTTGAAAGCAGGAGTATTTTGAATTACGAATTGAGCGAATTAGATCGGATAGGTTTGAAATTCGGCGACAAAAACGACAGGTACACAGGCTCTGTTTTCATAAGTCATTATTGTCGTGATGTAACGATAACCGCAGATAACGTTGTGAACGGAGAGCCGACAACGGCAATTGAATTGAACGACGACGAGGTAGTGATAAGTTATGAACTGTTTGCCGAATTTTTTGACAATGTAAAACCAAAAAACGAGTACATAGATCTGAATAACAACAAAATTCTTTATATTCCCCAACAATTGGGGCAAAGTTTCGAACTTAAATTTTACGATGAGAGAAAGGGCGAGGTGATTCTGAATGCAGGAAAATTCACGTTGGCGGGTGTATCTTTTGAAAGATACAATCCTGAAGCAAGCTACGATTCTCTTTTCAAAATGGTATTAAACAAAAAAAGGGAAAGAAGTCTTTGGGGGACAATCGGCGAGCAAAGCGTCTTGATCAGTATGGATTCGATTCGTAATCCCGAAAGTTTTTTGATTAAGTTGGTAAACAAGTACGACGCATATATATTTTTTGCGGGGGCTTACGAAGAAACTATTGTCGGAAATCAATATGATATAAAATGGAAAGTAGACGAATTCGTTAGCAGAATAACGGAGTTTGCTTTGCTGTTTGGGTTAATCGGTGCAGTTTTGCTTGTGATAACCCTGTTGATGATAGTCAATCTAATATCGTTCAGCGTGACTGACAGAACCGGCGAAATAGGCGTGCTGATGGGACTTGGAACGTCCAAAAAAGATATTTACGCTATCTTTATCTTGCAAACATTGGTAATATCCGTATTGAGTTTTGTGATCGCAATGAGCATGGCGTTCGGTTTTGCGGCAATAACAAACAAATATTACTGCAAAGACTATATGCGCTATGTGCCATTTCTATGCGTAGAATACATAACCGTCATTGTGGCGTTTGCAGTGTCATTTGTATTGGTGCTGGTGGCGGCATGGTTGCCGCTGAGGAAAATCGCCAAACTAAAACCTATCGATGCGATAAGAAAATTGTAACAAATTTTAGTTCGTGTTATTTGACAACTTAGAAAAAGGAGAGGATATGGTAGTACTGGACAACGTAAGCAAGAGATACGTATCCAAGACCAAGCAGAAAGTGGATGCCCTCAGGGGCGTCCGCTTTGAATTGGCAAGCACAGGCATGGTATTCATATTGGGCAAGAGCGGCAGCGGCAAATCCACCTTGCTCAACTTGTTGGGAGGCTTGGACAGTCCCACAGCGGGGGAGATCATAGTAGACGGCGTGAGGATGAAAAACTTCAAGCAGAAGGACTATGACAGTTACCGAAACAGTTATGTGGGGTTTATATTTCAGGAATACAACCTGTTGGGAGATTTGAACGTAAAGCAAAACATAGAACTTGCGTTGCAATTGAGCAAAGAAAAGGACGTAGACCAAACTGTCAGTGACGCAATGCGACAAGTTGAATTGAATGACGAATATCTGAAACGCAATGTAAACGAGTTGTCCGGAGGAGAGAAGCAGAGAGTAGCCATAGCCAGATGTATAGTAAAAGAGAGCAAGATGATTCTTGCGGACGAACCGACGGGCAACTTGGATAGCGCGACGGGAGAAAGTATTTGGAATATACTCAAAACGCTATCCCGAAGCAAGTTGGTAGTAGTAGTATCTCACGACAGAGAGAGCGCGGAGAAGTATGCGGATCGCATATTGGAAATATCCGACGGGGAGATAGTATCCGACTCGGGGGAGCAGCCGAAGGACGAACGACCTGCGAGTCCGTTTGTTGCCACCAAAAAGAGGTTGCCGTTTGCGGTATGCCTCAAATTGGGTTTGAACAATATGAAGCAACACAAAGTTCGCAGTGTGTTTACCGTGTTGCTGTCCGTGTTCAGTTTGGCGGCGTTGCTTATTACCGAAATGTGCTTGTGCATTTCGCCGCAACGTTCCGTAGTACAATTTATCAAACAACACGACATTCCGTATTTTTCTGTTTGCCAATTAGGAAATAGGAGTGAAAGCGGTTACGTGAATCCGGATTTGATGAAGTCGGAGGCGTTGGATTACATCGGCCAAAATTGCAACAGTCTGGTAGACGGTATAGTTGAAAACAAACAAGACGTGTTGGATTTCGGTCTGAACTTTGCGGGCGACGCATCGGAGTTGGACAGTAATTCTTGTTACATAACGGAGTATCAATTGAATCTCAACAAGAAATGCTTGTTTGTGGAAGTAAACGGAGAAATGGTTTCCTACGACGAGGAAGAATTTTCCGTCGAGCAATTGGTAGGCAAAAGGATAGATTGTTCCGACCTTTTTACGCCTCAAAACGACAATTACCCCACTCTCGCCGGCGTGATCCGAACGGAACAATACGGAACGGACGCATATATTCTGCCGCAGGTTTTTGCTCGGGAGGACTTTGAAAGCAGGCATAAAGACGAGTGGAAATCTTACGTGGTAAACAAATACGACAGTTACACAAGATTTATCTACGGCAAAGGCAACACCTATATCTATACGGATATAGGACTTGTTTCTTCACAAAGTTACGAAAACGGAAAAATAATTACCGCAGATTGCACGGTAGGAAAGGCGGCAAAAACAAATGGTGAAATTTTGCTCGACGACGATGAAATAGTGTTGAGTTACGAACTGTATGCGCAACTGTTTACAAACAGAAAAACAAAATACGGCTACATAGACGAAAAGTATCAAAATGTACGCGATATTCCCCAACAGTTGGGGCAAAGTTTCGAATTGAAATTATTTGACGACAAAACGGGTAAAACGATAGCCAATCTTGGCGAATACAGATTGGCAGGAGTTTACTTTCAAAACTACCCCACTAATACTTCTATGACCGGAAATATTTCTCATTTTTACGCCATATTCAACGAAAAAACAATGAGAAATCTGTGGAAGGATATACACTTTCAAACAGTGTGCATACGCGCCGACTCGATACGCAATTTGCAAACTTTTGCGCACAAATTGGAAAAGCGCTACAACGCGGTGATAAATTCTGCGGGAAACGATCGAGGCGAGGAATACGGCTACGAGGACGTTACGGTAGTAACATTTTTATTTGCCAAAGAAATAAAATCTATCTTGATAATCGTTGGAGTTTTGGGCGGCGTTTTGTTGTTTTTCATGCTGCTGATGGTCGTCAACCTCATAACGTTCAGCGTAACGGACAGAATCAGAGAAATAGGAATGTTGATGGGGTTGGGCGCTTCTAAACGGGATATTTACAACATCTTTATCTTGGAGGCGTTGACGGTATCCGCATTTAATTTTGTAATCGTTCTATGCGTGATATATGCCCTCGCGGCAGTACTCAACGTGGCGTTCAGCAAGATTTTTATACGAGTCGTACCGTTTTTCTGCGTAGAGTATATAACGATAGCGGTTGCGTTCGTAATATCATTTGGGTTCATTTTGTTGGCGGCGTGGTTGCCTCTGAGGAAAATCGCCAAATTAAATCCGATCGACGCTATCAAACAGTTGTAGTTTCGTATATTTGCCGACGGCAGAGCAAATAAATCGTTATCCGATCCCCGTTGAAAGCGAAAAACGGCTCGCGCGGTCGGCGCAAAACCGTTCCCGTCAAACTCGCAATTGACGGGGATTTTTGCATGCGTCGCTGCCACTGCGACGTCGGTAAAACGTGCGAAACGGCTGTCGCACGGCGGCAAGCGTGCGATTATGGAATTTTGTAATATTTATAATTTTTGTTTTGTGTTTGGTAATTTTTATAATCAGATTTTTACTTTTTACCAAAAATTGCAATATTCGCTCGGTTTTTTCGCTCCGATTTTGGTAAAATCGGCTGGCGTTTACCGCAAAATATAAACGCTCGCTGTTCATTTTTTTTTGCTGTCGCGTACAAGTTTAGGTGTTCAAAACATTTGACAAACCGATAGGGGGGGGGGTATCATATAATAATGATACTGTTTATAAAGGTGTCATAATATATACCCTCGCCGCACTTGTAACTTGGCGAGGCAACAAAAATCTTAATAGGAGAGAGGGTTACAGTATGAAGAAAAAAGCATTAGTTGCTCTTGTCGCCGTGTTTGTTTTGGTTGCGACCGCTTGTGTGTTTGTCGCATGCCAACCGAACGAACCGACAACGAAGTACACGGTAAATTTCGACGCGGGCTTTGACGGAGGGGTCGCGCCGCAATCCGTCACTAAGACGCAGGGCGAAACCGTCACACTGCCCAATGCGCCCGAACGCGACGGCAATTGGGAGTTTTTGGGCTGGTACGACGGCGACGTCAAGTACGAGCAAGGAACGGAATACACGGTGAGCAAGAACGTTACTTTGGTAGCAAAGTGGCGCGACACCACTCCCGCACCGAAGATCGAAGTAAAATTCAGCGCGGGTTACGAGGGAGCGGAAAGTATCCAATCGATATTTGCGGACGAGAACCAAACGATCACACTGCCCGACGCACCCGAACGCGACGGCAATTGGGAGTTTACGGGTTGGCAGATCGATGGCGATACGCAACTGTACGACGCTAACGCTCAATACCCCGTTACCGAGGAGGTGACGTTTGTCGCGCAATGGCGCGATACCACTCCCACCGACTTGATCCCCCAAGAGTATCGCGGCGATTGGGTCACGGGCGACGAATGGTCCAGCGGAATTTTGGGTATCGAGGAGTGCTACCACATAGAAGCCAACACCATTTACTACCAAGGTTTGGAAGTTACCGATTTGCAAAGGAGAGCGGAGGGCGGTTTGCGTTTTGTTGCGCATGCGTACGAGGTTTTCGGCAAGGCTGACGCCGAAACCAAGCCGGATGAACTTGTTACGGGCGACGACGGTTTCCAATACGAAGTGTGGAGATTGTCCTTTGTTGCGGAGATGTTCTTTAACGACGAGGGACAGTTGGTCGTCTACGCACATCAACCTGAGGACGAACCGGACTATTCCGACGAACCGGACATTTTGACAAAGGTAGAAAATTTTACGTTGCAGTTCTCTGCAAACGCCAACAGCGATCCCGTATTTTTGTATCCCGGTGCGGAAAACGGTTATGAGCCGGGACCTGCTCCCGAGGTAAGTTCGGACGCTTTCCTCGGTTGGTACAGCGACGCCGGTATGAGCGTTCAGTGGTTGCCCGGCAAGGAGTACGATCCCGCGGCAAAGTACTATCAAAACATGTACTTTTCGGCTTTGTACGTGTACAACGCCAAGTTTACCAACCCCGAAACAGGCGATTACTTCTACCTCGAAACGGACTCCGACGGAAATTACATGATGTTTAACGGCGTGCAAGTCGGTATTGCCGAATACAGCAGTGCGGAGAAAACCGTCTATGTTTACGACTACAACGGCAAACTGACTAACGTGTACAAAGTCGATACCGAAAACTTCACTTTCGAGGACATAACTCCCGAACCCGTTGACGGCAGCGCGTTTGCGGGAAATTGGTACGGTTTGTTCTTTGACGGAAGTTATTACAGATTCGATATTGACGCCGAGGGCAACTACACAGTTACTACTTGGCTTCCCGGTAGAAAAGCGGTAAAGGGCGAAAGCAAAAAGTACACTGTTAATATCGAAAGTCAAATCAATTTGGTTGTGGAAAACCACCAAGTTTACGGCACGCTCAACGACAACGGCACGTTGGCTTTGGAAATTCAAATCAGCAGGAGCGACGTGCAAAACGCACTGCTTGTCAAAGTGGGTACGGTTGTGGGCACTTGGTCCGCGCTGAACACCACCGCGACGTTTGACGCCGACGGCAATATCTCTATCGGCGGCGAAAACGGCACTTACACAGGCGAAAACGGCACATACTCGGCAACGGTAGGTACGGAAACGTTGACGATAACGGTGAGCGAATACGGCGAAATGACTATCGCCTCCGACAACGTGGCAAGCGTTTGCACGGGTGCGTATATGCCGGGCGAAAACCCCTACACCAGACCGCAAATTCAGTACGACGCCGCCAAGGGACAATTTTACGGTTACTTTGACGAAGATTGGTGTTTCAGATTTGACTTTGACGGTTTGGGCAGCGTGGCTGTGTGTTATTGGGATATTTCGCCCGATAACCCCACTAAACCTCAAACCTACGCTTACGTTATCGACGGAGTCGATTTGAGTTTCAATGCGTTTTCCGTAAACTTTATCGGAGAGTTGAGCAACGACGGCAAAGTGATGAAGTTGACCGACCGCGCCACGAAGAAAATCTACGTATTGGTTACGCAAGACGCGATTTTGGGTAGTCACACCTACCAAGAAGTTACCTACACATTTGCCGACGGACAAGTGATGATAGGCGACGATACCGTCGAATACGCCTTCCATTGCCCCAAATTGAACGAGGAATACGCCGCTTGGACGGCAAGCGTCGGCGAGATCGACTACACGTTCAGCTTTGGCGAGGACGGCTTTGAGGTAGAGATCGTGGACAACTCCGCTCCCACACCGCAAATCACCGAAGATATGTACTACGGCACTTGGACGGTAAATGACGGCGACGGCGACTACGAAATAATTATTCATGCCGACGGTTCGGGAAACGCTTCCTACGTTGGAGAGATATGGGACTACGACGATTTTGATCAAGCAATAAGTTGGACATACGATGAAACGGAACATAAAATTACGTTTTCGGCTGACGGCTCCACGTTCTACATGCAGTTTGAGGGCGACAAATGTTATTTGACGCGCGGAAGTTCCAAAATAGGCGCTATGACAAAAACGGCGGAGGAACAAAAACAGGTCACTCCCGAAAGCGACTACGTTGGCATTTGGGAAGGCTCTGACGACGAGGGCGATTACACCTTGACGTTGAACGCGGCGCATACAGGCTCGTATTACTATGAGGATACCTATTTCGGTGACGATTACTCATTCGACTTCACTTGGAGTTACAATGTCGCAGACGGTTCGATAAGTATCGCAGGTAGCAATCCCGATAATATTTCGTTGCAAAACGGAACAATAACTTACATGGGAGTGGACTTTACCAAGACTTCCACGCCTACGCCTACTCCCACGCCTGATCCCGATCCGAATCCCGACGACGACTCGCCCGAAAGCAAATTCTACGGCACATTTAGTTACAACGACGGCGACGGCGATTACACTATCGTAATCAACAAGGGCGGCACGGGTAATGCGTCTTATGAAGCAGATTTTGACTTCTATGACGACTTTGATGAAAGTATAACTTGGACTTACGACGCGGAAAAAGACTCTGTTTCTTTCTCTGCAAACAGTATGGAATTTACCATCACTTTCCAAGACGGAAGTTTTTATCTGACGGTTGGCGAAAATCCTTTCGACGACCCCATGACAAAAAAATAATTGCAACAAAGCGACAAAACAGCCATCCGAGCGATGGCTGTTTTTTTGTAGAAAAACGCACTGCGGGCTGATTTTTGCAGTGAAATGCCCTTATTACTGATTGAGGCTGTCGAGTTTGAGGCAGACCGTACCTTGTTTTGCGCCGCACAGCGGACAGGTATCCCAAGCCTCCTTGCCCATTGCCATGTGTCCGCAACCGGAACACATCCACATTACTTCGTGGTCCTTTTTGTAAAGAGTGCCGTTTTTCATTTGAGAGTACAGTTCGCGGAAAATCGCCTCGTGTTGCATCTCCACCTTGGCGGTGAGTTCGAACAGATCGGCAATGTCCTCGAACCCCTCGTCCATTGCCACTTTGGAGGCGGGCAAATAGATTTCGTAAGCCTCGGTGTGTTCGTCGTCGGCGGCAAATTTGAGGTTTTCCAATATGTCCCACTTTTCCTTGAAAGGAAATCCGCCTTTGATATCGATGTTTTTGATCGGTTTTGAGGACGCTTTTTGCAAATACGTGTAGAACATACGCGCATGATTGAACTCTTGATAGGCGATAGAATCCACTATTTCCGCCATGGTTTTGTATCCGTTGTAGCGCATGCCGTATTCCATAAATTCATAGCGCGTGCGCGCTTGCGTTTCGGCGGCAAAGGCGTTGGCAAGGTTAAGATAGGTTTTGCTGTCTTGCAGTTTCATATTGTTCTCCTTGTTTTTTGTGTAATTTTTGCCCAAAATGCGCCTCGATATACACGACTTTGCGCCGTTTTGTCGATATGGGTGCGATTTTTTTTTGAGGGATTTCGGCGAGATCGACCTCGCTCGGTCGCACTCTCCCGACCGTTTGACATCTTGGCGGTAAAGTTATATAATGAAAACCTACAAAAAAACAAATTTGAGGATATACCGATGGAACGAAAGAAGATCGTTCAAAGCCTTTGGGCAAGGGGACGGAAAAATGTTTAGTTTGTTGTCGCTTGGTACGGGCGCAAAAATTGCTCTGTACGTAATTTTGGGCGTTATCATACTTGCGGAATTTATGTTTGTGGTGTATCTCGCGACAAAAAAAAGACGTCGCAAACAGCGCAATACGGGCAAACCGTCATTCAAACAGCGTTGCAAAGACTTGTGGAACTACTTTACTTTGTACGAAAAAATTTGGTTTTTCAGTATTTTGGTGGTTGCAATTGTATTTGCGTTTGTTTTTCCCGAAACGGACGAGCCTACGTACACGGTCACGCTGGACAAATCTCAGTACATTGCCGACGCAACGGGCAACTTCGATACGTTGAGTTTTGAGGGAACGACGGACAGTTACGTTATTTGCCACATCAACATTACCGAGGGCGACGGCACAGAGCATAGTTACAGCATGGCGGAAATATCGAGGTACGGAGAATGGATGGTCGAGCCGGGCGATAGCGAGGACGACGTCAACAGCATGACTCTTAAACTCGGTTTGTACAACAAAGCGACGGGGAATGTTGACCCATTCGATTTTGAAATAAACAAAGACGTTACCATTTCGCTGGAATGTTACTACAACGGCGAAGAGGACGACCCTCAACCGCTTGTGGTGTCCTTGGTAAACTCGGCGGGCGACAAACTGTTGGACGGCGCGGAGTTGACGTTGGAAGAAAGCGATTTGGTCAAGGTAAACAGTTTTTTGGTATCGGCGGGTTGGATAACATTTTTGTATGTGTTGGACGTCGTGCTGAATATCGCTTGCGAGTTGCTCATCTCCAAGCAAAGCAAATGGAACTTCATTGTGTCGCTCGGCGTGGAAATTGTGGAAATAGTAACCTGTATCGTGTGCATTTACCGCTTTGCGACAATGGCGGTTACGTTGCTGTTCTGGATACCGTGCGATATTATCAGTTTTGTTATGTGGCACCGTCACCCCGACAAGCAGAAAGAAGAATTGACCGTAGTAAAAAAACTCACCTGGTGGCAGGACTTGATATTGATAGCGGCAATTGCGGTATGGACGGTTGGCGTGGGCTACCTGCTGACGTTGATCGAGGTGGAGGGCGGAATATTTGCCACAAACCTTACGTTTGAACGCATTGTGTGTTACTTGGACGCCGCGGCGAGCGCGGTGGGTATAGCAAACGGGTTGCTGATACTGTTCCGCTATCGCGAGCAGTGGATCGCCTGGTACATAGTGGCAATTTTGGAAACGGTAATAGACATCATGGCGGGACAGTGGATACTGCTGGTACTGAAAGTAGGCTACCTCACCAACACCACCTACGGGTACATCAAGTGGACGCAGTACATTCGTCAACACAAAAACGACAAAACGACCGCTCAACGGGTTGCGGCGTAACGGAGATTTGCCCCGTCGGGCAAATCTCTTTTTTGAAACGGGTGTTGACAAAGAAAATAATTTTGATACAATATCATTGATGCCGAAAGGCGAAAGGAGATACTATGAAAGAATTATCGGAATATGTTTATCAACGCAAATCGGTGCGCCGTTACAGCGAAACGAAATTGACCGAGGAGGAACTTGAAAAGGTAAAAGGTTACATTTCGCAACTCAAACCGCTTATTCCCGAAATAAAAACTTCCTTCGAGATCGTGCCTTGCAAGGACACCAACTGCGGCTTTAACGCGGAGTACTGCCTGCTTGCCTACGGCGAGCCGTCCAATTTGTGGCTTACCAACATAGGCTATATGTTGGAACAATTGGATCTGTACCTTGTTTCGCTCGGCATAGGCGCATGTTGGTTCGGCATGGGCAAGGTGGAAGAAAGAGTAAAAGACGGCTTGGAATTTGCCATTATGATGAGTTTCGGCAAATACGACGGCGAAACTCGCAAGAGCGCGGACGACTTTTCTCGCGACGACGCCGACGACTTTTGGTCAGGGATGAGCGACGCCAAACTCGGCGAAATAGTTCGGCTTGCGCCCAGCGCGGTAAACAGTCAACCTTGGCGCGTGGAACAAATCGACAACAAACTTGCCGTCTACCGTCAAAAGGGCAAAATACCTATTTTGTCCGCAAATTTGTACAAGCATTTCAACAAAATAGACATGGGAATATTCCTGTGCTATCTGGACATTGCGTTGGAAAACGAGGGCTACGCCTTTACTCGCGTGTTGGGTACAGAGAGCGACGAGGGCAAACGCGTGCTTGTTGCCACCTACGAAATAAACAAGCAGTAAAACCAAATAAGCGAAAAAACGCGAGTTTGGTAACGAACGGTTTGTGTTTTTGCTGAAAAAAAGAGAGGGCGGGTTTGACGTGTCGTCAAACCTGCCAGTTTGTTGTTTGCATAACAGCGCGATTTGGAATCATTCGATAGAGTCGAGTACGTAATTTTTCGAAAAATCAATATAATCTAAAAGACGCGCTTACGAAAGTCTTTCCGTATTATTTCGCGTTCTACACCAAAATCTCGATATGGGTCGAAAAAAAAGAAAGACAGCCGCCCGACTTTTTATAAAAACGCCGCATAACGTCTTTGTTGCGCGGAAAGCGGGCGGATCGCGATTGCAACTATGCCAGAGGCGTTTTGCGCGATTTGTTTTGTCCTCGCGGATATTGCCTTGGCGTGCGAGCCTCTTTGCGGAACACAAGTATAGAGCGGTTGTTGCCGTTCGGCAAAACAAAGTCGAAGTGAGTTTCGAAATTCAGCCCCAACAGTTTGCATGCGTTTTGCGCTCCGTCCACCTCGCTCAAATCCGTCTTGTACGCCACCACTGCGCCGCCGATTTTGACCGTTTGCGCGGTGTACTCCAACAGGATATTCAACGGAGCGACAGCGCGCGCCGTCGCCACGTCAAATTTCTCAAAGTGAGTTTGGGCAAAGTCCTCTGCACGGTCGTGGAAGAAATGCGCGTCTATTTGCAATTCGGCGCACAGCGTTTTGCAGAAATCTATGCGCTTGCCGATACTGTCCACCAACGTAATGTCCAGGTCGTTTCGCGCGAGTTTCAGCGGTATGGACGGGAAGCCCGCGCCGCAACCTATATCGCATACACTTGCTCCGACGGGCATTGCTTTGCTACCCAACATGCTGTCGGCAAAGTGTTTGATCCACACGTCGTTGCGATCGGTAATGGCGGTGAGATTGTATTTGGCGTTTTCGCTCAGCAAGTAATCGCAGTAGTAATTTAGTTTTGCACAGGTTTGCCCGTCAATGTGGATATCTTGGCTTTTCAAGTACTCTATTATCATTCTTGTATCTTTTAATCGTCCAGGTTGTACGCTTAAAGGTCTAAACTTGTCAATTCTTTTTGCGTTGGGATAGGTACACAATCAATATTTGTATGTCGGCGGGAGATACTCCGAGTATCCTGCTCGCCTGTCCGAGGTTTTGCGGACGGATTTTGTTGAGTTTTTGTCTTGCCTCTATGCGCAACCCGTCGATAGAGAGGTAATCGAGGTCGTCGGGCAGATATTTGTTTTCCAATTTGTTGGCTTGTTCTATCGCCTCTTGTTCTTTTTCGATATAGCCGCGGTATTTGCAGTTTATTTCCACTTCGTACAGCGCGTCGTCGTCAATTTCCGCAAAAAATCCCAACTGTTGCAGATCTTTGCAGTTGATGTTTGTTCGGCGCAACATTTCGTCCACCGTCAATCCCGCGCCGCTCACGGCTTCGTTTTTCTTTTCGAAAAGCGGTCCGTATGTTTTGGGCGAAACAACGGTTTTGAAATCCTTTTCCGCAAGCGCGATTTGTTGTTTTTTGCGTAAAAATTTTGCGTAGCGCACATCGTCAACCAAACCGATTTGTCGTCCGAGTTCCGTCAGGCGCAAGTCGGCGTTGTCCTGCCTGAGGACAAGGCGGTGTTCGGCGCGGCTGGTCATCATTCGGTAGGGTTCGGTGTTTTCCTTGGTGGTGATGTCGTCTATCAATACGCCGATATAACTGTTGTCGCGGCGCAACGTAAAGGGACTTTTGCCGTGGACAAAACGCTCGGCATTTATGCCTGCGACGATTCCTTGACCGGCGGCTTCCTCGTAACCGCTTGTGCCGCAAATTTGTCCCGCGCAAAACAGACCCGGGATGTGTTTTGCCATCAGAGTCGCGTCCAACATTGTCGCGTCGATACAATCGTACTCGATCGCATAGGCGTCGCGCATGATTTCGACGTTTTCCAAACCCTCGATACTGCGGTAAATTTGTTCCTGAATATTTGCAGGCATTGAGGAGGACGCGCCCTGTACGTAAAATTCGCACGTATCTTCCGACTCGGGCTCCAAAAAGATTTGGTGACGCTCCTTGTCGGCAAAACGTATTATCTTGTCTTCGATACTTGGACAGTAACGTGGTCCGACGCCTTGAATACTCCCGTTATAGATGGGGGCAAGTTGCTTGTTTTCCGTGATAATTCGCTTGGTTTCCTCTGTGGAATAGGTCAAATAGCAACTACGTTTGGTGGCGGGAATGGACTCCGTTTTGTATGAGAACGGCGCGACGTCGCTTTCGCCGAGTTGTTCTACGGTTTTGGCAAGATCCAAACTGTTCAAGCGCACGCGCGCGGGCGTGCCCGTCTTGAAACGTTGCACGGCAAATCCCAACTTGCGCAAACTCTCCGTTAAAAAGCGCGCGTTGGCAAAGCCGTTTGGACCGCTTTCTCTCACGCATTGTCCGATCAATGTTTTGGAATTGAGGTAAACGCCGCAACACAACACTACCGCTTTGGAAAAATATGTCAAGTCTACCGCGGTGGCGACGGCAAACGTGCCGTCGGCCAGGACGTTGACGGCGGTTGCTTCTCCCTGCCTGAGATACAAATCGGGAGTGTTCTCCAACGTTCGTTTCATGTTGACGTGGTAGGCGTTTTTGTCCACTTGCGCGCGCGGTGAAAACACTGCCGGACCTTTGCCGCGATTGAGCATGCGCATTTGCAAAAGGCTTTTGTCGGCGTTGATCGCCATTTCCCCGCCAAGCGCGTCTATCTCTTTGACAATTTGTCCTTTCGCCGTGCCGCCGATACTTGGGTTGCACGCCAAAAAAGCCACCGTATCCAGATTTGTAGCCAAAACAAGCGTTTTGCAACCGAGCCGAGCCGCGGCAAGAGCCGCCTCGCAACCCGCGTGACCCGCGCCGACAACTATTACGTCAAAGGTTTTCGAAAGTTCGTTCATAGTAAATAAAGAGTGTTAAACTGTACAACTAGGGCTGTTAAAGCGTCTATTTGCCCAAGCAAAATTTGCTGTAAATTCTGTCTATGATGTCTTCCTGCGCGCAAGTTCCCGTGATTTCGCCCAAGATCGCCCACGCTTTTTTGATACTGTTTGTGACAATATCCAACGTTGTGTTTTGACAGTCGGCGATCGCTTGTTGCAGTTGGGCTTTTGCGCGTTTAAGACAGTCGAGGTGACGTTCGTTTGTGATTAGCAAATCGCTTGTTTCGATTTCGTTTGCGCTGAACATCTCGTAAAGCGTTTGTTTTATCACTTCCACATCTCCGTATTTGGCGGAAACGACCAGACTGTCTACGCAACAAGGCTCGCTGTCAAATAGGTCGCTTTTGTTGTAAATGCGCACCTGGGGTCGAATAGTTGGATATACGGACCTGTCCGTCGGGTCGTCCGTCACGTGCAAAACCACGTCTGCGTTGTCGGCGGCTCGGCGCGCTCGGGCAACGCCTTCCGCTTCAATTGCGTCGGCGGCGTTTCGCAAACCGGCGGTATCGATAAAGTTGAAACGTATGTCGCGATAGTTTACGCTTTCACACAAAGTGTCGCGCGTTGTGCCCTGTATGTCCGAAACGATCGCCCTGTCGCAACCCAGCAATGCGTTGAGTAGGCTGGATTTGCCCACATTCGGTTTGCCGACGATAGCGACGTCAATGCCGTACTTGGCTATTTTGCCCAGCGTTGCGGTGGAAATAAGTTCCGACAACTTTTGAGAGATGTTATTCAGGTCGTTTTGCGCCGATTTCACGGTGGGCAGTTCCAAATCTTCCTCGGGATAATCCAGCGCCACCTCGCATGCCGATACAATATCCAACAAATTGTTTTGCAGCGACACTATCATTTTGCCGAGTTTGTTTTCCAACAAGTTTGCGCCCGCTTTGGCTGCGGAGGCGGTTTCGGCGTCTATCATTTCTATGATACCCTCTGCGTTTGTTAGGTTTTGTTTGCCGTTAATGAACGCACGTTTGGAAAATTCGCCGTTTTGCGCCATGACCGCGCCGCATTTCAAGCATTGTTCTATTACCGCTTGCGCCACCGCCGTTCCCCCGTGGCAGTGAAACTCCACGGTGTTTTCCCCCGTATAGGAGTGGGGTGCGACAAAGTACACGCACATAGCGTGTTCGTCGAAATACTGAGTGTGCAAAGTGCCTACTTTGAGCATGTTGGGCTGTGTGGGAAACGGCTCGAAAAACTTTTTTGCAATGTCGATCGCGGAGTCGCCGCTCATACGTACAACGGCGATCGCCGCACGTCCGCGCGCCGTTGACAACGCTACAATGGTATTATTCATTTTTCCTCCGACACAATTGTACCACGTTACGGTCAAAAGTACAACCTTTTAGCGCCCGTGAGGGCGGGTGTGTTTCACGGCGCAAAAAATTTGTTTCACAAAACGACATATTTTGTTGAAAAAGCAAATGTTGTATGTTATAATGTAAGTAACGGGCGCGTCGGGAATTGCCGCAACGGTCAAACAAAATTTCCGTGTCGCTCGGGGGAGTTGGATATGGGTAAAATTATTGCGTTTTCTAATCAAAAGGGCGGCGTCGGCAAGACCACTACCGCCATCAACCTCGCCGCGTATGTTGCGATTTCGGGCAGAAAGGTTCTGCTTGTCGATTTTGACCCGCAAGGAAATGCCACGAGCGGCTTCGGCATTGAAAAAAATTTGCTCAAAACCACCTGCTACGACGTTTTGTTGGGCGACAATGTGGCGCGCGAAGTAATCAGACCGACAATGATCCAAAACCTTTGGATATTGCCCAGCAATAGCGACTTGGCGGGAGCCGAAGTGGATCTCGTTGCGTTGCCTGCGCGCGAAAGCGCATTGAGGCGCGCGCTATTTCCCATAAAAAACGAGTTCGATTACATTTTTATCGACTGTCCGCCCAGCCTTGGGTTGCTAACGCTAAACGCCATGGTGGCAAGCGACAGCGTGATAATTCCCATTCAAAGCGAGTTTTTTGCGTTGGAAGGCGTAACGCAGTTGCTGAATACTTTCAAAATCGTCAAACAGCGGCTAAATCCGCAAATTACGATAAACGGAGTTGTGTTGACGATGTACGATACTCGTACCACTTTGTCTAAGCAAGTTACGGCGGAAATTTACAAATATTTCAGCAACAAAATTTACACGGTTCCCGTTCCGCGCAACATCAAGTTGGTGGAATCGCCCAGTTTTGGAGTACCTGTGGCGTTGCATGCGCCCAAGTCAAACGGCGCGTTGGCATATCAAGCGCTGGCAAAACAGTTTTTGGAAAGAGAGGAAGGTTAGGTTATGGCAAACAAAGGATTAGGCAGAGGCTTTGCCTCTTTGATGGGACTAAACAACATTGACGAGTTTACTCAACCGCAACCCATAGCGGAACAAAATGTTTCGGCGGACGTTTCCGCAGTAACGCCGACGGATAACGTTGTGCAAATTTCCCTTGCGGATATTGACCCCAACTATGAACAACCGCGCAAAAAATTTGACGAAGCGGCTTTGAACGAACTTGCCGACAGTATTCGCGTACACGGCGTTATTCAACCTATTGTGGTGACTCCTATCGGAAAACGCTTTATGATCATCGCAGGTGAACGTCGTTTTCGCGCCAGCAGAATTGCGGGCAAAACGGAGATTCCCGCGATAATACGTCGGTACACGCAACAGCAGATAAAGGAAATCAGCCTTATCGAAAATTTGCAGCGCGAAGATTTGTCCCCGATAGAGGCGGCTCGTGCGATCAAAACGTTGATGACCGAGTTCAATATGACGCAGGAGGTCGCCGCCGACCGCATAGGAAAAAGCCGCTCGGCAATTGCAAATACTCTGCGCTTGTTGACGCTAAATGACGACGTGATTGAGTTGATAGAACAAGGACGTCTGTCGGCAGGACATGCGCGTACTTTGGTCGTCGTTCCGTCCGATCAGCAGTACAAACTTGCGTTGAAAGGTTGTGACAACCAACTGACCGTGCGCGAAATGGAAAAAATGGTAAGGGAATTTCTCAATCCCAAGCCCGAAAAGCCGAAATCGAGCGTTCAGGACAGCAAGGAACTTGTCAGTTTGATAGCCAATATGCAGCGCGCCTTTGCAACCAAGGTATCCGCGATCGGAAACGGGCGTAAGGGGAGAATATATATAGATTACTTTACTTCCGACGACTTGGATCGCATTTGCAATTTGGTGGAAGATTGGATGAGCGACAAATTCCGCAAAGAAGATTGAACCTTGGCGCGTGTTTGCGTGATAAATTGAAAAACGTGAATGGCGTTTGTTGGTTATTTGAAATTTACTGCATATTATTTTGATTTTTAGTAATAAAATTGGAAAATTTGTACGATAACAGGGCGAACTGTTAAAATAAGTACAACATTTTGAGGAAATTCGTTAAATAAATCTATCGATTTTTGGTAGTTTAATACTTTCTTTGGTCCGGCGTCGATCGACGTCGGATTTTTGTTTACCGAAAACCCCGCGACTATCTTGGGGTTCTGTGAGAAGTTTGCGTTGAACAAAGAAACCTCCTGCGGTTAAATTAGAAAGAACCTGGCAACTTACTAAAATACCACAGGAGATTTCGTTAATTGAATGACATATAAATTTTAACATATACGACGCGGAATTGCAAGTACCATATAGTTTTTGCGTTGGCGATTTGTCAATCCTTTTTGCAGTAAATTTTTTTGTGATTGATGAAAACTTGTGCAAAAAAGTGTATAACGATAAATTATCACGATTTGCATACCTACAAACCAATTGTAAAATAACACAAATAGTTTTTATGCCCAAGTACAGGGGAAAAGTATTTTATGGGGAAAAACGGAGAAAAATTGGAACAATTCTACGTCAGTTGTGCGAATAAGAGAGAAGAAGAAATAATTCCAGCGGAAGTGCGCTCCGATCATGTACACATGTGTGTAAAGATACCACCCAAAATGAGCGTTTCGGGATTTATGGG